>CAZOMT010000001.1:0-2744 GCA_964581255.1 uncultured Thermodesulfatator sp.
TCAGCGATTAGGGGTCTCATATCCTCGATTAAATGAAATTATTAAAGGCCATCGTCGTGTCACGCCTGATACAGCCTTAAGACTATCTCAGGTGTTTGGTATGTCGGCAGATTTTTGGTTGGGATTACAACAAGATTGGGACCTTTGGCATGCGATTAATCGTCCAGAGACAGAGGAAATTTTTAAATTAGAACCAATAAGATTTAATGAAAAACAATTAGCATAATCGGGTAAGGGGGAGTTTTTCTCTCCCCCCTCCCCACACCACCTAGCATGCGGGTCCGCACTAGGCGGTTCACGAAGATCACCGGGCCGTAGCCGGGTAGTGAATCCTGATCCACATTTCCTTGATAGAGATGAGTCCCTGTTTAGCAAGCCATTTGTTAGTCATTCCAGTATGAGTGGCAAGGGTACGGGCAAGACGCCAGTATCCCTTGCAGCTAAGAGCTATAGGAATTTGGGGGTCAGGTTTTGAATTATTACTTTTTATGAGGCATTATTCTTTTACTATGGCCAGACCGCTTCGAATCGAATTTCCAGGCGCAGTCTACCATCTCACTTCCACTGGAATACGGATACACCCTGTCGGAAATAGATAGGCATTTAGGGTTTCACTATACAACCATAAGTAAAATGGTAAAACGGGCTCATCAACAAAACGATAATTCAAGACCTGTCCCCTACTTTACATTTTCGTCCCCTTCCCTGGTTTCCCATTGTGACTTTTCAGATTCTCTTTTAGAGAATTTCTAAGGGCTCAACCCTTTGATTTTGATCCAGAACTTTATTCACGAGAAACCCTTGGAACCCTTCTAAATCATCTCCACCGCTATCTTGAGGCTGGAGGCTATCCGGAAGTAGTCCTTGGGAAAATCCCCCCTGGCGACTATCTGCGTACTTTGATAGACAGCGTACTCTTCAAGGATATTGTACGCCGCTACAACCTGCGGTTCGCCAGAAAGCTCTCGGATCTATCCCTCTATCTGCTAAGCAATGCCAGTGGCCGCTTCTCTTTTACCAAACTAAAGAATGTCCTCTCCTTCAGGAGTGTGCACACAGTTGAGAACTACGTAAAATATCTGGAAGAAGGTTTGGTGATCTTTTGCCTGAAAAGATTTGCCCCTAAGCTAAAGGAAAGCCTCAAGAGCCCACAAAAAGTCTATGCCTACGATACCGGGGTAATAACTACCTTCAAATCTCGCCTGGAGCCTGATTACGGCATCCTGATGGAGAATCTCGTAGCCACAGAACTCTTACGCCGCAGGAAAGAATTCTTCTATTTTCAGAGCAAGGACGGAAAAGAGGTTGACTTCCTGGTAAAAGAGGATCTTGTGGCTCTTCAGGCAATCCAAGTCTGCCATAACCTGTCTGACCAAGCTACCCGCAAGAGAGAACTTTCAGCCCTTTGGAAGGCCCACAAGGAATTCGGTGTTTCGGATTTACTGTTCCTCTCCTGGGATGAAGAGAAGGAAACCAGGTATAAAGATGTAAACATTTTGATTTATCCCCTGTGGAAGTGGTTATTTTAAGGGTGCACGGTAGTCGGTTCAAGATGGAAGGTTGAGGATTAACTCATCAAAACTTTCTAAGGAATTTGGGGGCACGATAATTCAAGACCTGATCCCCCTCTCTTTCATCTGCTCAATTTTTTTATTGACAGAACCAACGTGGCCATCTAATGATAATTTCAAGCTGAAACAGATAGGTGAAAAGGACATTTGTTTTTGCCAACTTAATCGCTAAAAAAGCAACTTCTTATCACCGCGTTTTCCATTATTTGATCATGATATCATGACAAATAATACGCCCTTAAAAACACTTTCATGGTCACAAAATTTAAGCATCTTGCTTGATGAGTTGGGCTCTCTGGTCCGGTCAATTTTGGAGGTGTGGTTAAGCAAAAGACTGACTCCATAGCAGGCTTCTTGGCTCATCAGTTGTAACCGTCCTTCTGCTTCCTCATCTCGAATATTATAATTTTTGGTAGGAGGTGTTGCATGAAGAGACAGTCTATTTTCATGATGTTCTTAGCGGTCTTGAGTTTGGTCCTTTTTATTTCTCAGGGCCTTGCTTCAACCAACGTACTCTTTATCTTGGACGGCTCTAGTTCCATGTGGGGACAGGTAGATGGAGTGCCAAAGATCACCACCGCAAAGAAGGTTCTGACATCTCTTCTGAAGGACCTGCCCCCAGATACCAATGTGGGAGTCATGGCTTATGGACACAGGTCAGAGGGGGACTGCAAGGATGTGGAACTCCTGATTCCCATTGGCTCAAATGATCCTGAGAAGCTCACCAAGCAGATAGACACCATCCAGCCCAAGGGGAAAACCCCTCTTACCTATTCTCTGGAGCAGTCTCTTCCTCTATTTGCCTCACTTAAAGGGGAGAACAACTATGTGGTTCTGGTCTCTGATGGCAACGAGACCTGCGGAGGTGATCCCTGTCAGGCAGCTAAGAAGCTGGCAGCAGCAGGAGTGGGCCTTAAGATCCATGTGATAGGGTTTGATGTTTCTGATGATGAGAGGAAGCAATTGGAGTGCATCGCCAGAGAAGGCAAAGGCCGCTATTTCAATGCGAAGAACACGGAAGGATTCAGGAAGGCCTTTGCCGAGGTGAAGAAAGAGGTTGCCTCTCCTCCCCCTGCACCAAAGGCGGAAGTCTACTTCTTTGATGACTTTGAAGGAAGTGAACTGAAGGAACATTGGGAGGTACTGAATCCTGATCCTGATAGCTTCGTGGTT
>CAZOMT010000002.1:0-77585 GCA_964581255.1 uncultured Thermodesulfatator sp.
AATGGCGTGAAATCTGCCCACCCCTTCTGAGCTAGCACCCTGGTTATGGCTGCTGTCAAGGTAGTCTTGCCATGGTCTATGTGACCTATGGTGCCTACGTTTACGTGCGGCTTCGTACGCTCAAATTTCTCCTTGCTCATGGTGTGTTGCTCCTCAAATATTTTGACTAATGGATATTACCGGATACCCCTTGTTGTGCCCAGTGTGGAGCCCACGACCGGGATTGAACCGGTGACCTCTTCCTTACCAAGGAAGTGCTCTACCGACTGAGCTACGTGGGCAGAAATCTTGGAGCGGGAAACGGGACTCGAACCCGCAACCCTCAGCTTGGAAGGCTGATGCTCTAGCCAATTGAGCTATTCCCGCAACATTGCCTTAAACCCTTTGACCCGGCATTACTTACATTGTTAACCGTATCAAAAATCTTATATACCACTGAAAAAAAGATGGTGGAGAGGGGAGGATTCGAACCTCCGAAGGCATCGCCAACAGATTTACAGTCTGTCCCCTTTGGCCACTCGGGAACCTCTCCACACTGTTTTCATGGAGCTGGCGATGGGACTCGAACCCGCAACCTGCTGATTACAAATCAGCTGCTCTACCGATTGAGCTACGCCAGCTCAAGCTGAGCAGAAAATAATAGTATGTAAAATGGAAATTGCAAGTATTTTTTCTGCTCAAAAAAAGGGGCCTGTAAAGGCCCCATGGTCGTTTTTATGTTGTTATGCCTGCTCTTTTCTTATTCCTTCGACTCCTGAGCCTCGTCCTTGCTTTCCTCTTCTTCTGGTGGAGGGCCTACTGGATTAACAGGTACTTCGAGGCCAAATCCCGCCTTACCAGCCTTCATATCATCCTCATAGCGTTGATATACATAGGCCGTTGTCCTGTAAAGAAGATGAGCAAACTTGCTGTAAGGCACTGCCAGAAAAAGGGTAACGACAGTAGCAAGATGAAGTATATAGGTTGGATATGCGATAGCTCCCACGCCCATGAGCCTGAAAAGTTCAGCGGCCACACCCGTGATGCCGACAGAGAAGATCAGCCATATAAGTATCCAATCCTGCTCTGAACTCTTGAGTACACCTTCTGCTGTCTTTTCCTTTCTCATCTTTATGATGAGCCAGGCACCTACCAAGAGCATGATTGCTGCAATATTGGCAAATATCTTGATGGGATTCCACAGCGGCATTGGAGTAAACTCCTCATGCAAGAATGGCACATAAATGATATCATTCAAGATGAAAACCACTGTGGTCACTATGAAGAGCATGATGAAAGACCACAATAATAGCTTGTGCCCCTTTGCTCTCTCAGCAGTCTGGCCACATTCCTCAAAACGCTTATGTGCGAGAATTTCCTGGAATGCTGGCACCATATACTTTGAGAAGAGAACTCCCATGGGCGGATGTGGCCCAGTGCCAGTGTACGATACCATTCCCGAACCCTTACTGATATCTGCCCAGAAGTTGGTAACCCCTTTGTAGGAAGCCCAAACAACCAAGCCTACAATTGGCAGAACTACAATATCTATTGGGATAAAGGTGAAATACTCATGGTAATTCACCTCACCTTCTGGAAATGGAAATTTGACCCCTGTATGAAGAGACCACAGGAAAGCCACTATATACCATACGACAAATGCCGCTATCACTGTGCCAAGCACACCTGCCGTATTGGAAAGCAAATCTGCAAGTGCCTTTGGCTCAGCATAATGCTTTATGGCATTTATACGGATGGCACCAAGCACATCTCCAGGTTTGGCATCTCGCGGGCAATATGCTGAACAATCACCACACTGGTGGCAAAGCCACACGTCGGCATCTCCGGCGATCTTATCAGCAAGACCCCACTGTGCCCATAACATCTCTTTTCGTGGAAACGCCCTGTCTTCCGTAGAAAGCGGACATACCACTGAACAGGTGGCACACTGATAACACTTATTGACCGTGTCACCACCAGCCGCCATAACCCCCCTAATGAACGATAAATCCGGCTGTATCTTTTTTGTTTCAGCCATTTCAGGTACCTCCTACCAGCCTTTGAAAGGATTAGGTCCCATTTCAAGAACGTCGTCTACGAACGAATTGATTATTTCTGGCACTTTATCGTATTCGTCTATGGCTATCTCTACAAGCCTAACCCTTTCTGGTTCCATACCAAGAGAATTAAGTGATTCGGCCACATTATCCATACGCCTGTTAGCAAGCTCGCTCCCCTTAACAAAGTGGCACTGATACTCATCCCCAAATTTACAACCCAGAAGCAAGGCACCATCAAGTCCGCTGGACATGGCGTCCTTGATCCAGGAAACATTTACTGAGCCAAGACAGCGTACAGGGATTATCCTTACCAGTGGTGACCAGGAAAGCCCCTTTCTAGCTGCATTCTCCAGGGCTGGATAGGCATCGTTTTCACAAACAAAGCATACCATCCTGAGTTTGTCATCGTCATCATCAGGAACCTCGATGGCCTTGATCATGGATCCTACAACGTCGATGTTGTAGTCCTTGAAGCCAATGATACGTTCCGGGCAAGCGCCCATACAGGTTCCGCAGCGGCGGCACCTCGTTGGGTTGGGCTTTGGTGTGCCCTTTTCGTCATCGTCGAGTGCGCCGAAGGGACATTCCTCTGTACAACGTTTACACTGTGTACAGCGCTGAAAATAAAAGTCTGGATAATCAAAATCCCATGTACGCGGATGTACTGCATGACCTTCCTCTGCTGCAACAACCGATTGTATCGCCTTAAGAGCTGCACCCGTTGCATCCTCGATAGATTCCTCAATGGTCATGCACCTTCTGACTCCACCTGCGGCATAAATACCTGTTCTTCTTGTCTCATACGGGAAGCAGATGAAGTTTGAATCACAATAACCACCAAAGAGGTCAAGGTCACGGAAGGCTGGCCCCTGCCTGTATGCCAGGTTGACCACTGCCTCATCCCTCGTGGTGGGAACCATTCCGGTACCAAGAACTACAAGGTCAACATCTACATTGATGTCCTCTCCAAGGATCGTATTCTCTACAGTCACGTTGAGTCCATCGCCAGATGGTTTTACTTCAGTAACTGCACCCTTTGTCAGAAAGATACCTGGATCATCCTGAAGCCCTTTGTAGAAATATTCATATTTTCCTACAGACCTCATATGTTGATAGAAGATGTATGCCCTTCCGTCTTCAGGCTGATCCTCTCTCAGATATTTGGCATGTTTCAGTGCAACCATACTGGTAACTGCACCAGCATATGGAAAATCCGCATCGTCATCCTTTCCACCTGGACTGAGAACGAAGGCAACTGTTTTTACTTCCTTCCCATCAGATGGTCTTTTTATCTTACCCTCCTTGGCCATCTCCTCGTACTGCACATTAGTGATTACATTGGGATTACCCCACGCCAAGTGGGAGAACTCATCTTCAGCTGGCTCATAGGGCTTCCAACCTGAGGCAAGAACTACAGCTCCGACTATCTTGGCATCCGGGTCCTCTTCCATGTAATCGCGCCGGCCTTCATTCTTTTCATCATAGAGTTTTTTCTGATCCTCGGCGGATAGCTCGTTACCATTTTCATCAAGCTTTTCTTCTTCTGTCAAGGGCACTGGAGCATCCCACTCACTTTTGGTGCCTGCTTCCTTTAAGGAAACCCTAAAGGCACCGGGGACTCCGCCAATCCTGGCTATCTCTGTGTTGGTATGAACCTCGATCTTGGTGTTTTCATTTACCTTACCGATGAGATCCTCAACTACTGGGTCCATGAGCGCTGAATAGTCTGGACCAAGAGGAATCTGCTTTCGAAGCTTGGCAGCAAAGCCGCCGAGCTCTGGTTCCTTTTCAACCAACAAGACATCTTTACCAGCATTTGCAGCCTCAAGTGCTGCCGTAAGGCCTGTAACTCCACCGCCGATTACCACGACACCTTCGTTGGCGTCCTCCATCTTATCTGGTGTAGGTATTTCAGCCTTCTGGCACCTGGTTACAGCCATGCGGACATAGTCTTCTGCCAACTCCTGAACATGCTCTTTCTCCTTCTCGGGATCTTCTGCATCTTCAGGTATCTGATGGCTCCATGCTACCATTTCCCTGAGGCTGGTCTTTTCAACATAGACACCAGGGATGTTCAAGCCCTCAAAATTATACCGAATGGATATTCCCGCTATGGCTATGGCATTCAACTCCTCAGACTCCACATCCGCCTTGATCATGGCCAAGCCTTCTGGGGAATAGAGATCGTCATGTTTTTTGGCAACTGCCACGCCGAGTTCACTTGTAGCAAGCTCCAGGAGCTTGTCTACATCCACAGCATCGGCAATCCCATCTCCTGTATATACGTACAAACCTATCTTTTTAGACATTAGCCTGCCCTCCTCACAAGTGTCTGAACAGCCTTGAATGCTGCAGCTGTTGCGCTCTGAGCCGAGGATACAACGTCAATGGGCCTCATTGCACAGCCGCATGGTATAATGCCGTCTTTTGGCACGACAAAACCGTCCTGATCGTATTCAATTCCAGGGATTTGGGTTTCAGCCCCGGTCGGCTGCATTCCAGTGGCAAGAACTGCCATATCCACTTCCTGTTCCTTTTTGCCACCGCCAATTGTGTCCTCGGCTACGAGCTTAACAGAACCGGGAGCCGAGCCTGGCAGAATATCAGCCACCTTGCCCTTTATGAAATGGACCTTGTCGTCTTCCTTAAGCTTTTTGTAAAATTTTTCGTACTTTCTACCTGGCGACCTGATATCTATATAGAAGACATAGGCCTCTATGTCAGGTGATTGCTCTCTGAGATACGTAATCTGCTTGAGCGTTGCCATACAACATATATAGGAACAGTAGCCTAAGTGGTTTTCATCCCTAGAACCTGCACACTGTACGAAACCCACAGTCTTGGGCTCCTCGTTGTCTGATGGCCTCAGGATCTTGCCCTCAGTGGGGCCTGAAGGAGAAGCCAGGCGCTCCATCATCATGTTGGTAATGACATTTTCATATTCTGAAAATTTAAGATTATCTATCTTGTTGGCATCGTAGGGTTGCCATCCTGTGGCCATAATAATGGCACCTACATTGAGATTGACTGTTTCCTCTGTTTGTGAAGGATCCACATGTCCAGCTGGCATGGCTGATTTTATGGTCTCTATCTCTGAGGTATCCACACTCTGCATATCCAACACACATTGATGCGGATAAGCCATTGGATGTGGTAGATAGATAGCCTTCCTGGTGTTCATGCCAAAGTTGAACTCGTTTGGAATCTCAGTGGTGGCAGCCGCCTCCCCAGGCTTACAGTTGGTGCACTGCGGTGTTGTGCCCCTGGGCCTTACCTTTATGGAGACATTGAAATCCCCAGGACCACCGCTCACCGATTCCACATCTGCCATGGTATAGAAGGTGATTCGAGGATTTGTCTTTATCCTCCTGAAATTCATTTCGAGCCCGCATGTAGGTGGGCAAATCTTGGGAAAGTACTTGTTAAGCTGAGCGACCCTACCGCCCAGATAGCTTTCCTTTTCTACCAGATAAACGTCGTAGCCCATTTCAGCGGCCTCGACGGCGGCTGTTATTCCACTAAAGCCTCCGCCAATGACTAAGATGCTATCACTCATCTCCCCGCTCCTTTTTTAATTTTGAATTTTTACCACATCTTAAATGCAGCTTGAAACTATGCAGGACAAGTGGTCCACGGCGACACTCTTTCCCAAAAGTACTCCCGTGGGACACTTGTGCCTGAATAAGATAAAAAAATGCCAGGCACCGAGGACCCGGTGCCTGGTCAGTTATACTAAGTTCCAGATCATTTGCCAATATCTAATTGGCTAGTCCAACTATTATTCAGGAATGATCTGATAACATTTTTTCTTCATACAGGTCCACTCGCCGGTGTTGGGATCGTACTTGGAGTTGACAAAGCACTTCCAACCACCCTCATCAAAGCCCTTGTCGTCAACCTGCATAAAGTCACCGCGATAGTAGAAGCCAGGGTAACGGCTCTCTTCACGGAACTGTATGTGACGGAGGTGATCTTCGACTGTCCAGATCCTATGGAGGTTTTCCCAGGCCCTGAGAAGTTCATGTAGACCACCTGCAGCCATCTTCTCTGAGTCTTCCCTGAGCCACTGGAGATGCCTCATGACTATTTCAAGAAGCTTGCCATTTGTCATGTAGTATGGAGACCAGCCACCGCCGTACTCATCAGTGTACTTCATGAGGCGTTCCATCATATGACGCGGCTTGATATATTCCGGGTTGACCATTTCATGTGTGGTCTTCTGATAATTCTCGTAGTAGACCTTTACAGGCCTGTAGATCTCTTCCTTCAGCTCTTCCTCACTCTGCTTGAGTGAAGGAGCAAAATCGGCATTATCGCGGATGTAGCGAGCCATGGCCTTGGCTGCTATACGGCCTTCTGAATGGGCACCTGAGGAGAACTTATGACCAGATGCGCCAACGCCGTCACCAGAGGTGAACAGACCGTTTACAGTGGTCATCCTGTTGTATCCCCACTTGTATTCATCTGGTACCCAGTCTTCGTTGGGGCCACTTACCCAGATGCCGCAGCAACCAGAGTGTGAACCAAGCATATAAGGCTCAGTTGGCATAATCTCAGAACCAACCTTCTCAGGCTCTACGTTCATTGAAGCCCAGAGACCGGCCTGACCAACCGACATGTCAAGGAAGTCTTCCCATGCTTCGCTCTCAAGCTCTTTCCAGTATTTCTTAAGGGCCTTTTCGTCCATGCCCTCGGCCTTCTTCTGTTCCAGGAAGGCGTTAAGTGCGGCTGCTGTATCCATGAAGATCGGGCCACGGCCTTCCTTCATTTCGAAGAGCATCAAGTGGTTACGGAGACAGGTAGGTGTAACGGCAGATTCGCTGTAGGGTTTGTACTTGGCAAGTTCAGCCTTTGCAGCATCACTCTTTACATAATGTTCGCCATAGCCGTTGGTAACTGTAGCCTTGAAGAGCAAGAACCAAGCACCGACTGGACCATAACCATCTTTGAAACGAGATGGGGTGAAACGGTTTTCCATCATGGTCATCTCGGCGCCAACCTGCATGCACATAGCATATGTGGAACCAGCATTCCATACTGGATACCATGCACGGCCCTTACCTTCATCAGTAGACCTTGGACGGAAGATATTAACTGCACCACCGCAGGCAACCATTATTGCCTTGGCCTTATAGATGCAAACCTTATTCTCACGTGTGCTGAATCCCACAGCGCCAGCAATGGTGTTTTCCTTGTTGGCATCGAGAAGAAGTTTCACGATGAATACACGCTCATGGAGATCATAGCCCTTTTCTTCGAGAGCGGCTTTTGCAGCTTCACCTACGATACACTTGTAGGATTCACCATTGATCATGATCTGCCATTTACCTGTACGAACTGGCTTTCCACCCTCTGTAAGCTTCTTTCCTTCGTCTCCCTTCTGCTTCCAGATTGGAAGTCCCCACTCCTCAAAGTGATGAACTGAGTCATCCACGTGGCGGCCAAGGTCGAAGATCAGATCTTCGCGTACAACACCCATGAGGTCGTTTCTGACCATGCGGACGTAATCTGCAGGGGTATTCTCGCCAATGTAGGTGTTGATGGCTGAAAGACCCTGTGCAACAGCACCGGAACGCTCTACAGATGCCTTGTCCACCATGCAGCAGGTTGCTCCGTCGGGAAGCCATTTGCCGATTTCCCATGCTGTACCACATGCTGCCATACCACCGCCTACGATAAGGGCATCATAGTTGTATTCTTCGACCGCTACTTTGGAAAGATCTGGCTCTGCCAAGAGTTCCCAAGTCGGTTTATTTGGAAGTCCCATTTCTTATTCCTCCTTTAAAAATTTTTGGTTCAATTCCTGTTTGACATCTAAAACTTAAGCCCTGATCTTAGAAATCAGATGGCTTGCAAGTTGCCCTTGAGCTGTCTGCCGTTTCAGTGAAAAGCAGCTCATTGTCCAGCTGGTCAGCGCCTGGTGAGGGCTTCCCATCATAGGGCTTGATTGAACCTTCGGGGGTCGTCCTGATCGGGAACTTGAAGCGCTTTATGTTGCCGTTCCTGAACTTGATCGTCCACATGATGGAGTCTGTACCGCGCATAGGCTGCACATAACCACCCATAGGAGCCAAGTCGGCATAGTGGCGGACTTCAATGGCACCCTGTGGACAGATCTTCACACAGGAGTAGCACTCCCAGCACTGATCAGGCTCCTGGTTGTAGGCCTTCATCTCGTCTGGATTAAGAACCATCAGATCGTTGGGGCAGATGTACATGCATGCTGTCTTCTCCCCACCTTTGCAACCATCACATTTTTCCGGGTTGACAAAGCTTGGCATTTTAATACCTCCTACACGTTTTTTATTTACGTCCTAAACAATTGATAAGGCGGGCCGACTGGCCCGCAGCCTCTTACACTTTGAAATTCTACTTCTACTTCAGGTCTTCGAATGCGCCCTTCTTGATCTTTACAGCCCTTGCTTCAGGATTGGAGTAGTACTCTGCAAGAATAGCAAGCACTTCTGGCCTTGAAAATTCTGGTGGAACCTCATCAATCTTGCCTTCGCTCATGAGACGGCGGAACTTGGTACCGCTGACGACAACCCTATCCTCTTTGTCGTGTGGGCAGGTCTTGAGGGAGGCCATACCTCCACACTTATGACACCAGAATGTCCAGTCTATCTTCAGTGGTTGAAGCTCAAGAGCTCCATCCCACAGCTTGTCATAGATTTCTTGTGCCTCAAACAATCCGTAGAAGTCGCCAACACCTGCATGGTCACGACCAATAATAAGGTGAGAACAACCGTGGTTCTGACGGAAGATACCGTGGAGAAGAGCTTCTTTGGGGCCACCGTAGCGCATCTCAAGGGGATAAACACCAAGGACTGTGCGCTCCATGTTATAGTAGTTGTCGAGCAGTGCCTTGTAGCACCTCATCCTCCAGTCACCAGGAATGTCGCCAGGTTTCAGTTTACCCACTAGAGCGTGAATAAATACGCCATCAAGCACTTCCTGAGCGATCTTGGTAAGAAATTCATGGGAGCGGTGAATAGGGTTCCTGGTCTGGAACGCTGCAACTGTGCTCCAGCCCCTGTCTTCAAAAATCTGACGGGATACTGATGGATGCATATATGCATCGCCATACTGCTGCTTGAAATCCTTTTCGGACAGAGTCTTTATTGGGCCTCCAACATAATATTTGCCAGAGTTGAGAACCTGCTGCACACCTGGGTGATCTTCTTCAGCAACTTCCCAGAATCTTTCAGAATCTGGACCCTCACCCTTGAAGCACAATTCGCACTCCTTCCTCTTGTCGGGCTCCCAGATCTCCTGGATTTCCATGGTAGCCATGAGCTCACCAGTCTCGCTGTCATGGAGCGCTACCTTGTCGCCTTCGTTAATGGTCTTTCTTGTTTCTTCATCAACAGACAGGGTAACAGGCAGAGGCCACATGGTGCCCGGGTCCACCTTGCGCAGCTTCATCTCCTCGACTACTCCGTCATAATCATCCTTGACCATGAAGCCGTTAAGAGGAGTAAATGCGCCCATGCCCAACATAAGGATGTCACCTGACTCCCTTGAAGAGATATTCAGCCTCTTATAGTCTTTTGCGCGCCCAATCTCATCTTCTCTCTCAGTTCCCTTTAAGAGAAGTGGCATGAGCTTCTTTTGTGAACCGTGTGGATTAACTAAAGCCATTGCCCTAAATCTCCTTTCTTAGTAATTTTTTGTATTTTTCGAGCCTACTACCCGTGTAATCTAAATGAATTCTCATTCATTGATGTTTAAAATGAATCTGCGCTCAGGAATGACACATATCTTATATTCCCTGGGAGAAAAATTGTCAAGAGGAATAATTAATCAATCGCTCTTAAAATGGTGCCGAAGGGGGGAGTCGAACCCCCACGGGCGGTTGCCCACTACCCCCTCAAGATAGCGTGTCTACCAATTCCACCACTTCGGCACATGGACGGGATCTATTTCTTTTGTTGAGCAGCAGACACTGGGGTTGCTGCAGATTCTGCTGCCTTTTCGCTTGAGGCCTTTGTGGCCTCCATGGCGCCTGGGCTCTTATCAGGTGAAACTGCCTTCTGAGGCTTTGTCGCGACACCCTCTTGCCCCCCTGTATCAGGCGCATTGGGCATGGATGGCAGATGTGCTGGCATTACAGGAGCCTGTTGAACCTTCTGCATAACAGACCCTCCCCTGCTATGTATAGACAGGTAGGTGAGAGACAAAGACGTGAGCATAAACACTACAGCTGCGACCGTTGTAACCTTGCTCAACAAGGTTGCTGGACCAGTGCTTCCAAAGATCGCTTCACTCGACCCAAACACTGCGCCCACTTCGGCGCCCTTGCCCTGTTGGAGTAGCACTGTCACTACCAGCACCGTACAAGCGATAACGTGAATGACTACCAAAAATGTAAACATTAAATTGATTACCTATTCAGTTTTCTTCAAATTTGACTATTCTGGCAAAACTTTCTGGCTCAAGGGACGCACCCCCTACAAGAGCCCCATCCACGTCTTCCAATGCCATAATCTGTCTGACGTTTCCGGGCTTGACCGAGCCACCATACAATATTCTCATTTGTTGTGCAACCGCTTGTCCTGCACGATCTTTCACGCCCTTTCGGACAAGGCTGTGGGCCTCCTGAATCTGTTCAATGCTTGCTGTCTGGCCTGTGCCTATGGCCCACACTGGCTCATACGCAACAGAGACCCGAGGAAAATCCTGGTCTGAAAGCAACTCAAGCCCCTTATCTAGCTGGGAAGAAAGCACCTGATGGGTATGCCCAGCCTCTCTCTCTTGAAGGGTCTCTCCAATACAGAGTATGGCACTAAGGCCATGAGAAACAGCAGATTTTACCTTTTTGGCAATAAGCTCATCGCTTTCTCCAAAAATGTGACGCCTTTCCGAGTGTCCAAGTATTACGTTTTCCACCTGTATGGAACGAAGCATTAATGGAGAAACTTCCCCGGTAAAGGCACCTTGTTCCTCATGATACATGTTCTGGGCTACTATCTTGACTTCTGAATCCACAGTAATACCAATTGCATCCTTCAAATAGACGAAGGAAGGAGCTATAAAAATTTCTCTATCCTTGATTCCCTGCACCAAGGGTAGAAAGGTTGAGAAGAACTCTTCCATCTCATGTAAAGTTTTATGCATCTTCCAATTGGCTGCAAGGATTGGAATTCTATTTGCCATCGTTCATCTCCCTCTCTTATTTAGCGCAACATTGTTCAAGTGCCCTGAAGCCAGGAAGCTCTTTGCCTTCAAGAAGCATCAAAAAGGCGCCACCGCCAGTTGACATATATGACACATTTTCTGCCTCACCTGCCCTTTGGACAGCCAGGTCCGTATCCCCGCCTCCAATTATGCTAAGGGCAGGACTTGCTCCTACGGCATGGGCAACCTCCATGGTCCCCCTTGAAAAAGGCTCTATCTCAAAGGCGCCCATGGGCCCATTCCATACAATCGTTGCAGCCTCAGCGATGGTTTCCTTGAAAAGATCGATGGTCTTAGGTCCGATATCTACCACCATCATATCATCTGGAACTTGACTGACATTTACAGTAACAACATCTGCATCTGCTTCAAGCCCACTTGCCGCAATACAATCGACTGGCAATAAAAGCTCTATGCCAGATTTATCTGCTTGTTCCATTATGGCCTTTGCCGTATCCAAAAGATCAGGCTCTGTAAGAGACCTTCCTACGGCCACCCCTTCAGCCAGCAAAAAGGTGTTGGCCATTGCACCGCCTATAATCAATTTGTCCACCCTCTTCAGAATATTTTCTATGGCACCGAGCTTGCTCGAAACCTTGGCACCGCCAAGGATTGCAAGGAGGGGACGGTCTGGCTCCTTCATGGCCTTTTCGAAATAGGTGATCTCGTTTTTCAGGAGGAAACCTCCTGCGCATTCATCAAGGAAGGAAGGCACCCCCACCACAGAAGCATGGGCCCTGTGGGAGACAGCAAAGGCATCATTGATATACACATCCGCAAGTGAGGCCAAGGCCCTTGCAAAATCTGGGTCATTGGCCTGTTCCTCCTTGTGATATCTCAGATTTTCAAGAAGAAGCACCCCGCCTGGCTGAAGATCTGAGGCCATTTTTTCTGCTTCAGGCCCTACACAATCAGGAGCCATGGCCACCTCTTTCCCTATAAGCTGTGACAATCGCGAGGCAACAGGTGCTAGACTCAACTCAGGCACCCTCTCTCCCTTGGGACGTCCGAGATGGGATGCAACTATTAACCTTGCACCCTTGTCAACGGCATATCTTACAGATGGCAATGCGGCCCTGATCCTGTGATCATCTGCTATCTCACAATTTTCATCCAGGGGCACATTAAAATCCACCCTCATAAACACCCTCTTTTCTGAGACATCGATTTCATCAATATACTTGATCATGGCCACCTCCATACCAAAGACGCGACATTTCTAACGGCTATGTCTGCCATGCATGTAACCCACAGTGTAGGCACCTGACATTGCGGATACCATTCCAAACATGATTGATAGCATATTCAATATATCCATAGCCATCCCCCCTTTAGCTAAAGATTCCCTGTAAAAGATTTTTCTACATCATGGAATCGGCAATAGAAATGGTCCTTTCACCAAGGAGGTTGGTATAACTTCCAAGCTCGTTATCGTACCAACCATAAACTACCATTTTTGTAATAGGGATGGTGATGGTATCACAAATTATAGTTGTGGATTCTCCTATACCTCTACAGGCCTTTCGCGGATCGATCTGTATGGTTGCGGTACGGGTATGTGTCTCAGTACCTTCAATTATGGCCGCAGCTGCTGGCATTCCAATAATGTCGCTTGACACATGCTGTTCCTCTGTAAATATCAGCCTGCCCTTCATAGGGCCTTCAGCCGCCCTCTTATATATGCCGTTTATTATGTCGCGGTTAATGGGACTTTCGAGGCTCTCATCCTGGATCGTCATAACAAGCACTATGAGAGAGCCAGTATTTGTGGGGATTCGGACAGACTCGGCAATGAAACCAATGTTTTTCATCTCTGGTATCACGAGCCCCAAGGCCTTTGCCGCACCAGTGGTTGTAAGAATAATATTGTTGAATATGCTCCTATTCTTCCTGAGATCCTTTGCCCCTGTCTTGGGGAGCCTGTCCAGCACTTGCTGGCTGCCCGTTGCCGCATGCACAGTCACCATTGAGGCAGAGAGGATATTGTTTGCGCCAAAATGGTCCAAGATGGGTTTTACCATAAAGGATAGACAGGTCGTTGTACATGAGGCAGCGGAGACGAGCCTGTGCTTTTCGGGAATGTAGTCGTCTTCATTGATCCCCATCACAGTGGTCACTGCATCCTCGGGCATTTCTGCGGCCTTGTCCTTTATCTTAAATGGCGCAGAAAGGATGACCTTTTCTGCCCCTGCGTCAAGGTGGCCTCGAAGACTTCCCCTTGGATGATCAGCCGGCAGTGTGGGATCCCTAAAGACTCCAGTGGTGTCTACAACGAGACGCACTCCATTTCCCTGCCAGTCTATGCCCTTGGGATCTCTGCTTTCCCTAAGGATCGTTACAGGAACCCCGTCAATCGTCATCCTGCCAGTGGCTTCATCCAGATTTTCTATTACCCTTGGGCATGTGTGGCCATACAGATACGCTCCCAGCCTTCCATAGGTGCTGTCCCGTTCGATGGAAGCAGCTATGTCTTGAAGCCCTTGGCCTACCTGCCTGCCAATATTCACCACTATCTCGGAAAAACTCTTTTTGCTCACATAGTACCAAAGACTCAGCTTTCCTATACGTCCTAGACCGTTTATCCCCAGTTTCATGGGCCGGGTTTCATTGTTCGAAACAGACATGCGGGCACCTCCTCCAACTTGTTCTTTATTTACCGATTCAACCATTAATCCTTAAAAAACCGGGCCTCTGAAAAACAGGATCCAGAAAGACCCAACCCAAAAATTCCTTAATGGCCAACAGGCCCTGATGATTTCAGACAAGGGAGGCGTCTTCCTCCATCCTTGTCTCGTGGCGTCCCAGATAGACAAAGCCGTTTCTGCCATCGATACTCACGAAATCTCCAGAACGGATGACATGCCCTTGGATCTCTGCCTTGCCCTCGAGCTCAAACACCTTCATCTGCTCGCAACCCACAACACAGGTCTTATCCAGCCTGAATGCCACAATAGATGCATGGGAAGTCTGTCCACCCTTGGCCGTAAGTATACCGTCTGCAGCAGAAATGCCCTTTATGTCGTCTGGCACAGTATCGGAACGGACTAGAATCAACTTGCTGTCCGGCTCCTTGTTGCGTATCTCTTCTATCTCTTCCAAGGTGAAGACGGCCTTTCCACTCAAGGCCCCACCACTGACTCCTATGCCCCTGGTAACATAGCTCTTTTCCAATTCTTCAGAAGGCACAAACACACTTACCCTGCCACGCCTCTTGGTGACCATGTCTCTTGTCTGGAGTATGTAAAGGTCTGAACCCTTTTCCCCTTCAAAGGTGAATTCGATCTCCTGCGGAGTCCATTTTTTTTCAAAGATCAGGTACTTTACCCAATTTAGCAGGGCATCGTAGATGTTGGGAAAACGCTTTTCAAGGCTTTGGGCAGGCGGCATGCCAAGCTCCTCGCTCTGCTCAACTGAAACAGGATTCGTGGCAACAAGACCGCTCACTATGTCTTCCCCTTGATTCCCTACAGTATAATCCCCCCAAAGGCTGATCCTGTCGAGCTTCTTGTGGGGATTTGCCGTAAATACCACACCTGTGCCTGAAGAAGAAGAAAGGTTGCCAAAGGCCATGGATTGAACGATGACGGCAGTTCCCCAGTGATCCGATATTTCCATGATCTCCCTATAGGCCTTCGCCTTTTCTGATTCCCACGACTGAAGCACGAGCCTTATGGACGTGAGAAGCTGCTCAAACGGGTCGTCCTCTACTTGTATACCCCTTTCTATCACAGCCTCCCTGTAGCCCAAGGCGAGCTCCTTCATTTGTTCCCCTGTAAATTCCCTCTTTTTCCTAACGCCATACCGGGCCTTCTGGTTCTCCATGAGCGAACTGAAAACTTCCCGTTCCAAACCGAGAGACATGGCCCACGACTGGATAAAACGGCGGTAATTGTCCCATGCAAACCACATGTTACCGGTCTTTTCAGCAAGGCCCTCTGTGATCTCAGGGTTTATACCCACGTTGATTATCGTGGACATCATGCCTGGCATCGATATGGCCGCTCCACTTCTGACTGAAAGAAGCAGGGGGTTTGACTTCTGCCCGAAACTTGCCCCACATCTTTCTTCGAGTTCCTTGACACCCAAGCGGACCTGGCGCCTGAAGTTCCTGTAGGCCCCAGGCAGCTTATAAAAGAGGGAATAATACCTGAAGACCTCCGTGGTCACGACGATTGCAGGGGGCACCGGAAGACCTTCCTGTGCAAGGAGCAACAGGTTGTAGCCCTTGTTGCCGAGCTGAATGAGATTGCCTGTGGCCTTGTCGGGGTTGTATATGGAGCAAAGATCCTGGCCAGGATCGTAGCTAAGCAGCATGTCGAGCTCTCTTGGCTCCAGAAACTCCCGCTGCTCCCTAAGTACCTGATAGAGCCTTGCAATGAAATTATCCAAGTGCTGAAGACCAAAGGTCGAGGATATTAGCCCCCTCAGAAACGATTCAGAAACGTGGTGAACCACATCTGTAAGGGATGCATTCTCATGGATGGATGCCTTGTACTTTGGCAGGATCTTATCGGGCCAGAGCTGCCGGATGATCTCATTGAGGTTATCTTCATGAGGGCTCAAGTAATAGACATATATCATGTCTTTTACGCCTTCTGAAAGCCCTTTTACAATATCAAGATATTGGGTAAAGGAAAAACGTCTGACCCCCAGAGACTTTTCCAACAGGGTCAGATAGGTAGAAAATTTCTTGGAATAGACCCCATTTAGCTGGACTGCGCGCCAAAGAAGCTTCAGGTGCCTGAGTATGGTCACAAACGTGGCCCTGGTGATAAAGGGCACCTCGATCTCTGCAATCAATCTTTCAAAGAAGATGTTTCCCAGATTTTCCAGGCGGAACGTCAGGCCCAGGGCATCAAACTTTTTCTCATGGTACTTCCCGTACATGGATGGAATATCTGCTGCAATGTGCCTCTTATGATAGATGCTCTCCTGGACTTCGAACTTCTCCCGGGACAGTATGATCTCCTTTAATTTTTCCAATTCATCCAGAATCACCTTAAGAGCCTGCTCGCTGTCATCCGAGTCTATAACCCCAAGCACTTGCTCCAGCCCCTCAAAGCCTAGCTTCTTGGCCTCTTCCAGGTGATAGCGTATTTCTTGCACCCCAAGGTGATATTTCATGTACTCCAAACGGTACATCTTGACCAGGAGCTCCACACGCCTCTTTTCATGAAAGGGCACATCCTTTACCTCATCTATAAGCTCCTTAACCTTGGATTCCGGCACGTTCAGAAGCACATCCAGTTTCCCTGCAAATGGTTCCATACCAAGGGCAGAGGCCAGGTGCCTTATTATCTTGTGCACATGGTCGACGTAGGGGCCAGAACTTGGAATCTGGCCCAGGATCTCAGGAGCAAGATATGGCTCAAGTCCTGATTTCTGCCTTGAATACCAAAAGCAGAAAATGGCCTCTATGAAATCAACTATGAGATTGTTACTCTCAACATGGCTTTGCTTCCTGAGAAAGTGTATCAGGAGATCCTTTCTCCTCGAGATCTCATCCAGTTCGGTGGAAACATCCCTCAACAGGCCTTCAGCGCCTATTTCATTGAAGTAGACTGGAATGGTCCTGGCAAACTCCTTTACAAGATTGTAAATGGGTTCGATGTCACTGTTCAAAAGCCTTGTAATATCCCGCTGAAACAGATCTGTATCCTTTATACATGTCCCACCCAGTTGCAGGTTTATGGTGAGGGCAGAAAGAAGCGTGCTGCAAACCTTTGGCTTCAGGCACACCAGGTCCAGCCAGGCCCTGATGTTTTGCAGATGTGCTGGATTGCTCAGGACATGCCATTCTATGTCAACGCCTTGTATGCCAGGGGTCTGAAATCCAAACTTTACCACTTCTTCGAGAAACAACTCTATGAGCCTGGTGTTCTCCCTTTGGAGGATCTCTCTTCCTATGGCATTTATGCACTGAAGGGCGGTTCTTGGAAACTGGCCTACCTGTTGTTTGAGAAGGGTGAAGCTTCTTGGCAAGACCTTTCTAAGTTCATAAAAGTCCGCTGTTTTGACAAGGCAAAGGAGGTTTTTGTTCAGCTGCCTGAGTATCTCTTCATGGATAAGGTTAAGGCCCTCCATCTCAACCATGTGGAAGAGAAACAAGAGATAAATGGAAATACCTTCTACCTCCCGGCCCTTTTCATCCTCGAACGACAATCGGCAAGGCATCTGGCCGAGTTCCTGGGCGATTTCCTTGTACTTGCGAACCACGTCCATGTAGCCCGGAAGCTCTGCCAGCGCAAGCACCGCATCTCTGCCTTTCTGATTCCTCGCTATTTCGTGGACCTTATCTATGAGCTCCTGAAAAAAGTCATGGCTGACAGGGTCTAAAAGGCGCATTATCCTTTGATAATCCTCAGGATCAATACGCAGCCCATAATTTTTGAGGCTCTGTTTTAGCCACTTTTGTGGACCTTCAATACCCAGCCAATACTTATAGGAAACAAGCCGCACCTTTAACATGAGTTCCTTGCACCAATGCCAAAGGTCCTGGTGCTTGACATTTTCTGGAACCCTGTCCGCAAGCCGCTTCATAAGCCTTGCCAGTGGATGATAGCTTGTGGCTATTGCAGCTATAATTTCGGTTTCGACCTGATTTAGATTTTTGAAGATATCGCTGAAGGCAGGAAGAAGCTTCTGGAGGGTTTCGTCATCAGTGGCCTGCACAATCTTTTCCATATAGGCCAGAAGGCCATCGGCAGCAGAGACCTTTTGCTTCTTTCTCGGCGCCTCCTCTATCAGGTCGAGGAATGTCTCGAGAAGTACCCTGCACGCCCCTGTACCCTCTGGTGCGCGGATATATGTATTAAAATTCTTGAGGGCAAAGGAGCGCAGGTCACTGACCAGGGCCGTCCAGTTCTTGAAGGGATGATGGAGTTCAAACAAGAGATTGTCAACGGCCCTCAAGACACCTTTGTAATCGGAAACAGCCTGCCTCAAGACCTTGTATTTCTCCTCGATGTGGAGCTGCTTGACCTCTGTTTCCTTGAGGTTTACCTTCAGGGCCTTTGACTGTTCGAGTATCTCCGCCATGCTCAGACTGCCTTGTTGGCTTCCATATGGAGTATGAGGTCCAGGAGCCTGTTTGAATAACCCCATTCATTATCATACCATGACATGACCTTTATGAGCCTGTCCTCTACCACCCTTGTACATTGGGCATCGACTATCGAGGAATGGGGATTCATGAGAAAATCACTCGAGACCAAAGGCTCCTCTGTGTAGCCCAGAAACTTACTGGTCGCAGCCTTCAACGCCTCGTTCACCTCTGGAACTGTAGCACTCTTTTCCACATGCACCACCAGATCCACCAGGGAAACATCAGGAGTAGGCACCCTTACTGCAAGACCATCGAACTTTCCTTGCAGCTCTGGGATCACCTTGCTAACCGCTGCAGCGGCTCCAGTCTTGGTTGGTATCATATTGACGGCTGCAGCCCTGGCACGTCTCAGATCATTGTGGGGAAAATCAAGAAGGCGCTGGTCGTTGGTATAGGCGTGCACCGTAGTGACAAGCCCACTGACTATGCCAAACCGGTCCATGATCACCTTGGCCACGGGCGCCAGACAATTGGTAGTGCAGGAGGCATTGGATATAATTTGATGGTTGACAGGATCGTAATCGTCCTCATTGACTCCCATGACTATTGTGACATCCTCACCCTTTGCAGGTGCACTTATGATCACCTTCTGGGCACCAGCCTCAATATGTCCATGGGCAAGAGACGCCTCCCGAAACCTACCTGTCGCCTCTATGACGTATTCCACGCCAAATTCGCCCCAAGGTATCTGGGCTGGCTCCCTGATGGCAGTGCAGTGAATCTGCTGGCCATCTACCACAAATCCTTCTTCATCCCAAGTGATGTCGGCATCAAAACGTCCCATGACGGAATCGTATTTCAAAAGATGCGCAAGCACGCTGTTCTCTGTCAGATCATTTACTGCTACTATCTCGATCTCCTTGAATTCCGGATACATTCTTGATGCCCTAAACACATTTCTGCCTATTCGTCCAAAACCATTGATGCCAACTTTGATAGCCATGGCCATCCTCCTTTGTGCAAATTTCTTTCTAATATTAAAATCTAAACAACTTTAAGGGAAATGCATCTCCATAACTGCAAAATTTTTTTTATTTCTTTGGTTTGAATCGGAAAATTGAAAACCCAAGCCTTGATAAAACCCTATAGCGCGTTCATTTTCCCTATGTACATCGAGGACAGCTCTTTTTATCTTGCGTCTCAGACCGAGACCAAGGCAAGTGAGAATCAAACAACTTCCAATACCTCTGCGTCTGAAACCTTTCTCCACTGCAAGATTTAGGATATAAAGCTCTGGCTGGATTATCCTAAAACAGATGTAGCCTGCGACCTTTTCGGGCTGTGGCCTCTGGCATGCCACCCAGAACGACGATATGTTGTCGTTTGCCAACTCTTTGGCTATGGAAACCCTACTCCAGGGCCTTAAATGGGCCCCATGCTCTATTGCGCTTATGGAGCCGAGATCAGAAGCTTGAGCCCTTCTAATAAGCAGTCTATTGATCCTTCTGAAGTCCCGGGCCTTTGCCAGGATCTGGCCCAACTCAACTGCCTTCAAAATGGCAAGGATTATTTCTTGAGGATTTGGGTAGCCTGACTGATGCTTTTTCTCGCATATTCCACAATGGATGCTGCTGTTTCGTAGAGCCCGAGAGAGCCGTCTCTGCATTGGGATAGGCGGATGAGCATCGGAAGATTTGCCCCTGTAATCACCTCTACCCTTCCCTCTTCTAGAAAACTCAAGGTCATGTTTGCAGGGGTACCGCCAAACATATCCGTGAGTACGAGTATGCCATCACCTTGATCCACGGCATTGATGGCCTTTTTTATCTCATTTTGCATATCTTCCACTGACCTCGATGGATCAATGGATAGGGCTATGAGATTTTCCTGGGGGCCAACTATGAAATTGGTCGTCTGAACCAGCTCTTGAGCAAGATTTCCATGAGCTGCAACTACTACACCGATCATATGAATTATCCTTCTCTATCCAGATCTCTGTGGGTGACAATAACCTCCTGGCCCTGACGTGTAAACAATTCCCCAAGCCATCTGGCCACAGAAACACTCCTGTGCCGCCCCCCTGTGCATCCAACCCCTATAACCAGATAAACCTTTCCCTCTTCCTGGTAAAGGGGAATGAGAAATGAAAACATGTTCTCAAGATGTTTCACAAATTCCTTGGTCCTCTCCTTTTCGAAGACAAAATCGTAGACTGGATCCTCGAGGCCACTAAGGGGACGAAGCTCTGGCACGAAATAAGGATTGGGAAGAAACCGCACATCAAAGACCAGGTTTGCATCAGGGGGCACACCGTACTTGAATCCAAAGGAAACCACGTGAATCAGAGGTCTTGTGAGGTCCTCTCGGGAGGAATAGAGATCCAGGACCATGCGTCTAAGCTGATGGACATTCTTTTTTGAGGTATCGATGAAATTGTCCGCGCACTCCCTTAGACCTCTGAGCCTTTCCCGCTCTTCCTTTATGGCAGCCTCCAAATCACCCTTTTTCTGCAGGGGATGCTTTCTCCTGGTCTGGTTGAACCTCTGTACCAAGACGTTATCAGAGGCTCCGAGAAAGAGCACCTCGAGGTGAAAGCCCTTCTCCTTAACTTCTCTGAATATGGCATTGTACTGATCGAGGAAGCCCTTCTCCCTTACATCCATGACAAGGGCGATACGAGTCGGAATCTCGGCAATCTTTTCACTCAGAGACAGAAACTGGGGGAGGAGTGTAATGGGCAGATTGTCTACACAGTAGTAGCCCATGTCTTCAAATGCCTTGAGGGCCGTACTCTTGCCTGACCCAGACATGCCGGTTATGACAACTACCTGAATATTCTTATCCAAAACAGCAGTCACCCCAAAACCACAAAAGAGAACAACAACATGAAATACACCAGACGGGATCAGAGATGATTTTCAGCCTCGGCTATTATCTGTTTTATCTCTGTTGCATCCCTGGCATTACGTATCCTGTCCACTACTCCTTCCATTTTGAGTACCCGTGAAATCCTGGCCAGAACCTTAAGATAGGTAGTAGTTGCATCGTCTGGTGCAAGAAGGAGCACGATGACATAAACCGGCATCGCATCCACTGCATCAAAAGGTGCACCATCTTTGCATCTGGCAACGATTATACACAGGGTCTTGAGTCCTGGTATCTTTCCATGGGGTATGGCTATCCCCTGACCAATGCCAGTAGTGCCAAGGTCCTCTCTTTCATGTAGGATATCGAAAATTTGAGCTTCGTCCATCCCCTCGGCTATTGCAACAGCCTTGGCTGCAAGCTTTTTAAGGACTTCCTCCTTGGAGGTGGCCTTGAAATCAGGGTCAATACCTTTGGTGCAAAGATGGTTTAAAATCCTCACTGATCACGGTTCCAATAAGCCCAAACCCCCATCCTTGCGCCAATAGATCACATTGACCCTATTGGTATCTGCATTCAAAAAGGCAAGAAAGCCGCTGCCGCTTATTTGCAACTGGTCTGCCGCCTCTTCTATCGACATGGGTTTGGGATTGATCTTCTGTATTGTGATAACCGGCTCCTGGCCAGTGTCATCTGGGGAATATTCTGGTTTCTGGATGCTTCCTGCGCTTGCGGAGGAGTACCTCTTGCTCTTGATCTTTTCTCGGAACTTTTTGAGTTGCCGTTCGATCTTGTCCAGGACAAGATCTATAGCCGCCCTAAGATCATCGTGCTCTTGTTTGGCCGCAGCCCTTATCCCGTTCCCTGACACCACCACCTCGGCAGTATTCCTGAATTTTTCAGATGACAACACCACATGGACGTTCATGGGTGAATCGCTATATTTCATAAGACGGGAATATCTCTCTCTAACGTAGTCCTTCAACTCCTCTGATGGCTTTGTATGACGAAACGTCACATTAATCTGCATATAAATCCTCCATTGATATTAAAAAAATCAGACCTTGGGGCGCTTTCTCCGGCTCGAGGGCAGTATTCCCATGAGATCCCTGTACTTGGCGACTGTCCTGCGTGCAATCTTTATATTGTCCTTGGCGAGTATTTCCACGATCTGCTTGTCGCTGTATGGCTTGACAGGATCTTCACTCTCTATGAGTCTTTTGATTTTTTCCTTGACACTCTGAGACGCGACTTCTGGAGCCCCATCCCGTCTCGGCAATCCGGTACTGAAAAAATATTTGAGTTCAAAGATGCCTTGGGGGGTATGCACATACTTGTTTGAGGTGACCCGGCTTATGGTAGATTCGTGCATGCCCACATCCTCAGCAACATCCCTGAGCACCAGAGGTTTCAAGTAGGCTATGCCCTTGTCGAGAAATTCTCTCTGAAACTTCACAATGGACTGAGTGACCTTGAATATGGTTTTTTTTCTCTGATGGATGCTCTTTATGAGCCAGAGAGCGGATTTCATCTTTTCCTGGATAAATTCCCTGGCCTCGTCTGGAGCCTTGCCGTTTTTGACAGCCTCTTTGTAATAAGGGCTTATCCTCAGGTTAGGCATCTCTTCTTCATTCAGTGAGACCACATACTCATCATCCACCTTGTAGACATATATATCTGGAACCACATATTGGGTCGCTTCTGAGCTGAAGGCCCTTCCTGGCCTCGGCTCCAGACTCTTGATCACCTCTATGGCCTGAACCACCTCTTCTGGACTCCTGCCAGTGGCTTTGGCGATCTGTTGGTAATTGTGTAACTCAACCTGGTGAAGATGCTCGGAAACAAGCTCCTGGACAAGGGGATCATCTATACCCAGATGACGGATCTGGATGAGAAGACATTCCCTGAGATCCCTTGCAGCAACCCCCACTGGATCGAATTCCTGGACCCTGGAGAGAACGGCCTCAACATCTTCGTCACTCGCAGAACATGCCTCTGCTATCTCCTGAACTGTTGCCTTTAGATACCCATCCTTGTCAAGGTTGCCTATGATATGCTGTGCGATATGACGTTGATTTTCATCCAAGTCTGACATTTGTAGCTGCCAAATGAGATGATCCGGCAGGTCGGAACTTGAGGCTACTATGTTTTCATAATTTGGGGCTTCCTTTTCTTCAAAGGAATAGGAAGGCAGTGCCCTCCTGTATTCGTCATCCCAAACCTCCTGCCAATTTGTCTCTTTCACAGCCTCCTTATCCCAAGGAGTTTTGGCATCTTCAGAGGATGCAAGCTCAGGAACTGTCTCCTGGCCCCACTCCTGGGTCTCAGCTGCACCTGAATCTCCAGAACGTTCGTGTTGTTGATCCAATTCCCCGGCCGTGACCTCTTCCAGCACAGGGTTTGCCTCCAGTTCCTGATTTATGGTTTCTATGAGTTCCAGGCGGGAAAGCTGCAGCAGTTTTATTGCCTGCTGCAACTGGGGTGTCATAACAAGTTGTTGTGTAAGCTTGAGATTTTGTCGAAGTTCAAGGGCCATAACTACCTAAAGTGAAAAGCCTTCTCCCAAATAAATTTTTCTTGCAATTCGGCTTGTTGCAATCTTTTCAGGGCTGCCATGTTCTATCACCTTCCCTGCGCTTACAATATATGCGCTATCACACACAGTCAAGGTTTCCCGCACGTTGTGATCCGACAGGAAGATGCCTATGCCCTTTGTCTTAAGATCCCTAATAATCTCCTGGATGTCAGCCACAGCCAATGGATCCACACCTGCAAAAGGCTCATCGAGAAGAATGAATTTCGGGTCCGTGGCCAGGGCCCTAGCCACTTCCACACGCCTTCTCTCGCCACCAGAAAGGGACTCGGCCTTCTGAGACGCAAGGGCCTTTAGACCCATCTCCTCAAGCAGGCGGCTGACTCTTTCCTCTTGTTCCTTTTTTGTAAACCTCCTGTTCTCAAAAACTATCTTTATGTTATCAGAAACAGACAATTTCCTGAAAACAGAAGGCTCCTGGGGCAGATAGGTTATGCCAAGCCTCGCCCTCTTGTACATGGGAAGGTCAGTGATATCCACTCCATCGAGAAATACCCTGCCGTCATCAGGTCTGATAAGCCCGGCTATCATGTAGAATGTCGTGGTCTTACCCGCCCCATTCGGGCCAAGAAGACCCACAATTGTTCCATTTTCTAGGCGCAAGTCGACTCCGTCCACAACCTTCCGCTTTTTATAGATCTTGACAAGTCCCTGGGCTTCAAGGACGCTTGGCTCGTGTGTCATCTAATTCAATCCGAATACACCACAGCTTCTACTCTGTCCTTTCCTGAGCTTTCCACAACGCTCCTGTTCTCATTCACGTAAAGGGTTATCTTGTCTCCCTTGATGGTATTTGAACCATCCCATATCATGGCGTCCTTTAAAAGTACTATCTTTTCCTGGGGCTTGTAGTAAATGGCCTCCTTGGCTGAAGCCCTTCGCTTCCCCTGTACGATCTTCAGGTGACCCTTTGCCACAATCTTTTTGAGCTTCCTGCCCCCTTTTTCACCTTGACTTGCACCACTCTTAGCTCTTTTCTTGGCATAAAAGACCTCAAGGACATCGGAATAGATGGTCAAATCACCCTTTTTGGCCACCACATTCCCTGTAAATACCACAGTGCCTTTTTGGTCTTTGACTTCCATCTTTTCACTGGTAATCCTGATGGCTTCAGATTGTCTCTTCTCTTTACCCTTATCGGCAAAAACCGCCTGGGAAAGCAACGCCCACAAAAGGACAACACCCAACAAAAGAAACACTGTGCCATAGCTCTTTTTTCTCTTCACGATGTCTCCTTATTAATCTATCTCAGAACCTTGTTCAGAAATCACAGCCCTTGGAGAAAGCAGAATGAGCCTGCTGTCTTTAATGTAGTATATCATGGAATGGCCCAGGAGTCTGTTGCCACCAGCACCAACCATTTCTGCAGTTCCAGGCGACCTTATCGTCATGTCTTGAGGATCGTACAAGAGCTGATCTGAATACAGGACGTAATCCCTGAAACCTCTGACCACCACATCTCCACTCACCCTGAGATCCCCCTGGTCCAAATCATAGAGGCCCTTTCTGGCAATCACGTTCACAGGCTGACTTCCAGTGGGCAAAAATGTGATCTTGACATTGTCGAATTCACACTTGCGCTTCTTTTCAAAAAACTTGGCAACATCTGCCTGCACCACCCACTGGGAGCCTTTCCCCCTGGCATCCCTGCGATATTTTATATCGTAAAGGATCAGGTCCGCCTTCAACCTTTTGAAATCCGGGGACCTGAAAACCCCCCGGTCGGTATCCTCTTGCCAGAAAGTGAACAAGAGCACCGCCATTAGCAATGTGAGAGCAGACCATAAGAGATGTTTTTTGGCCACTGGCAATCAAAATCAGGCTGAAGAGCCGAGAAATCTGTCAAAATAGTAGGCCCACTTCTTCTTTCCCTTTAGGATCAGTTCGCAGACCTCCCTTACTGCACCGGCACCACCTGGCCTTTCTGTTGTGTAGTCCACATGGTCAGACAGGCCTGAAGCCGCATTTTGCACGATAACAGACAGTCCCACAGATTTCAAAATAGGTAGATCCACGAGATCATCCCCCACGGCAGCCACCTTTTCAGGTGAAAGGCCCAGACGGGTAAGGAGTTGCCTGAAACAGGCCGCCTTGTCTGATACTCCCTGATAAAGGAAATGGATGCCTAGCTCAGAGGCTCGTCTTTCAAGGGCCTGGCTCTTTCTGGCACTTATGATGGCAATCTTGACGCCACTTTCTGAAAGAAGCTTAATCCCAAGGCCATCATGGACGTGAAACGATAATACCTGCTGTCCGTCCGTGGAGTAGACTATACGGCCGTCAGTCAACACACCGTCAACATCGAGCACCAAAAGCTCTATAGAAGCTGCCTTGGACAATAACTGGGCCTCGTGAATGGACGACAACTATACTACCTCGTAAATCTTGGAAAGGGTTGATAAAAGACCATCTACTTTGTTAAGGGGCAAGCTGTTCGGCCCGTCACACCTCGCCCGTTCTGGATCTGGATAAACCTCCATGAAAATGCCATGGGCACCTGCGGCCACAGCGGCCTTTGCAAGGTGTGGGACAAATTCCCTCTGGCCAGACGAACATCCGTGTCCCCCTCCAGGAAGCTGAACGCTATGGGTCGCATCAAAAACTACAGGATAGCCAAACCCCCCCATTATGGGGATGGCCCTCATGTCCACCACCAGATTGTTGTAACCAAACGAGACCCCCCGCTCTGTGAGAAAAAGTCTGTCATTGCCCGTGGAAAGGACCTTGTTGATGACATGTCTCATGTCCCAGGGCGCCATGAACTGGCCCTTCTTTATGTTTATTGGCTTGCCTGTATGTCCCGCTGCCACGAGGAGATCGGTCTGCCGGCACAAAAATGCGGGTATCTGAATACAGTCCAGGATTTGTGCGGCAATCTCCGCCTGTGTTGGCTCATGGATATCAGAAATTACAGGGCAACCAATGGAGTCTTTGACCTGGGCAAGAATCTCAAGACCCTTTTCAAGCCCTGGCCCCCTGAAAGAATCCACGGAGGTCCTGTTGGCCTTGTCAAAGGAAGCCTTGAACATGTAGGAAAAACCGTTTCTTTCAGCTGCAAGGGCCATGAATCCAGCTATCTCCAAGGCGATATCAAGGTTTTCGAGCACGCAAGGGCCAGCTATCAAAAGAGGTGGATGACCTGGACCTACCTGAAAATCGCCTATGTGGACAGTTTTCATAACAGGCTAGCCATTTCTTCAGTTGGATTTGCCAAAGCGCCTCTCCAGCCCAGCCCTAATGAACGAAACAAAGAGGGGATGGGGCGCAAGCGGCTTGGACTTGAACTCTGGATGAAACTGGCAACCTAAGAACCAGGGATGGTCCTTTAGTTCCACTATCTCCACCAGCTCTCCATTGGGGCTGAGACCCGATAGTACAAGGCCTGCATCCTGGAGAACTTCCCTGTATGAATTGTTAAATTCATAACGGTGCCTGTGGCGTTCCGATATCTCTTCGATTCCATAGGCCTCGAATGCCTTTGTCCCTTGGACAAGCTTACATGGATAGGCCCCAAGCCTCATGGTACCGCCTTTTTGGCTGTACTCATCCCGCTTCTGTATAGTGTCGGTACGGTAATCGTACCATTCCTTCATGAGATAGATCACTGGATCTGGCGTGTTCGGACTAAACTCTGTACTGTCGGCCATGGATAGCCCCGCCCTGTTCCTCGCAAACTCTATGACAGCAAGCTGCATTCCAAGGCAGATGCCAAAAAACGGGAGGTTGTTTTCCCTGGCATAGCTTATGGCCTCGAGCTTTCCAGGGATGCCTCTGCTGCCAAAGCCTCCAGGAACGATAATCCCATCCACCTCCTTCAATCTTGCCTCGAGCTCCTGGCCCCTGACTTCATCGGAGTTGATGAAATCTATCTCTACGGCTGCATTATTAGCCACCCCTCCATGAAACAATGCCTCATTCAGGCTCTTGTACGATTCCCGCAAGTTTACATATTTCCCCACCATTGCAATCCTGACTGCATACTGGGGTTGGTCTATGCGGGCCATGAGATCTTCCCATGCGTTGAGTACCGGGGCCCTGGTCCACATGTTGAGGCATTCAACGATCCTTTCGTCCAGCCCCTCCTTGTGAAACCTCAAGGGCACCTCATAAATACACTTTACATCCTTTGCAGTGATAACCCTGTCTTCCTTGACGTCACAAAAAAGAGCTATCTTGGATTTTATTTCTGGAGAAAGATCCATTTCCGTCCTGCAAAGAAGGATCTCTGGATGTATGCCAATGGACCTCAGCTCTTTGACGCTGTGCTGCGTGGGCTTGGTCTTCAGCTCCCCTGCCGCCTTTATGTATGGAACATAAGTCACGTGAATGTAGAGGGTGTTTTCCTTACCCAGATCCCCACGAAGCTGTCTGATTGCCTCGATAAAGGGCAGCCCTTCAATATCGCCAATGGTTCCGCCTATCTCGACTATGGCTATATCTGCCTCGCCATTGAGCTGCATTATGGCCTGCTTTATCTCATCAGTAATATGAGGTATTACCTGAACAGTGCCTCCAAGATAATCTCCAGCCCTTTCTTTTGAAATCACGCTGTAATAGATACGGCCAGAGGTGTAGTTGTGCCTCTGGCCGAATTTTACACTGGTGTATCTTTCGTAATGGCCCAGATCCAGATCTGTTTCTGCCCCATCGTCGGTGACGAACACCTCTCCATGCTGAAACGGATTCATGGTACCTGGATCCACATTGATGTATGGATCAAGTTTTTGAAGGGTTACTGAAAGCCCCCTGGCCTCAAGAAGAGCGCCAATGGACGCAGCAGCTAGCCCTTTGCCCAGGGAAGAAAGAACGCCTCCTGTCACAAATATGAATTTTGTACTCATGACTGCCCTTTACCAAGGATTTTTGCCTTACAGGCTGTTAATCGTAGAAAAACATGGGCTTTACCAGGGTGATACCTCCCTGATCCAGCACACCCAGGGCCTTTTCCAACATATCCGAGGGGACCTTGAAGATGAGCACGGCCTTACTGGCCCCACCGACAAAGGCATAGGTGTAATCCACATTGATATCATTTTGTGTGAGGATTTTGACCACCTCATAAAAACTTCCTGGCTCATCCGCCACTTCCACCGCGAACACTTCCTGCTCCTTGAGGGTAAAACCAGATGAAGACAGGACGCTTTTGGCCTTTTCAGGATTGTTCACTACAAGGCGCAATATGCCAAATTCGGCAGATTCAGCAAGCGCCAATGCCCTGATGTTTATGGATGCATCTTTCAGGGCCTCGGTGACTTCCAGGAGCCTGCCTTTCCTGTTTTCAAGAAAGATGGACAGCTGTTTGATTCCGTATTTTTTAATCATGACTTCAACCCCTCTGCCTCTCTTTTGTCAATGATCCTCTTGGCCTTGCCCATGCTCCTTTCAAGGGTTTTGGGCTCTACAAGTTTTACACGTACGTTTATGTAGAGATCGTTAAGCATCTCCTGCTGAAGCTTGGATTTCAAGGTTTCCAGGGCTCCAATCCCGTCAGCAAAGGTCCTGTCATCAACTTCAACCCACACCTCCAGCTTGTCCAAAACACCTTTTTTGTCTAGAACAATGACATAATTGGGGGTTATTCCCTCTATTTTTGTGAGCACATGCTCCACCTGAGATGGGAAGACATTGACTCCATTCACAATGAGCATGTCATCCGCCCTGCCTTTTACAGACTCCATAATGGTAATGGTCCTTCCGCACTTGCAAGGCTGACGATGAAGGACAGTGATGTCTTTGGTTCGGTAACGGATTATAGGAAGGGCCTGTTTTGTCACTGTGGTAAACACCAGTTCTCCCTCTTCCCCCTCTGGAAGCACCTCACCTGTCTCTGTATCTATCACTTCAGGGATGAAGTGGTCCTCAAATACATGAAGATTTCCATAGGGGCAGCCAGAGGCCACACCAGGGCCGATGATTTCCGATAGGCCATAAGCCTCTATGTAAACAAGCCCCCAGGCATCCCTAAGGGCATTTCTAAGCCCCTCGCTTGCTGGTTCAGCGCCAAAAAAGCCCGCCCTTATCCTGAAATCCTTCTTGAGGTCATAGCCCTCATCCTGGGCAACTTCTGCCAGATGCAGGGCAAAGGAAGGTGTAGAGCAAAGCACTGTTGCACCAAAATCTTTCATGAGCAAGAGCTGCCTCTTGGTAAAACCGCCGCTAGAGGGCACCACAGCAGCGCCCACCTCCTCTGCGCCATAATGAAAACCAAGCCCTCCAGTAAATAGACCATAGCCATATGCGTTGTGCACCACATCTCCAGGGCCTACGTTCATCATGGACATGGTTCTTGCCATAACTTCCTTCCAGACCCCCATATCGTGAGCTGTATATCCAACAACTGTGGGTTTTCCTGTTGTTCCAGATGAGGAATGAATCCTCACCACTTGATCCATGGGCACAGTAAACAGTCCAAAGGGGTAATGATCCCGGAGATCCTGCTTTGTGGTAAAGGGCAGATTCTTTAGGTCTTCTACCGACTTGACATGGGCGGGCTTCATTCCTATCTCATCAAACTTCTTTCTGTAAAAAGGCACAAGGTGGTAAACCCGCTCCACTGTATCCCGCAAACGCTTTGCCTGTAATCTTTCAAGCTCCTCCCTTGGAGCACTTTCTATAGGATTCCACATGGTTTCCCGCTCCTCTCTGCAATATCAGAATAAAATTAATAATTTTTCCAGATAGACCTTTAACACAAGAAAAAATTTGTTCAACCCTGCTACTGGACACCCTTTCGTTTAAGGTCTGCCAAGGTTATCTTTCTATCCCTTTTCGTGCCTTAACCCCCTGGGAAAGGTAGTGCTTGACCATCCTGCACTCGCTTACAAGATCTGCAACCTTATAGATCTCTTCAGGGGCGTTACGGCCAGTAAGCACAATCTCCACGCCAACAGGCCTTTTTTTCAAGACTTCAACCACATCTTCGAGGGATATCAGACCAAGATTCAAAGCAACATTTGCCTCATCGAGCACAACAAGATCGTACTTGCCAGACATGATCTCGTCTCTGATCAATTTGAGGCCTTCTGAGGCACGTTGATAGTCCTCTTTTTGGGGTTTGCCCCTTACAAATTTTCCAGAACCAAACTGGATGATCTTTATCTGGTCACCAAAACGGCCAAGGGCCTTTACCTCACTGAATTGCCCCCTTTTCAGAAACTGGGCAAAGAGGACATTCATCCCGGCCCCTATCGCCCTAACTGAAAGGCCAATGGCTGCGGTGGTTTTCCCCTTGCCGTCTCCAGTATAGACTTGGATATACCCCTTTTTCATTCGCTTTCGTTCTCTGTATCGAATTTCTTCATCAGTGCTGCGGCCTCGCTGTTGGTGCCAAGCATCACAGAGATCCACTTTGTCTTTGGATGGTTGTCCAAGGCGATCTTCAGAGACATGGTTATAGGCACGGAAAGGAGCATTCCCACCGGCCCCAAAACCCAGCCCCAAAACGCCATGGACATAAATATTACAAGCGGGGAAAGGCCTACTCCACTACCCATGATCTTGGGCTCAAGTACGTTGCCTATGGATATATTTACGGCAAGATATATGGCAGCCGTTACAAGACTGTTCATGAAACCGAGTTGTACCAGTGCCAGCAGTACAGCAGGCACAGCCGCAATTATTGAGCCAATGGTCGGGATGAAATTGAGGGCAAAAGCCATCACAGCCCAAAGTACAGGAAAATCAAGCCCTTGTATCCATAGGCCAAGGCCTATCAAAAGGCCGGTAAGGAGGCTGGTAAAGGTCTTTATAGCAAAAAAGCTGTTCATGCCCTCCATGATCTGCTTGAAATTTTCCGTGCTTTCAAAGCCCAGCATGGAAAGCGCCTGGATCTTGTATGCCATGCCCCCTGCCTCGAGCAACATGAAGACCAAAGTGAGGACTATGAAAAAGGTGTTTGTGATCAGCTTTCCAAGGCTTTTCAGCGTGGTGGCTGCAAAGGTCATGATTCTTGAAGGGTCAATGTCTTTGATAGGCTCTAGATCCTGCTGGGTAAGTCCGATCTTCTCCCCTAGATGCAATATATCTCCATAAATGGCATTAAGCCTTTCCTGGTAATGGGGGAGGCTTTGTGAAAAATCCGATACCGAAGTGCCCATAAGGGTGCCAAGACCCACTTCAAGCAGCAGAAAGATCAAGATGATCAGGAATATGGAAAGCAAGGTTGGCAGCCCCTTGCTGGTTAACCAAAAGAGCAGTGGCGCTGCTATGGTTGCGATAAAGGCTGCCAGAAGAAGCGGCACCAGAAAGGAACCAGCGGCCTTCACGCCAGCTATGACTATCACAAACGCAGACAAATTTAAGAGAATGGTGCTTGCCATATTCTCAATTCGCCTTCGAATCCTGGGGCGGTTCCACGCCCATCTTGCTAAATATGGAAAAGGGTGCCTTCAAGACGTTAAACAATAGCTTCTTGAATACGTCTGCCACTGCCTTTGCTGGCATTGTCCTGATTGCTGGCTCCACCCATGGCCCTTCCACCTTTACTGGTACGGTGATGAGCGACTTATGCTTACCCCCAATTATGGCACCGATTATGGGGACCGAAGTGATTATCTTGTCTACCGTCTTGAGAGGGGCGACAAAGACTATCAGATCCAGCTTTCTGTTTCTTATGTCTACGGTGCCAGTGCCATAAAGATTGAGGCCACGCCCCTTTATCACAGCTTGTTCAAGCTCCATGACCCCCTTGTCTATCCTGGAGTTTAATACAATCTCGTCGTATGGGAAACCTCCTTCAATAAGCCCGATTCCCGGCTGGATCGAAAAGAGATCGACGAGGTTTACCACCCCGAGAATGCGCGACAGCAAACCAAATCTCTTGATATTGCCATCCCTGGCATGGAGTTTCAGGCCACCGCTTCCTGCAAGTATCCCGTCGGGACTCACCATCTCCATCTCCACTGTAAAAGGCCCTGACAGTACGTGTTGCTTAAAACCAAGACACTTGAGAAAATCCTCAAATTGGATCTCCTCGCCTTCTTGACTTGTTATCACCAGAGAACGTTCCTCTTTGCCTGCCTTATCCACCTCTACAGAGGCGTTGAGTTTGAGACCACAAAAGCTTTTCCCAAATATCTTTATATCGGTAAATTTGCTTGAAGAAAATTGGCCATAGCCATTTACGCCTTGGACCTTTACGATCCTGGGACCTGTCTTCTCAGAAGAAACGTTAAACCTGGAATTGAGGTCCAACTCCACGGCATCGAAACCAAAGGAAATCTCTCCCCCAACGTCGAGGTTCCACTCGTGAAAGAAGCTGGCCCTATTTGGCGGAGGTGCTTCCCTGATGGATACCGGCCTGCCTGTGCCCTCTTCAAACAGAACCTGAAGGCTGTCATCTGACAACTTCTTGCCATATACGTCCAGGTAGGCAGTGACCTTATTTCCCACAAGGCTGACGTCTCCACTGGCAACTATCGTATCCTGAAGAAACCGAAATTTCGTCTGTAGGAATAGGCTGTTTCCCTTGGCTTCGACATCAAGGGCTTGCATTAAAAGCGGATTTTTTGTGCCCCATAGCCAATACAGATGGGTGGCTGAAAGGTGGCCTTTTGGTTGGCTGAAACCCTTGCCAGGATCTGCCAGGTACTCCATGGAAAAGTCCCCTTCAAGCCTCCCCTTAAGTATGTCATTTTTTCTGAGGCACCTGTCCAGGGCAGAACCAGAAAGCCTTCCATTCCAACCGAGACTGAACCTTTTTCCCATCCCCTCATCCAGCAACAAACGAAAGGTTCCTGTCTCGTCCCTGGATCTCACTCTGACCTGTCTAATGTCGAGAAAATCTTTTGCCACATCTATGTCTATAAGGGCCTCTGATTCGACATTTTTCCATACCAGCTTGCCTGATACATGCTCATGCCCTTGTTCAAGAAGCCCTATATTCAAATCCTTGAGATGGACTGGGATCTTGGGGAAATATTCTTTCGGCACCCACCCGTGCCCCTCAATCCACTTGGCGATTGCATGGTTGACAGTTCCAGTGAAACCCAGCCTTCCCTGCCAGTCCTTGAGGTTGTGATGCCTGAGATCGAAGCTGGCATAAAATTCCTGGCTGGACAGATCCACTTTGCACCTTGGTGCCTTCAAGGTATTGTTGTCCAGGAAAAAGCTCCCCTCGCGTACATGAAGCTCACCAGGCAAGAGCCTGGTTTCAACACTGAGGCCGTCTGGCTTAAACCATCCCTTGTAGGTCACACCCCGGGGATCGTCAAGAAAAATCCGTCCACTTAGCCTTTCCACTGCGACTCTTCCTCTTGCCTTTAATGCCAGCTCTTCACGCACCTTCTCGAGCGGCTTGAAGTGCGGAGACAGATCCAGGATGGAAGGGACATCTAGGTTGCCGGAAAATTTTTCCACCCTCAGCCTGTCTCTGCCCTTCCAAGACAGTTCCCCTGTAAAGCAAGCCACCCTATTGCTGCCCGCCTCACCCGAAAGCCCCTTCCAGGCAAGAGTATCATCCTGGTAACTGAGGAGTCCCCCATTGATCTTTATTGGCCAATTGAAACGGTTATAGAAGAAACCCGCCTTTACAGATGTCACATCCACAAATGTATCAAAATGCCTTTCGTCGTCTCCAAGCATGAGTCTGCCCTGAACGCGGCCATATGTCTTGCTCACCTCTTTTAATTCACGCTGAAGGACATCTTTATGAACGAACTTTTTCAGGGCCCACTTCACATCCCTGAGATCTGCATCCAGATCTATATCGAGTTCCATCTCATGGTTGTGATCTGCTACACCCAACACAAAGATGCCATTGAAGCCATGTGAATTTCTAAGCCTCATCCGGCCATTTTCAAGGTGGAGGACGGCACCTACTATCTTCATGGAACCGCTGACAGAATCTATGAAGAGGTCTTGATCCGGCACATATACCGGCACGTCCTCAAGCTCCCCTTCTATGGTCATACAGTGGAGGGATTCTAGGTACCGGGGATCATCGTCAAAGTGAAAGGAAAGCCTTGATGCCTTCCCACCCCTTACGATGTTACATACCTTCTGGGCATCCTTATGGCCCTTTAGGAGAATAAGGACACTTCTACGCACTTGTCCAAGATCTATATCCCTGCCCTCGAGATCCACCAACAGACGATTGCCATCCTTTTTGCGGTCTAGTCTTATGTTGCCTTGGAGCCTCAGGTTCGGCTGTGCAAATTCCAGTTGGTTTATGAGGACAGAGATCTCATCTGGACTATAGGAAAAGGTTAGCTTTAAACTGCCGCAGGAAAAGGCAGCTTCTGGCTTCTTCGTCTTTGAAATGAGGCACGCAGACGCGGCTTCAAGGCTCCCATCCATATGCTCAAATGCCCTGCCGTGTGCCTCCAAGTGCACATCGAGAAAGCCCTTTGCAGGAAACTGCGCCCTGGTGGTGATGTCTTTATAGTATAGGCCTGCCATGTCCAGATGCTCTATCTTGGAATTTAGTGAAAATCCCATGTCTGCAAGATTGCAGGAAAAGGCGATAAAAATTCGTGAGGCAAAGCTGGTCTTACCTCCCACCTTGCCACTTAAGATATCACCATCTATCTCGATCCTGCCGTAGAGGCTTGAAAGGTCGGGCCTCTTGTTCTTCAGGGGAAGAAAATCAAGTTTGGTCCCCGATGAAAGCCTGAAGCGCCCGTTTACAACCTTGATCCACCTGAAAGGTGGCTTGGTCCTTTTCTCTTGCCTGGATACGGACTTGAGGAGAAAATCGGCATCCTCCAGGACAATTCCGTCTATGCCCACATTGCCCTGAAATATGGACAACCAGACTGGATAGACACTAAGAACCGGCGCATCCAGGCGGAACTCCTTCTTGTACATGGAAAAATCGTCAAAACATAAATGGGGAAGCGGGAACCATCTCCAGCTTGCAGAGGATAGAGTCACATTCGCATCAATGGCTTTTGCCGTTTCGGTGCGTATCTTGTCTTGAACTTCCGGAAAAGAAAGGATCCAGTTAGGCGCAAATGCCAGCAATAAGACGATGATTGTTGACAGGCCGAAAAATTTCGAAGACATGGAGCCTGCCCTTTTCAGGATATTTCAGCGATTGCCCTGTGGACACAGGACCTCAAATGAACACAATCGGTTTCATGCCAGGATTCCAAGACCTTGTCCAGACTGAACAAGGCGCGAGGGATGAACGCCTTGAAAAAGGGCCTCTTCTTCCTCTTTGACAAAAAGCCATAGGCACCCAGGGCCTGCAACAGTCTCATCATGGAAAGAAGGAAAAATTCCCGTAATAGGCCCTCATCCCTTTTGAAGTCCTCATTCATATCTGTCATCCTCGATAGATAATATTCATAGAGTTCCAACCTCATTGTCCAAGGAATATTGACATAAGGATCATGCAGGATAGAAGAAAGATCGTACCCCCACGGTCCAAGCCTTCCGGCCTGAAAGTCTATTACCCTTATAGCCCCAGTTGCAACCATCAAATTCCTCGATTGAAAATCCCGATGGAGAAAGAAAACAATATGACACCATTCATCCACAAGGCCAGTCAAGCGCTTTAACTCTTGAATAAGGGCTTCTTGGTTGCAGCTAAGCCTCATAAAATCCTTAATAAAGGCATTCATGAAATACAGGGCCTCTTTATCAAAGGCCAGATTTGAATCGTAATATGGCTCTTGCCAGCACCATTCAGGATCAAAACCTTCGGCGCCTGCCACCTGCATATGAACCAGAACGTCAAGCACCTTCTCATATTCCAGAAAAAGCCTTGAAAAATGCCCTTGATCCATCAGCGACGTAGCCACATATTGAAATTTTGTGTCTCCAAGATCCTCAACCAACAACTGGCCCGAAATGTTATCGTAACGGTATATCTCTGGTACAGGGACAGACCTGGCCTTTAGATGACTGCCGATAAGATAAAAACTTTCTGCCTCCATCAGGCCATCCTTTCCTGGCGCTGGCAAAATGGCTACGGTTGGCCTGCCGTTATAAGTGGTCCGTGAGAAGACCCTGTCCGACCCATCGGGACGGATTTCTGACCTGTTCATTGGGTGTATGTCACTAAAAACGGTGGGATTTCCTTAATATCTTTTTCACCAGTTTAATACCTGGGGACAGATTGGGAAATGTTAAAATAAAAAGAAACATTTGGAAAAACTATTTCAACTTCTGCCTTGTAGCAAGCCTTGCCGCAAGATCAGCCATGGATTCTTTTTCTCCACCTTTTCTAAGGTGCAGCCGCCCCAGTTTGGTTTCAAGCATTGGGCCGCCATCCTGTTCAAAAGGGCTCCAGACAGGAAACCTTATACCTGCTGCCCAATGGACGAACCATGCCACAGCAGAGAGCAGAGCGGCAGATATCACTATTGCGAGCATGTCTTCAGGTCTATCGACCATGCCAAAGGCACCTATGAGAATGGTGGAAGCAGCCGGAGGATGAAGAAGGCCAGTGTAGGCCATGCAGGTCCCTCCTGCCCCAAGGGCAACGCCTGCCATCAATATATTTTCAAAATTCATGGCACCATTTGTCAATCCTAAAAAAGTGCCGATCCAGAAAAAGAGGACACCAGTTATTGCTCCCAACATATGTCCCATCACAGTGTTTCTTGGAGACGACATTGGGGAACCAGGACTATAAAACTGAAGGAATATGGTTGGACCAAGGGAAGGAAAAATTAGATTCCATGAAACAAAACGGGCAGCTATGCCGATAATTAGAACACTGAAGATTGAACCGCCAAATAAAAACAAGAGACTCATGAAAAGGGCATCGAATCTGGAAGCGAGAAACCAGAATCTCAATCTGGCAACCTTGCTCGTTTGCCATAAGATCCAGTCTGGTATACGTTGCCCATTAAATAACTTTTTTGATCGCCTCATGTTATGCAGATGAATCTTCTAAAAAAATTTATCCAGTACTCCCAATTCTCTACAGGTGACTTTGAAAAGATCTTCTCGGACTTTGACGTGCCACCCTGTCCTCAAGTTGTCCTGACCCTGATGGAAATGTTGAAGAACCCTGATATTGACATCGAACAGATAGTCTCGGTGCTTGAATCAGATCCTTCCTTGGCAAGCCAGATCTTGAAGGTTGTCAATTCGGCCCTTTTTGCACTGCCGACACAGGTTGCAAGCGTGAGCAAGGCGGTATCTATCCTTGGTTTGCGCGAGATAGAAAACCTGGCCATAGGATATGCCATGCTCGATACCGCGAAGGACCCCCAGTGGCAGGGCTTTGATTATGAACGTTATTGGTCAGACTCCATTCTCAGGGCCCTTTTTTCCAGAAATTGTGCGCAATTCATGGGCATAGATGCAGAAGAGGCCTTTTCTGCAGGCCTTCTTCAGGATATAGCCTTGCCTCAACTTCTTTCCCAGTGGTTCGATCTTTACTCTAAGGTCTACTCAAAATGGCTGTCAGAGGGTGGAGACATACACCAGATGGAAAAGGAGGCCTTTTCGTGGAACCATTGCCAGGCCGGGGCCTGGATTGCAAAGAACTGGGGTCTGCCAGACCTTTTCATATGCTGTATAGGCCTCCATGGCGCTCGCCAGATGGAAATAAAGGAACTCGGCCTTGAAGAAACCGCAGTTGTCCCAGTAGCCCTTTCGTCTCGGCTAAACCAAACTGGATTCACTGAAGAAGATGCCGCATACCTGCTGGATGAAGCCAGGGAAACTGGCATTGGGATCGGTGACCTATTGGAGTTGATAGAAAAAAGCGAGCTGCTCGTGGATGAACTGGCAGTGGCCTTTGGGGTGAAGACAGCCCAGGGGCAGCCTCTTTCAGAATCCATTGCCGCAATAAGCCAGGAATGAAAACATTGCCATCGAGGACCATTCAAGTATGCCCTATCTGGTTCCGTAAAGATTAACAGCCATTGAATATTGCTGCTGTTTCAAAAAACCTTTAACAGAAACGGAAATAATATGGGCACTAAAAATGTAATCTTTCTTGAGGTACTGGAATGGTTCGATGAGTCTGGCAAGGAGGTATCACACCGGCTTCCAGAACATGGCTCCGGCGAGTTCAAGCTCGGTGCGCAGGCTATCGTCCGGGACAACCAGGCGGCAGTTTTCTATTCACAGGGTATAGCCTGTGACGCCCTAGGACCTGGCAGGCACACCATCTCCACACTGAACATCCCCATACTTACAAAACTGCTTTCTCTTCCCTGGGGCTTTACCAGCCCGATACGCGCAGAGATCTATTTTGTAAATCTCAAGGTGTTCACCAACTTGAGATGGGGCACCAGGGACCCGGTTGCCTTTAGGGATAGTGAGCTGGGGCTTGTCAGACTCCGGGCCCACGGGGTCTTCAATATACAAGTCACCCAGCCTGTACTCTTCGTAAATACACTCGTAGGCACAAAAGCCTCCCTGCTGGTTGATGAGCTGGAATCCTATTGCAGCCAGGTCATCGTCTCTAGGCTCAATGACTATCTTGGTGAGCACCTGGATACCCTTCTGAATCTGCCTCAAAGATACGGCGAAATGGCCCAGGGGCTTTCAGAGATTCTCACCAGGGATCTTTCCACTTACGGCATAGCCCTAAAAGAACTCTACATCAACGCCATCACCCCACCTGCGGATGTGCAGCAAGCAATAGATGAAAAAAGCCGGCTGGGACTTCTTGGTGACAATCTGCCGGGTCTTCTTCAGATGAAAGCTGCAATGGCAATGGAGAAGGCTGCGGAAGGCCAAGGAATGGCCCAGGGTGGCATCGGCATGGGGCTGGGACTCCTAATCCCAGGATTGCTGTCAGGGGTGGGTTCATTGCAACAAAGTGAAGCCACAGATGGACAAGCTGGAAGGATGGCCCCTGTTTTCCAGCGCTGTCCAGATTGCGGCATAACCCTGGATACAAATGCAAGATTTTGCCCCAATTGTGGCCATCAGATCCTTGTACTGCGTCAATGTCCAACCTGCGGTAAAAACATTTCACCAAAGGCCAAATTCTGCCCGGCTTGCGGAGGGAAGGTGGATGCCAAACCTCAACCAAAGACCTGCCCTGAATGTGGTGCCAAAAACCGTCCTGAGGCGTCCTTCTGCAACATTTGTGGCAGCCGCCTTGGGGAATGAAACGGGCTGAAGCCACGGGATCATGCCCCCAGTGCGGCGGGCAAGTAGATCTAAACATTGGAGACCCATTGTTGTCTTGCAGCTTTTGCAGGACCAAGCTCTATATGGTGCCTCCATCTGGAATCTTCAGTTACTTTCTTTCACCTATTGACCGCGCGCAAGATGATGCCCATTTATGTCACCTTCCCTATTGGAGGTTCAGGGGCTTCAAATTCAGGGTACACGAACACCAAGCCTCAGATTCTTCCCTGGTTGACGTAACTATTCCTGCCTCGGACATGATTTCCAATCTGCCTCCACTTGGTGTAGCTCCCCAAATTGGGACCATGAAGCTGAATCCCCTTTCACCTCCAGGTCTCAGGTACCTCATCGATCCGAAAAAGGCACTCGAGACAGCCGATGCAAACATAGAGGCCGTCCTGAAGAGCAAGCCGATAATGGAAGGGATAATGGCTGAAAACGCAAGTATCATCCATGCACCCTTTGAGATAGTTTACATCAAGGGCAAGGCCTCGCATTTAAGGCCGTTGTGGGGCGCAAAGGGGCACATCCGACTCAACAAAACACATAAAGAGGCCGTTTCCATCTTCATGGAACCTGTGTCAAAAAAAAGACGCATAAGATTCATCCCCTTGATATGCCCAAAGTGTGGTGGCGACTTGCCTGCATATCCCAGGGCGACGGCCCTTCTTTGCAGATTCTGCAACATGATATGGCCCATTGGAGATGCAAGCGCCTTTCCAAAAAGATTTGTCACAGTTGAAGCGCCAGCGGGCAGAGATGATATCTTTCTGCCATTCTGGGATTTCTCGTTATATTTACAAAACACAAGCCTTGAGAACCGTTACGCCTTCTACAAGCAGCTTTTCCCCTACAAGGAATTCCCAAAAGAATGGAAGAAGAGGCCTGTCCAGATCCTGGTCCCAGCGTTCAAAATAAACCCCAGCCTCTTTTTCAGGCTCTCGACACGGATGAGCAGGCTTGAGACAAATTTCATGCTCCACGAAAATAAAAATCCCGGTGAGATCCCCAGGCTGCATCCTGTGAACTTTACCTTAAACGAGGCGGCCTATTCTATTAGAATAGTACTTTTTGATTTGTTCCGTAATAAAAAACGGGTATTTGACCAGATAAGAAAGGCTGCCATCAGGATAAAGGGCTCCAGACTCTTACTACTGCCTTTCATGAGGAAAAACAGGGAATATGTCGAATTTCACTCTGGCCAGGCCCTACCTGTCCCTGCCATAGAATTTGGCACAAGGCTTTAAGACAACCAAATCTCACTAAAAGATTCATCCAGTGGAGATCTTGTATTTAAGATATTCCTTCATTATCTTTCTTCTGTCTCGAGGCTGCCTTCCAAAATTGGAGCTATTGGATCAAGAACAAACTAAGCGTTCTGCCAAATACACGTCAATTGACTCAAAAAGGATATATCAAACCCACTATTTCTTTTGTTGCGGCAGCAATCTTTCTTGCTGGAGCATGGATGGCATGGCACGCTTGGCAAATATCCCATGAACGAGTCAACGAGGCCATACCGCCAGGTCTTGTGTTAAAAAATATCACTTACACAAAGTCCAGCCACGGCAGGGCCATATGGACATTTTCTGCCCAACAGGCTGAACACAACAGGCAAAGCGGGCTTATCAAGGCCAAAAAGATCCATCTCGTATTTCACGATAAGATCCGTGGGGACATCGAACTTACTGCAGACATGGGGCAGATACATTCTGGCAACGAGACCATCAGGGTAATGGGGCATGTTCGAATAGAAGACCAGCCAGACAACATCCTCACCACCGACTGGATGGAATATGATGAAAGAAGCGGGATATTGAAGACCACTGCCCCTGTCCATATAAGGCTCGATGGCTCTACCATCGAGGGCAAGGGGCTTAGTATAGACACCAAACAGAGGAAACTTTTCGTTTCGTCCGACGTAAATGCCACCCTGGACAACGAACAGGATGGCAATAAGGATCATGAAGGCTAAACGGCTTGCTGCCCAGCAACTTGAGAAGACATTCAATGCCAGAAAGGTAGTGGATGGCCTTTCCATTCACGTGGATTCTGGTGAGATAGTTGGCCTCCTTGGCCCAAATGGAGCTGGCAAGACGACTACCTTCTATATGGTGGTGGGTCTGCTCAAACCTGACAAGGGGACTGTTTTCCTGGATGAAAACGAGCTTACAAAACTTTCCCTCTCGGCCCGTGCAAGGGCAGGCATCTCCTATCTTCCCCAGGAACGCTCTTTATTCCAGGGCTTGACAGTGGGACAAAACCTTCTTGCAGTGCTTGAGTTTCAAGATATAACTAGGCAGGAACAAATCAAACGCAGAGACGAATTGATAGTCCAGTTCAACCTTGACCATGTGGCATCCAACCTGGCAAGTTCCCTTTCTGGAGGTGAAGCAAGGCGCCTTGAGATCGCCAGAGCCCTTGCCATACAGCCTATGTTCATGCTTCTTGACGAACCCTTTGCTGGAATCGATCCCATCACCGTCACCTCGATTCAGGATATAATCAAAAGACTCAGGGCCCAAGGTATCGGCATATTGATCTCAGACCATAATGTAAGAGAGACCCTGCGGATATGCGATAGGGCCTACATATTGAACCAAGGCAAGCTGCTGGAGGCTGGAGACCCTGAAAGGTTGTCGCAAAGCCCCTTGGTAAGGGCCGTATACCTAGGGGATAATTTCAGGCTCTGAATGCCTTTATCCTGAGCCTGTTCAACAAGAATTCTGCTATGGCCCTGGCTCCCCGTTCAGCTGCAGTAGAGCCTGGTTCATTGTAAAAGGTGTAATCGAAGGCCTTCTTTTGCTTTTCAAGATACAACTCTTTGTGGGTGGAAAACGCCCTCTTCAAGGCGGCATCGAGGCCTGTGTCCACATCATCCACCACTTGTCCCAGGTTCCAGTGATAATAAAACGGATTGTCCTGCCACTGGACATGGTGGCCATTCAAGAAGATGCAAGGGCGAGGCTCAAACAAAAACTCGTAGACTTGGCTGCTCACATCTCCAAGATAGATGTCTGCTGCCCGCATGTACGTCATATCCGCTGAAGCATGGCTTCCTAGATCAATGTAGATATTGTTTACCTTGTGATACCTTTTTGGCAGCCTGGCCTTGTGACGTTTACGCCTCTTGAATAACACCACATGTGGCGCAAAGATCAGGTTGTATTCGGGATGCGTCCTGAAAAACTCCATTACCTTAATGCCCATGGGTGCCCACGAAGAAACCCTCTGATCAAAATGTGGATTGTATACTATGACAGGCCTTGAATTGTCGAAAAGACGCTTTCTTTCAGGCCTCAAGCCCTGCACTACCTCAAATTTGGGCCACCCCACCACTGCATATCTGCCTTCCTTCAGGTATCCCAACTCCTTCAGCCTGTCTACATACTTCTGGCCAGGCAGCAGTGTGAAGTCAAAGGCCCCTGATCTATCGTCAAAGCCCCCTTCCCTGTCTCCAGCTCCATGCCTTGCATGGATCATTATGAGATCCTTCAGGCCAAATCTCGTCTTCAGCTGCATGCAATTTCGCTCTGGTGCCACCAGGGCATCCATTTCCTGAAAAAAGGCAAGATTGTTCTTAAGTACCATCCTCTTGCGCTTGAAGGCCCATTTGGAAACCACTGGATCAATGAAACGATAATACCAGGGCACAGCAAGCAACTTGTATTTGCACCTATGACCAGGATAAAGAGTGCTTATTGCCCTTGCAAAAGCCATTTCTTGGGTAGATGAGCAGGCTATCACCACCTCTATCTCAGGATAAATCCTGGAAAGCTCAAAAGCGTATGGCGCGGCATGGGGAACCTGATGCACGAAGTAATGATTGAAGAGAAAACAGACCTTTATCACAATGAATTTATTTTCTTAGCTTTTTTTCTTTTTTGGCTCGCAAAACATCTTCGAAAACTTTCAGATAACCTTGGACCGCCTTGTCCACTGAGAAATATTCGGCCCGTTTTTTAAGTTCTTCACGATTCCATCTGGTGTCAAGGCCTTTCAATATGGCCTCCGACATAGCCTTGTCATCTCCAACAGGCACAAGAATCCCAAATCTGCCATCCTCGATTATCTCGCCTGCCCCGCCTGGAGAATCTGTGCTCACAACAGGGCAACCTGCTGCCAGTGCCTCGATCAGCACACCTGGAAGCCCTTCAAATCTGGATGAAAGACAAAAAAGATGGGCCTTGGACATAAACGCCAGGGGGTTGGGCACGAAACCATGAAGATCCACCTTGTCTTCGACTCCAAGCTTGGAAATAAGCCTTTTTAGAGCCTGCCGTTCCTTTCCCTCTCCGAGGATTATGAGTCTCATGTCCCTTTGCCTTACGGCATGGCTGAAGGCCCTTATAAGCATTGCAAAATCCTTCTGTGCCGAAAGTCTTCCAGCCGCAAGGATCACAGGAGGCACCTGCCGTTTATCCCCACTCAACCAAGGATGGTCCACATGCTCCCTGGCCTTATCCAGAAGCCCTGGTGTGAATGTGGGATTATAAACCACCCTGATCTTTTCCACAGGGATGCCCGTTGCCCTGGAGGTGTCTTCGGCAATGTTTTTTGATACTGCCACGAAACCATCAGCATGGGGATAAAGCCGGCATGACTTGATAAATCTAACCCTCTTCTTGAGACCCTTTCCTGTTTTTAATGAAGAGGTTAGATGATTACTGAGCCTTATCACCAGAGGAATACTGGTGCCAGAAAGGAGTTTTGCCGAAATGGCCGCTATGTGTGCATGATTGGCTGCAGATAACAATATGTCCATATCTGCATGCCTTTCAGCCTTTCTGAGGCATGCCACAAGGGGCCAACGGCTTAGATCCATCTTGCGCTTCTTGGATAACTTTTTAAAAAGAGGTCTCATAAGCCCCTTGCCCAACTCCTCAACCAATACGCCATCTGCCACATCTTCCAGATAGCCCCCTTTTTCCACAACTATGAATCTTACCTTGTGGCCTTGCTCCTCAAAGGCCTTTGCCAAGGTGAGAACCCTTCTTGTGGCCCCGCCCCATGTAAGGCCGAAGATGAAGATTCCAATTTTCATGGAAGCCTTTTCACCTGTTTGGCCTGGCCGTTCTCGAGTCTGTAGGCTATATCGGCCGCCTTCAGCATGGTTTCCTGATGGGAAATGGCAAGCACTGTTACAGAATCCCTAAGGCCTCTCAAGGTGTGGCATATTTCCAGCTCTGTTTCCGGATCCAAGGCACTCGTGGCCTCATCCATGATAAGAAGTGCAGGCCTGTTGACGAGCGCCCTAGCTATGGTGATCCGTTGCCTCTGGCCCCCTGAAATAAGGCCCCCCCTTTCACCAACGAGGCTGTGGATGCCCTTTGGCATCCTTGAAACAAACTCCCAGGCACCTGCCTTTTTGAGGGCATCTATTACAGCCTCTTCACTTATGCTTTCATCTCCAAGGGTAATATTGAAATAGACCGTATCGTGCAGAAGGAGGGTCTCCTGTGGCACATAGCCAACCATTTTCCTCCATTTCCTGAGATCTATTTCCGAAATAGGGATATCGTCTACCATTACCTTGCCTGCCTCAGGTTGAATCAGACCTGTTATCATATCCACAACGGTTGTCTTTCCTGCTCCAGATGGCCCTATCAAGGCCGTAAAGGAACCCTTTGGAACCTCCATGGAGAGCCCATGCAATACAGGCCGTTCATTGTAACTCAGATCTATGTCCACGAGGGAAATGGCCCTTTCAAATCGGGGAGGCATACTGCCTGTAAATCTCTCCCTTTTCTCTTCTGCTTCCTCGATCCTCGAAAGGAGAGACCAGTAGGCACTTTCAGCTATGACCATGGACTGATGCTGTTTTTGGGCCCGCTGAAGGGCCTTTAGAATCTTTGCAAGCATATAGACCATCACCAGCACATTAGAGAGGGGAAGATCCAGAAGCACCAACGCCACGTAGAGGCCTATTGCAAAGAAAATGGTGGTAAGCGGCTCTTGAAGCGCCCTCAACGCCTCCTTGCTGAACACTTGCCTTTGAAGGGCCTTTTTAAGATCCACTGTCTTTTCGGCAAGTATCCTCTCGGCAGCGTATTCTCTTGCCATTGCCTTAAGTGGCTTTATGGAAAGAAGGATATCAGTGAGAAAGGACAGAAGGGACTTGAGGAGCAATGTCTGGTCACGTCCTGCCCTTTTGGCACGCCTTACCATGAAGCGCAGGACATAAAGGATTCCAGTACCCATTATGACAGCCATGACCGTCGCCTTCCATGCCACCATAAGTGCTACTGTTGTATAAACAGCGGCATTCATAAGCATGGCAATCAGCCTCATGCCAAAAAGATACGCATCTGCCGACCTGGTGGCCTCGGTGGCAAAAGAGTTGGCTATGCTGCCCGTAGGCTGACGCACATAATAGGTCCAACTGCTGTTAAATATTGCCTTGAGCAGGGCCAGACGAAGATCTGTTGCCACGTTGGCAACCATATACCCGACCTTCCTGTTGGCCAGAAGCACCAGTAGCACCTTGATCACTATGCTCATAACAAAAATTATGAGCAAAAGGCCGATGGTGGGCTCGGCCCCAAAAAAAGCAAACAGGCTGGATATGGCCCTTTCCAGGGATGAGCTCGCCTTGTGTGCCTCTTCGGCCCCATTCACTCCTCCTGCCGAAAGGCTCAAAAGTGGCAGGAGCATGGACATGCCAAACCCCTCTGCAATCCCCGCGATGAGCATGGCAAAGAGCGTAAGAAGACTCTGAGCAGGATATCTTTTGAGAAAGCTTATGATGAATCTCATTGCAAGGGGAAAGGTCTTTTTTATTGCGGAAACGTTATGGCTTAAGCCGGATTGTGAACAGACTCAAAGGCCTTTGCTATCTTTTCAATCTGTTGGATCGAGTGAGCGGCACTTAGGCTGCATCTTAAAAGAGCGGTTCCGTCAGGTGTGGCTGGCGGCAACACCATATTCACATATACTCCCCTTTCCAGGAGACCGTTCCAGATCCTGAATGCCTCATCTACCTGCTCACACCTTACAGGAATAATAGGGCTTGCCTCTGGCCCAACCTTGAACCCAAGCTCCTTCAACCTCCCGTATAGGGCAAAGGCGTTTTCCCAGAGCCTTTGCCGCAACTGAGGTTCTGAACGAATTATGGCAAGGGCAGCCTTTGCTGCGGCTATGTTTGCAGGAGATGAAGAAGCAGTGAAGACATAGGGCCTGCTGGCGAAACGAATAATTTCCAGTTCTTCATGATTGCTTGTGCAAAAGCCACCAACTGAACCAAGGCTTTTACTAAAGGTCCCCACCACAAAGTCCACAGCATCCTCGACCCCGGCTTCCTCTGCCAGCCCTCTGCCCCTTTCTCCAAGGACTCCCAGGGAATGGGCCTCGTCCACCAAGAGGTAGGCACCATATTCTGCCTTCAGGGCCGCAATCTCTTTAAGGGGTGCCCTATCACCCAGCATACTATAGAGACCTTCCACCACAATGAGGACATCCCCATCCTGCTGTTTCATTCTCTTCAACCGTTTTTCCAGATCATTCACGTCGTTGTGGCGAAACCGGAATACTTGAACACCGCCAAGACGGCAGCCGTCATAGATGCTGGCATGGCAATCTGCATCAAGCAGTACCACGTCCCTGGGACCCACTATGGTGGAAAGCATGGCCAGGTTGGCGCTGTAACCCGTGGTGAATACGATGGTCCTTGACCTGCCGAAAAATTCCGAAAGGTCTTGTTCCAGTGCTACATGGGACGAATATGTCCCATTGGCCATCCTGGAACCTGTAGTGCCTGTTCCTTCATGTTCAATTGCCTTGCAAGCAGCCTCAATACATTCATGCCTGAGGGGCAGGCCCAGGTAATTGTTGGTCCCAGCCAGGATGACCCTGTTGCCATTTATAACCGCTTCTGTACTGGACAAAAGCTCCTCAATAACAATGTCAAAAAATGCGCTGCACTGTTCCTCAATCGTCCTTATGGAAGAAGAGATCTTTTCAAACTTGTCAAAAAGCCCCATCTATCTCAAGCCTCGGTAAGCTTCTGTACCTGGATAGCGAGATCTTCAACAGTGCGTACCTCTGAAAGGACATTTATGGGGATTGAAAGATCAAAGGCATCTTCCAGATTTGCCAAGATTTCCATGGACTTTAGGGAATCTATGGCCAGGTCACTTTCTATGTCCATTCCAGGTTTTATCTCCACACTGCCAGAAACATATGGCTGAAGTATCTCCACTATCTTTTCCAGTATGACCTTATCTGCCTTCATGAGACATATCCTTATGTTAGCATCCGTCTTGGAAAAGAATGGTTACCCATTGGCCCCATTTTCAAGAAGAGTTGAGAATGCTAAAAAAATTATTGTTTCAAATCAATCTGCTTTTAAGGGCATCTGCCAGGACAATCCTTGGCGCCCAGTTCATATCCTGACAGATTCGGCTATTATCGCAGACCCAGGCGGGATATGCAAGCTCCCTGGCCTTTCCAGGCGTAAGCATTGGGGGTTTCCTGCGGAATCGGGACACAGCAGCATTTATGTAGCCGGCAGCAAACAGGAGCCCAAAAGGGATGCGAAGCCTCAATATCCTTTTTTTCAAGACCCGCTCGGCCACTTCTGCTACTTCCTGCCAGGAATATCCCAGCGGAACACCATCGTGCAACTCGTAGGTTTTGCAAAAGACCTCATTGCTGGAAAACCAGCAAAAAACAGCCTCTGCGAGATCGTGAACATGAAGTAGAGAGAACCTATTTTGGCCGTTTCCTAGGCAAGGAACCACTCCCTTGCAAATCCATTCAAGGATGGGACGCATCTGTTTATCGCCAGGGCCATAAACTGCCGGAGGCCTGAAAATCGTCCAGGAAAGCCCTTCATGAAACCTTTTCAGGGCCTCTTCACCCCTTTTCTTGCTTAGGGCATAATGGGATAATTCCGGATTTTTCGCCGCAAGGGACGAGACAAGAAGAAGGCGTGGCGGCCTTTTATGCCGAGAACAGACCTTTGCAAGGTGGGCCACCGCCTCCTTGTTTATCCTTTCAAAATCCTTCAGGTTCAGACCCCTCACCAGTCCAGCACAGTGGATAGTGGCGTCTGCCTCCTTTGTGAGCCTTTCAAGGCTAGAGACATCGTCAAGCTCTCCCTTGACCCATTCTAGCCCAGACTGATGCCAGCATTTGTCTGTTGAGCAGTCTCTGACAAGGGCCTTTACCCTGAAGCCAGCAAGGAGAAATCTTCTGGCCACAGCTCCACCTATAAATCCGGTGGCACCAGTAATTGCAATAACTCCTTTAAATTTGGACGGACAGGAAACAAAGCAAGCCATAATTCAGTATAACAGGAATATAAAAGATGTGGAGCTCGCCATTCAAAGGAAAAAAGATGGGATCTTCCGGCAGGTGAGCACCAAAGGCCAGTAAAGTGTTGAAGGCGCACGCAAGTAGCACATAGTTATTTGGGCCAATCGAATAATTTGACTGGATTTTCTGAACGGGATCTTTCAGCTACTTGAGGAGAAAGAGATGGCAGGAAATAATTTCAGGCCCCCTGGGGATTGGCTTAAAAAGGCGATGATTATCCTTGATCCAATGTCTTTATGAAGCTATCTGCCTCCTTGATGGAGCGTTCCATATCTTGGATGAGCCTTGTTACATCGGTTTCGATCCTTGAAAGCTCTACCTTGAGCGATGCTATGGCCCTGGCATTCAAATTGTGCTTGAGGAACAGGACTTCGTCCCTCAATGGCCTTAAGACCGGTTCTATCTTTGCTTCGGCCCTCTTCATGGCACGGATCAACTGGTTGTAGCGCCTCCTGGTCTGTCTGAGCTTATCTTCACTTGCACGTCTTAAACTGGGGCTGCTGTATTGATCCAGTTCCTCTTCCCATTCGGCAAAAAGGGCTTCGGCTACGTCCTCAACAGCGGCTATTCTTTCATGGACCTCCTTGGCTTTGTCCTCCATCCTGTCGAGTTCATCTTTAAGTTCCTGGTATTTTTCCTCCAGCTCCCCGCCGTGAAAATGGACTACACTGCTGAATCTGTCTAAGGCTGAAGCAAACTCCTCCTTTGCCTCTTCCTGGGTGTCTCTGGCTGCCTTCACCCGGTCAACCAGGATATCCCTCTTATGGATACCCATCTTTTCCATTGTGTCGTAATAAACTGTGCTGCAACCAAACAAAAAAACGAAAAGACAGGATGCAAGCAGAAAGTGTTGAAACAGTCCCCTATTCATTGATCCCAGCTCCAGACATGGACAAATCCAAATGAAGGCTCATGGACATCCAACAAACCCTCTTTCAATACAGACCTTTCTTGTGGCACTTCTTGAAGGTTTTCCTGATGTCGTTCTAACCAGGGTATTTCTTGGCACAACTATTACTTGGCAATCTATCCCCAGCTCTTTGAGCACCAGGCTCCTAAGGGTGCCTCGCAAGGCCTTTTTGGCCTCTTCATCACCATTTTTACACTGAATGACCAATACGGCCCGCTCTTTGCCTTTTTCATCCGGGAGGGAAAATGCGCAGGTATCCCCGATCCTCACTTCTTCTAAGGATTCAGCCAAGTATTCGATATCTTGAGGCCAGATATTTCTGCCATTTATGATAATTAAATCCTTGGAACGCCCTGTTATGACAATGTCTTTGCCTGAAAGATAGGCAGTATCTCCGGTGTTGAGCCATCCCTCGGCATCCAAGACCTCGCTTGTGGCCTCCTTGTCCCCAAGATACCCTGACATAACACTTGGCCCCCTGAGAAAAAGGATTCCGCACTTACCATCAGGCACCACCCTTCCAGATGAATCTCGAATCTCTACCTCAAATCCCGGCAAGGGGCATCCACATTTTACAAAGGTCTTGACCCTACCATTGGCAGAGGCCTTTTGGGTTTTCAAATGCACTATTTCCTTAAAGGTTGCAAGGCGTTCTGCATCAATGCTGTCTACCTCTATCCCCACGCCCCTCTTGGCAAAGGCGACGGCCAGGGAACATTCGGCCATGCCATAACAGGACAAAAACGCCCCTGGATCAAAACCACACGGCTTGAGGCGTTTCGCAAAGCGTTCAAGCAATTCCGGCCGAATCATTTCGGCCCCTACCCCTGCAATTCTCCATGAGCTCAAGTCGTAATTCTGTACGTCACTGTCCCTTAGGCGAAGGGCTGCCAACTCATATCCGAATGGCGGACTAAACGAAATGGTGGCGCCATTATCCGACATGAGTTTCAGCCATAACCCTGGACGCATGGCAAAATCACTGGTACTGAAAAAATCCACAGATAGCTGGGAAGCCATAGTAGACAGCACCAGCCCCACTAGCCCCATGTCGTGGTAGAAGGGCAACCAGGAAACAGCCCTGTCCCCGTTTCTGCAGCTGATGCCATATTCGGTGATGGCATTGAGGTTGCTGAGAACCGCCTTCTGGGTGATCATGACCCCTTTGGGGAACCTGGTGCTTCCAGAAGTGAACTGGAGATAGGCAAGTTCCCCCTGGCCAAGGGGATCAAGCTGCACGCTGGATTCAGGCAAGGCATAAAAGTCATCAGGCCTTCCAAGGAAATCGAGCCGATGCCCTTGTGCCGCCTTTTCAAGATATGGATAAAACTCGTCTGTTGCCACGGCCAGCCTGGCATCACAAATGGCTAAAAGCCTTGACAACTGACGAACATAGGCCTCGGCACCGTTCAAGTGCATTACAATGGGAAGTGGCACAGGGATGAGGCCAGCATACTGGCACGCAAAAAAGAACCTTACGAATTCCGGATGGGTATTTGCTACTATTGCGACCTTCGAACCCCTAGGAATCCTAAAGTATAGCAGCTTTCGTGCAAGTATGCGGGCGTCATGCCTGAGCCTTGAATAGGGAATAGAGGCATACAAGTGGCCCCGTCTGGAATAAAAATTATAACCTGTCCGGCCCCTTGCCGCATAATCAAGGGCTTGGGCGAGCGTTGAGAACTCGCCACGCCTCATGGGTATATTGTTTATACTCGGGGTCGCAACAAGCCTAGAAGTGTCTTCCAGTTTTATTTCACTGCCACAGGAATAGGAGACAACTGCCTGAGATGATTTCATATTTATAGATATATACCTTTCAGTGGATAAATTTTCCTTTTAACTTGCTCTAACAAGAAGTTTTTATCATTCTTCAAATCCAGTAACGGGCACAAGTGGTCAAAAGAATCTTCTTCTCCTCTAATCACTACTTGAACCCTTCACTTAAGAAGTGCAAATAATTATAAATTCTTTATGTCATGAGGATTTGATAGAAAAATCTTGTTTTTTTACTTTATCAATAAGTTTAGATTTAAAATCAAAAAAGGGAAAAGTTGCTATTCTGAATTAAACTAAAATTTATGATATCCTCCTGCTCACTCTCCCCGGAATGCTGCTGGAAACGAAAAGACAGCCTGGATCCCGGGCGGGAAAATAGAAAATCTGAATATGCTGTCACTCTAAAAACATGCTTTCGGAAAACAAGCCTTTACAGATTTTTTGATATATTTGGGCAAATATTAATAAATATTAACACGACTAACAAGAATAAAGGCGGTTCTAAAACAGAAAAAGCAAAATTTTTTACCCTGTTGTGCTGCCTTGACTCAACAGTTATAAACAATACACCGTAACCATTCTGGCCCTTTTATGAAAACAACACCACTTCTTTTGCTTTTGCTCACGACTGTTATCACTGGTCACTCTTTTGGGCCCTGTTATGCTGACACGGAAGGGGCACTTTTGCCAGAAACGCGGTTTATGGCGAGACCGCCGTGGAAGGAGCTCTATTTTCAGGGAGGCAAAGGTTTTACAAGGATTGCCGCCTCTGTCAGACTCAGGTCTTCGAGGGGTTTTTGCCCTTGTGATCTTACATGTACCCTCAAAGGCCTGATGCCGTGCCCTCTTGAAGAGGCGAATACAAAAGTCCTTTCAGTAGATACTGCCGTTTCCACCCTTATACCACCCCAGGAAGAATATATTCAGCATGTATGGTTCAATAAAAAGAATGGCAAGGCATATCAGCGCATCAGATGGAAAAAGGGGGCCCACGCCTGGATCAAGGCATATAAATGGGAAGAAAGAGGCGTAAGGCGCTTGAAACTTCAACCACGTGGCCCCCATGAGATAAACCTCGCTCCTGGCAAATGGACCAGGAAAAAAAGCTCCTTTTTCCCCTATGCGCAGGATGCCGAAAGTTGCCATGTCATATCGGAGCCAGCGGTTTTATTATATCTCTTGTCTATCATCGATACCAGACAAGTCCGTTTCCCCTTGGAGTTGTGTGTATTTGGGAAAAAACAACTGCACAGGGTGACCATCCGACTCATGAGACTTAAGCCACTAAAAATCTCCTTTGAATCCTATGGGCTACAAGGTGAACATCGCGTGGAAAAGACCATAAGACCAATGGTCTTTTTCATAACCACCCTGCCAGAGGAGAAAAAGAAACGCGAGCCATTTTCATTGCTTGGTCTTCGGGAGGATATTTACATCTTTATCGACCCTGAAACGCGCCTACCTGTACGGATCATGGGCAAAACCAAAAGGGCTGGCGACATGGTACTGGCGCTCACAGGTGCCTGGATCAGATAAGGCCGCCTGGCAAGGATTGCCTTTTCATACCAAATGTGCACACACTTGAAATATCGGCAATGACTGCCCGCCATTCTTGCTTCATCCGGCAAAGGAGTCCCATAGGGAAATTGGCCATGAAGGTGGAGATGAACAGAGCAAGATTATTCCAGACCATCTGACATCAAGAATTTGGGGCTTAGAGATTCCTGGGCAAGCCCAAGCCTTGTAAACTCTTGGTCCTTTCTTCTATGGCCACAAGTCCTTCATGGAATCCTTGCCACCAATCAAGCATCCCGTCCATCAGCCGTTCTGGTCGCTATAGTTTCCACAAGCCTCCAGTCCTCCTCGGTATCCACGTCGATGGCTGCTTCGGGAAAAGGCATCAAGACAGCCCCAACACTACAACCAAAAACCTTTGATGCACGATCCAACGCCTTGCGAAGGCTCAATGTGCCTGTGAGATACCTTAGGAGCCAATACCAACCAAAACCTCCTACCACCTGAAGGGGCTTCTTACGCCTTTCTTCCACCATTTGCCAAAACTCAGCTGCCCTGAAAGCCCTTTTGTTCATGAATCCAAACAGATTGCAAGAACAAAATACACCGTCTCTGAACCTGTATGAGGTCCTTTTGGCATTGGGATAAGACCTCTTCAACAAATCCATGCTTGCAAGCCCTACCGACAGGTCGTAACCTGCTTCATCAGCCTTTTCACAGAAAAACCTTACAATTTCCGGCCTGAGAAGCGCATGATCCGCTGTAGTTAGCAGAATCGGGGCCTGGCCGCCTGCAAGCCTCAAGGCCTTAAGTGCGCTTTGGCTGGGGGAAGGCTCGTTGCGAACCCACTGAATGGAATCTGACCTTATTGCTGTGGCTCCTTCTTCCATCGTTTGAAAAATGTACTTTTCCGGACCACATAACAAGATACGTTCTATGCACCCGGACCCCCAAAGCCCCTCCACCACCCTTTGAACCATAGGCTTGCCACCAACAGGGATCAGGGCCTTTATTGGGACATCAAACCTTGCCAGAAGAGGATTCTCCCCCCTTCTTTCGCCAGCAAGGACAATGGCATCGAACATGGTGAAACCGCTCTCAATCTTCATTTGGTAGCATCCAGATCACCTGAGATGTCCTTCTCATAGATCCTGTAGACCTTGTATGGCTCAGCTCCCAGGGCCTCTATTATCCGCCTCATGGCCACGTTGTCTTCAAGTATCCATGAAAGCTCCAATTCTGAGATGGACGAATCGAGCACTTCCTTCATGATATCTCTTATCAGGCTCAGACTTACTGCAGCACCCGCCAGGCTGTCTTGATATTTGGAAAGTACACCCATAAGCAATATACGCCCTGTTTTGAACTTGTGGAATCTGATCCGCCATAAAAGCCTCATCCATCCAAATGGAAGGAGCCGCCCGTCAAGATCAGATATGATCTCATTGAGATTTGGCAAGACAGCGATGAATCCTGCAGGCTCTCCATTGATCTCGGCAATTCGGATAAATTCCTGACGGGCCAGAAAACTCATGCTTTTGCCTATATCATTGTATTCTTCCTTGGTGAATGGAACAAAACCCCAGTTTCCAGACCAGGCATCATTGAATATCCCAAACATGATATCGAGTTCTCTTTTTAGATCTCTTTTCATCAAGGGCCTGGTCTGAACCTCACCCTTTACACTGCCAAGTATGTCATGAATTTTTTTTAGGATTTCCGGGACCTTTTTGATGGAATATGCCAAGAGATCCTTTGCCTTGCCATAACCCAACAGTTCTATATTGGGGCCATAATATCTCGGCGCGTGCCCCATCATCATGGAAGGTGGGAATTCGAAACCCTTTATCAAAAGGCCGCACTCTTGATTTATTGACAGGTTGAAAGGGCCAAGGCTTCTTTGCATTCCCTTTTCTTTCAGCCAACCTTCAGCGGTTTCAAAAAGTATCCTGAATATCGAGACGTCCTCCAATGCCTCGAACATACCCCAAAAGCCTGTCGCATCCTTGTATCGGTCCAGGTATAGGCGGTCTATCTGGGCGCTAATGCGGCCAACTGGCTCCTGCCCCCTATATGCCACCCAAAACCTGCAATCTGCATGGGCAAAGTATGGGTTTTTCCTGGAAAGATGCATGCGTCTTTCCAGCACAAGGGGTGAAACCCAGTTGGGATCGTTCTGGTATACAGACCACGGCAACTTTATGAATTCATCAAGGGTTGCCTTATCAGTAACCTCTTTGATCTGTAACCCGTTGGGTTGACTCATTGACACACCTTTTGGAACTGCTCATGATGATGAAACTTCTATGAAGCACTTCAGGCCACTTTTTAAATTGCCGTTAGTTCGTTAACGTCGTTGCCCGAGAAAATAATCCTTAAAATATCAAATAGATATCTGCCATTTATTTTGTCATACACCTAGTTCTTGGATCGAAATTTTCAGAACTTTGGAAGCGGCCTTCAAGCCCAGGCATGATTCCATACCCCCATTCCACAGGCTCAAAAATGTGCTGCCTTACGAAGAGTTGGACTTTTAATACCAGTGAATCTATATTAATTGCAGATAGATTTAGATGTTAACACCGTTTTGATTTTGGGAGCAAGTTTCATGAACGCGATAATTCTCAGTGCAGGCCAGGGCAAAAGGCTTCTGCCTCTGACATCAAAATCCCCCAAATGCCTGCTCGATATCTGTGGGAAAACCATATTGGAATGGCAAGTTGAGACACTTGCCGGTGAAAAAGTCGATGAAATCATCGTGGTAACTGGCTATGGATCGGAAAAGGTTGAACAACTGGTCCAGAGACGGCTCAAACAATACGGAGTAAGGACCTTCTACAATCCGGATTTTGCCACTTCTGACAACCTTATAAGCTGCTGGAAGGTACGCCATGAGATGAAGGGCGAATTCATACTCTTGAATGGGGATACCCTTTTTGAACCGGCAGTCTTGGAAACACTCCTAAGTTCACCTGAAGCATCCATAACTGTTACGGTCAGCTCGAAGGACAAATATGACTCAGACGATATGAAGGTCGTAACAGAGGCGGGAAGGCTCCTGAAAATAGGCAAAGAACTGCCCCTGGATCGCGTCTCTGCAGAATCCATCGGACTCATATATTTCAGGGGGCAGGGACCTGAAATCTTCTCAACAGCCCTTGATGAGGCTGTCCATGATCCAGGCTCCAGAAAGAAATGGTATCTTTCAGTGATTGATGCCATAGCCGCAAACAATCCTGTAATGACATGTTCGGTCACCGGCCTGAAGTGGTGCGAAATTGATTATCCCAAGGACCTGAAGTTGGCAGAGCCTGTAGTGTCTGCGATCAAACTCGATGGCAGAAGTCAGGACAGCCACCAGATGTACATGGGGCAAGGCCTCGTACACGCAAAGGGCAGGGCCTGCTGAACAGGTAGTAAAAGACAAGGACCTTTTTTGAAAGGGGGCGATCATTGACTCCGCCCTCTTTCCAATAGCTTGCCTGCCCCCCCTTCAAGTAAAAATCTCCACTGGCAAAAAGGAAAAAGGATGATAGCAGAACGGTACATCATGCGGGAAATCTTAAAACCTGCTGCTGTAATCTGCAGTATCCTGATATTTATTTACGGCAGTTTCATCGCGGCGAGATATTGGGCTGCGGCTGCCCAGGGACAACTGCCTGGCTCTACCGTGATGATCCTGGTCTTTTTCAGGATTGCCGTGGCCATGGAGCTATTACTTCCGACTACCCTTTTCCTATCGGTTGTCCTGGCACTTAGCCGTCTTTACAGAGATGGCGAGATGACCGCAATGTTCGCCTGTGGCATAAGTCCCATTAGAATCACCTTGGCCGTTTTAGCCATATCCCTGATCATAGCCATGCTGGTAGCCTGTTTTTCCCTGGTCATAAGGCCTTGGGCATGGGATGAATTCTTCACCATGAAGGCACAGGCAAAGGCCAGCTTCGACCTTACCAGGATGAAGGCCGGGGTCTTCTATGAAATCTGGCATGGCCGTAGAGTAATCTTTGCAGAAAAGGTCAATAACAAAAAAAATCAGGCAGAAAATATCTTCATACAGACCAAGCACGATGACAACCTTCAGATTATATACGCAAGACATGCCAGACAATTCTATGACAAGGGACGAAGGACGCCCATACTCATACTCTCAGACGGAAAGGACTATGAATTTGCAAAAAAAAGTGACAAAGAGGTCATACTGCAGTTTGAACAGTCTGAGCTCTCACTGGAGCCAAGACAAATTGTCAAAGAAGAAAGGGTAAAGGCTGCCCCGACCCAAAAGCTTCTCCACTCCTCTAGCCTTGAAGAGATAGCAGAACTTCAATGGAGGCTTATTACTCCGATATCTACTGTGCTTCTGGCACTTCTTGCAGTGCCTCTCAGCAGATCCTCTCCCAGGCAAGGAAAATACGCCAAGCTTCCCCTTGCCATATTGCTGTTCGCCGCATATTACAACCTGAGCGCAATAGCAAAAAAGTGGGTTGCCCAGGGTGTGTTAGCCGCATTTCCAGGGCTTTGGTGGAGCCAGATACTGCTTGGGATCCTCATCTTGTTTCTTTTCTGGCAACCTCAACTTCACACCATGCTACGAAGAAAAAGGCTTCATGCCAAGATGCCGTCAGGATAGAGGGCTCTTGTTCACCATGAAGATTCTAGACCTTTATATCGGAAAGAATTTTCTCAAATTTTTTCTCGTGGTCATCATCATTCCTGGCGTTTTGTTCAGCCTCTTTCAGCTGTTGTCAGAGCTTGATTCTGTGGGCAAGGGCACCTACACCATGTGGGATGCCATGATCTTTATAGCACTCACCTCACCCAAGAGGTTCATGGATCTTGTTCCAATAACAGCCCTCCTCGCCGGCATAGTAGCCTTGGGGCGTATGGCAGACCGTTCTGAACTGATTGCCATGGAGGCATCTGGCCTTTCTGTCGCCAGGATAACCATTTCTGTCCTTGGGGCATGCAGCCTCATCATGGCCGCAGCCGTTCTATCCAACGAACTCATCGTTCCTCCAATGGAACAAAACGCTCGATTGATGCGCGCGCGAGCGCTTTCTACCAAAGGCGTCACCTTTACCCAAAAAGGATTTTGGGCCAGAAGAGGGCAGGCCTTCATTCACGTGAACAAGCTCATTGGTAAGGATGCAGCAGAAGATATAGACATATTCTCTTTTGACGCTAAAGGTGATCTCGAAAGCTTCATACATGCCCAAAATGGGGCTATTACAGGGAAAGGCCACTGGATCCTTTATGACGTTACCGAAAAGATCGTCAAGGGATTGGACATAGAGACAAGAACAGTTGAAAGACTTACTTTGAAATCATTTCTTAGCCAAGACCAGGTTAGCGCATTGGAGCTTCCGCCAGAGAGCCTGTCGGCGCAAGACCTCATAGACTATATCCATGCCCTTGAAAAAAGTGGACAGAATGCTGACCACTACAGGCTTGCCCTTTGGAGGAAATTGAGCCAGCCACTTACAACTGGCGCCATGACTATACTTGCCCTTGGATTTGTATTCGGCTCTACCAGGAAGTTGAGTGCAGGCCTACGGATAACCGCAGGATCTTTCGCAGGAATCGCCCTCTATTTTTTCGACCAGATAACCATGCATGTCGGCCTACTAATGGGCATGAGGCCTGTAGTGGTTGCCTTCATCCCCTTTGCTGTGATATCAACCATTGCCTTCTTGAGACTCAAGCCTTCCTTATAGTCATCATTGGCGATTCCTGGGCCGCAGTTAAAAATCGGGAATTTTTATCATAGAACAAGAGGTATGAGAAAATTGGCCACGGGCATGTTGCCGATATTACGATGACTATTTTGAGGAAGGCGGTATTTGACAAAAAGACAATCCTTAGAGGAGGCCTATTAAACTTAAAGCCTGAGATAAAAGTGCCGTATTTTTCCTTTTGCAAAGCCCTGTTCGTACGACTTGAAAACCCGTTCCTCCATCTTGCACATCCAATAGTTCTCTTTCTGCCTGCTGATTTCAAAGATGAAATATTTGGCCCTTCGTTCCTTCCTCGGACTCACAGAAAGCGCTGATGGTGCCTCGACCACTGGTATCTGGCCTGCCGGCCCTTTTATGAAATATAGGGAAGTAAGGTGCGAGTGGCCGTGGAGCACAAGCCCACAGCCATGCTTTTCAATAAGCTGCAACAGCTCTCCAGCGTCAACCAGTTCCTTTCTCTTATCCACTACAGCTGGTGCTGGTGGATGGTGGATGGCAAGGACCTGGAACAACCCTCTTTGCCTCGTTCGTTGCAAAATGGATTCTAGCCTCTCAAGCTGCCCTCTGCCCACCTTGCCAGTGGCGAGGTGCCAAGGACTTGGAGCTGCCGTGGCCAGCCCTATTAGTGCCACAGCCTTTCTTACACGCACCACAGGGAAAATTGCTTGAAGAGCGGAAGGGGATTTGTCCTTACAGAATGAATATGGAGCATAGGCCTGCCACTGGAAAAAGGTTTTGGCCCAAGGCATCCTTACGTAAGTATCGTGATTGCCAGGAAGAACTAACAGATCGTCTGGCTTGCCAACCCTGCTTAGCCACATGGCAACCTTTTTGAACTCCTGTGGAAGTCCCAGATGGGTAAGATCCCCTGTGATTATTGTCTGATCAGCCCTAATCTGTTGCAGTTCTTGCTCAAGTATGGCAAGAATCCTGTAATCGAACTCTTTTGAGCGTCCCAGTTTCCATCTGAGATACCCCAATATCCTCTTATTCAGGAGCTGGCGCCATGAGAGGCTGCCTGTGCAGGCAATATGCAGGTCTGAAAGATGTGCAATTGTCAAAGGCCCCTTGTCCGAAGGAAAGGGCTCATCCCAGGCATCTCGTTCAGTCGTGATTTTTTTTGCTGTGAAGATATCGACCATTTCTGTTATCTATACTGGAAACTGACTGTCAAATGCAATTTTCCATGAACCTCTATCTCTACTTCATAAACGATTGTCCTGTAAAAATATGGGGTCTTACTCCAAGGTGCCGTGCCCAAAAGGTACTTATGGGCCAGGCAGTAGCCGTTGAGGATCTTTCCAAACTCAAACCTACGGATCACGTCCTCATACTCAGGGGAGACTATATATTTGAAGACAGACTGCTCAAACACCTTGCTGCTACCCCAAACATCCTTCTTCTCGTAGAAGAAGGCCGCAAGCAGATTCCTGTTGCCGTCCACGTCCCTGGATCACTTGCAAAGCAGGGGATCAGGATCTTGCAGCAGGGCAGGATACCAAAAGGGCTTGAGGGAATATCCGTTCATACCATAGAGAGTGTTTCTGTGGCCTTTCATGAAAAGCTCAGGAAATTTGAGCCACCCTTTGCAATCCACGTAACCGAAAAAGATGTCAACGATATTGAAAAACGCCTCTTCAACTGGTCGTACAAAGGTGTGACCGACCTCGTTACCAAATGGCTCTGGCCACTACCGGCAAGATGGGTGGTAAGGCAGTGTGTACGTCTTAATCTTAAACCTAATCATATCACCTTCATTGGTTTTTTACTTGTTCTACTGGCTGGATACCTCTTTGCAAAGGGCAGGTTGGGCTGGGGATTGTTGGCAGGATGGCTCATGACCTTTCTCGATACGGTTGATGGAAAACTTGCCAGGGTCACAGTGACTTCTAGTAAATTTGGCCACTATTTCGACCACATAATCGATATCATCCATCCCCCCATCTGGTATCTGTTATGGGGGATTGGCACTGTTCAAACAGGACAATACCATTTGCACATTTCACCATCCACCCTCTATATGACGATTTTCGCAGGATACATTGCAGGACGGTTGGCAGAAGGTTCGTTTCAGTGGTTCATAGCAAGGTTTGGCATATTTTGCTGGAGACCAATGGATTCGTTCTTCAGGCTGATAACGGCAAGACGAAACCCTTGCATGATCCTTCTGACTGTATCCTACCTCATTGGACGACCAGACTGGGGGCTAGTCTCGGTAGCCTTTTGGACAGTGGCCACTACTCTTTTCCTTTTGGCCCGGCTGACATATGCATTTTATCAAAAGCATTCAAAGGGTGAAGTAAAATCGTGGCTCCAGGAAATAGATTTTACCTCGGGAAAGAAGAATCTGGCCATACGCTGGTTTACCAGGCACGATTCCACCTAAACCCGCGATGACAAGGCAGCACACTTGTTTAACAGCCCAAGCGAAGGCTGGAATGCTAATAAACCCCCTGGGCGGATCCAACAAAAAGATAAGTGGAATACTATTCAAAACGGCTAAAGAATCAGTAGGCACCGTAAAAAAAGTGGTTACCCCTATGGATGTTGAGGCAGCCCTCAAAGACTTTAGGGAAAAAGGTGTCAACCTACTGATAGTGAGCGGTGGAGATGGTACTGTGCAGGCGGTTCTCACAACCCTTTTCGGGAAAGGCCCTTTTGACACTCTACCTGCGCTTGCGATCTTGCCTGGAGGAACCACGAATCTCATAGCAAAAGACGTAGGAATTTGCATTTCTCAAAAACGGGCTATCAAGGAATTGATGAATCTTTTACGGGAAAACAGGTTGCTGTCCTGCGCCACTTTAGCCAAGAGGCATGTATTGCATCTCAACTGCCAAGACAGAGTCGACGAATATGGCATGTTTCTCGGGGCTGCTGGCATATCCCAGGCAGTAGCAGCCTTTCAGAAACAGAAGATGCATCACCTCACGTGCAGAAAGGCCAACATATTGCTCGCCGCCATCAAACTCATGGTGGCATCCATTGTTGGACGTGGCACAAAGGATCACTCAGAAAGGCTCAAAATTCGGCTTAATGGCAAAACCATCTTGGACAAGAGGTTTCTGCTGGTCCTGGTCACGACCCTCGAAAGGCTATTTTTCGGTATAAGGCCCTTTTGGGCCCAAATGGACGGCCCTATTCATCTGACTGCTGTTGCAAGAAGGCCGAAATATTTTCCAAAAGTCCTATTGGGGCTAATCTTCAAAAGATTCAGCAAGCACCTGACGAAAGAAAATGGATATCTTTCATTCAATGCCCACATAATTGAACTCTATGCCCCAAAAGGGGTCGCCCTGGACGGACAGATAATTAAAAACCCTGACCCTGATATACCCATAGTTGTAAAAGATGGTGGGGAAGTATCATTTATCAAGCTATGACTTGCGCCATTCCCTATCCCCTCTTGAGAGAAATACAAAAATATTCGCAAACCCACATAGTATCACCTGGCCTCCACGCCTTAATGGATGAGATTACAAGACGCCATGGCCCAGGGGTAAAGGCCATTTTATATTATGGTTCCTGCCTCCAATCTGGCAAGGAATTCGACGGTATCGTGGATCTTTTTGTCCTAGTGAACGATTATGGCTCGGTTTACAAACGGCCTTGGCTCAGTTTCCTGAACTGGCTCCTGCCTCCAAATGTATTCTATCTGGAGCTTCCAATAGAAAAAGGCAAACGCATCAGGGCAAAATACGCCATAATATCTCTCGCGGACTTTTTGGAGAAGACTTCTGGAAAGACATTCCACTCGTACTTCTGGGCACGTTTCAGCCAGCCTGTCGCATTGATTTTTTTCTCACATCCAAGGATAAAAAGGGCGGTTGAAAATGGGCTTGCCTGTGCCTTAATGACCTTTCTAAAAAACGTGGTGCCATGCGCGGCTCCTCGCTTTGATGCCAAGAAGCTGTGGCTTACGGGCCTAAATTTAAGCTACAGCGCAGAACTCAGGCCAGAACGGGCCTTTCGCCTCGAAAGGCTATGGGCAGAACAAGGGGAGATATTGGAAGCCGTAACCGAGGTTGCCATAAAGGCTCTTCCTTACGAAATAACCGTTGAAACTGAAGGAGAAGACATCTTATATCTGGCAAACATACCAAGGCGCGCCTGTGCTCTTTGTTGCACTGCATGGAGGTTTAGGCGCATATACGGAAAACTTCTTTCAGTGCTTCGTCTTTTCAAGGCCAGTTTCACATTCAGGGCCGGGGTGGATTACGCAATCTGGAAGATAAAAAGACATTCTGGAGTGCAGATAGAGGTCAGCCCCTTTCTTAGAAGGCATCCGGCCCTTGCAATGGTGGTACTATCCTGGAGGCTTTTTAAGAGCCGGGCTGTGCGGTGATCTTGTTGTTCCAGATCAAAGAGATGTTCACCAACACTCACACAAGGCCCAGATATTGGCCTATCTTCTTGTCTTCCTGAAGGATATGCTCCCTTAACCAATAATTCAGAAATCCCACCAGTTCGGAGGCTGTCCACTGTTTGCCGTTTTTGAGATCAATGAGTATTGCTGCCACATCGTTTACCAAGTCTTTGTGCAGGATCTTGTGCCGTGAAAGTTCAGGATACCCCACATTCGACATCATTTTTTCCTCATTTTTGAAGTGTAATTTTACATATTCCACAAGCTCTTTGAGCACCGCGCCTGTAGTTTTGCTAACAGAGCCACCATACATTGAATTCTCAAGTTTTTGGATAAGAGAAACCAAGGCCTTGTGCTCAAGATCCATCTGGCTGATCCCAATCTCAAAACTCTTTTTCCATTTCATCACCATATCTCCATCATTTTCAAAAGGCACCGGATAAACAAAATGACCTCGGATCAAAGGCCATCCCAGCTGTGAAAAAACCTTATTTTTCTTATCGACCACTTGTGATGAAAAAGAAAATTTTTACAAACCCTTGGAAAGATGGATCAGGCGAGAAGCACTGCAATGATGCCAGCAAGGAAGATACCGTCGAAAGTACCAGCGCCACCAATGGAGGCGACAGGGGCATGGATCTTTTTGAGATCCCTTAAATGGAGAATATCTGCACCAAGAAGAGTACCCATGGTGGCGGATATGTATGCGACAGAAGGAGCGTGAACCGAAGGCCCCATAAAGATGGCGATGAAGGCCGCCATAAGGGGTGCCACAAATACTGGTAGTGCTATCCCTACCCCTGGCACGGGCCTTGCCATAACATAGGTTATCACAGCCACACAAAAAATACCGAAAAGCGGCTCAAACAAGAGCCCCCATCGAGACATGAGATAACAGGACAGAACAAATGGCACTATGGCCCCACCAAGATTTATGGCAATAATCATTTCTCTTGGGTGTTGGACAGGCACAGGATATCTCATCCCAAAAAAATTTGCCGTCATGGCAAATGACTCGTGAGCTGATAAGGGAATCCTCTTTACTGGAATATTTATATTGCTTCCTAACAAGGAAATAAGGAGAAAGGCAAAGGTCTGAGCTTCTGTAAGGCCAATTCTTTCAAAGGCTATGGTGATGAGGCCTATATGAATGAACAAAAATATAAAAAGAAAAAGAATTACGAAGAGAAAAAACAATAACAGGGTTAGTGGGCTGAAAAACATGGCTTTTCTCTCTATAAAAATCTTAGGAAGGTCACATTGAATATTATCAATAAAAAACGGCATAGCCCTATCTATAAATGAAGTTCAAGATAACAGCAGGCCTTCCCTTTTTTCAACTCTTGTATATGACAAAAAACTAGGTTCCTCCTGCATATGGGTATTTAACCAAATACCCTGCTCATAAGGTGAAATCCAATGTGAACAAATCCGCTTCAAGTCTGCTGCAAGAAAGGGGGCCTCTGGATAGGCGAAGAGGAGTGCCCGAAACCTCTTTTTTGCCCTCATCCTCAAGGCTACATCAAAAAAACCCGCAGAGGCGTTTTTGTCTGCTGCGGGCATAGAGGGCCTGGCAAAAGCCTTTAAAAAACTATTTGTTTACCATGTTTTTGAAATCAGCATAGAGATCTTTTAGCTTCTTTCTGAGCTCTGCTATCTTCTTGTGCTCTTCTTCTGAACCATAACGCGGTTCAGCCAAGGAAAAGATCACCCTGTGAAGCTCATCGATATAACCGCCTATGGATCTTTCCCATTCTGCTCGGCCTGCATGCTCCACCTCGCTTGCCTCTTTGATCTCCTCTTCCAGCCTGCTTAATGCCTCTTCCAGTTGGTTGATAAAGTCCTTTTGTGCGCCAACGAGTGCCTCTTGTAATTGGACGATGTTCATTTCTTGTTACCTCCTTTCTTGTTTTACTAAAAGATGTGTATGTATATATAAATGTCAATATTGTGATAGTTTATACTTGATTAAATATGGTAAATAGTAAGTTATAGTCATAAGTATTTGTGTATGATTAATAAACCTTTACAACTAATTGTACGGAAACATTTATCTTTAGCGCAATTTAGTAAAAATTGAGGCTCCTCTAGGTCTTCTTTTTTGAGGAAGGAAACCTTCTTGCACAAGCCTGAATGATAATTAGATTAATGATCATAGGAATGAGAGCTGGAGCGTGCTAAACGACATGGCTGACAACATGGCTATCAGAGAGATAGAGCGGATACTTTCGTGTGACGAAAATGGCAGGGCTACTGTGGAAAAGGCTAAGGAGGATGCAAACAAACTCCTTGCTGGAGCAGATGAGGAACTAAAGGAACGAAAGCAAGAGGCGCTTAGAGAGATAGAAGAATTCAAACGGGAGGAGATATCCAAGATATTGCAAGATGCCTCAGCCAAGGCAATGGAGGTGGAAAAAGAGGCAAAGGCATACTGCAATGGGCTTGAAAGGCGCTTAAAGGAACTGCAAGAGGAACTTGTTTCTGAATTTCTGATCCGATTCTATCAGGAGGCTGGAGTTGACACCAAGGCCTTTGACACACCCTGACAGCCACACATGAGGGGGGCAGGAAAATTGTTAAGGAGTGCCATAAGATATTCTTTTCTCAATGCAAAGACCAGGACTATGCACTCAAAAAGGCTAAGGCCCTCTGATTGGCATATCCTGAATGAAGTGAAGGACAGGGAAGGCTTTCTTCAGTATCTGTCTACAACATCATCTTATGGCCCCTGGGTTGGCCAGATCGTGGCCCACAGGGAACAAAATGAAGAACTTTTTGAAACGAGAATCTATAGCGCCCTATTCGATGACTATCGCAAGATCTTGAAATCTCTTACAAATGCGCCGTCGCGGGAACTCGTTCTCGGCCTTTTTTCAAGATTTGAGGCGGAAAACCTCAAGGTGACACTCAGGGCCATATTTTCGGGTCTGAAAAGGATACATGTAAGCCATCTGCTTTATCCTTTGGGCAGGATGTCAAGGTTGCCTTGGGAAGGTTTGTGGAGGCAAAAAGACATCAAAGACGCAGTAAGGCTGCTGGCAAACACCCGTTTTGGCCCCATGCTAAATCATGCCCTTCCACAGTTTGAGGCTCAAGGCAGGCTGTTTCCTCTTGAAATGGCCATAGACATCTCATGTTTCAGGAGGATCTCTGATGCCATCGAGGCGCTCTCAGATAGATTGGACAGAACAAGGGTCAAGGAAGTCGTGGGGTCTTACATAGATGTTCTCAACATCTGCCACATTGCCAGGCTGCGCTTCATCTACGGCCTGAGCCCAGAAGAGGCGCTAAATTACAGCTATCCAGGAGGCAAGGAGCTGAACCTTAAAACCCTACATGCCCTGGCCAGGGCAGAAGATCTTCCCTCCCTGGCTAAGATCCTGGAAGAGCCGTTTAAAGGCCTGATACAGGGCTCGCAAAGCAACCTTTTTCAAATGAGGCGCAACCTGGAGGGATGGCTCATAAGGAGAATCAGGCGAGCCTTTCTTGGCAGCCCCTTTCACCTGGGAGTCCAAGTGGCCCATTTACTTGAAAAGGAGATGGAGATCAAGAGCATAATCAGCCTTTACCAGGCAAAAGTTCAGTCACCCCAGAAACCGGCAGAAGAAATCGTTCCTGGGATCTTGTTGAAGGGAGGCGATCAGGTTGTTCAGGCCAGTTAAGCTCTTTCGAATAACCATACAGGTGCCAGAAAAATATATGCCCCAGGTACTCGAGGTTCTGGGTGACCTGAAACTCCTCCATCTCATCAACATAAATGAGACCAGGCTTGGAAAGCTTGGTTACGTGGCAGGGTTACAGGTAGATCTTATCAGCCGCTACGACAAGGTACTTTCACGCGTAACAAAATTGATCCACGAGTTGGGGGTCAAAGGCCCTGTGCCACCCCTGGAAAAGGCCCCAAGGCCTGACAAGGACATCTTCCTATTGGAAGACGAGGTCTCAGCAATAGAAGACGAGGTTTCCAGCTATCTGATTGAAGGCAAAAATGCCGAAAAGGAACTCATAAAAAGGCGGGAACTTATTTCCAGACTTTCGCTTCTTGAGCCCGCAGATGTCGACTTCACCAGGTTCTCTAGACTTAGATTTGTCCATCACACCTTTGGGATATTGCCATCAGAGAACATGGAGCGGCTTGAAGAAAGCCTTTCAGACATACACCACAGCCTGGTGAAAATCAGCGAAGAAAAAAACCGGCTGGTCATTGCTGCCTTTTGTCTTAATGAGGACAGAGAAATACTCGAAAGGGCGCTCAGAAGTGCATTCTTCCAAGACATAGAGATCCCTCAAGGCCTTGAAGGGCCTGTGGTAAAGGTGATCAAGAATATGGAAAAGGAGCTCCCTGCCCTGGAAGAAAAGGCCCAAAACGCCCTTAAAGCGAAAGAGAGATTCAAGGAAAAATTTTCTCAGACCCTGCTCCTTCTCAGAGAAAGGGCATATGTGGCCAAGATCCTTCTAAAGGCCCAGGCGAAATTTGGCAAGATAGACCACGCCTATTTTCTCACTGGCTGGCTCCCAGTGGAGCTTTACGACCAGCTAAAAGACAGGATAATGAAGGCCACCGAAGGGCAGGCCCTGGTGGACAGAGTCGACCCCGAAGACATCCGGGAAGTCAGAGAGGGGATCATCAAGATCCCTATCCTTTTCAACAATCCCCTTCTAATCCGCCCATTTGAGAAGTTGACGTCCCTCTATGGGACCCCCTCCTACCATGAGGTTGAACCCACGGTTTTCCTGGCACTCAGTTTCGTGCTGCTGTTCGGCATGATGTTTGGAGATGTGGGACATGGCTTTCTGCTCTTTCTCACAGGCTTTTACATATTCAGAAGGCTATACAAGTATATGGACTATGGAATAATCCTCATGGAATGTGGCGTCTCTTCTGCTATCTTTGGCCTGCTTTATGGCAGTGTTTTTGGCGTAGAAGACCTCATTCCTGCCCTGTGGCTCCATCCCATGCAGGATATAAACAGGTTCATGATGGTCTCTGCCGCAATAGGAATAGCCATGATAAGCCTTGGCTTTATCCTCAATATCATAAACATCACAAGGGAAAAACGGTTCGCGGAATTTCTCTCCTCTGGCGGCTTGGTTGGCGCCCTTCTCTACTGGCTCCTTGCAGGTCTTGCAATCAGATACGTGATGTCTGGCCCCCCTGGACCCACTGAGATTGCCATTGCCAAAGGCGTCACCATATTCCTCCTCGTAATCATGATAGTAGAAAGACCCATAAGGGCTATAGTCAAACGGAGACGGGACAAGGCCAAGGGAATCAAACCCAAAAGGCAGGCCAACATTGCATCCATGGTGCTAGAATCCACAATTGAGGCACTCGACAGTGTGCTCAGATTTCTCGCGAACACCGTCTCGTTCGTGCGTGTCGCCGCCTTTGCCCTGACCCATGCAGCCTTGTTCATCGGTGTGTTCTCCATAGCAGACATGGTAAGCCACGGTACAGGCAAGGGCTTCCCCTATTATCTGACCTTGGTTATTGGCAATATAGTAATTGTACTTCTCGAAGGAATGGTGGTTTCCATTCAGACCATACGTCTTGAATACTACGAGTTCTTCAGCAAGTTTTTCAGGGGCGGAGGTCAACCCTTCCAGCCCGTTGTTGCAGAAGAAACCGGGGATCAGCAATGACAATTCTCTGTTTATAAGGAGGAACACGTTTCATGACTGTCAGAAATATCTCTGGAACTTTGATGGCCGGACTCCTTTTGCTTACGCCATGCCTAGCGTTGGCAGCCGAAGGCGCCAAAAGCAGTTGTGGAGGTTCGGCCAAGTGGGGGTTTCTCGGGGCTGCGCTTGCAGTTGCTGGCTCCACCATTGGAGCTGGCATAGCAGTTGGCCTGGTTGGAGCTGCTGCAATGGGAGCCATAAGCGAGCGCCCAGAGGTGGCAGGCCGCGCCCTGATCTTTTTGGGCCTGGCAGAAGGCATTGCCATATATGGCCTAATTATAGCCATCATGATACTTGGGAAGATTTAAGATGGGCAAACAGGTCAAGACCATTTATGGAAAGAAATGAAGATAATGGCCATTACAGACCCAGATACCGCCTTGGCCTTCAGGCTTGCCGGAATAGAGGCAGTTTCCATAATCCGTAAGGAAGAAGCGTCTGCAGCCCTGGAAAAGGCGGCACGACACCCTGATATGGGCATCGTGTTGGTAACCGAGCGCATTGCCAGGGATGCGCAAAAAACAATCAGGAAGCTTAGCCATGAAAGGCATCTTCCCCTTTTCATAGAAATTCCCGATACAAAGGGGCCCATTGGCAAAAGGCCCTCGGCGGCTGAAAGCATGGCAGCCATTTTGAGGAGGTAGCATATGGCCCTTCCCGATCAGGTGGAACTTCTTTGCTTGGCAGTTCAGAAAAGAGCAGCCCAGGAAGCGCAAAAGATCCTTTCAGAAGCTAGGGCGAAACGGGAACGGCTCATCCAACGAGGTATTCAACAGATAGAAAGGGAGCAGGAAGAACAGAAACTCAAACTCAAGCGGACAGCATTTCAGGACGCTAGGAGAAAGGTGGATGCAGCAGAACTTGCAGCCAGACGTATGGTAATGGCAACAAGGGAAAAGATCTTCAAACAGATCATGCAACAAGGTTGGCAGCACCTCGAAAAGATCAAGGCAGACAAATCGGAATACGCCAGGATCCTTGCAGGAATGATGCAAAAGGCTTCTGACGTCATTCTAAGGACAGGAAGCAAGGGGGTCCTGTTCAGATGCTCTCCACAGGACATGGCCATTGCCAAAGAGGCCATAAAGGAGCTTCCCAAAGAGGTTTCAGGCAAGGTGAGCCTATCAAGGGAGGCTGCAAATATTTCAGGGGGCATAATGGCCTATAGTGAGGATGGCAAGCAGCTTATCGATCTTTCCTTCGAGGCCATACTCAAAAGGATTGAGCCTGAAATACGCGCCATTGCTGCAGATAAACTCTTTACAGGAGCGACATAATGAGGGTCTCCAACCAGAAGACAACCAAACCAATTCCCCTTGTCACCTACGTGAGCGGCCCAGTTGTCCGGGCCTCCAGGGGACACGTCCTTTCCATGAACGAGATGGTGGAAGTGGGAGAAGAACGGCTGGTTGGCGAAGTAATAGGCCTTGAAGGAGATACTGCCACCATCCAAGTCTATGAAGATACCACGGGGTTGAAGCCTGGCACACAGGTCTTTGGACAGGGCATGCCCCTTTTCGCAGAACTTGGGCCTGGCCTAATAGGCCACATCTTCGACGGTATACAGCGGCCCCTTGCTGAACTTCAAGAACGGTGGGGAGATTTCATCAAGAGGGGCAAGACCGGCACTGCCTTGTCAAGGGATAAGGTTTGGCAATTTTCACCCTTTCTCAAACAGGGCGATAGGGCTGAGCCAGGCCAGGTACTCGGCACCATACAGGAAACAGAGGCCATCTCCCACAAGGTTCTCATACCACCTGACAAATCTGGCATCATAAAAAAGATAGCAGCACCAGGGGGCTACACCCTCGATGATTCCATAGCCATCATCGAAACCAGTGACGGAAGGGACCTGGAGCTGAACCTGTTCCACAGATGGCCCGTCAGGGTACCGCGGCCATATGAAAAACGCCTCATGCCTTCGGAACCTTTACTCACAGGCCAAAGGGTGATAGACACCTTTTTCCCTCTTGCCAAGGGCGGCACAGCTGCCATTCCTGGAGGCTTTGGCACTGGGAAAACAGTCACTCAGCATCAACTTTCCAAATGGGCAGATGCAGATGTCATAGTTTACATCGGCTGTGGAGAAAGGGGAAACGAGATGACAGGAGTACTCACAGATTTTCCCCAGCTCCTAGACCCCAGGACCCAGCGGCCACTCATTGAACGCACTGTCCTCATTGCCAACACATCCGACATGCCTGTTGCTGCCAGGGAGGCTAGCATCTACACAGGCATTACCATAGCCGAGTACTTCAGAGACCAGGGTTATGACGTGGCCCTCATGGCAGATTCCACTTCAAGGTGGGCGGAGGCCCTTAGGGAAATATCTGGCAGACTCGAGGAAATGCCGGCTGAAGAAGGCTTCCCCGCCTATCTTGCCAGCAGGCTGGCTGCCTTCTACGAAAGGGCTGGCCAGGTTGAAACACCGTCGGGATTGAAAGGCTCTGTCTCACTCATAGGCGCGGTGTCACCGCCTGGTGGCGACTTTTCAGAACCTGTGACCATGCACACAAAGAGATTTGTCCAGTGCTTCTGGGCTCTGGATAAGGAGCTTGCCAGCGCCCGCTATTTCCCAGCAATCAACTATCTCCAGAGCTATTCCGCCTATGTGAAAGCCGTATCGCCCTGGTGGGTGGAACGGACAGGCCCAGAATGGGAAGAGTTGAGGGAAGAGGCTGTACAGATTCTTCAGGAAGACGCCAAGCTGCAAAATATAGTGAAACTCCTTGGAGAAGAAGCGCTTCCCGACGATCAGCGCAGGATACTCGAGGGCGCAAGGCTCATAAAGAACGACTTCTTACAACAAAGCGCCTTTGACCCTATAGACACCTACTGTCTTCCAGCCAAACAGTTTTATCTATTAAAGGTGATAATCCACTTCATAAGACGCCTTAAGGACGTAGTTACAAGCCGCATACCTTTGTTTCGTGCCATGGAGCTGCCAGTCGTAGAACAGATCCACAGGGCAAAGTATTCTGTAACAGGCGAAGACACCGCTCCATTTCAACAAATGCTGAAGGATATAGATGAACAGATAGACGAACTCCTTGTCAGAAACCAGGAGGAGAAACATGTTGTCTGAAACATCTGAAACAGATCGCTTGCTGGGCACGAACTTAGAATTTGTTGGATTACAGAAGGTTTCCGGCCCACTTGTGGTCATAGAGGGCATCAGGGATGTGGGTTTTGGAGAAAGGGTCGAGATTGTTACCTCTAAAGGAGAAATCCGGCAAGGCAGAGTGCTTGCCATCAGCGAGAAGGCAGCGGTACTAGAGGTCTTTCATGGCACTGCTGGCCTCGATCAGGAGCACACACGAGTCAGATTCATGGGCCGGCCTTTTGAGATGATAGTATCAAAGGAAGAAGTTCTTGGCAGGATCTTCAGCGGCCTTGGCACCCCTCTTGATGGCGGCCCTGCTCCCTTCAAAGGTGAGTCAAGGAACGTTAACGGCTTTGCCATCAATCCAGTGGCCAGGGCTTATCCAGAGGATTTCATCCAGACTGGCATCTCCACCATTGATGGCATGAACACCTTGGTGCGGGGGCAAAAGCTTCCCATCTTCTCAGGAAGTGGACTTCCCCACAACGACCTTGCGATTCAGATAGTGCGGCAGGCACGTCTTCTTACCGAAGAGAGCAGCTTTGCTGTCATCTTTGCCGCCATGGGCGTACGCCATGATGAAGCCGAAGCCTTCAGGCTGAGCTTTGAAGAAAGCGGGGTGCTCAACAATGTAGCCATGTTTCTGAATCTGGCAGATGACCCTACGGTGGAAAGGCTCATTGCCCCAAGGGTCGCCCTCACCGTGGCCGAATACCTTGCTTTTGAAGAGGGTATGCATGTGCTTGTGATCCTCACCGACATGACCAATTACTGCGAAGCTCTCAGGGAGGTAGCAACGTCCAAGGGCGAAGTGCCAAGCCGCAAGGGCTATCCTGGATATCTCTACAGTGATCTTGCCTCCATCTACGAAAGGGCTGGCAGGATAAGGGGCAGAAGCGGTTCTGTGACCCAAATCCCCATACTCACCATGCCGGATGACGACATCACACACCCGATTCCAGACCTCACTGGCTACATCACAGAGGGGCAGATAGTCCTGGACAGGAGTCTTTACCAAAAGGGGATCTATCCGCCCATAAATGTATTGCCCTCTCTGTCTAGGCTCATGAGTGACGGCATAGGAGAAGGCAAAACCCGGGAAGACCACAGAAACATATCAAGCCAGCTTTATGCAGCCTATGCCAATGCAAAACAGGTGGAACGGCTTGCATCCATCATTGGTGAAGAGGATCTCAGCGTAACCGACAAAAAATATTTCGCATTTTCCAGAGAGTTTGAAAACAGGTTCGTGAAACAAGACAAGGATGAAAATAGAGGCATCTTCGAAACCCTCGACCTGGGATGGAAACTGGTGATGATGCTCCCAGAAAAGGAACTCGTCAGGGTCACTCCCGAACAGGTGGAAAAATATGGAAAGGCTTCCCATTCCAGCAACCAAAAGTAATGCCATAAGGTTGAAAGACGAATTGTCACTGGCCGAGGATGGACGACAGCTTCTGGATCAAAAAAAGGATATACTCATCAACCACATAAACCTCCTGGCTGGCAGGGCCGACAGAGTTAGAAAGGAGCTCAATGAAGCCCTTATGGCATCCTATGAGCAACTCAAGCTTTCATTGATAGAAAGCGGCAGAAGCAGAGTAGAGGCAGCGGGTCTTGCAGTGGATGCCAGAGTCAATGTCACCATTAGGGAAAGGAGCCTAATGGGTGTGGTACTTCCTCTTGTGAACATAGAAAAACCCTCCTTCAGACCTGAATACAGCCTGACAGACACCACCAGACAGATGGACAAGGTACGGCAGATTATACTTTCAGCCACTGAAACCATTGCTGAGCTCGCAGAGGTGGAGGTTGGCCTTTCGAGACTGATGGAGGAGACCAAACGGACACTGAAAAGGATCAATGCGTTGACATATATCTATATTCCCATTTATGAAGCCACACTTAAATCCATAGAGGAAAGGCTGGAGGAAAAGGAAAGGGAATCCTTATTCCAGCTAAAAAGGGTTAAAGGCAAGTCAAAAGGCTCTGCCACAATATGAGCAGGCCGGGATCTCTACAAGCAGGAGGGAGTTCATGGACACCCAAAAGGCCCTTTTCAAAAGACTGCTGGTTCCTGTTGATGGTTCAGCCTACAGCCTTGCTGCAGTAAGGCTTGGAGGCAAACTTTCTGCAGTGCACGGCTCAAGGATGTGGATCCTCAACGTAATTGACGAGGAGGTAATGGCCCAGCTCTGCAGACTCAACAAGAAACAGTGCTCCTTGGTGGAAGCCAACATGGAAGAAGAGGCAAAGGGGCTCGTGGCAGACATGGAAAGAGAGCTTTTAGGAATGGGCATCAAGGCCTCTAGCCTTGTCAAAAAGGGCGCACCCCATGAAATAATACTTCAGACTGCAGATGAGCTGGAAATTGACCTAATAGTCATGGGAAAGCTTGGAAGAAGAGGCATTAAGAGGATTCTACTGGGAAGCGTAGCAGAAAGGGTCATTGAGTTTGCCAAATGTCCTATCCTTTTGTCGGACGGAAGCTGAAAAACACCATTTTATTCCAAAGAGTTTTGCTCAACCAAGAAAACAATGAAAACCATTTCAAACCAAGAGGGGAGGTGACTTTCACCTCCCCTTTGTCTTTTTCTTCTGGAGTCACAGCCCTTAATGAACAGCCATCCTCTTGGCCTCCTTAATCTTCTTTATCAGCCTGATCATTTCGAGAAACTTGGGAATCATCTCCTCGTTGATCAACTTGAAACGATGATGTTTGTCTTGTTCATTCTGGGTCATCTCCTGGAGCTTTTTGAGAAGATCATGCACTTCCCTGTGAACTGCCTTCAATTCAGGCAGGAGATCCTTGTCGTAGGGACCAGCCTCGTGGGCCTGATCAATCCACCTGCCGAGGAGACACTGGTGGGAATTGGTCTCTACGCGTGGCACCTTGTCCTCACATACAGCGATCTGGATTTCTTCAAGCCAAGCAAAGTGTGCAAACATAGAGCCTGCAAGCTGGGCCTCAGAAGAGACGATATTGAAGATCCTGGTAATCACTTCCTTATCGAGCTTAAAGCTGTCTGTCGCCTCTGTCACAATCTTCGATAACATGGCTACAACCGTATTGACATTTTCAACCCTTGCTGCCAAGTTGGAAAATTCGTTTGCCTGATCTGCAAGGCCATGCGCCCTCTTCTCCAGTTCCTTCACCTTTGAGGCACCAGCGATTACGCTTTCGTTGATCTCGGCAACGGTAGCTGTCTGTTCCTCTGCTGCGCTTGCAATGGTAGAAGCCAGCTCATTCACGTGGGAGATGGTGGACGTTATGTCTTCCACAGAAGTTACCGCCTTTTCCGTATCGGCCTGAATCACATGTATCATCTTCGCTATTTCCTCGGTGGCCTCTGAAGTCTGTTTGGCAAGTTCTTTGACCTCATTGGCAACCACGGCAAAACCTTTTCCAGCTTCCCCTGCCCGTGCGGCCTCAATGGTGGCATTCAGAGCCAGAAGGTTGGTCTGTTCTGCAATGGAATTTATCACTTCTATTATGCCGCCTATCTTTTGAGAATTTTTACCAAGCTCCTTGATCACGTCGTTTGTTATCTGGGATTTTTCTTGAGCCTCATTGGTTGCCGCTGCTGTCTCTGCCACATTTCCAGCTATTTCATTGGTTGCCTGGCTGAGTTCATCTGTGGATCGGGCCACATTCTCAAGGGCACCAGATGCCTCTGATGAAGCTCCCGCTACGTCTTTTGCAGCATTATCTATCTCTTTGGCACCTGTATCAACAGACTTTGAGGTCTTACCCAACTCTGAGGCAGTTATCTCGAGGGCCTTGGCCTGATTTTGCAGCATGTTCACAAGTTGGCCGTTTCGGAATACAAAATTGTTTGCCATGGTGGCAAGCTGTCGAATCTCCTTTGCCCCTGAAGGTTGGATATCCTTTGTAAGGTTACCGTCTATGGTATCGTCTATGAAGCTTATCACCTGGTTTACAGGCCTTTTCAGATTGGTTTTCAGGATGAAGGTGGTAATCAATATTGCCAGAATAGCTGAAAATAAAGCTATCACGGCCCCTTGGATGATCTCTTTTTTAAGGCTTTGGTGCAAGAGGGAAAGGTCGTTGTATCGTACATATATTCCAGTCGGCTCGCCTTTATAATCTGGAATGACTGCAGCTGTCACGAGAAAGTTGCCAAAATCCTTTTTCACAAAACCTTTCTCCTCAGCCTTGGTCAAAAAGGCCTCGTCAATCCAAGAATCTGGAATACCCTTTGGGGTCTTTGTCAGAATCTTGAATCTGCCTATCTGCTTGAGCTTGGAGGTAGAGGCTGTGGCCTTGACCTTGGAGATTGCAAAAATCTGATTGAGTTCCCCTGTGGTTTCATGAAGCCTTTTGGCAATACTTGCTAGATTGGTTATCACCTCTATACTGGCAATGGGTTTGTCGCTGTGCCAGAAGATTGGGGCCAGCCCCCTTATGGCAAGCCCGACCCTTCCAGCTTCTATGCCATAGACCGGTCTTCCAGTGCTCAACACCGTTACCACCGTCTTTCTAAAGCTAGAGATGTCGTCTCCATTCTTTTTGGGCTTCCAGACCCTTAAAAAAGAGGTTCCTGGAGGCAAATGAAAATGGACCTTTATCTTGTCTTCCCTGTGGCTGTTCACCGCATCGATCATGGGCTTTATCAGATTATAAAGCTTTTCCCTTTCCCTTTGCCCCATGTACTCCTTGACAGCCTCCATGTTGGCAATGGTTATGGCGAGGGACAGATTCTCTCTGGCTATTGCCGATGCCTCCTTTATCAATACGTCCTTTCCATTCACTGCCTGATCATAAATTTCCTGTTTTTGCCTATCAGTAGAATTTTTGAACAGGGCCATCTGAACAGCGGTAAGAACGCATATAATCAGTGTTACAGACAGAAGAATCCTGAATCCCAGGGTCGAATGAGCCAGGAGCTCTTTCAATCTATTAAACATAGGGCTGTCCTCCGTAGACCTGAAGTGAATTTGTCTATAGGCTTCCCCTAAAAACTGGAAATTTTGATTCAAAAACAAGGCGCATAAGAAAAATAGCCATATAGATGTAGCTGATATTTAAAGAATTACTTTTCAAGTACAAAACGCCCAATGGACAAAAGGACAATTTTTAGAGTTAGCCTCTACTTTTATTTATCGAAAATTCTAATCTTTACTTAAGGAGAACCATCCTTTTTATGAAATTGACCAAAGGGACAAAAAAAACATAAAAAGGGGTTCTTCCCCCGGCAGATGAGCACTGTGAGTGAAATATGGCCTTGAAATATGGATATGAACAGAGACGAGGTAATTTCTAAGAACATATCGAATAACAGGGGGACCCTGCCATGTCCACATCGTTATCGTTATAGGATTAACAGGTAAGGATAACTGGGCTGGCTTTTGAACGGGATATTTCATCGAGCTTGAGGAGAAGGGCAAGGGTAAGG
>CAZOMT010000003.1:0-3203 GCA_964581255.1 uncultured Thermodesulfatator sp.
GACAACAATGAAAGTGCGCTTTTTTTTCTGGAGCAGCGTTTTTTAAACTATAAAAACGTCCATTTTTCCCTTGCTGACATAAGAGACAGGGATAAGCTTTGCCGCAAGTTTGAAAATATTGACGTTGTCTTTCACGCTGCTGCATACAAGCATGTAATCTTGTGCGAACGCTCTCCCTTCGAGGCAGTGCAAACCAACATAAATGGTGTGCAAAACGTCATTTATGCGGCATGTGAAAACAAGGTGGAAAAGGTGATCTTTACCAGCACTGACAAGGCGGTAAATCCCACCAGTGTCATGGGTACTTCAAAGCTCATGGGTGAAAGGCTGATGACTGCTGCCAACAGCAATATCCAAGGCAAGGGGCCGGTTTTTACTTCCACCCGTTTCGGAAACGTTCTCGGCTCCCGTGGCTCAGTAATACCCATCTTCCACCAGCAGATAAAAAAGGGGGGCCCTGTGACTCTCACCGACCCTGAAATGACAAGGTTTATCATGAGTATTCAGGAGGCTGTGCGTCTGGTCATAGATTCGGCAAGCCTTGCCAGGGGAGGAGAGGTATTTATCACCAAGATGCCTGTCATCCGGATCAATGACCTTGCCCAGGTGATGATAGAAGAACTCGCCCCGATCTATGGCTTAAGCCCCCAGGATATTGAGATAGTAACCATTGGGGCAAAGCCAGGAGAGAAGATGTATGAAGAGCTCATGAGCATGGAAGAGACAAGAAGGGCAGTGGAGCTTCCAAGATATTTTGCCGTCCTTCCGGCCTTCAGGGGGATCTACAGAAACATAGCCTACGATTATCCAGAAATAGTTTCTGAGTCGGTGGAAGATCCGTATGTCTCTTCGAGCCAGCCGCCTCTAAGCCACGAAGGCCTTAGGGGTTTTCTCAAGAAAAATAATCTTCTTGGTTTATCCGATTTTGGGCAGGAGCATCCAGACAGGCGTTACTGGCCAGGAGAGAGGTAGATGGGAAAAGAAGAGAAACAAAAGTCAGGTAGGGGCCTATGAGGGTTTTGATACTGGGAGGAGATGGCTATCTCGGCTGGCCAACTGCAATGGCCTTTTCCCAAAAGGGCCACGATGTCTTTGTGGTAGACAACTATCTTAGGCGCACCATGTGCCGGGATCTTGATGTGGAACCTCTTTATTCCACTCCAAACCTCCTTGCCAGGATCAGGATCTGGAAGGAGCTAACAGGCAAAACAATACATGTAAGTATTGGCGATTGCTGCAGTTATGATTTTTTATCTAATATATTTGAAAGGTTTAAGCCCGATGCTGTCATCCACTATGCTGAACAGCCTTCAGCACCTTATTCCATGCTAAACTACCAAGCAGCAAGGCTTACCCTGTCGAACAATCTGCTAAGCACCCTTAACATCATTTGGGCGGTGAAAAGTTTTGTCCCTGATTGCCACATCATAAAACTTGGCACCATGGGAGAATACGGCACGCCGAATATAGATATTGAAGAGGGCTGGATAGAGATAGAGCACAAGGGAAGGAAGGATCGTTTTCTCTTCCCCAGGCAGGCAAGTTCTCTATACCACACCACCAAGATACAGGATACAGATCTGTTGTGGTTTTATGTCAGGGTCTGGAACTTGAGGGTCACAGATCTCATGCAGGGGCCGGTGTATGGCCTTTCTACAGATGAGACAGAACTCGACGAACGCCTTTCCACCTTTTTTAACTATGACGAACTTTTTGGTACGGTTGTAAACCGCTTCATAGTCCAGGCAGTGGCCGGATATCCGCTTACTGTCTATGGCAAGGGCGGACAGACGAGGGGCTATCTCAATATACGAGACACCCTGGCTTGCGTGGAGCTAGCCATGTTAAGTCCTGCAAGGCAAGGAGAACTCAGGGTGTTCAACCAGATCACTGAGACCTTTTCTGTAAGACAACTAGCTGAAAAGATACAAAAAATCGGGAGGGAAAGAGGTCACAAGGTTGAGGTGAAAAGTGTTGAAAACCCCCGTGTGGAACTTGAAGAGCATTATTACAATCCCGTCTATACCGGCCTTAAGGAACTTGGCCTAAAACCCCATCTTATGACCGACGAGGTGGTTCACCACATGTTCGAAAAGGTGGAACAGCACGCAGACAGCATCCAGCCGCACAAGATTTTCAGAGGGATAAAATGGTAGGGCGCGGGAGATGGTTGATAACTGGAGGATGCGGCTTTATTGGGACTGCCCTGATAAGACACCTTTTTGAAAAAGGGCTGGCAAGCCACGTTAGGGTGTTGGACAATCTGGCCGTTGGCACTCGGGAAGACCTTTCCCGTGTTTGTAGTTTTACAGAAATAGATGCAGCTTCTCTTGAGCTCAATGAACAGAGGGATGATACACAACAATATGGTTTTAAAGGCAATACCGAGCTTATAGTAGGTGATATTCGGAATGCAAGGACTTGTGAACTTGCCTGCAAAGGAATGGATGTAATCGTTCATTTGGCTGCCAATACAGGGGTGCCAAAGTCTGTTGAAAACCCGCGTCTTGACATGGAATGCAATGTCATTGGCACATTCAACATGTTAGAGGCAGCAAGGATGGCTGGGGTAAAACGCTTTGTTTTTGCATCAAGCGGGGCTCCTGCCGGGGAAGTCTCCCCGCCCATACATGAGGAGTTGCCACCCCATCCTGTCTCACCATATGGTGCAAGCAAGCTTGCAGGCGAGGGCTATTGCTCAGCATATTTTAGGACCTTTGGCCTTGAGACAGTGGCCCTGAGGTTTAGTAATGTATATGGGCCAGGCTCTACCCATAAGACTAGTGTGGTGGCCAAGTTCATAAAGCAGGCCATTGGTGGCCAAGTGCTTGAAATTTATGGTGATGGTACCCAGACCAGGGATTTTATCTATATAGATGATCTGATCAATGCCCTGGTGCTGGCTGCAACAAGGGAAGGGATAGGTGGAGAGACATTTCAGATTGCCACAAGCCGTGAGACAACCTTGGACGAATTGACACAGTTGTTACTCCAATGTCTTGAAAGGCAGGGAATAAATAGGCCCAAGGTCCAAAAGACCCGCCCTAGGCGCGGTGATGTAAAAAGGAATTTTTCCGATACCACCAAGGCCAGGCAAATGCTTGGTTGGGAATGTACATGGAGCCTTGAGCAAGGCCTGGATGCCACCATCAGGTGGTTTATCAAATAGACCTGATGGGCCTGATACACATGAGAAGCACTTT
>CAZOMT010000004.1:0-19602 GCA_964581255.1 uncultured Thermodesulfatator sp.
AAAAAATTCTAATCAGAACTGTTTTGCTTGAAAATCCAAAAATTGACCAGAAAATTTATTCAAGTTTCCGACAAAAATAACTTACTGAAAATAAAGAAACAAAGGCATCCACGATCAAATGTTTTTAGCCCATGGACACACTCGGACAGTTTTTATCTGCCCTGATCAGGGCAGATAAAAACGCCAGGCAACTCAAATAGCCGCCACGTTGCAGTATATTACCTGTCCATGTAAGTCAATGTGTGTCCATGGCTAACTCAAAGTTTTTTAAGGAAATTATACAACCGCAAAGATTGAAAAAGTTTACTTAAACCGGTTTATATCTCTACATGACTGTGATCTCCAATCATGAGCCTTAGGGCGCCCCTAAGCCTTTTACCCTTGACTACCCGGGCATTTCGTCCTATGAGACTGTCTTCCAATCTCACAACCCCTTCGACAATCGAACCTTCAAGTATCACCACGTGTTCAATCACAGAATTTCTTATGACTACCCTGTCTCCCACGCTGCTGTATGGCCCTATGAAGGCGTTGTCCACGATAGTCTTCTTGCCGATGACGGCTGGCCCTCTGATTGTGCTGTTGATTATTTTGGCCCCTTTAGCCACTTCCACTCTACCTTCAACCGTGCTTGTGGCATCTATATGCCCTTTAATGGATCTTTTAATGTATTGGTCTAAAACTGTAGTGTTGGCCGCGAGAAAATCGTCTTTTTTTCCAGTATCTAGCCACCATGAGTCGAGTATCTCACCCTTGACTTTTTTGCCTTTGTCAATCAGCTCCTGAATGGCGTCTGTGATTTCAAGTTCTCCCCTCCAGGAAGGCTTTATGTTGTCAATGGCTTCATGGATGGCATTTGAAAAGAGATATACGCCCACAAGGGCTAGATCGGAAGGTGGATTTTTGGGTTTTTCCACAAGTTTTATGATATTGCCAGTGTCATCAAGTTGAGCAACGCCAAAGGCCCTTGGGTCTGGAACCTTTTTCAGGAATATCATGCAGTCAGCGCCTTCAGTTTCAAAGGCGGTCACAGCATGAGATATCCCGCTTCCAAGCAAGTTATCTCCAAGATACATGATAAAAGGTTCGTCCCCTAAGTAATCCCTGGCCGTTTTTACTGCATGGGCAAGCCCTAAAGGCCTTTCCTGAGTAATATAGGTGATTTCAAGCCCCCATGCATTGCCATTTCCAAGATAATTCTTGACTTCATTCTGTGTCTCAGGAGCAACGATGACGCCTGTATCATGGATACCGGCTTCACTCAAATGGTGCATCACATAACCCAAGATAGGTCGGTTGGCCACAGGTACAAGCTGCTTGGCAATAGTGTGTGTAAGAGGCCTAAGCCTTGTTCCCTTGCCTCCACTTAAGACCAGGGCCTTCATTTAGGGTTCTCCTTTCTCAAAGCAGCCTTCAATCTTTCTGATCCTTTCTATCCAACCACTGCCCTTACTGTCAATTATAGCTGTGCGCTCACTTTCTTCTATAGCAAGACGGATCTCGAGGAATTCGGAGGAAATTGGTCCCGATAAAAAATTGCTCCATTCCACAATGAGGATATTTTCATTGTTGAGATAATCCTCAAGACCCATGTCAAAGATGTCACTACCTTCACCCAGCCTGTATAGATCTGCATGGATGAGGGGCAAGTCGCCATCGAGGTATTCATGTATCAAGTTGAAGGTTGGGCTTGTCACTTCCCTTTGGTCAATGCCAAGGCCTTGTGCCAGAAAACGAGTGAGTGTTGTCTTGCCTGCACCTAGATCTCCAGAAAGTAGTATGACATCGCCTGGCCTGACAACTTTTGAAATACAAAGAGCGAGCCTTTTGGTATCTTCAATCCCTTTTAGTTGGAAGATGGTCACTGTATAAGGCGCCTTTTCAACAGAAATATCGCAATAACTGTACAACTTATTGAAAAGAAAGAGACATTTAAAAGTTCAAGGCCAATGTTCCAGTCAAGACGTCCGTAGCAAAAGGTCCTGGACAATTCTACAACGCTGGATAGAGGCAGGAAATAGAGAAATTGCCGAAGGGGGTCGCCTATGGCCTTTAATGAGAAGAATATGCCAGAAAAGAGAAAAAGCGGGGTTATGACAAGGGATGTAAAATAGTTGAAAAAGTCATAATTAGTAGCGACTGCAGTCATTATGAGCCCTAGGGCCGAGAAGATTATGCCTTCTGCAAAGAGTACGGGAATGAGGGCTGCAGACCATATAGACGGTGTGACACCGAAAAGGGGTAGTGTCACCAGCATAATAATACCACCGATAAGTCCCTTGGTTGCACCCCACAATATTTCGCCCATAGCAAGTTCTTGGACAGAGATAGGAGTCATGAGTATTGCCTCGAAGGTCCCCTGGGTGGATAGTCTTGTATAAGATCCATAGGTTGCTTCAAAGGCGGCACCGTACATCACACTCGAGGCCACAAGGCCAGGAGCGATAAACTGAAGATACGTAAGCCCTTCGATTTCAGGAACGGAGCGTCCTAATCCATAGCCCATTGCAAGAAGAAAGAGAAAGGGTTGCCCCAGATTGCCAATAAGGCTTGCCTGTATGTGTTTGAGCCATACCCTGAAATTTCTGTGCCAGACTTGATACATGCTCAGGTCTCCCTCAGTTTTCGGCCTGTGAGTTTTAGAAATAGATCCTCCAACGTGGCAGGTCTTTTTACCACCATGGGGAAATCTCTCGTTGCATAGTCTAGTTCAGGGCATCCATTCTTTACATATACAAACAGCCTGTCGTCCACCCTTTCTGCCAGTACGTCACATGTTTTGAGTAGATCTTCAAGCCCTTCGAGTTTTTCCATTGAACCTGAAAATTCCATGATCTCGGTTCCAAGCATCTCCTTTACTATCTTGTCGGGACGGCCTCTTGCAATGGATTTTCCATGGTCGATGATGATTACTGTGGTGGCCAGCCGGGCTACCTCTTCCATGTAATGGCTTGTTAGTAGCATGGTGGTGCCTTTTTTTCTGAGATGCTCTAGCCTTTCCCAAATAAGCAAACGGGCTTGTGGATCAAGCCCTATCGTGGGTTCATCCAATATCAAAAGTTTTGGTTTGTTGATCAGGGCCCTGGCAAGAAGAAGTCTTCTCCTTTGGCCCCCAGACAAGTTTTGGATGATTTCATCTCTCCTGTTATGGAGGGCAAAAAAGGACAATAACTCATGTGCTCGCTCTCTGACCACTTTTCGCTTTATTCTGAAATAGCTGGCATACACAAGAAGATTTTCCAGTACGGAAAGGTCAGGGTCTAGGTTGTCCATTTGAGGTACGACACCGATATCATATTTGACATCCCTGAGAAACCTTGGAAGAGGTTTGCCAAAAACTTTTATTTCGCCATCCGTCGCTATGACAAGGCCCAAAACAATTCTTATGGTAGTGGTCTTTCCAGCACCATTTGGCCCGAGAAGGGCGAGGCACTGGCCAGGACGAAGACGAATGTCAAGGCCTTTTAAGACCTGTCTCTGGCCAAAGGTCTTCCGAAGCCTTTTGATTTCAAGGACCAGTTCTTGTGTGTCTGCCCCAGTGGGGTTTGGACTTTTCATGAATTGTGAAAATTGGCCCTGTTCGAAACGATTTTGGCAGCAAGCCTCATGGCTGACTCAAGGCTACTAGGATTTGCCTTTCCGGTGCCAGCAATGTCATAAGCAGTGCCATGGTCCACTGAAGTCCGCACTATTGGAAGCCCCAATGTCACGTTCACTCCATCGTCAAAATGGAGTAGCTTAAAGGGGATAAGCCCCTGATCATGATAGAGGCAAACCACTGCGTCAAAATCACCATGGCTGGCCTGGTAGAACACCGTGTCTGGTGGCAGCGGGCCCTCGATATCAAGCCCTGAGGCTCTTGCCTTTTGACACGCTGGTTCAATTATATCTATCTCTTCTGTTCCGAACATTCCGCCTTCTCCAGCATGGGGGTTCAAGCCACAGACTGCGATCCTGGGATTTAATATTGCAAAATCCCTTTTTAAGGCCTTGCAGGTGATTTGGATGGTCATAAGGATGTTGTCTATGGTTATCAGGGATGGCACTTGGGAGATAGGCACATGGATTGTGACAAGGGTTACGTTCAATTTTGTGCCAGCCATCATCATCAAGAAGTTGGAACTCTTGGTCCTTGCTGCCAGGATTTCTGTGTGTCCAGGCCAGTTGTAACCGGCGAGTTTTAGCCCAATCTTGCTAATAGGAGCTGTTACTATGGCAGACGCCTTTCCAGTGAGACAAAGATCTATGGCAGTGTCAAGGTAGGCGAAAGACGCCTTTCCTGTTTCCGCAGAGGGTTTCCCAGGCAATATCTGGTCAGTAGAAAGATTTGTGACAGGATAGACATGGACCACCTTTGGGGCCTGATTTTGTGAAACGTGTTCTCCAGGATGCCAGATACTAAATTCCAGTTCGCCAATTTTTGCAAAATCCCTGGCCCTTTTCAGTATCTCAAGGTCTCCTATCACTACTACATGAGGCAGTCCAGGGGTGCTGCTGAGCGCCTTGAGGATGATCTCAGGCCCTATTCCTGCCGGGCAGCCCATGGTGATTGCAATGGGCAGTACCATGGCAGTTATCCTTTCTCAATATTTGTATGACTTTTTTCATTCATAACTTGCAAGATTAATATCTGAAAATGGATAAGGGCAATATTGATGAAGCAAACCCTCATACCTTCTCGATCAGGACTTCATCTTTACCGCTGATTTCTTCCAGATATACGTTTACGTGTTCATCCATGGACGTAGAAAGGCTTATTCCTGTAAAATCGGGCTGTATGGGAAGTTCTCTCCTGCCTCTGTCTACTAGGACAGCGAGTTCGATTTTTCCTGGCCTTCCGTAATCGGTCAGTGCATCGAGTGCTGCTCGAATGGTCCGGCCAGTGTATATCACATCGTCCACTAGAACTATGACCTTGCCATCGATGGAAAAGGGAATATCAGTGCTTCTAACAATTGGGTGTTGGCTCAGGGTGCTCCAATCGTCTCTGTAGAGTGTGATATCAAGGACTCCAACGTCAGGGGCCGTGCCTTCTATGGTCTTGATTTTTTTTTGAAGTCTGAACGCCAGGGGCACTCCTCCTGTCCTTATGCCAACAAGGCATAAGTCTTTTATTCCCTTGTTTTTTTCTACTATTTCGTGTGCAATCCTGGCCAGTGTTCGGTCTATCTCCTTGGCATCGAGGAGACACCTGCTGTTTTCTGCCACAATCTACTCCTTAAAATCAACCACTTCTTGGTATGGTGAGTATCTGGCCGATGAACAAGCAGTTGGAAGAAAGCTTGTTTACACGCCTAAGCTTTGAAACAGATACATTGTATCTGCGAGCTATTTCCCAGAGGGTATCACCTCTTTTTACCACGTACGTTCTAGTCTTAGCCTTTTTGCTCTTTCTATACGAAGCATATCTGGCAGAACGTACAGGTATCCTGAGGATCTGTCCGATTCTGATCTTGTTGCTTCTTAGCCTGCTGGCCCGTTTTATCGCCTTCATGCTTGTATGATATCTTTTTGCTATACGCGAAAGGGTCTCCCCCCTTCTAACCTTGTGCTTGACGACATAGGTGCGTTTCTTAGCGTAGTATCTGGGTTTGGGAGGTGTCCATTTGGGTATTTCCTGAAGCTTCGCAAGTAGGATGCCTTTGTATTTTTTGGGAACCTTGAGCTCAAAACCTGTTTCTGGGGTGACCTGGTGGCGCAAAGATGGATTCAGTTCGGCAAGAGTTTCTGGAGAGACACCAATTGCCTTGGCTATGTCTTTGATCTGCATCTGTTTTCTAACGTGAACCGTCTCATATGGAATGGGAGACTCTGGATCAGACAAGTCGAAACCATATTTTTCAGGATTTTTGATAATGAGCAGTGTTGCTATGAAGCGGGGTACATATCTTGCGGTTTCCCTTGGGAGCCTTTGGTAAAGATCCCAGAAGTTGTCGAGATAGTTGATCTTTTGTCTGTCTATGGCCTTCAAGACAGTCCTTTCCCCGCAGTTGTAGGCTGCGAGCACAGTGGACCAGTCTCCAAATATTTCATGGAGTTCTGTCATATAGGCTATGGCAGCCTTGGTGGATTTTTCTGGATCTAGTCTTTCATCCACCCAAATGTTTCTCTTGAGTCCGAACTTGTAACCTGTGGAAGGAATGAACTGCCAAAGCCCCAAGGCCCTTGCTCTGGAAAGGGCCCTTACTTTGAAACCGCTTTCTATTAATGGTAGCCACGAAAGTTCCACAGGCAGCCCTGCCTTTTTCAGTTCCCTTACGATCATGGGCCTGTATTTGCCAGATCGGTTGTATGCTGCCAAAAAAAATTGCTTTTCCTTGCCTGTGAAAAGGTCGAGCTCCCTTTGTACATACTTGTTAACGGTGAGGGGAATGGCATTTTTGAAACCCTTGGTGGTCCTGAATCGTGATGCATGGATTTCAAGTATCCTCTTGGAAATAAGAAATCTGAGGTCGTCCTTTTGCTGGGTGATGTCTGGATCTTCTTGTTCGTTTTTTACGCTGAGCACAAGGCTATAGGCATCGTCTAACACCTTTATGGCCCCGTCTTTGTCGCCGTCTGCCCACAGATCCTGCGAAAGCTTACAAAGCTCCAGTGCCATGTCCAGTTTACCCTGGTCTGAGTCTGGGTCTACCTTTGATGTATCGATGGGGCATGTACCTGCTTCTGGAAAAAGATTTTTAAGGTCCTGCTTTATCTTCTTCCGGTTCTCTTCCGGGGACTGCTGGATAGGCTTTACATAGTTTTCCACGATCCTTTCGTGTTTTTCCTGGGCAGTAATGGTATTGCTCTTGGGTGCGCAAGCTGCAAGGACAAAAAGGCTCAATAAGAGAATAGGCATATATCTTCGGGTCAATTTAAAGATCCTCCAAGTTCAAAGTGGCTAGATGGCATGCTCCGTTTTTTAAAGACTTTAAAATAACACCTATAAGGCCCAATTGCCAAATCAGAATTTAATCTTCTTTTCTGTGGAATATGCCCAAGCCTATTTACTACAAAAAGGGGGTTATAAAAGAGGATTTACTCCGCAGGATCGTTAACGTTTTGGTTTAAAAATAGGGGAGGGTGAATCCTCAGTTCTGTTCCTCCTTCTTTCACACCTTCAACAAGCACCATGCGTGCCTGGCCTTCCTGGGATGGATGAATACATTTGAGTCGTTTGGGCTCAATCCTGTTTTGACTCATGGAGAAAAAAAGAAATGAAAGCCTTTCTGCCGGATAAATGATGGAAAACCTGCCCTTGGCCTTTAACGCGAAAAAGGCTGCTTTTAGAATGGTGTCGAGATCGATGATAATTTCATGACGCGCCAAAGCCTCTTGGGCATTCAAGCAGAGCCTTCCAGAGACAGGCTCCCTAAAGGGAGGATTTGTGATTACATGGTCAAACATATTTGGCTCAAAAATAGTTTTCACGTTAGCGATATCTTCCCATATCGGCTGCACGCGGTCCATCAGGTGGTTGGTTTCTATGTTTTTCTTCAGAAATTCAAAGAGGCCTTTTTGTATTTCTATTGCTTGAATGGTGCAGGCGGGAAACCTTCTGGCAACAATAAGTGCGATTACTCCACACCCGGCTCCCAGCTCGAGCACCTTCGCCTTTGGCCTGAGATTGACAAATTCAGCCAACAGGATGGAGTCAACAGAATAGCGGTAGCCATTTTGAGGTTGATGGATCTCGAGTTGATATTTGTCCATGAAAGATTTTGTTCAGATGAGACCTGCCAAGTCATGCCCATTAGTCGCCTTGATGGACAGGTGCTGGTAGATTTTTCCTTCTTATCAAGGCAAAAGGTTCAAAATTGATTTCTGGCTTGCATCTTATCCTTACAAGCTCTCCTCCCGTGGCCTTATCGAGGCGTTTGTTAGTCTTTGCATCGTAGATGGCGTCGACAAATATTCTTGTTTCACTAAGATCCTTGTTCATGTATTCAAGCTCATCACCAGGGCTTAGCACATGATTCATCTTGACTGTAGCCATTTTCCCTCCCTTTATTACCACTGCCACTGGGATATAGGGCTGAAGCACTTCTGGACCTTCATAAAGCATGTCTTTTTCGTTGGGAGGGCCGTCTATGAAGTTTTCTGTATATTTTCTTGAACTAATTAAGGAAAGCTCTCGTTCTGCCTTAGCTATAGAAAAGGGTGTGGTTTTCAAGCCGAGGGCCTCATCAAGTGCAGCCCTGTATGTTCGTACGACTGTTGCAAGATAAAATATCCCTTTCATACGCCCTTCTATCTTTAGGGAATCAACCCTTGATGCAACGAGTTCGGGTATCCTTCTTATTAGGCACATATCCTTGCTGTTAAAGATATAAAGCCCACGTCCATCTTCTTCCACTGGAAAAAATTCACCAGGCCTTTTTTCTTCCTGCAATTGGTAGGCATACCTGCAAGGATGAGCACAATTGCCTCTGTTTGCATCCCTGGCAGCAAGATATAGGCTAAGCATGCAGCGTCCGGAATATGATATGCAGATGGCGCCATGCACGAAGGTTTCCAGTTCGAGGCTGGTCTTCTCCCTGATCTGCTTTATCTCTTTTAGTCCCAGCTCACGGGCAAGATTCACCCTTCTGATGCCCAGTTTCTGCCAGAAATGCACGCTTTCATAGTTGGTGGTATTTGCCTGGGTTGAAAGATGGATTGGAAGATTTGGGGCACATTTCCTGGCAAGACTTATGACCCCTGGGTCAGAGACTATGATTGCATGGGGCTCAACTTTTGAGAGAAAGTCCAAATAGTCCTTGATGGGTGTAAGATCATGGTTTCTGGCAAATATGTTGACAGTGACATAGGTCTTTACCTTATGTCTCCTTGCATAGCCGATCGCTTCTTGGATTTCTTCCCTGGTGAGATTTCCTGCCCTAGATCTCAGGCTGAATTCTTTCCCGCCAAAATAGACGGCATCAGCCCCGTAATGGATGGCGATCTTTAATTTTTCAAGGTTTCCCGCAGGGGCCAGAAGTTCACATGTTGTCATAGTTTCTGGCAATGACCTGTCTCCTGCCCATTCCATCAGTAGGCGTTACTATGCCATCTTTTTCCATCTGTTCTATCATGCGCGCAGCTCTGTTGTAGCCAATGCGCAGTCGCCTCTGAAGCCCAGAGATGGAAGCTTGGCCAGAACTTGTAACTATTTCTACGGCCTCGTCATATTTCTCGTCAACGAAATCCTTGCCGTCTGGTTCTCCAGACCCTGCCTCTTCTGGATTTGGTTCAACCACGGAAAAGTCGTAATCAGGTTCACCTTGGGCCTTTAAGAATTCCACAATCTTTAGAATTTCTGATTCTGAAATAAACGCACCATGAATCCTCTCGAGGTTTGAGGAACCTGGCGGCAGAAAAAGCATGTCTCCATTTCCAAGAAGCCTCTCAGCGCCCATAACATCGAGTATCGTTCTGGAATCCACCTTTGACGAGACCTTGAAAGAAAGCCGTGCAGGGAAATTGGCCTTTATGAGGCCAGTGAGTACGTCTACGGATGGTCTCTGGGTAGCAATGAGAAGGTGTATGCCTGCCGCCCTGGCCATCTGGGCAAGCCTTGCAATGGACGCCTCAACCTCCTTTGATGAGACCATCATGAGGTCAGCAAGCTCGTCGATGATCACCACCAGGAGTGGCAAGGGCTCTTCAGCCGTTTTGTTGTAACCCGCTATGTTCCTTGCGTGGGCCTCTTCCAGAAGCTGGTAGCGTCTTTCCATCTCCATAACAGCCCATTTGAGGGCCCTAGTGGCCTCCTTGGGCTCGCTAACTACAGGATGAATCAGGTGCGGGATTGATTCGTAGAGAGAAAGTTCTATACGCTTAGGGTCTATCATGAGGAGTCTTAGTTTGTCTGGGCCCATCTTATACAGGAGTGAGCAGATCATGGCGTTTAGTCCAACGCTTTTGCCTGTCCCTGTTGCCCCTGCTATAAGAAGGTGTGGCATCTTTGCTAGATCTGCAACTACTGGCTGTCCGACTATATCTTGGCCCAGGGCGAGAAGAAGTTCTCCCTTTCCCTTTTGAAATACGTCACTGGAAAGGATATCCCTCAGATACACCATCTGTCTTACCGGATTTGCAAGCTCAATCCCTATTACGGCCTTTCCTGGAATCGGGGCTACAATTCTGACGCTGTGGGTTTTCAGAGCCAATGCCAAGTCATCAGCCAGGCTTGCAACCTTATTGATTTTGACTCCAGGAGCAGGAGCAAATTCGTACATTGTGACAACGGGGCCAGGGCATATTTCAACTACCTTTCCAGTTACACCAAAATCCTTTAGCTTCTGTTCTAGAACCTTTGAGTTTTCCACGTAAGTTTGCCTGTCGATCTCAGTTTCTGAGTCAGGTGGCTCCTGGAGAAACGACAAGGGAGGTGGAGTGAATTCACCCGTGACAGGCTTGATATCAAAGTTTGATTCTTCCTTTGATGCAGTATTGTCTTTCTCTGCCTTTTTCCTCTTTGGGGGAGCATTGATCTTCAAACCGTTTTCTGAAAATTCTAATTCTGGAATTTCCTTCTTGTTAGGCGATGAATTTTGAATCTGTTGGTTGGATTTTTTTCTTAGGGAAATTTTTCTGAAAGAGGAAAAGACCTCAGCAAGACAGAACGGCGATGATAAGATGAGCCCTGACAGGCCGGCAATGGCACAAATAAGAAATGTTCCAGGAATACCAAACCATTTGGAAAAAAAAGAGGACATAGCATTACCTGCGATTCCTCCTTCCATTGCCTGGGGATCTAAAAGCCCCAAAAACATGCAGCTGCTAATAAAGATCAGTATAAAGCCTGATACTATCTGAAAGGCGTTTCTTTTCCATATTGATCTGAAGTCCTTTACAACGAGAGCCAACATGGCCCCAGTCAAGAAAGGTATCAAGATCCAAGACGCCTTTCCGAATAAGGAGAAAAGAAAGTCGGCAATATGTGCTCCTACAGGCCCCATCCAATTTTTTGCCTTTGCGACAGTATAGTGGTTGAGGCTTGGATCATCTGGCGTGTAACTAAGAAGTGCAGCAAACAAGAAAAGATCAAAGCCTGTCACGACTATGGCCGCTATCTCTTTGTAGAAGCTTGTCTTGTTTTCTTTTCCTTTTTTTGTACTCAACTTTTAACAGCCTAGTAAATGTAAATTTTGTCTTAGTTTAAACCAAATGGCATATCCCGCAATGATTAAAGAATGACCTGATTAATGCGGTGGAAAGAAGCCAGCGGAGGTTTTAATGAAACAGTCAGGGCAAGTTTTTTAATCTTTTCAGATAGCCTTGTCGATGTCAAAATAAAGGCTATGAGCCTGTAATGTAGCCTGTCTTTATTTGTTGACAAATAATCAACACCCCTTTTAAATATTGATGTGTTCAATCTTTGAACATATCTATAATCAATGGGCAAAAAAATCACAAATAGTGGTGTTTTATCACCCAGATGGCGGTAGCCTCTCTTTTTTGGGTAACGATTGATTTATGCTTGATGACGGTCTTCGTTACAGGCTTCTTACGCTTCTTCAGGAAAATCCCAACCTAAGTCAAAGGGCGATTGCCCACAGTCTTGGCATAAGCCTTGGAAAGGTGAATTATTGCCTCAAGGCCTTGATGTCAAAGGGATGGGTCAAGGCCTTGGCGTTTTACAGGGATGGTAACAAGAAGGCCTATTCATATATCCTTACACCAAAAGGAATTGAGGAAAAGGCAAGGGTGACAGTGAGTTTTTTGAAGCGCAAGATGAGGGAACACGAAGAGATACTAAAGGAAATAGAGAGATTAAAAAAGGAAGTCAATGCCTCTCAAAAGGATTAGTCTAAGGCTCAATAGTTTGAGAAAAATAGCAAAGACTCCAAGAATTTTAAAAAATAGGGCTACCTCTAAAATTGTTATTTTGTCCAATAGCTGCGTTGTACTTGAAAAATAATCCTTGAAATATCAAGAACATGTCTGTGGTTATTTTTTTATAAAGCGCCTGTTTGGGGAAACAAAATTACTAGTTTTGGGAGGGCGCCTATAGGGTGGTATAACTTACCAATAATCGATCTTTAGGAGGTTGCATTGCTGTGTCGTCGATCAGGGAACTTATAAGGAAGTTTATAGTAGAGAATTTTTTGATGGGAGAGGATTCGGAGGATTTTAAGGACGACAGTTCCTTTCTTGAAGAGGGAATAATCGATTCAACCGGAGTGCTTGAGCTTGTAGAATTTCTGGAAGAAACCTTTGAGATCAAGGTAGATGATGAAGAACTCATTCCAGAAAACCTCGATTCCATAAACAATCTTTGCAAGTATCTGGAGAAAAAAGGTATCTCCTCACATGATACCGCACCTACTGCGTTGTCTGCTACTTGAAGTGAAGGCAGGACGCCTCTCGTGCCTTTCTTGTTCGTATTCCGGCACCTTTTAAGCTGAATGATAAAATAAAAGTTGATGATCAGAAGGTGTCGTATGGGCAGTTACGATAAAAATAACAAAAGTGAGCTTCCTGGATCTTTTTGAAAAATCTGCCAGCAGCTTTCCTGAAAAGATAGCCCTTGAGGACAGAAATGGATCCATATCCTTCGGAGACTTATCCCGTGCTGTTAAGGCCTTTGCACAAAAGCTATCAACACAGGGTATTTCAAAGGGCCAGCGGGTTGCCATCCTCCTTGGAAATTCTATTCATTATGTAATTTCCTACCTTGGTATAATGAAGGCTGGGGCTGCAGCAGTACCTCTTAACACAGATAATACAAAAAAAAATATTCGCTACATACTGGACTCTTGCAGGCCCAGAGTACTTGTTACAAACAAGAGATTTGCAAAAAAATACGCCCTTAGAGCCATTAAAGACATATCCCTGATTTTTACAGACGAAGTTAGCGCAGAAAGACCATCAAAGAGTGGTCCTTTTTCAGAACCAGACTTTCGTGAGCTAGCCTGTATTATCTATACTTCAGGCACAACAGGAAGGCCCAAGGGAGTAATGCTAAGTCATGGAAATATCGCCTCCAATACCAAGTCTATAATATCGTATCTGCGTCTTTCCTCAGAAGACAGTATTGTTTCAGTTCTGCCCTTTTTTTATTCGTATGGAAGCTCAATCCTTCATACCCATCTGGCTGCCGGGGCCAGGATTTATATAGAAGACAACTTTATCTATCCGAACAAGGTCTTGGAAAAGATGAGCCATGAGGAAGTAACTGGTTTTGCTGGAGTGCCATCCACTTTTGCCATGTTGCTGCACAGGTCGAATTTTTCAGACATGAACTGGTCGCATCTTCGTTACGTTACCCAGGCAGGCGGCCCTATGCCTCCAGCGGTTACAAGGCAGCTAAAGGAAGTGCTTCCTGATACGGATATTTTTATTATGTACGGGCAGACAGAGGCCACAGCTAGGCTTTCTTATCTTCGGCCTGAACTCCTTTTTGAAAAAGAGGGCTCTGTTGGAAAGGCAATTCCTGGAGTTGAACTCAGGGTGGTCAAGAAGAATGGAGATGAGGTGGCTCCTGGAGAAACAGGTGAAATTGTCGCCAGGGGAGGAAACATAATGCTCGGTTACTGGGGGCAGCCAGAAGAAACAGCAAAGGTATTAAAAGACGGGTGGCTATATACTGGGGATCTGGCAACAGTTGATGAAGAGGGCTTTATCTACATAAAAAGCAGGAAAAGCGAACTCATAAAAAGCGGTGCCCACAGGATAAGCCCCAAGGAAATAGAAGAAGTTATCTCTGAGTTCGACAATGTGGCAGAAGTTGCAGTGGTTGGCCTGCCAGACCGTATCCTCGGCGAAAGGATAGCAGCATTTGTCGTTTCCCAAAATGGACATCGCATCAATGAGAAAGGGCTTCTTCGCCATTGCAGAAAAAATCTTGCTAGCTTTAAGGTGCCCCACAGGATCATCCTTGTGGATGCTCTGCCAAAGACCTCTTCAGGAAAGATAAAAAAATTTCTTTTAAGGGAAAAACTAGATGAAGATCTGCAAGAGATGCATTTTAAATGAGAAATTTCCAGGCATTTCTTTTGATGAGCATGGTATCTGTTCATTTTGTCAGAAGGCAACTGAACACGAGGAACGGATCGCCAATCAGGAAAGGTACAGTAAGAAATTCAAGCGCCTTCTTGACGAACGTAAGGGAAAGGGAGCTTATGATCTTATCATGGCCTATAGTGGTGGAAAGGACAGCTCTTACACCCTTGAGATCCTTCGGAGGGATTACGGCCTCAAGGTTCTCGCCATAACATTTGATAATGGTTTCGTCTCTCCGTTTGCCTTGGAAAATATCAGGCATATGGTTGATGTGCTGGATGTGGATCATCTGCTCATAAGGCCTAGTTTCAAGATATTGAGAAAGATCTTTTCGGAAACAGCCAAGAAAGACATCTTCCCGCCAAAGGCGTTGGAGAGGGCAAGTTCCATCTGTACCTGTTGCATAGGTTTTGTGAAGGCCATCCTGCTCAAGACAGCCCTTGAGAAACAGGTTCCTTTTATAGGTTTTGGCTGGTCTCCAGGCCAGGCCCCGGTTCAGTCTTCTGTAATGCAGACCAATCCGCGGATGATTGCCATGACCATGAAGAGTTTCTGGCCGAAGCTTGAAGAGATTGCCGGGGAGGACCTATCCCGTTTTTATCCGACTGGCAAAGATCTTGATAGGCCGGCATCGTCCTTTCCAATAAATGTCCATCCTCTGGCCTTCCACCCCTATGACGAGGAAAAAATAAAGGATCACTTATCTGCCATTGGCTGGAAATCGCCTCCGGATACAGACCCCAACTCCAGCAACTGTCTGCTCAATGCCTTTGCCAATAAGGTGCATATGGAGCGCCTAGGATTTCATCCCTATGCATGGGAAATGGCTGGAATTGTCAGGGCTGGGGGAGTTTCGCGTCAAAAGGCCCTTGAGAAGATCTCTGAGCCTGCAGACCCTGAACTTGTCAGAAGTGTGCAGGAAAAACTTGGTATATAGGTAAAACCTTATGAATATAACAATGATAGGCACAGGGTATGTAGGCCTTGTAACAGGCACCTGTTTTTCAGAATTTGGCCATCATGTCATCTGTGTGGACAAAATCGAAGAGAAGATAGAAAAATTAAATGCTGGGCAGATACCTATTTACGAGCCTGGTTTAAAGCGCCTTGTGGAAAAAAATGTGGCCGAGGGCAGGTTAAGCTTTACAACTGACCTTGTCTCTGCCGTGCCTGGTGCAGATGCAGTCTTTATTGCGGTTGGCACTCCAGCCAGCAGGAGAGGGGATGGATATGCAGATCTTACCTATATCTATGGAGCTGCCAGGGAGCTTGCAAGCCATCTAAATGGTTACACAGTGATTGTAGATAAAAGCACGGTGCCTGTAGGCACTGCACGCCAGGTTGAAAGGATTATCAGGGAGCAAAATCCAGGAGCGGATTTTGACGTTGCCTCAAATCCTGAATTCTTGCGAGAAGGCGCAGCAATAAACGATTTCATGAGGCCTGACAGGGTGGTGATAGGCGTTGAGTCAGCCAGGGCCGAAAAAGTCTTAAGAGATATCTATAAGCCCCTTTATCTCATTGAGACTCCAATCGTTTGTACTACTATCGAGACTGCAGAGCTTACCAAATATGCGGCCAATGCGTTCTTAGCCATAAAGATTAGCTTTATAAATGAAATCGCCAACGTGTGCGAGGCCGTTGGAGCAGATGTAACAGCCCTTGCAAAGGCAATAGGGATGGATGGGCGGATAGGGCCTAAGTTTTTGCATCCGGGCCCTGGCTATGGTGGCTCTTGTTTTCCTAAAGATACATTGGCTCTCATGCGCATCGTACAGGAATACGGGGAGCATCTGCGTTTGGTGGAGGCTGCTGTTGAGGTAAATGCCGCTCAGAAGGCGAGGATGGTCAAAAAGATCCGCGACATGCTTGGAGGTTCAGAGGCAGGAAAGACCATTGCCTTTTTGGGGCTCACCTTCAAGCCGGAAACTGACGATATGAGGGAATCACCATCTATATCAATAATTCCAGCACTAATGGAGAAAGGTGCAAAGATAAGGGCCCATGATCCAAAGGGCATGGAAGAGGCCAAGAAATATCTCCCAGAAGGCATTTATTATGCTGAAAATGCCTACGAGGCCTGCGATGGAGCCGACGCTGCCGTCCTCATGACAGAATGGAACCAGTACCGTGCCCTGGACCTTGAAAGGCTAAAAAGCTTGTTGAGACAGCCTGTATTTATAGATTTGAGAAATGTCTACGATCCTGAGACCATGCAGGAGTTGGGCTTCAGGTATACAGGAGTGGGCAGGAAATAGTAAAACCCGGATTATGCACTTCAAGTATCTGAAAAAAGGATTTTATTTGAATAACCAAATGGTTAGCTTCAATTCATACATGTCCATCCCGTTCATGGCTGAAAAGATATTAGAGAGGTGAAAATGCGGCTTATTCCAGTAATACTCTCCGGCGGATCTGGAACCCGACTCTGGCCTATGTCGAGAGCAGCCTATCCGAAGCAGCTTTTACGTCTCACAGGCCCAGATACCCTCTTACAGCAGACCGTTAAGAGGGCTTTACGATTGGAGGGAAGCACTTCTCCTATAGTAGTGTGCAATCATGAACACAGATTTATGGTGGCAGAGCAGTTGTTAGAGGTGGGCATTAGCCCGCTTGATACCATATTGGAGCCTATTGGGCGAAACACTGCTCCTGCCATAGCCACTGCTGCCTTCAGATGTCTCGAGGAAGATCCGGAAGCAATTATATTGGTTCTTCCGGCAGATCATCTCTTGGGAGATTTTAGAAGGTTTCAGGCTGCTATAATAGTAGCCATGGATGCAGCCTTGAAAGGCGATCTTGTAACTTTTGGTATAAAGCCTACTTCTCCAGAGACAGGTTATGGATATATAAAAAAGGGGCGCGTTGTTTCAAAAAATTTGTATCAAATAGAAAAATTTGTTGAGAAACCAGATAAGAGACATGCAGAAGATTATCTTTCGTCTGGAGATTATTTTTGGAATTCGGGCATGTTTCTCTTTAGGGCAGATACCTATCTAGCAGAGCTTGAAAGGTTACAGCCTGAAATTTTTGGTTGGTGCGATAAGGCTTATAAAAAGGCTGCCCGAGATTTAGATTTTTTACGCTTGGATTCAGAAGCGTTTGACGCATGCCCGTCTGATTCGATAGATTATGCGGTAATGGAAAAAACAGATAAGGGTGTGGTTGTTGGACTTGAAAGTTCCTGGAATGATATTGGCTCCTGGGATTCCCTGTGGAATGTTACTCCCAAAGACAGCTCCAATAATGTACTCAAGGGAGATGTTATAGTAGAAGAGGTAACAAATTCCCTTCTTATAGCTGATAAACGTCTTTTAGCAGCCCTTGGGGTACATGATCTGGTTGTTGTTGAAACACCAGATGCAGTTCTTGTGGCAGACCGAAAGCGCTCTCAGGACATAAAAAAAATAGTAAATTATCTCAAAAGGGAAGGGCGGGAGGAATATCTATTCCATTCTAAGGTGTACCGTCCTTGGGGATCATATGAAGGGCTTGTGTCCGGTGACCGTTTCCAGGTAAAACTGATAATTGTCAAGCCAGGGGCAAAACTTTCTGTACAGATGCACCATCACCGAGCAGAGCACTGGATCATAGTCAAAGGTACAGCAAGGATCCAAAAAGGTGATGAAACCATCCTTCTTACAGAAAACCAGTCTACCTTTATCCCCCTTGGCACTGTTCACAGCCTTGAAAACCCCGGCAAGATTCCCCTGGAGCTCATAGAGGTCCAGAGTGGTTCATACCTCGGGGAAGACGACATAGTCCGTCTGGAAGATATATATGGCCGCAAGGGTTAGTCTCGGTAAAATAACTTGCTGAAAAAAAAAGGCATCCAAGATCAAGGGATTTTTGGCCATGGACACACATGGACTTACATGGACGAATACTTTCTTCATGTCCGACCGGCCATTAAAGAAAATCCTATATGCCTTCGGCATGTTAATATACAACAAGGAGGCAGCTATTTTTGAGCTGCCTGGTGTGTTTATCGGGCCTGATCAGGGCCGAAAAACTGTCCATGAAAGTCCATGTGCGTCCATCGCCAAAAAAGAAAAGATTTGATTCAGTGAAATAATGAATATGAGGTTCCACTATTAATGACAAAATCTCCCAATGTAATATTTCATAAGGCCGCTGTAACACGTCCCCGACGTGAGACCCTCAATGGTCACCGCAGTGTCAATCTATGGTTTACAGGCCTTTCTGGATCCGGCAAATCTACCCTGGCCCATGCAGTTGAAGAGCGTCTTCATCTCATGGGTTGCCGTACTTATGTTTTTGACGGTGACAACGTGCGCCACGGGCTCTGCAGTGACCTTGGCTTTTCCCGTGAGGACAGGGCAGAGAATCTGAGGCGTATTGCAGAAATGGTCAGGCTTTTCCTTGATGCAGGAGTCATATCCTTGACAGCTTTTATCTCTCCATTGTCCGAGGACAGGGCAAGGGTGAAAGAGATCATAGGCCCGGAAGATGTCATTGAAGTATACTGTAATTGTCCACTGGAGATATGTGAGCAGCGTGATGTAAAAGGGATGTATAAAAAGGCCAGGGCAGGGGAAATCAAAAACTATACTGGGATTTCCGCTCCCTATGAACCGCCTGAAAATCCGGATATCGAGGTATTGACAGGTTATCAAACCCTTGATGAATGTGTGGAAATAATTATCCGGGAGCTATGCAGACACGGCATAATATTTCGTCACGGATATTGAGCAAAAAAACAGACAGGAATGCTTTAATCCCTGGAATTTTCCTCATGCCCGACCGGGCATGAAAGAAAATCCCAAATGCCATCGGCATGGTAACATACAACAAGGAGGCAGCTATTTTTGAGCTGCCTGGGGTGTTTGTCGGGCCTGATCAGGGCCGATAAACTGTCCATGTAAGTCCATGTGTGTCCATGGCCAAGAAAAGAGTATTTCTTGTTTAACAAACTTTTCTATGTTCATACTACATCATAATTCCTTGTCATGAACATCCGTTTAGCCACATACGAAGACCAAGAAGCTTGGGACGAATTCGTCCGACAAAATCCGGAGGCAGGGCCTTATCATCTATATGGCTGGAAAACAGCCGTAGAAAAAGCCTACGGTCACAAGGGCACATATCTCCTTGCCAAAGATAATTCAAAAAAAATAATAGGAATATTTCCTCTTATAAGTTTTAAAATGCCATGGGGTCGCAAATCCCTCATCTCTCTTCCCTATTGTGATTACAGCGGACCACTCGGTAACACCTCAGTCAAGCAGGCACTGCTTAAAAAGTGCTATGAACTTGCAGAAAAAACAAGTGCTTCAGAAATAGAAATTCGCTGTCCTCAAAAGCATACACTCGATTCGGATTTCACTCCTTTCCGGATTATGTCACATAAGGTGCGAATGATTCTCGAACTGCCAGATTCTTCCGAAGTTTTTTGGAGCGGCTTCAAGTCAAAACTCAGGAGCCAGATACGCCGTCCGCAAAAAGCAGGCCTGAAGTCAAAAATAGGAGGCAGCGAACTGCTTGATGATTTTTACAAGGTATTCACCATAAACATGCGCATGCTCGGCTCTCCTGTGCATTCAAGACCTTGGTTTGAAGAGCTCCTTTCAGCCTATAGGTCCAACTTGAAAATGGCAGTGGTTTACCTGC
>CAZOMT010000005.1:0-125142 GCA_964581255.1 uncultured Thermodesulfatator sp.
TCAGTGCGGCATAGCCCTTTACAGCGCAATGGGGATAGAAAGGGGGGATTCCAACGCCAGGCAGGAGGCCTGGGAGGAGAACTACAGGTTTTTCGGGGCCCCTGTAGGGCTCTTTTTCTCAATGCCCAGGGCCCTTGGCACAGGGTTTCTCCTGGACATGGGGATATTCATCCAGACCCTGGCCCTTGCCGCCGTGGAAGCAGGGCTTTCAACCTGCATACAGGCATCCCTTGCCGCTTATCCGGAGGCTGTCAAGAAATGCCTTGACATCCCGGATGAATTTATCCTGGTCTGCGGCATGTCCATGGGATATGAAGATAAAAAGGCCGCGGTAAACAGTTTCAGGACTCCACGGGCCCCTTTGGAGGAATTTGTCTCCTGGCATGACTGAGGCTTTCGCTTCGGGATAGAAAACAGTGCCTATTTGGCCTCTGGCAGTTGAATTCCATAATTAGAGACCAACCTCCTTCCAGCAAGGGTTGCGATAGACATGGAGCCAAGGGCATTTGCAGCAGCTATCATGAACATGATTACAATCTGGTATGCAACCGCCTGCATAGGGCTTGCCCCTGCCACTATCTGGCCTGTCATCATGCCTGGAAGAGAGACTATTCCAGCCACTGTCATGTTGTTTATTATAGGAATCATACCGGTCCTTACTGCCTGGCGGGCACCACTTCTTATTGCCTCTGATCTTGTGGCTCCAAAGGTCAACATCAGTTCTATCTCCCGCCCCCTGCTCCTGACGTATTCCGTGAGTCTGTCGAGGCAGAGGCAGATGCCGTTGAGAGAATTGCCAAAAACCATTCCAAAGATGGGAATGAGATACTGGGGGTCATACCAGGGATGAACCTTGATGACCATCTGCGTCACGAGGCCCCCTGCCACAAGGCTTGAAACAGTCATGGTGGCCAGGGCGTCAAGATTTATGCCCTTGTATTTTGTCTTGGATCTTCTTACTGCTTCCCTGCCTGCAAAGACCAGCATTATCAAGAGCCAGCCGATTACCAAGAGGGGGGTATTTATCTGAAAGATCTTTTTGAGTATAAGGCCCATTGCGCCAAGCTGGAGCATGCACCTGGTAGCAGCAAGGGTGAGTGATTTGGTAAGGCCTAGTTTCAGGGCAGTAGAGATGATTACTGCTATTACGATGAGGCCAATAGCAAGAAAAAGGTCAAACGGGGTTAATTCGATGTAGTGTGCCATGTTCAAGTCTGAGCCACTGGTCTGCCTGTCTGGCAAACCGTTCCTGGTGAAGGACGCAAATTACTATGGCGTCTTTTTCCCTGGCAAAGTCCACGAGGAGACCAAAGCATCTGTCAGCAAGTTCTGGCTCCAGGCCAGATAGGGGCTCATCTGCAAGGAGTACTCGAGGCGCCCACAAAAGCCCCCTCACAATGCCAAGCCTGTGCCTTTCGCCGCCTGAAAGTCTTGAGACGTCTGCGTCCAGGGGGATGTGCTCAAGTTGCACCCTTTTCATCGTTTCCATGATCCTTCCCTTGGAAAAGCTTTTATGGCCGCCATTTTTGAATCCGAATGGAAAGGTGAGGTTTTCGAGTATGGTCCCCTGGAGGCATGGAGCGTCCTGGAGCAGAAGGGTTACCTGCGCTCGCCATGACGGAAGGTTTCGTTCAGGATAACTTTCGTGATCCAACAGCCTTGCTTTAACCATAGCCCTGTTGAGGCCAACCATTGCCCTGAGGAGTGTGGTCTTGCCACAGCCGGAGGGGCCGTTGATCACTACGACAACTGGAGAGGACAGCTTAAAATGGATGTCCTTCAAGACCCTTAGCCCTGTCGTAGTAGAGTGGTTTATGGGGCCACATTCAAAATATGCCATATCCCTCTATGTTGACTCCTTCAGGTCGCTGCTTATCTTTTTTAACAAATAAGAAGGTAAGGAGGTACAAAAAAATGTTTGAACTTGCACCGTGGAAACCCATGAATGAGCTTTCCACTTTGAGGAAAGAGATGGATAGGCTTTGGGAGGATTTCTTTGGTGAAAAAGACATCTTTTCCAAGGCCGAAGGCTGGGTGCCGGCAGTCGATGTTTCTGAAACCAAGGATGCCCTTATCGTAAAGGCTGAAGTGCCTGGAATGGATGCCAAGGATATTGATGTTTCCCTTTCAGGCGATATGTTGGTGATAAAGGGTGAGAAGAAGGAAGAGAAGGAGGAAAAAGACGAAAATTTTCACAGGGTGGAGATGAGGCGTGGTTCCTTCCAAAGGGCCATAAGAATTCCAGTTCCTGTGGAAAGCGACAAGATAGAAGCCAAGTATGAAAAGGGCATCTTGAAGATCAAACTCCCAAAGAAGGAGGAAAGCAAGGCCAAAAAGATAGAGGTGAAGGCCTGATAAAAAGACGAGCTGGTCGTTTCCATATTTTGGGTTTTACTTGTGAAAGGCAGCCTTGAGACAGGCTGCCTTTTTCTTTTTGGGCAGTTGCCTTCATCCTTTTCGGTTGACGTGATCAAAATTTAGATGTTATGAAAATGATAGAAATATTAAATTTGGATTCCCATTAATTGCTATTTGAAAAGTTTATCTTTTTTGATCCTTGCTGTCAGTCCAAAAGACAGGATGCAGGGCAAAAACAAACAATGGGAATCATTACATGGGGCAACAGGTAGTATCACGTATTGTCTTTCTCTTTTCACGACAGGCCCTTATCTTCTTCATATTCCACATAAATGTCTTCTTCAGCCTCTACGTCGACCTACGGGAGAAAAAGGATCATGGAAAACGGTAAAATTCTGCCTGAAAATGTGAATTTTCCTGAAGTGTACAAGGATGAAATCCAGGCCATCAGAAAAAGGAGAAAGGCCCTTGGGCTCGGATTTGAGACAGATGAACCAGCAGATACAGAAAAGGGGGAGGTGAGGTTCATCGAGCCAAATCTGCTCAAAGATGCCCCGTTTGACATGCTGGGCATAGCCCTTTCTGGCGGAGGGATACGGTCTGCCACAATAAATCTAGGTTTTCTCAAGATACTCAACGAAAATAACGTGTTGAGGCTTACCGACTATATGTCCACGGTTTCCGGAGGAGGTTATACCGGAAGCTATGTAACAGAGAAGCTCAGGATAGGGATAGACGGCAATGGCCCATCTCATGGCTCAGATCCTTATTCGCACCTTTTTACGAGGGCTGATATAGAGCACATAAAGGACCATGGGTCATATCTTGTCCCAGGCAGACACGGATGGCAAAGGCTCAAGGACAAGATAATCCTTGGGGGTGGTTTTCTGGCAACAGGCCTTCTCCATCTGTTGTGGTACCTCCTTGCCTTTATGAGTGTGCTCTATCTTTTTAAGACGGGCCAGCACCTTATGGGACACAGGGTGGTCGAGGGGTTATTTTCGTTCGCCGCTGCGATCTTCTGTGTTACCGCATATTATTATTACTTTTTTCATGGCTTGAGGTTTTATAGGGCTTGGCCTGTAAAGCAGCTTATCACCATCCTTGCCTTGTCACTTGCAGGCGCGGCCCTGTTCTATCTTTTGAATCAGACCAGTATGTTGCCTCAATTCGTTGGTGAAGGGGCCTTTAGTGAATTTTGCATACTCGTCTTGGCCACAGGCTTGCTTGGTATATTTGCAAACCCGAACATACTGTCGCCAAGCCAGATCTACCGTTTCCGTCTGGAAGAGGCCTTCAGGTGGTTTGGCAAGACGAGGAGAACCCTATGGGAAATTTGCCCAGACTCTAAAGGCAGATCATGGGGCATAGCCCCTTATCCCCTGATTAATGCCACACTCAACCTTTCGGGAGTTGCCAAGGCCGAGGAAGGGACAGGGCCTGGTGTTGGTGGCGGCCAGACCGCACAGGACGGTCCCACCAAAACCAGCCATGGCAAACTTCCCTACAGCGGCTATAAGACATGCGACTATTTTCTCCTGTCCCCCTTTTATTGCGGTTCAAAACTCACGGGTTTTCTTCCCACGGACAGGAGCGAATATAGATTGATGACCCTTTCCACTGCCATAACCATTTCTGGAGCAGCCCTCAACCCTGAAATGGGTTACAGGTCCAGCAAGGTGACGGCCTTTTTTATGACGCTTCTCAACCTGCGTCTCGGCTACTGGGGGCTGAATCCATATCTGTTTCGAAGAAAGTGGTGCCTAATCGACAAGGTTGCATTTTCCATCTACAGGTTGCTTGCCAGAGTCGGCAGGATCAGATATTTCTGGCCCACCTATTGGCCGGTCTATAATTTGTATGAATTGTTCGACATGTCTGGAATAGACAGATGGAGGGTAAACCTTTCAGATGGGGGTCACATAGAAAATCTTGGTGTTTTTGAACTCTTAAGGCGTAAGTGCAGGCTCATAATCGCCATAGATGCCGGGGCAGATCCCAAGTATAGCTTTTCCGATCTGAAAAACCTTGTTATGAGGGCCAGGAATGAGTTGGGCATGGAGATCATATTCAGAAAGGATCCAGAGGAACTTATAAGGCCTGGTGCAACACTTGGTTTTTCCAAGAGGCAATTCTGCATAGCAGATATCTGTGACCTGCCTGAACACCCTGGTGGAGAGAAGAAGTTTGTGGGCACCTTGGTGTATGTCAAGGCATCTGTAACACCGCAAGAGATAAAAAATCCTAAAAAAGGGCAAAGAAGCTACACCTACAGGCTCTATCATCCCAGGTTTCCCCATGAGCCCACGTCCGATCAGTTTTTTGATAATGCTCAGTGGGAGGCCTATTATGAGATTGGACAGGATATGGCAAGGTCCCTCTTGAATGAATGCATAAAGGCCGATCCAGGACACGCCGAGGTGTTTCCAAGGGATATCGATCTCGACAGGTTTGTCAAGATGGTGGATAGAATAGATAAAGGGCCATCCTAGAGCACCAGCGGCGTTTGAGGTGGGATGCCATCCTCGATGGAATGGATCTAATTCGGCCTGAGTCAGCGATGGGGCTCGATAAGTTCCATGAGCCTTGTAAAATTGCCGCTGAGGCCGGTTATGACCTGTTCTGCAGTGATGGATATGGAAATTCCTCCCCTGCCCTGTCTCAGGAGCCTGCCACGTATGGTGAGAATCTCGCTTCCATAGACGTATCTTGCCCATCTCCTTTGGACCTTTGGCAGTATTATTATATCGAAAAGGCCTGTTTCGTCTTCAAGGGTTACGAATATGATGCGTTGTCCAGACCTTGTTGGAGGCGTATGGAAGAATATTACAAGGCCAGATATCAAAACCATGCTCCCTGAAGGCAGGTGCAAGAGTTCGGCCGCAGTGATAGCGCCTTTGTCTCTTAGCGCCATTCTCAGGCCCGACATGGGATGATGCCTGCAATAGACCTCCATGCTGAGCCTTTCAAGGTATATATCCTCAAGCTGCCCTGTGTCCGCTTTCTTCATCTTTGTCAAGGCCTGGAAGCCCCTCCAGTGCCCCTGCAAGTATTGTCATGTATCTTGCGTGGACAGGCATCTGGACCCTGGAAAAGAAGTCACTCCAGGCCACAAATCTTCCTCTTGCATCTCTTTCACGCACTATACGGCCTGCTGTCTCCATTCCCACTCCCCTTATTACCTGCAAGGGGCACCGTATGGCCTCTTCTTCGAGTTGATATTGGAGGCCGCTTTTGTTCACGTGGGGTGGAAGTACATGAATTTTATTTCTTCTTGCCTCATTCAAGATCACAAATGGTGGATATGAACCCACATTCCCTGCATTCAAAAGGCCAACATAAAATGCTGATGGATGGTGGGCCTTTAGCCAGGCGCTCTGCCACGTTATGTGGGCAAAGGCGACAGCATGGGCCTTACAGAAACCGTAGGCTGCAAAGGCTGCTATATGTTTGAACACAAGCTCTGCCTCCCTCTCAGAGTGGCCCATTCTCAGGGCGGCCTGGATAAAAGCGCTCTTTAGCATCTTCATCTCGCCCCTTGAACGCCCCCTTGTCATGGCGCGTCTGAAGGCATCTGCCTCTGAATACGAAAGGCCTGCAAAGCGCTCAACAATGCGAAGCACCTGTTCCTGAAAGACTATCACTCCATAGGTTTCTCCCACTATATCCTCAAGGTCTGGATGAATAAAATCTATCTGCTCCAGCCCGTTTCTGCGTCTTACATATTTAGCAACCATATTCCCTTTTACAGGGCCTGGTCTGAAAAGAGAGATCTCTGCCACTATGTCATCGAATGTTCTGGGTTGGAGCCTTCCAATGAGATTCCGCTGGCCAGAAGATTCCACCTGGAATATCCCAAGTGTCCTGCCTGAGCATAGAAGATCAAAGGTCTTTTCATCATCAAGGGGAATGTCGTCGATATCAAGGTCTATTCCTTGCTGCTTCAAGACAGAAAGGGCCTTTTCAATGGCCGTGTGCATCCTAAGGCCAAGCAAGTCTATTTTCAGGAGGCCAAGCCAGTCTACGTCATCCTTGTCAAGCTGGGCCACAGGAAAGCCTTTTCTAGCCATCCACAGGGGGCACCAATTGGCCATCTGGCCTGCTGACAGGATTACTCCCCCAAGATGTACAGAGGCCTGAAAAGGAAGTCCCTCAAGGGCAGATGCAGTCTTTAAAAGAACAGGTTCATTCTTGAGGGGTGAATCCTTAAGCTCTGGTAGCCTTGCCACAGCCTTCTTTAGGCTTATGCCCCTGAGGCTCCAGGGAAGAGCCTTTACGATACGGTTTATCCTCGAAAGGGGATAGCCTAGCGCCCTTGCCGCAAGCCTTACCGAGCTTCTCGGCCTGAAGGTGTGGATAGTGGCCACAAGGGCAGCCCTGGCTTCCCTGGCAGGCCTTGCAAAGCGTTCCATAAGCCAGGAGGTGACCTCGTCCCGCCTTTCAGAGTCGAAGTCGATGTCTATGTCTGGCAGATCGTTTCTCCCACTGTTCATGAAACGTTCAAAAAGGAGTCTGTGCCTTATTGGGTCTGGTCCATTGTGAAGAAGATGCACCACCATGGAGCCTGCGGCAGAACCACGGATGGAGTGGCGGATGCCCTTTTTCTTTGCAAAGGCGCAAATTTCCGAGACCAGTAGAAAAAAGTCTGAAAGCCTTCTGGATCTTATCTCGGAAAGTTCCTTCTCGAGGCCCACGATGTAGTCCCGGGGTATGGTGTTGAATTTTCTGGCAAGGGCGAGAAGGGTCTTTCTGGCAAGCTTATCGTCTGCGTCTTTCGGATCTCTGAACCTTGGTGGCTTGAGCCTTTCTGAAGGGAATGAAAATCCGCTGCATAGATTGGCCACCTCGAGGCTTCTTTCCACAAGATCCCTGCGGCCGAGCCTGCTCAACATCTCCTTGGAAGAGGCTAGAAAGAAGGAGTCATTGGGAAGAGGGGGGATGTCGAGGTGGTGGTGCCTTTGCTGGATGCCAACTAATATCTGATGGAGATAAAAGTCTTTCTGTCTCAAAAATGCGGTGTGGCTTACGGCAACAGGCGGAATCTCAAGCCTTTCGGCAAGATCCATAAGGATATGGTTGGCCCTTTTGTCTGCTGCCACATGGGATTGTATGGCCAGAAACAGGCTATCTTTCTGCCTGAAAACAGACCTCAAGGCGAGAAGCTTTATGCCAGCTCCATCCATGAGGCCTTCCGATGCGAGAAGGCGTATGTTTGAGCCGTGGACTCCACAGATACACACGAGCCCCCTTGAGTGCTTTTGAGCCAGACTTAGGGGAATATCCCGTGGATTTTTTGAATCTTGTAGGAGGCCAAAGGAGGCAAGTTTGCATATGTTGCCATAACCTTCAAAGTCTTTTGCAAGAAGCACTACCCATCCCTGGCCGAAAAGCCTGACTCTTACACCTATTATGCCTTGGATACCGTGCCTCTTGCATGCCTTCCAGAAACGTACGGCACCAAAAAGGGACCATGCATCCGTAAGGGCAACGGCCCGTTGTCCCATTTGGGCCACATGTTCCACCAGCTCTTCTGGCTTGAACGTGCCCCATAAGAATGAAAAGCTGCTCATGACATCGATGTTTACAAAGGGGTCTGAAAGGGTAGCCATGGCCGCTAATACCTGCGTCTTATTATTCCGGCAAGGCTTCCGATTATGCTAACCTTGGCTGCGTCCCTGCCTGTAAACACCAAGGGTTCATAGCCGGGGTTTGCGGCATGGAGTTCTATGCCGTCTCTGTTTTTCTTTACCACCTTTAGGGTGGCCTCTGGCAGAACGTCTTCTACCATTACGGCAGCCACCTCTCCATGTTCAACATCCTTACAGGGCCTTATTATGGCGATATCTCCATCCATTATGTGGAGGCCCACCATGGAGTCCCCTTTTACATAGAGTCCAAAGCAGCCCTCAGGGCCAAACAGGGTGCAGTCGACTGGCAGCTCTTCGGCCTGTTCCTGCTGTGCCTCTATGGGAATCCCTGCCGCAATGGATCCAAGGACCGGGATTCCACGCCTCGATGGCGTGGTGTCAGAAAGTCGCCATGTGCGGTTTTTCCCAGGGCTTGATATGAGATAACCCTGGCTTTCAAGGACTTTTAGTATCCTATGCACCCCTGCTGGCCCCTTGAGGCCAAAGTGTTTGCATATCTCTCTTACAGAAGGCGGTATGCCTTGCTCCTGGATCTGTTGCTTTATAAATTCGAAGATCTCTTTTTGTCTTTTTGTAAGGCTCATGGGCTCAATTATAGTGAACATATGTTCACGTTTCAAGAAAAATTTACTTCTTCTGGCATCTGAGTGCCCGAGGCCGAGCCCAAATACCCTGTTCAACATGGAAATTTATTTTTACATGTACATGTTCATGGATACTCCTTTGTCCGAAGAACCAAAAATTTTATGATGTAGCCTACATAGATGGGATGAAAAGGAAAGATTATTGGCGGGCGATGCGGGATTCGAACCCACGACCTTTGGCTCCGGAGGCCAACGCTCTATCCAACTGAGCTAATCGCCCACTTCAGCGATTGGGGTGAAAGGTAGAAATTATCCTAAACATGCAGTTCTGCCTTGTCAATTACCGGCTATTTTGATTTATATTGGGCCCATGCATAACAAGGCTTAGATATTTGAGTCTGCCTCTGAAAGACAGGAGGTTTGCTTTTCCAGAACAAAGCCCAGGAGAAAGATAGCCGCTGATATGTCGTTGATATTCCGAGTATTAATTTTTGAGTCCAACGCATTTATTCAGACAGAAGAACAACAATTCTTAAAGGTGGCCTTATGGCAAACAGTGTTGATATAGAGGTGCTCAACAAGACCCTTGTCTCTGTGGCAGAGGAGATGGGCATAGTGCTTCAAAGGTCTGCCTTTTCTTCGAATATCAAGGAAAGGCGTGATTTTTCCTGTGCGATATTTGACTCCTCAGGCCAGCTCCTTGCCCAGGCCGCCCACATACCGGTTCACCTTGGTGCCATGCCGGACACAGTTGCTGAAATAAGGAAGAGATTCGTTCTTTCGCCAGGAGATATAATCATTACCAACGATCCGTTTGCAGGAGGAACCCACCTTCCAGACATAACACTGATCTCTGGAGTGTTCAGTAAGACCCACGGCAGGCTCCTGTTTTATCTCGTTGCCAGGGCGCATCATGCAGATGTGGGCGCCAAGGTTCCAGGATCAATGGCGCTTGCCATGCGCCTCGAAGATGAGGGCATAGTCATAACCCCTACCTATTTTTCTAAGAATGGAGAGATACTGGAGGAATATCTTCATGCACTTGTCTCAAAGATGCGCAATCAGGGTGAAAGGGCAGGGGATCTTCGGGCACAGGTGGCTTGTCTGCTCAGGGGGGAGGAACGTCTTCACGAGGTGCTTGCCCGGTACGGAGAGAACAGTCTTTTTGAGTTGCTTCCTCATCTCATCTCCTATGGAAACAGGTTCATGGAAAACACCATAGAGAAGATCCCGGACGGGAGCTACAGATTTGAGGATTTTCTTGACGACGATGGTATAAATTCGGATCCCGTGCCAATTCGGGTAAGGATAGATGTGGCTGGCAAGAAGGCCATAGTCGACTTCGATGGCACGGCTTCCCAGGTAGCAACAAGCCTTAACGCAACAAAGAGTGTTACGAGATCTGCGGTTTTCTATTGTTTTTTCTGTTTGGTGGGAGAGGGGTATCCAGTGAACTCAGGCTCTCTGGCTCCTGTCGAGATTAGGATTCCAGAAGGTTGTCTGCTAAATCCCAGGCCTCCGGCACCAGTGGCGGCAGGAAACGTGGAGACCTCTCAGCGTGTAGTTGATACGGTGTTGGGTGCCCTGTCGGTGGCTCTTCCCGACGTGATTCCAGCTGCAAGCTGTGGGAGCATGAACAATCTATCCATAGGAGGCACCGCAGAGGGAAAAGAATTTACCTATTATGAGACCATTGGAGGCGGAATGGGGGCAAGGCCTGGAAGAGACGGCCTTTCAGGGGTCCAGGTACACATGACAAACACCCTCAATACTCCCATAGAGGCCTTGGAACAGGCATACCCTCTGATGGTGGAGCAATACAGTCTTAGGAGGGGCTCAGGCGGCCAAGGCAGGTTTAGGGGAGGAGATGGCATTGTCCGGCGCTACAGGTTCAGAAGCCAATGCAAATTTTCCCTTCTGACTGAGAGGAGAAGGCTGGCACCCTGGGGGCTCAATATGGGTGGAAGTGGCCAAAAGGGAGAAAATATCCTGTTCAGAAAGGGCAGGAATGAAGGGGAGATGCTTCCTGGAAAATGCGTGATGGACGCCTTTTCTGGAGATGTTCTTGAGATCAGGACTCCAGGAGGCGGAGGTTGGGGCGGTTTTGAATCTTGACAAGAGGACAGATTAGGTGAAAATTCAATAATTTTGAAATCATTTGTTGATTCTGTCTTGATATGAACCGGGAGCTGGATTTTTATGGTTAATTATCAGTTTATTGCAGACCAAAGGGGCGCAGATCATTGCCGTGAAGATTGCAGCTGGACGTTATCAGGGCGGTGTTTTCATGGCAGGGCTGCTAGGTGGGGTTTGCAGTCTGCACAAAAGTTTAGAGAGGAGAATAGGAAATGAAGCGTTATTTAATGGCTCCAGGGCCGGTGGCAGTGGATCCTCATGTCATGCTGGTTATGGCAGAGCCTGTCATTCACCACAGGTCTCCACAATTCAGCGAGATCCTGACCAAGGTGAGAGAAGACCTCAAATATGTTTATCAGACCAAAAATGACGTACTTATCATGGCTTCATCTGGCACAGGTGGTATGGAGGCGGCTGTTTGCAATATGCTTTCTCCTGGAGATAAGGCCATCTGCGTGATAGGCGGCAAGTTTGGCGAACGGTGGGCAGAATTGTGCCAGACCTACGGAGTGGAGACTATAAATATAGACGTCGAATGGGGCAGGGCAGTGGAGCCAGGGCAGGTGGAGGAGGCCCTTTCCAAGCATCCCGAGTGCCGGGCAGTGTTCGTCCAGGCCCATGAGACATCCACGGGAGTGAAGCACCCAGTAAAGGAATTGGGCCAGATAGTGGCAAAGCGCGAAAACACCTTGCTCATTGTGGATGCAATAAGTGCTATGGGCGTCTATGACCTCAAGACAGACGAATGGGGGCTTGATGTTGTGGTCGCCGGGTCCCAGAAGTCCTTTTCATTGCCTCCAGGGCTCTCTATGGTGAGCGTGAGTGACAAGGCTTGGAGGTTTGCAGAGCAGGCAAAGTGCCCCCGCTATTATTTCAATTTCTTGAAGGAGAGAAAGGCGCTTGGCAAAAAGACCACAGCATATACATCGGCTGTTTCCCTCATAATTGGCCTTGGAGAAGTGTTGAAGCAATTCAAGGCAATGGGGCTTGAGGCGCTTTTTGCACATCACAGGAGGCTGTCTGGAGGGGTCAAGACGGCAGTTGCCGCCATGGGCCTCGAATTGTTTCCAAAGGATGCTTCTGAGGCCATAACAGTCATAAAGGCCCCTGAAGGCGTGGATGGAACAGAGGTTGTCAAGGTTCTCCGCGAGGAGTATGGCATCACCATTGCCGGAGGCCAGGCCCATCTCAAGGGAAAGGTCTTCCGGATCTCCCATTATGGATACCTCAGTGAATGGGATATGATTATTGCCATATCTGCCATTGAACGGGCCCTGAACCAGCTTGGCCACAAAATCCCTTATGGCTCGGGAGTGGCTGCCGCAGAGGAATATTTCGCCGACAACTGATGCGTAATGCAGGCTGTTCACAAATTAACAGAAGAGAGACGACCCAATAAATATTTTGGTACTAAGGACAGGACGAGAGAGCTATGAAGATATTTATCACAGACCCAATTGCACAAGAAGGAATAGAGATCCTCAAGGAAGCCGGCCTTGAAGTCGAAGAGAAACTCGGACTTTCTCCTGATGAACTCAAGGAGATCATAGGGCAAGCCCACGGCCTTGTTATAAGAAGCAACACAAAGGTCACAGCAGATCTTTTGGAGCATGCCAAGAATCTCAAGGTCGTAGGACGTGCTGGTACTGGCCTCGATAACGTAGACATCCCTGCCTGCAACAAGAAGGGAATAGTCGTCATGAATACACCTGGCGGCAATACCAATTCTGCTGCTGAACACACCATTGCCATGATGCTGGCCCTGACTCGGCACATTCCCCAGGCCACTGCCTCTATGAAGGCAGGCAAATGGGAAAAGAAGAAGTTCCAGGGCCAGGAAGTGGCTGGAAAGACGCTTGGCATAATCGGCAGTGGCCGCATCGGGGGCATAGTGAGCCAGCTTGCCAAGGGCCTCAAGATGAAGGTCATGGCATATGATCCATACATGAATCCGGAAATGGCGGACAAGCTTGGCATAGAGCTTGTGGACCTTGACGAGCTGCTTTCAAGGGCAGATTATGTTTCTGTCCATACCCCTCTCACAGAGGAGACAAGGGGTATGCTCAACAAGGAGATGTTCGACAAGATGAAACCCTCCGCCATGGTGCTCAACTGTGCCAGAGGCGGAATAGTGAATGAGGCGGATCTATACGATGCCCTTACTTCTGGCAAGCTTGCAGGCGCGGCCCTGGATGTTTTTGAAAAGGAGCCGACCACCATAGAAAATCCTCTTTTCAAGCTGAAAAATTTTATATGTACACCACATCTAGGCGCTTCCACGAGGGAGGCACAGGAAAATGTTGCCGTGGCTGTGGCGCGCCAGATCGCAGATTACCTGACAAAAGGTGAAGTGCGAAATGCAGTGAATGTACCGTCTGTAAGCGCAGAGACCATGAAGGTGCTTGGTCCGGTTTTGAACCTTGCGGACAAGATGGGAGCCTTTTTGGCCCACCTGGTAAATGGTCCCCTGAAAAGGGTGGAGATATCGTATCAGGGAGATCTTTCCGAGATCGACACAGCCCCAGTGACAATCTCCATTCTGAAAAGCCTCCTTGCTCCAGTGCTCAGAGAGGACGTAAATTTTGTCAACGCACCTGTCGTGGCAAAGGATCGCGGGATAAAGGTGGTGGAGTCGAAGAGCGAAACCTGTGAAAATTTCAATAATCTTCTCGAGGTCAAGGTGGCGAGTGGGGAAGAAGAAAACAGCCTTGCAGGCACTATATTCGGAAAGACCGAACCAAGGCTTGTAAGGATCAATAACTTCACCCTCGAGGCAGCGCCCGAGGGGCACATGCTTCTTATCTACAACGAGGACAGGCCAGGGGTGATAGGAAGGATAGGCACGACACTTGGAGAGGGAGGCATAAATATAGCCAGGATGCAGGTTGGCCAGGACCCAGGCCACAACCGTAATGTAATACTTCTCACCACGGATGAACCTGCCCCATCAGAAGTATTGGAACAGTTGAAACAGCAAGACGGCGTTTCAAATGTGATCTCAGTGGAGCTGTAAGCAAGATTATTCCTTTTTTCGGCCTGCCTCAGGGCGACTACTTCTCTAATGGCAGGCCGAAAGACCTTTTCTGACATTCCTGTTCATGTTTGCCGAACGGCAAACCAGACCCTCGTCTATTCATAGTCGTAAAAAATCCTGATCTTGGAGCAACATATGGAAACCATTAGAGTTCGAGAAATCTCTTCAAAGGAGTTGAGGGAATACATGGCTGATGCCAAGGAAGACAGGTATCAGCTTGTGGACGTCAGAGAACCCAAGGAATACAAGCAGGCCCATATTCCAGGGGCCCTGCTTTTGCCCCTCAAGGAAGTGGAAACGGGCATTATCGATTTAGATCTTGAAAAGGACCTGATCTTTTATTGCAGGAGTGGCAGGCGTTCCAGGATTGCAGCAAACCTTGTGGCAGACATGGGAGTGCCTGCAAGGAACATATTCAACCTTGAGGGTGGGATATTGTCGTGGCAGGGCAAAAGGCTTCCTGAGTTTCCCAAACTGGCTCTTTTTCCTCCTGCAATGGATATTTCCCAGATGTTACTCAGGGCGTTCGAATTGGAAAAGGGAACCAGGAATTTTTATCTGGCTTGTTCAAAGGCGTTCGATCACGAGGCCTTGGCTCGCGAGGCCTCGACTTTGGCAGGCATGGAAGTAGACCATGCCAGGATCGTCTACCATTGTTTGAAGAAAAACACTCCAGGGATCCAGGATTTTGAAACGTTGTTTGACAAGGTCGAGGCGGAAATCATGGAAGGGGGCTTGTCCGTGTCTGGGGCCATAAAAAGGCTTGAAGACATGGAGGGGGAGTTGTACCTGAATTTTTGTGAGCTGGCACTGGATATAGAGTTCATGGCATACGATCTTTATAAAAATCTGGTTGCCAGGGCTGAAGATAGTGAGATCGTCAAAACCATGTCCATCTTGGCTGAACAGGAAAAGGGCCACATCAGGATCATTGCCATGATGATACGAAAGGCGCCGAGTTTCTGAGCCCTGTTATTTGCTCATCACTTTTGGGTCTTTTTTGCCCCAAAACCAAAAAAAATGAAAGTGGAACCTGTCAGAAAAAAGAGCGCACTCGAGGGCAAGGGCACTGCGGCCACATCGGACACCTCGTCTTTCCAATAAGAGGGCAGGGAATCCCACGGATTTGGAAGGGCGTCATCTGTTATAAATACATTTCCCACATGTCTTGACATTGCCAGATCGATGCTCGTTTTCATATCACCAGGGCTTGGTACATCGTAGATGAAAGCTGCAAAACGATTTGATGGATAAGCCTCCACATATGCGTCAGGCTCATAATCGGTCCATTGTTGGTATGAGCCTTCGAAAATCACCATGACATCTGAAAAGTCCAGATAGGATGAAGGCGCATGGGTGCCATGGTTAAATATCACCATGTCCAGATTGGTGGAGTGGATATCATTTTTTACAAAGTCATAAAGATTGCGGTAGTAATTCATCACCTGATGGTCTGTTGAGCTACTCACTTCATCAAAGAAGATACCTGTTACGTTAAAGTTTGCCGTGTTGAAGCTATCGTTATACTTAATGATCTCGGATTTGACTTCCTCGATATCCCTCTTTCCGTAACTGGTGTGAACATAACCAACCATGCCTACATTTCCCGCGGACAGGTCGGAAAGCCCTCTTTGATAGTCACCGTTTGGGCTGCTTGGGCCCCCAGGGCCGTTGTCAGGGTTGATAATGGTTGTAATTTTCACCTGTTGGCCTGCTGAGGCCACATCGTCATAGATATAGCTGTCGGAATCATACCAGTTCGGATAGCTGTACAATGGGTAGATTATACCAAGGCTCGATGCATCAGTAGTCGATATACTGAAAAAATAGAGAAACATGAGCATAAGAAGCCTGCTCAAGATTTTATTCTTCACTGCTACACCTCCAAACTAAAATTCTATCCATAGAAGCAGCCTAAAGACATTTTCCTTTTAACCGATAAGTGAATAACAGGATTAGGACCCATGTCAGGATTAGATGACAATCTTGTTTTTGGCAAGAGGAAATCCCCCTGGAAGGCCAATCAAGCCTCCAAAATCGTATCTGTATGGGTCATGGATGAATCGCCACTGCTGCAAAATGAAACCAAAATTATCGTACTAATAATGAGATAAAAAAGATTTTTTGTAAATTATTGCACTTGACATGTATCTTTTCTCGTGTAGTCTAAATAGGACAGTTTATTTTAAAGTGATTTGATTTCATTGGGTTAGGGAGGATTTTGTACTTTTATGCACAAGGAATTTTGCGGGCAGGATAAATTGTCTTTGTTCGCCTACTGATTCAAAATGAAACACAGGCCCGGCGGGTCTTGTAAAAAATATAGAGTCAGGCAGAAAGCATATTTCGTCCGGTTTTTCTAACGCCCTTGTCTTTCATTAGACGAGGGCGTTTTTTTTGTCCTCCATCGTAAAACCAGGAAAAAGAAAGGAGGTGATAGACCAGGAACGGATAGGAGTTAAGGGAGTGTAGGAACAAGCCGGTTTGTCATCCGGCGCCTTTTACATTCAACGAGGATTCGGAGGGAATTTTTATGATTAGAAAGCTACTCATTCTGACAGTCGGTATAGGTCTCGTTGTCGGCTGTTCCCAGGTGCTCGACAAGAGGGCCAATGTGATAAAGGCCCCTTCAGCTGCTCCTGGTGCAACCTATGTTGGCAGCCAGACCTGTTTTGACTGCCATGAAGACATGGCGAATGACAAACACAATGTCCACATGGCTATAGCCGATTTCGAAGTGGTCGGGGGATATAAAAAGGGGTGTGAATCGTGTCATGGCCCTGCATCGCTCCATGTGGACGGAGAGGGAGATACCGAGAAGATCATACGATTTGGTGAGGAGGGATTACCCGCCGAGGAGGTCGCTGGCGTCTGCACCACTTGTCACCAGATCGACGAGCAGATGAACTGGCCAGGTTCTACCCATGCAGAAAGGGACGTGGCCTGTACGGAATGTCATAAGATACATCATAATTCCAACAAAGAGCTGCTGGTCAAGATGCCAGAAAGAGAACTTTGTGCTGAATGTCATGCAGACGTTAATGCACAGATGTATTTGATGTCCCATCATCCAGTAAAGGAAGGGAAGATGACCTGCTCTGATTGTCACAATCCCCATGGAAGTGGCAGTTTGGTGGAGGGCATGTTGAGGACTGATGAGCGGGTCAACGATCTTTGTCTGAAGTGTCACACCAGGTATCAGGGTCCATTCGTATTTGAACACGATCCTGTTGTCGAAGACTGTCTCATCTGTCATGACCCACACGGGACAGTGGCCAACAATCTTCTTCAGCAACAGGAGCCATTCATCTGTCTCCAGTGCCATGAGGCCCACTTCCACGCGGCGAGGGCTTCCAGCCTCGAGAGCCATTCCATCCCAGGCGGGGGCAGCCCTTATGACAATGGAAGAAGGCTTCCTGGGACAAATTACGGTTTCCAGCAATCCTTTATGACCAAGTGTACCCAGTGTCATCAGAATGTACATGGATCTGATTTCACATCCCAGACCGTAACGAGCGGTCATGGACTGACCCGGTAAGCCAAGGAGGTGTGAGCCAATGAGAAAGATCACAGTATTTATGCTGACGGCGATTTTCGCGCTGGCAACTGCCGGGGCAAGTACCGTTTGCGCAAAAGACGATGGAAAATGGTATTCCGGCGAAATAAAAGCAGGAGCCACCACAACCCTTCAAGAGCTTCACAGTGACGAAAGCGGTGCCAAAGGTGGGACAGAGTACAACTCTCCTGTTGGTTACAAGTGGACCACTTATCTTGGCGGCAATCTTGAGGCTATGAAGGATGGTTTTGCATTCAGTGCAGATGCCCTTTACAGGGATGTGTACGAACAAGACTATTCAGGAATGGTTTCTCTCAAGAGGGTTATCAATTTCAAGACCGACTACAGCAGGTTTTATCACAGGCTGGATCACGACTATATGGACAACCTGAATGCCCATATATTTCCTCCAGCATCCAGTGGTTGGTCGAACTGGGGCAGCAGCCCGGAGCTTGCCGATATAGATGGCGGCAAGACCATAGGAACGGCAAATGTGTATCATACTGATCTGGCACCCGACGAGCTTTTTGGTATTGCAAGGGCCGAGTGGAAAAACAAGGTGGATTTCAACATCCCCATGTTTCCTGGGCTGAAGCTCAGCTTCAACCACCGGTTTGAACAGAGAAAGGGTGAAGATCAGGCAATGACAGACAGCAAGTGTTTGTCCTGCCATGTGGTGTCAAATGCCCAGAGCATAAACGAAAGGACCAATGATTATTCACCAAAGGCGAGCCTTCGCATTGGTACCCTCGCAATGGAATTTTCGTATTTGCACAGGGAATTTGATACCAGCAACGAGGACTTGTCCGTTGTATATAACGGCTTAAAGGGCAAGGAGCTGTTCCAGAACAGGCTCCAGTATGATAATACCACAGGAGAACTGCCCTTTAGCCGCACTCCAGATTCTACCAAGGATTCCTTTAAGGGCAAGATCCGCTGGGACTTGAACGCCCATAACATCTTTACTGCAAACTATATCTATTCCCAGTATACGAACCAGACAGTGGATGGGGCATACGATATACTAATGGGCAAGTTTGGAGACGAGATCGATCTCCATAGCAATATCGTAAACGCCAAGTTCCACAGCAAGATCAACAGGGCCTTCTCCTTCAATCTGTTTGGCCGTTATCAGAACCTCAGCAATGATTCCGTCGACATAGAGAAAAATGTGAGGACGAATCCCGCTGGTGCGCCAGGGGGAGATGTCACACTGACTGAGGGCTATATAAACAACAGCGGCTGGTCTTACTTTGAGGAGGAAGAAAGCAGGTCCTCAGGCTATGATGGCAATTCTTACATTGTTGGCACTGATCTAACATGGAGAATGACCCGCGGTATAAAGTTCAAGTTTGGTTATGAATTTGAGCGGGAAAAAAGGGACAATTATGAGCATCATCACGTCCCTAAAGCCACCAAGGAGCATAAGTTCAGCCTTGCCAGCGATTGGAGGGTGAACCACAATCTGAAATTCGACTTTGATTACAAGTTTGAATATGTGGATGACCCTTATGTCCTTAAGGATGCGGAGTGTACCCCAGATGGAAGCTATGGGGTTTATGCCGGCCTTCCTGCCGGGCTCTACGATGTGGAAAGGGCCTACGAACCAGCCATCTATGGAGAGAGAACAGCTGCCAGGTCCAATATGCCTGAGTATGTCCATGAAATCATGGTAAAGAGCCACTGGCATCCTCTCCACAGCCTGTCAACCAACTTCCACGTGAAATACCGCTATGCCAAGAACAGCGACGTGGACGGCAAAGACTGGAAACAGAACATGGTAATGGCTGGGCTGGGAGGCGTGCTTACTCCCATGAAGGACCTGGTTCTTTCAGCTGGCTATACATACATGTACGACAGTTATGACTCGCAGTATTGTATAGCCATATACGATGGGTGAGGCAACTTCATCACAACGGACCAGTTTGGTTCGGAACACACAAACATGGATTATCACACGGAAGCCCACACTCTCAATGCAAACGCTTCCTATTCCATACTGCCCAATTGGAATGTTTCTACAAATCTGGCCTTTACCGTAGGTCACGGAAATATCTCAGATCTGAGCTTTGCCTCTATGTATCCAACAGGCGATGCAAAATTGGATCTTGACGTGTCTGCCGTAAATCCAGACATGCCGCATCTTTATGACGTGGCGTATTTAAATGGCATGGATAAGTATTCAGACCTGGACTACAAAGAGGTGGATTTCACCATAGGCACCTCCTACCGGATGAATAATGGCATAGGGCTGAACCTGAATTATTATCTCTATTATTTTGACGATGAAGATCCTTATGTATACAGGGATCAGGGCTCTACTACCCAGATGCTGATGGGTTATGTAAGTTATAGCTTCTAAGGCATTGCCCTTAGCATGATATGCCCGGAAGGGGGCGGTGGACACGCCCCCTTTTTCTTTTGTTTCTCCCATTCCCACACATGTCATTTTTCAAAATTTATCAATGGGCTATTGGCCTTTTGGGGTAAACGTTCCTGTTTCCTTGACCTTGAAGGTCTGGAAGTCTATAGTTTTGAGATTTTGGACATCTTTTTTAAATCAACTCTTATGCTTGGCTATTGCCTTATAGGTCAAGACCAATCCGCCCAATGATGGTCAGGCATGGGATTATGGAGTTGCCTGATAATGAACACAAAGAGAAATGGACTGCATTCTGGGGCTGCCAATAGGCTGACACCAGACCAATTTGGGACGGCCAGCAAATTCTTGCTGTTTTTTTTCTGCTTACTGTTTCTGGCCTCTTGTGCCGGCCTCTCTTCTGGGAAGTCTTCCAGGGAGAAAACTGGTAAAAAGGCAGAACCAACCAAGGAGCAAATCGAGGAGCAGCGTCAGGCAGAGCTTGATGAACAGGTCATTGCAGATCCTACATTTGGCGTGTCAGCCGAATACTTCAGAAAGACACAAGGCTCCACCAACAAGATCAGGCTCTTTGGCAGTAGCAAAAGAGAAAAGGAGCTGGAAGAAAGACTGGCCAAGCTGGAGCAGAGGCTCAAGGGTCTTCCTGAAAGGCAGGTAGACAGCCACGGTTTGCCAGTGCTCAGGAGAAAAGTGGTTCTCATCTCACTTCTTGGAGACCTTGGGCTTGATGTGCTTTCTCTTCTTCCTGCAGCGCTAAGGCGTACAGATGGAATAGTGCCAGTCGATTCAGGGCAGCTTGCCGAGCTACTCAAAGAACATGGTTTTTCTGTGGCCGATTTGGCCTCGGCTTCGGTAAGGCGTGAGATTGCAGCGATTGCAGGCATCCAGGCCTACATATTCGTCTATTTCCCTCAGAGCAACACTGCTGCCCCCAAGGAGCAACGTTCCGCACTTAGACTCGACGTGATCCATGCAACGGAAAATGTGCTCATAGGTTCTTACTTAGCAACCGTAAACCAGTTTCAGGATGTTGCAAAAAAGATCTCCAAGGATGTGGTCAGGGGCACCGAATGGTCTTGCAGGATAGTCAAGGTAGAGGATGGCCATGTGTATCTCAATTCAGGCAGGCTTACTGGGCTACAGCCTGGTGACAAGCTAAATGTATATGCAAGGGGCAAGGAAATCATCGACCCGATAACAAAGAGATCCTTGGGCTTTGGCCTTGGCAAGCTCAAGGGCACCATAGAGATAGACCAGCTTTTTGGAACAGACGCTTCCAGGGCAAAGGTCCTGAGTGGTTCGGGTTTCGATGTGACAGATGTGGTTAAGATGTCCGAGCTTGCACAGTAGAAACAACAACCTTTTGGAACAGGAGTTAGTGAAATATGCACCCGTTATTATCTGATAAAACTGGAAAGAATATGCTCCTTTTGGGAAACGAAGCCATTGTGCGAGGCGCTCTGGAGGCGGGCTGTGCAGTGGCGGCCGCCTACCCGGGAACCCCCTCATCGGAGATAGGCAACAACCTGTTTTTTATCTCCCAGGAGGACGATGCGCCTATATACTTTGAATTTTCCACCAACGAGAAGGTGGCTATGGAAGTGGCTGCTGCAGCTGCGGCAGCAGGCCTTCGTTCCCTGACTTGCATGAAGCACGTGGGCATGAATGTGGCTTCTGACGTATTGATGACCTTGGCTTACGTTGGTGTAAAGGGCGGAATGGTGATAATTACGGCAGATGATCCTTCCATGCATTCGAGTCAGAACGAACAGGACAATCGCTGCTATGTAAAATTTGCGAACTTGCCCATGTTGGAACCATCTTCTCCTCAAGAGGCCAAGGACATGACAATTGCGGCCTTTGAGTTGTCCGAGGCCTTGGAGCTGCCTGTAATCATCAGGACGACTACGAGGACCTCTCACGTCAGGGGACCTGTGGAGCTGGGAAACCTGCCAAAGGACGTAAAACGTGAGGGGCAATTTCAAAAGGACCCCAGAAGGTGGGTGCCTGTTCCAGCAGTTGCCAGGCTCAGGCACAAGGCGCTGCTCGAGCAGATGGAAAAGGCCAAGGGATTCAGTGAAGATTCCCCATTCAACAGCCTTTCAAAGGGTAAGGGGGATCTTGGAGTGATAGCATCTGGCGTGTCTGTCTGTTATGTGGAAGACGCCCTCATGGAGCTTGGGTGTGCAGAAGATGTCAGCCTTCTCAAACTCGGTTTCCCCTATCCCTTTCCTGTCGAGTTGATGGGCCAGTTCCTCAAAGGTGTCAAGAAGGTCCTTGTGGTAGAAGAGCTTGAGCCCTTTGTCGAGGATGAAATCAAGATCCTGTGCAGGGACCTTGGTCTGGATATCCAGGTCTTTGGCAAGGCATCAGGCCATTTTTCAAGGATGTATGAGTTTGAGCCCCTGATGGTGAAAAGAGCCATAGCCGATGTTTCAGCTATTGAACTTGAAAGCCCAGACCAGCCAGACCTGTCGGTTCTGCCTCAGCTTCCTATGCGGCCTCCCGTCTTGTGCAAAGGGTGCCCCCACAGGGAGACATACAACGCAGTTAAGGCCGCCCTCAGGGAACTTGGCATGGAGGAACGTGCGATATACCCAACAGATATAGGTTGTTATACCCTTGGGCTTCTTCCGCCAATACAGATGGCAGATTATCTGCTCTGCATGGGATCGAGTGTGGGTACATCCGCTGGTTTTTCCGTATCAACGGATCATAAGATCGTCTCATTTATAGGGGATTCCACTTTTTTCCATTCCGGAATCTCGTCCCTTGCAAACGCATTTCACAACAGACATAAATTTTGCCTCGTGATCCTCGACAATAGCACCACTGCCATGACAGGACATCAGCCAAACCCTGGCATAGAGATACGCCCTCCGGGTTATGACAAGCCTAGGATACCCATAGAGGACGTCGTAAGGGGGCTAGGCATAAAAAGTGTCCACAAGATAAATCCGTATAAGAAAAAGGAGGCCCTGGAGGTATTCAAGGATGTGCTGGCCGAGGATGAGCTTTCGGTGGTCATAGCCGAGGCACCGTGTATCCTTTATTATAAGAAGTTTGGAGGCAAAAGGTAATGGAGACGAAAAAGATTCTTTTCACAGGAGTTGGGGGTCAAGGGACTCTTCTTGCATCCAGGCTTCTTGGCCAGGCTGCTATGGAGGCAGGTATCCCTGTTAGAGTAAGCGAAGTCCACGGTATGGCCCAAAGGGGCGGAGTGGTGGAATCAACAGTGATGCTGGGCGGTCTTAAAAGTCCCATCATCTCCGACGGGGAGGCTGACATACTGGTCAGTTTTGAGCCCCTTGAGGCATTAAGGGCCCTTAGGAGATGTTCTGTAAAGAGCACAATAATCTCCAACACCGTGCCCATTGTCCCCTTTACAGTTGATCTTGGTCAGGCCGAATATCCAGATATGGATTACTGGTTGGACTTCATGCAGAAAAATTTCAATAAGGTCTGTGCTTTTGACGCAGAGTCGCTGGCAAAGGAGGCAGGCACCACCAAGGCGGTAAACGTTGTGTTACTCGGCACGCTCATAGGCCTTGGGGAAGTGCCGGTGTCCCAGGAGATGATGGAGCAGACCATCCGCGAAAATGTGAAGAGCAAGTTCGTGGATGCAAATATTAAGGCCTTACAACTTGGGATTTCCAAAGCGAGGTGCTGATGGAAAAGACTATGATTAGAAAAAGTCTACCACTGATGATCATCCTGGTGTTTCTTTCCATGTCCATACTTTTCATGGCTGGTTGCACTGAGCGCCAGAGGAAGAACATTAAACATTTGAAATCCGATATCATAGGGCTTAAGCGCCAGGTCACCCTTTACGATTGCAGTGGCAATGTGATTAAGACATGGAAGGGGCGTTTTAAGATAGAGGTTCAGGGTTCATATATTTCTTTTATAGATGACAATGGAAAGGATGTGAAGGTGAGTGGCACGGTAGTAGTGGAAGAACTGTGATACATGGATGAAAAGGTCCCTGGTGAACTGAAGGCCCTTTTGGAGGCCCTTCTTTTTGCCTCACCATCTCCCCTTAGCACAAAACGTATTTGTGAGATTGTTTCTACGGTCGACAGCGCCCAGGTCAGGCACACCCTTTCGGTGCTAAGAAGGGAGATGTCACAGAGTAACAGGGGAATAGAACTGGTGAGGGCTGCTGGTGGATGGCGAATTCAGACCAAGCCAGAATTCAAGGACAAGGTGCGCATGCTGGTGCAAAAGCCTCCCCAGCGTCTTAGCAGGGCTGCCCTTGAGACCCTCGCCGTAATTGCTTACAAGCAGCCTGTTACAAGGGTCGAGATAGAGCAAGCAAGGGGAGTGGATTCGAGTGCCACCATAAGATACCTTCTCGACAAAAGACTGATACGCATTATTGGCAGAAAGGATGTTCCAGGCAGACCCCTTATCTATGGCACGACGAAACGTTTCCTGGAGGTGTTTCAGTTGAATGATCTCAGTGCACTTCCATCCCACAGGGAACTCAAGCCAGCTGGTAACGAAAGGCAGGCACGCCTCTTCGACTTGAATGAGTTGAGGAAAAATGACGGTTGAAAGAGAATCATTGCTGTTTATTTTTTCTTTTGACAAGGCGGCCCTTGGCTTACAGGGATAAAAGGAGGTTTTCGGCATGCCTGTTTATGAGTTCTATTGTTCCGATTGCCATACCATATTCAACTTCTTTTCCAGGCGAATAAATACGGAAAAGAGGCCTTCTTGTCCAAAGTGCGGAAGGCCTGAGCTCGAAAAGCAGATGTCCATATTTTCGATTTCCAAAAACCTGGAAGAGCCTCAGGATGACTTTCCTCTTGGGGACATAGATGAAAGCAAGCTGGAGCAGGCCATGATGTCTTTGGCCTCAGAGGCAGAAAATATTGATGAGAATGACCCAAGGCAGGCGGCAAAGCTCATGAGAAGGCTTTTCGATGCCACAGGCCTCGAGGTTGGAGGGCCAATGGAAGAGGCCATAAGGAGGATGGAGGCAGGAGAAGACCCAGATGCAATAGAAGAGGAGATGGGAGGCCTGTTCGACGATGATGACATCTTCAAGCATCTGGGAACTAAAAAAGGTATAAAGAGTCTCAAAAGGAAATATCTGCCTCCTGCCAAAGATGACACCCTTTACGAGATGTAACTGGAAGGGCATCTTCTTGTTGTCCAGGCTCTCTAGTCAGATTATCAGCCTTACGCCTCCAAGTTCCTCTATGCGGTAGGGGAATCTGTCGCCAGGAGAGCCTATGAACATGAAGTTCACCGGTATGCCCCATTTTTTTGACAGCTCCTGAATGAGCTTAGGACCAAATTCGCCCTTTATCTTTACAAATTCGATGTTGATGTCAGGGTATTCCCTGTCGAGAAATTCAAGATCCCTTTCAAGCTTTTCCAGGAGTTTCTTGTCTTCTTCCTTCATTACCGTGACGATCTTAATCTTTTTGGTATGCTCGTTGTTTCTGATGTAGAGAAGCACCTTGTTGAGGTTGGCAAGGTTGTCTCCCCTGGTAAAAAAGACGAATTCCTGTGACTGGATCCGGTCTATGGTTTCAAAGATCTTCTGATTCACCCTGGTTACAAATTTCAAGACCGGCTCAAACATGATCTCTATGAAATGGAGGATGAGTTCCAAGAGTGCTATCCTGTTGAGCATTATCGCAATTATTATAATGGTTGGGATGAAGTATTCTGCAAATATCACCACGTTTGCCGGCTGCCCTGGTTCAGGCTCCTTGAGGATGTTGCCCAAAAGTGCGGCAATAACCGCTGTGATGGCAAGGAATACTGCTCCCCAGCTAGCCCTTTCAGGCCTCGGCAAAGACTTTCTCTTGACCTTCAAGAGGATGTTGCCTACGGCGAAAAGGGCCATTACAGACAGGAATGAAATGGTGTAGACCCCTGCCAGCACCTCTACCTCTCCATGTGTTATGAAGAGGATGGAGACGCAAAGTAAAAAGAATGCGATTATGATCCGATAGGAGCTTCCTCGCTGGTTCTTCTTCAACAAAAATGCAGGAAAGATCCTGTCCAAGGTTATGCGTTCTACAAGTCCTGTGACGCCCACGTAAGAGGTCAGTACCGCGCCACTTAGAACCAGTACTGCATCAAGGGATATCAAAGTGGCCAGCAAAGGCCCTCCTGTAACTTCAGCCATATGAGAGAGCAGGGATGATTCATAACTGCTGACCTCTGGAATGGGAACAATTGCCAAGGCCAGGAAGGCCATGAGCGGATTGAAGATGCTCACTGCAATCCACATGTTTCTCAAGGTCTTTGGAAAGACTCCAGGCGCTTGTTCTTCAACGAAGTTTGCCGAACTTTCAAAACCAGAGATTCCCAGCATTGCAGCAGCAAAACCCCAGAAGATCGCCTTGGCCACACTGCCATGAGGTGTAGGTGTGTGGTTGTTGGCAATAAGTGTTCCAAAGCCATTTGACACAAGATAGGTGATGATAGTGCCTGAAAGAAGAACCAGGGAAGTCAGGTGAAAGAGAAATATGATTTCAGCCACTATGGCTGATTCTCCAATGCCGAGGATGGTCAGCCCCATGAAGATTGCGAGCACGCAAATGGTGGCAGGTATCACCTGTAAGGCCGGAATGATGCTGTGTAGGTAATACATGGCTTCTGAAGCAGATATGACAGCAGTGGCAATATAGGACAGAAGGGTGAGACTTGCGGCCAAAGAGGCCATGGATTTGCTGGTGGTGTTTAACAGAGCATTGTAGGCCCCGCCGTTTAAGGGAAGGGCACCCACCACCTCGCCATATATCTTCCTGAAAAGATAGAGCACCCCAGCAACGATAAGAAGCGCTAACCAGGCATATTTGCCTGCTGCCATGATGGAAAGGGCGGAGACATAAAGGACGGAAGAGGTGATATCGTTTCCGCATATGGCAGTGGCCTGAAGCTCGCCAAGCTTTTTTATCTGTCTTTGACCATTCATAGTATACCAGGCCTTTCTTCTGGATAATATATTCCCAGAACTTAAGACATCAGGCTACCTCTAATCGAAATTTTCAATTTTGGAGATAGACATTAGTTTATCAAAAAAACATGGAAAATATACCACCATCTCCTTGTCATGGATACATGGCAAAAAAGGTTCTTCTGGCAGATGGGTATCTAAGACCCATCCCAAATACCCTGTCCAAAAAGTGAGATCATTTGACACTGTACCACTTCCTGTACGGCTTCATTCCTTCAAACCTTTTGGCCCAACATGCCGCCTCCCCAAGGCCACATCTCCTCCGGGTAGTCTTTTACAAGAAAAACCCAAAAAATTGGGTGTTCCATGAATCAAGGATGGTTTTCATGGCATTTTCGTTTGCCTTTGTGGATCATTTCTGAATCTAACATTTTGGCCGATAAGCAGAGTGAGATATGCAAACAGGAAAGGAGTCTTAGTGGAGTCTGTAAACATATCAGAGGTTCCAATGGCAAAGGATGAGAAGCGGTTTGATGTCACCCAGGACCTGAAGGGTGCGTACCTGGCCGGAAAGGACCTGAGCGGTTTAAATCTTTCAGGTGCAGATCTTTCAGGTGCAGATCTATCGGGTGCCAATCTTTCAAAGACAGTGCTTCTGAATGCCAATCTTTCAGGAGCCATCCTTCAAGGGGCTAATCTCAGGCGTGCGGACCTTTCAGGAGCCAACCTTTCAGGCGCAAACCTTGATGAGGTGAAGGCAGTAAGGGCCAGTTTTGGCATGGCAAATCTCACCGAGGCAAGCCTTTTCAATGCCAGGTTAGAGCTTTCTGGTTTTATCAAGGCATGTTTGAAGGGCGCAGACATGAGATGTGCAGATCTGAAGAATGCAAGGTTTCGGGAGGCGGATCTCAGAAAAGCCGATTTTACCGAGGCCATCCTGCAGTCATCCGATCTTTCCATGTCCAGGGTCGAGGGGGCAAATTTTTCCAATGCTGATTTGAGGGACTGCCGCTTGAGACTTTTGAGCGGATACAAGAAGGCCCTTTGGATAGGCACGGATCTTAGGAACGTGAATTTTGCAGGCGCTTACCTCATGCGGCGCTTTGCAAGTGACCAGAATTTTTTGAAGGAGTTCAAGGAGGCCAGCAGGGTATCCAGGGTGGTTTATTACTTGTGGCTTGTTACGAGTGACTGTGGAAGGAGTATGGCCAGATGGTGTTTCTGGATCGTACTCCTCATAATATTTTTTTCCTGGCTCTATTCCATCGTTGGGGTGGATTATGGCCCCCATCCAACCAAGATCTCCAATCTCTATTTAAGTGTGGTGACCCTTACCACCTTGGGTTTCGGTGACGTTATACCGTCGTCTGCACTGGGGCAGGCGATAGTGATGGCAGAGGTGATTACCGGCTACATCATGCTGGGCGGGCTGTTATCCATACTTAGTAACAAAATGGCAAGAAGGGCAGACTGAAAATATATGGGTTTTTTTGATTTTTTTAAAAGGAAAAAGAAAGACCCCGAGAGCGAACTTCAGGAACTCCTGGATGGGTATGAACTGCCATCATTTCCTGGGGCAGTGGTGAAGACCTTGGAGATGTTAAGGGACCCCGAAGCGCCTTTAAATGAAATTTCAAAAAATATAGAGGCGGACCCTGGCATGCATGTCAGTGTGTTGAAGGCAGTCAATTCAGCTGCACATGGCCTTACGAGAAAGGTGGGAAACATCAAACATGCGATCACCCTCCTTGGCAGGGCGAGGCTTGAATCCATAATTCTTCCAATCGCAGTGAGAAATGCCGTGCCAGACAGCAAAATGGCTTGCCTGGACCACAAGATTTTCTGGCAGACAAGCGCTAAAAGGGCGTGCATAGCAAGAACAGTGGCCAGACACCTGGATCCAAGGGTCCAAATGGAATCCTTTACCGCAGGCCTTCTTCAGGACATGGCCATACCTGTCCTGATCCACGTAAAGGAGATGGATTACTGTGTGACCATCGAATCCTGGAATGTGGATCAGGACGTGAGGCTACATGAGCTTGAGAGAAAAAATTTCGGTTTTGATCATCAGGTCATAGGCGCTCTTATGGCGGAGAAATGGTGTTTCCCTGACTATCTTCTGGAGGCCATACTCTACCATCACAGCTCATGGGACAATTCAGATGTTGCAACTGCGGTTAGGGCTGTGTCCTACCTGAGATATCCTGTTGGTACAGAAGGGGAAGAGGGGCTGGACAATATACTATCCGTACTGGAAAAGGCCCTTGAGACCGACAGGAAGTCTGCCATCAAGGTGTTGGAACAGGCAGAAGAAGAAGCCAGGGAGTTTGCCCAGGTATTTATGTAGGTGTCTTCGTCAGTCAGTTATCCAGAAGGTCTTGTGCAATTGCTGGATGGCGTCTTTCACGTTTCCAAATTTGTGTGCCAGTGCCCTGAGACGCTCGCTCCAAGGGCCCTTTTGTATCATCTTTTTAAGCACTGGTATGTATCGGTCAGAACCAAGTTCACGAAAGACAGGGCTGATCTCATCCATGAGTTCAAGGAGTGTGTCGGCCATAGGTCTTTTGCCGTATTCTTCCTGACTTACAAAATTTCCCTGGAGTCCGTGTCTGGCAGCCTGCCATTTGTTGTTCAGGATCAAGGCAATGTGCATGTCAGGCGATTTCAGCCTGCCAGTTGCGAGGGCAGCAACGAGTGCCTGAATCAGGGCCACCAAGGCCACAATGGATTCAAATCTTCCAGGCACGTCACATATCCTGACCTCTATGGTGCCAAAATCCGGGCTTGGGCGCACATCCCACCAGATATCCCTGGGAGCCTCTATTATGCCGCATTTTTTCAAAAGGCTGACCAGTGTGCAGTAGTATTCCCAGGAGCCTAGTTTTTGGGGAATACCAGATCGGGGAAGCGCATCAAAGAGCTTGCTCCTGTAGGAGGCAAATCCAGTGTCCACGCCCTCGAAAAATGGGGACGAAGCACTAAGGGCAAGGAGAAGAGGAAGCCAAGGCCTTAGCTGGTCAAAGACCTGGATGGCAACGTGGCTGTCTTCCATTCCCACGTGGCAATGCAACCCTTGCGTTATGAGCCTTCTGCCAACGATTCCAAGCTCATCCAATATCTTAGCATATCTTGGGTCTGGAAATAGCTTCTGATGTCCGAACCTTGAGAAAGGATGAAGGCTTGAGGCAAAAAGCATGCAACCTTGTGCCTCTGCCTGAACCTCGAGGTGGTGAATTGCCTGTTTCAGGTCTGTTTCAATTGCCGAGACGTCGGTGCAAACACCTGTACAGACTTCTAACATGGACTGGATGAACTCCTGTTTGATCCTTGGCTTGTATTCATCGTCCAGGGCGTCGAGGATCTGCACAGCCCTCGATTTTAGATCGAGTGTCTCTGGGTCAATGAGTTGGAACTCGATTTCACAGCCCAGGGTGAAGGGTTTGCTTTTGGTAAATGAAATGAGATGATTTTGGGGGTGTTCAGTCATGCCTATTTTGTTTCAGGTGTTCGAGTGCCCTCAGGGCACAGTGTGCAAAAAAACAGGCCCCTGTTACCAGCACGTCTTCATTGAAGTCGAATCGTGAGCTATGGGCCGGGGGATTGTCTGATTCTTGGTGAGCTGCGCCAAATCTTACAAAGCAGCCAGGCACGTGTTGGAGATAGAATGAGAAGTCCTCACCGCCTAGGCTTGGATTAGGATACGGAATGACCGATTCCGGACCTACCACCTCTTCTGCGGCAGCTTTAGCCACTTCGGTAGCTTCCCTGCTGTTTACTACCGGAGGATAGGAATCATTGAATTTAAGCCTGCAATTTACGTTGAAGGTTGTCTCTATGCCCATGGAAAAGCGTTTCAGTTCCTTAAAGACCTCCTGTCTTACAGCCTCGTTGGTGGTACGAACAGTGCCCTTTAAAATAGCCTTGGCAGCAATGGCATTTGGGGCAGTGCCAGCCTGGATCTGGCCTATAGATATCACTGATGGAAACTGTGGATCGATCCTTCTGGTGAGAAGTGATTGGACCAGGATAACAAAGTGGCTTGCAGCAACGATTGCGTCGTTGGCCTCATGGGGTCTTGCTGCATGGCCTCCCTTTCCAGTTATCTCCATCTCAAAACCATCTGCATAGGCACAAATGAGCCCTTCCTGCACAGCGATTTGCCCAACCGGGAAGTGGCAATCTATATGGCCTCCAAAGATCATGCCTATTCCCTCGAGGCATCCGTCCCTTATCATTGCTTGGGCACCGCCTTGGCCCTCTTCGGCAGGTTGAAACAAAAGACGTATGTGGCCAAAACGTATTGCGTTCACATGGAGAAGGAGCCTTGCAGCACCAAGAAGCATGGCAACATGGCCGTCGTGTCCGCAAGCATGCATGAAGCCACGGCGTTTTGATGAAAAAGGCAGTTGAGTTTCTTCCTGGATGGGTAGTGCGTCCATGTCTGCCCTGAGGGCTACACAAGGGGCAGAATCAGATGCTTCCTCTCCAATAAGGCCTATTATGCCAGTCGATGCCACGTGGTTTTTGAAGGGTATTCCGAGCTCTTTGAGTTTGAGGCAGATAAATTTGGCCGTTTCTACTTCATTGAAAGCCGTTTCTGGATGTTGATGCAGCCTCCGCCTTATATGGATCATCCAGTCGTGGATTTCGAGGGCCTTTTCCTTGATTTTTTCAATCACGTCGATTTCCATTTTTTTTGAATTATTAAGCAAATAAGTGAGCTTGTGCAAATAGGATAATACTCCCAGGGGATTTTGAAAAATATAAATTGTCGTAACATTTACAAAGTAATAATTATGTATGCCTCAAAAATACTTGCTAACTTGCTAAAATCTAAACTAAAATAACATGATATTAATCCTTGACAAGAGGACGAAATAATTGAATAGTAGTTCAATTTTTAATATCAAACCGGTAGCCACAATGCCGGACCAATAACTTTAAGACGAAGGGAGAACCAGGCAAATGGACAAAAGTGGAAAGATTGAAAGCTTGATGTCGGAAAAACGAGTTTTTCGCCCTTCACGCAAGGCCCAGATGACCGCACACGTGAAGAGTATGAAGGAATACAGGGAGCACTACAAGAAATCCATGGAAGACCCTGCTGGTTTTTGGGGAAAGAGGGCAGAGGAACTCATCTCGTGGAATAGAAAATGGAGAACTGTAGTGAGGGCAGACTTCCACAAGCCAAAGATAGAGTGGTTCATTGGCGGCCAGTTGAATGCGTCATACAACTGCCTGGACAGACACCTTGCCGATGGAAGGCGTAATAAGGCTGCCATCATTTGGCAGGGGGAGCCTGATGGAGAGGTAAAGGTATTCACCTATCAGATGCTTCATACTGAGGTATGCAAGTTTGCCAATGTGCTCAAGAAACATGGTGTGAAAAAGGGCGACAGGGTTTCAATCTATTTGCCCATGATTCCTGAACTTCCCATAGCAATGCTTGCCTGCGCTAGGATTGGCGCAATGCACAGTGTGGTATTTGCAGGTTTCAGTGCTTCAAGCCTACAGAACAGGATAAACGATTGCCAGGCAAAGGTGCTTATCACATCAGATGCAGTTATCAGGGCTGGCAAGACCATTCCCCTGAAACCAAACGCCGACGAGGCACTCAAAGACAGCCCTACAGTCAAGAGCTGTATCGTGGTGCAAAGGGCTGGCAATGAAGTCAAGATGAAAAAGAACCGTGACAGCTGGTGGCACGATGAGATTTCTGCCAGCGATATCACAGACAAGTGCGACCCAGTGCCCATGAACGCAGAGGACATACTCTTTATCCTCTATACAAGTGGCAGTACAGGAAAGCCCAAGGGCGTCATCCACACCACTGGTGGCTACATGGTTTATGCAGCCCATACCACCCAGTGGGTCTTCGATATGAAAGATGAGGATGTCTACTGGTGCACCGCAGATATAGGCTGGATCACAGGCCATACTTATATCCTATATGGCCCCCTTGCCCTTGGGGCGACATCCCTCATGTTTGAAGGTGTTCCCACTTACCCTGGGCCAGACAGATTTTGGCAGATCGTGGAGAAGTTTAAGGTCAATACATTCTACACGGCTCCAACAGTCATTAGGGCCCTTATGAGAGAAGGTACCGAGTGGACCCAGAAGCACGATCTTTCAAGCCTCAAGCTCCTTGGCACAGTGGGTGAACCCATCAACCCAGAGGCATGGATGTGGTACCACGAAAATATAGGAAAGGGAAAGCTCCCAATAGTGGACACATGGTGGCAGACAGAGACAGGTGGAATTTTGATTTCGCCTCTGCCCTTTGCCACACCGCTCAAACCTGGTTCGGCAACGCTACCTCTTCCTGGCGTTGACGCAGACATACTCAGAGAAGATGGTAGCCGCGCATCCGTGAATGAAGGAGGCCATCTTGTCATCAAGAAGCCGTGGCCAGGGATGTTGAGGGGGGTCTTTGGCGATCCAGAAAGGTTCAAGAGCACCTATTTCGAGAGATTTCCCGGGGTTTATGACGCAGGTGACGGAGCCAGAAGGGACGAAGACGGCTACTTCTGGATCATGGGGCGGTTGGACGACGTCATAAACGTATCTGGACACCGTATGGGGACTGCCGAAATAGAGTCTGCACTAGTGGCCCATCCGGCAGTTGCTGAGGCAGCAGTGGTTGGAATGCCTCATCCCATAAAGGGTCAGGCCATCTATGCATATGTTACCCTTAAGGCTGGTATCAAGGAAAGCGAAAAGCTGATAAAGGAACTCAGGACCCATGTCAGGAAGGAGATTGGCCCAATTGCTTCACCAGAAGTGATCCAGTTTGCCTCAGGGCTTCCAAAAACAAGGAGTGGAAAGATCATGCGGCGTATCCTCAGAAAGATAGCTGCAGGAGACACAAAGGACTTCGGAGATACCTCAACTCTCGCAGATCCATCTGTGGTGGATGATCTCATAAAGGGCAGCAAGGCCCTCTTGAAGAGTAAATAGGCAATAACATCTTTAGGTTTCCGTAGTCTTCTCCATAAAATCTACAGGCCCTGGTTTTTGCCAGGGCCTTTGAGGTTAATCTATGCACCAGCAAGACAAAAAAGACGTTCATTCTGTCACTCCAGAGGTGGTGATAGAGTTTCTGAAAAAAACACTGCCCTTCAATGAACTCGATGATGAAACCCTGAACAAGATAGCTGCAGAGTGCACAGTGGATTTTTTCCCAAAGGGGACCACCATCTTCCGCCAGGATGAGACAGAGGTCGAATACCTCTATATCATCCAAAAGGGTGGTGTGAAGATCTATCTGAAGGACGAAGAGGGCATGGTCACCTTGAAAGATTTCCGGGGTGAAGGTTCCTATATTGGTGCCCTCCCCATCATTCAGGGTACTAAGGCAAATCTCAATGTGGAGACAGTGGAGGACACCTTTTGTTTTCTCTTGAAGAAGGAGACCTTTCTGGATCTGATACAATCCAACCCGAGATTTGCCCAATATTACCTGAAGAGCTTTTCCGAGAAATTCCTCCGCACCGCCTATGCCGAACTCAGGCAGCACAGGGTGGCTCCGAGGACAGAAGGCACCCTTTACCTTTTCAGCGTGCAGGTGGGGGATCTCATAAAGAGAAAACCCCAGACTGTGCCTGCCTCTGCTACCCTCCAGAGTGCTGCGGCAAAGATGGCCGAATACCATATAGGTTCCCTACTCGTAACTGACGAGAAAGGGGAGATCGTGGGAATTGTCACAGATAAGGATTTGAGGACAAAGGTCGTCGCCCAGGGTAGATCCATAAATGAACCAGTGGGCAATATCATGGTCAGCCCCGTAGAGACGGTGGGCAGCCACAAGGTCTGCTTCGACGCCTTGCTCCTCATGATGAGCAAAAAGATTCATCACTTGGCTGTGGAGCGACAAGGCAAGATCATAGGCGTTATCACCTCGCACGACATTATGGTGCTCCAGGGAAGTTCTCCACTCTATCTGTTCAGGGAGATAGTGAGCCAGAGAAAGATCGAAGGTCTCTATCCCCTTTCCCAGAAGGTTCCTCTCATAGTTAGGACACTTATAGAAGAAGGAGCGAAACCAAACAATATTACCAGAATGATAACCATATTGAACGATCACATTCTGGATCGTCTCTTGACGCTCATGCAGGAAAAGCTTGGCCCTGCCCCAGTACCTTTCTGCTGGCTTCTTATGGGCAGTGAAGGAAGAAAGGAGCAGACCTTCAGGACAGACCAGGACAACGCTCTAATGTACCAGGATCCAGAAACCGAGTCTGAAAAACAGCAGGCGCAGGAATATTTCAAGGTCTTTGGGCAGGAGGCCATAGAGCACCTGGTGAAATGTGGTTACCCAAGGTGCCCTGGCGATATCATGGCCTCAAATCCAAAATGGTGTCAGCCGTATACCGTCTGGAAGAACTATTTTGATGAATGGGTCTTGAGGCCAGAACCGAAACAGGTGCTACATGCCACTATCTTCTTTGATTTCAGGCCAGGTTATGGTGAGCTGAACATGGGCTATGAGCTCAGGGAACACCTCAACAAGATGACCCAAAGGCAGGAGATCTTCTTGTTGCACTTGGCCAAGGATTGTCTCGAGAGCAGGCCACCTCTTACCTTTTTCAAGAATTTCATTGTGGAAAAGGATGGAGAGCACAAAAACAGGCTTGATATAAAGACCAGGGGGCTTGTGCCATTTGTGGATTTTGCAAGGCTCATGTCTTTGAAATACGGTATCAAGGAAACAAATACCCTTGGCAGGCTGGAACTGCTTTATGAAAATGAACATATATCCAAGGAGCTCTATACCGAAACTGTTGAGGCCTACGAATTTCAGATGCAGCTTCGGTTCGTGCATCAGCTCCAGATGATGGAGGCTGGCAAGCAGCCTGACAACTACATTAATCCAAGGGAGTTGTCTGATCTAGAAAAACAGACTCTAAAGGAGGCCTTTGCCGTCATAGGAAGGCTTCAATCCATCATAAAAGACGTGTTCCCCATGATCTGAGCAGGGATCAGCCGTGCTTCTTGTCGATAGGATCACAAGTCTGTGGCGTAAAAGCCATCGGGTACTTGAGGAGAATCATGCCTATTTCAGGGACTTTGATCAGACAAAGACCCTCAAGGAATACGATTTTGTAGTATTCGATACAGAGCTTACAGGCTTAAACTCCAGAAAGGACGAGATAGTCTCCATTGGTGCAGTAAGAATCAAGGGTCTTAGGATCATCCTTTCTGAAAATTTCTATGTCTTTGTAAAGCCTCAAGGTGCGCTTCCCAAGGACAGCACGCTCATTCACAAGATAACCCCTGAACAGATAAAGAATGCCCCGCCCCTTGAGGCTGTTCTTGAAGACTTTGTGCGATTTTGTAATGGGAGTCTCATCGTGGGCCATTACATCGATCTTGACATGGCCTTTCTGAATAAGGCTACAAGGAAGCTCCTTGGAGGCACCATAGCAAACCCTTGTATCGATACCCTGAGGCTGGCCCAGGTATTCAGGGAGGAACAATGGGGAAACTATTATGATCAGTTCAATTACAATATCTCGTTTAATCTCACGGACCTTGCCAAGGAATACAACCTTCCTCAGATGGATCAACACGATGCCCTCCAGGATGCGATTCAGACGGCCTATCTATTTCTCTTTCTGGTGAGAAAGCTGAACAGGGGTGGAATAACCACCTTGAAGGACCTGTATCTGGCAGGCAGGAGCTGGCGTTGGCTCTTCTGATCTAAAGGTTTTTTGCCTGCTTCCAAGGGAAGACTACATTGGCAATCTTGAGTGGCGTATCCAGGCCTATAAGGATCTTATGATCCCTTTCGTATATGTCCCGGAGGAATACGAGCCTGCCATCTGGCGCTGGGGACGCTGTCCAGTAAAGGATCAGGATTGGCATAGGCCGCTCCAGGTGTATGGTCTTTGTTTCTTTTTTTGCAATTAATTCTTCCACCTTCTTCCTGTTCCATCTCTTTGAGCCATGGAAGAGGATGTCAACCAACTCCAGGGGCTTTTCCACCCTTATGCATCCGTGGCTGAATGCCCTCATGGGCCTGGAAAACAGATTCCTGGCTGGTGTGTCATGAAGGAAGACAAAGTGCTTATTTGGAAAGATGAATTTTATCCTTCCAAGGGCATTTTTGGGCCCTGGCCGCTGTCTGATAATATAAGGGAACCTGTTGGGGTTGATCCTGGACCAGTTTATTGACCCTGGGTTTATGATCCTGCCCTTGCTGTCCACTATCTCCAAGTTTTGCCTTGCCAGATAAGATGGGTTTGCCTTGATCTTGGGAATGACCTCTTTGGACAGAATGCCAGGAGGGACCACCCAATAAGGATTGATCACCACATACTCGACTGTGGCCCTGAAGCATGGGGTTTTCCAAAAGGGCTTACCCACCATGACTTTGCATTCCCACATCCTTTTGCCGTCCTTGACAAAGTAGAGTTTGAAGCCAGCTATGTTGACGATGAGAAATTCTGGGTCGAGGTCATGCAGAATCCATCTAGCCCTTTCCAGGTTCACCCGGATGGTGGATACCCTCTCATTTGGCCCCACGTTCAATTCTCTAATAGTATTTTTGCCTACTATTCCATCTGGTTCCAGGCCATGGTGTTTTTGAAAGTCCTTTACTGCGGCCTCAATCCCTTTGCCAAAAAGGTCTGTGGAATTTCCTTCTTGGACTACTTGATAACCTTCTGCCTCGAGCCTTTTGGCCAAGATTGGAATCCTCGGATCCCTCATGCCTTTTTTTAGGCCCTTTCCAACTGGAATTTTGGGCCAGGGATGTTTTTCAAACTGCCGGTATCTTTTGAGACCTTCCTTCAAGACGCCGTAGTAAGGATATTGAGGCCGCAATTTGTCGAGGCTATTGAGTATGTCGCCAGAGTCAATGACCTTCTGTAGATAGACTTCTGGGACGATCTTGTGGATATTTCTCCTGAAGTTCCAATCAGGGTCCAAACTTTCAGGGTTTACCTTTCCGTAGTAGAGGTGATAGCTCAATCTCAACAGGGCGTCTGTAAGGAGCATGTCGAAATCGGCAAGATCCGATGGATCTGGCTGATTCGAGTCCCGGATAGACTTTTTCATAGAGACCAAAACCTGGTAATGGTAATCCCTGGGCATGAGTCCGTCGTCCCTTGATTCCTCAATGGCCTCAAGCATCTGCCCGATGGCCTTGGAATCGGTCCAGGCAGGCCTATAATTCCTGTTTCTGTAGAAGGCGGGGATCGTCTTGTGGGAGGCTACACAGGTGGAGCAGACAGGTATGTGGCTGAACTGTTCAAGATATTCACAGCGTTTGAATATATGTTGAGATACTGGATCTCCTGCCTCTTGAGCCTGTAAGGCCAACGGCATGGCCCCAAGGAGAGCCGTGACAAGGAAAGAGACAAGTATAAGCCTTTTCAACGTAAAAAATACTCCATTCAGATGCCAGCGTGGTTAAAATAGTCGATAGCGCTTCTTGCATCCACGATCTTGGATTTGGCGAGATAGGCCTTATCGTTTCCAAAGATGAACAGGCAGCTTCCGTTTTTTATGGTATCAATGACTGGGCGGGCTAAATTGTTTGGAAGGGCAGGGCATCCAAGGCTTCTGCCAATGCGTCCGTATTTCTTGATGAACTGCCTCGATACATAGTCTGCACCATGAATCACTATGCGGCGGCTTTCAGCCAGGTCATTGATGCCAGGTTCCACCCCTTTGATATTTAGGGAATAGCCATGTTTATTGGAATATGGTTCTCCAGTAATGAAGAAACCGAGGCAGCTTTTGTACGATCCTGGCCTGTTGGAAAAACTGCAGGCAAGTCTTTCTCCGGAATTTCTGCCATGGGCCACTAAGCACTTGAAAAGGAGCCTTTTTCTCTTGAGATCCAATACAAAAAAGCGTTTCTCTGTGGAAGGTTTTCTGTAGTCGATGAATACCAGAAGCCCTTCCTTCTTGATAAGGCCTTGTCTTTTCAGGTTCAGATAACCAATGAGACAGGTCTCAAAGGTATGTATGTCGGTATACCTATATAGGCCTGTTTGATGAAAGATTCTTCGCGCATACTCATGGAATCTCTTTTCGGTGAAATTTTGACGCCCATTACCATGGAGTTTATGACTGAATATTGACGCAAAGGATGATGAGGCAGGAAGGATTGAGTTAAGGTCAAAAGTCAAGAGCAAACAGGTGACAATCACAAGCCATATTCTTTTCTGCACTCTTTCCTATCCCTCCGTATGGTATTGAATAATGATGTTAATAGTATCAAGTAAAATTTCAACCAAAATCAAAAAAGGTTTTCTTGCTAAAGAGGATATGATGCAGTGTAATGGCATCATTAGACCTGAAACAACAGCAAAACCAATGCCAATTTTTACGATTAAAGACAATCATGGCACTCTTATATCTATGGCCTTCTAGTATAAAAGTGGAATTTTTGCCCCATCAAACCAGAAATCAGGCCTCTATTTTCAAAGCAGTAAAGGCCGTTTAAGGCCCCCTTGGCCCGCAGCCTTGGTGTGCTCTCCCCTCAGGCCAAAGGCTCGGTCAAAAAACGATGTTGGCGTGGCAGGGATCTGTTGTAATTCGATTTTCAGGTTCCACGAATAACGTTTGATTCAGATGGTTGCCTTATGTAATCAAGGAGGCTTTTTCCTCATCATTTACTCTTTGAAGTTCAAGCTTTGGCTTGTTGGCCAACTAAGCCTCGTATCGTAACTGGTGGCGTCATGATTGATGTTATTTGAAAGGCAGCCCGATACTTAGTGTATGAATATCTTTTCTCCTAAGGGAATGTATGGGTACGTGTAAGGCCGTATACACATGATGTCAGGTCATCCCTGTCTATATGTCAGACCTGTTGAGAGAGGAGATTCATGTTTCTTTTTTGGAGATTTTATCCCTAAATTTTCAACAAGTTAGACAGATTGATGTGAATCTTGTTATTACGTCTCATTTAGCAGATATGGATATTGTTTGTGAACTTATAAACTAGTGTATTGCAACGGTATGTTGTGAAAATGAGAACAAGATACTTTTCTTTTGTTTTATCTTGACTTAAATAGGAAATAATACAATAATCTATGAGTTAAAATTATATAAATCGGACCAGTTTATTGTTTCAGCAGTATCAACAGAAAGGGAGGCGTTTATGAGAAAGACAGTCTGGAGCATGTGCAGCATGTGTTCCGTAAGATGCCCCATCAAGGTAGAAGTGGAGGACGGGAAAGTCAAGTGGATAGAAGGAAATCCACACATCCTCAAAGGAGCACTCTGCGCCAAGGGCTCTGCTGGCATAGCCCTTCAAAGAGATCACGAAAGGCCTCAGCAGCCGCTTATTCGTGCTGGGGGAAGGGGAGCTGGCAAATGGGAACCTGTTAGTTGGTATACCGCCCTAGATTACGTGGCAGAAAAGATGAACAAGATCAAAGAAAAGTACGGTGCCAAGGCAATGATGCTTAGTTGCAGGGGAGGGCCATGGCAGGATCTTTGGAAGAGTTTCATTCATGCCTTTGGATCGCCCAACTTCACGAACCATGACAGTGGCTGCGGCAGAAATGTTCATCATGCCAGTAAGTCTGTCTATGGTCTTGGGAGAAAGGGCTTTATTTACGACATAAAAAACGCAAAACATCTGGTCAGCTTTGGCCGTAACTTAATGGCCTCCCTGCGTATCGCAGAAGTGAATCAGATAATGGATATGCTCGATAACGGTGGCAGCTTCACATACGTGGACGTGCGGCAGACGCTTACTGGCATCAAGGCCACCCGTTTCTTCCAGGTGAGGCCAGGCACAGATTACGCCCTTGCGCTCGGAATGATCAACGAGGTCATAAAGCAGGAGGCTTACGACAAGGAATTCATAGAGAAATACACCACAGGCTTTGACAAGATGGCAGAATTCGTTGAGCAGTATACTGCAGAATGGGCCGCCAAAGAATGTGGTATCAAGGTGAAGAAACTAAAGGACTTCGTTTCTGAAATAGGCCAGCAAAGGCCCAAGGTCATTTTTCATCCTGGCTGGATGCTTTCGAGATATAAGGATTCTTTCTACGCAAGCCGTATGCTCCACATCTTGAATGTGTTGATGGGCAGTGTGGAGGTTGAAGGTGGCCAGCAGTTCCCCAAAACCCCTGCAGACTGCGGTGTGAAAGGTCTCAGGACCTTTAGCTCAATGGTGCCAAAGCCAGAGGATAAGAGGGCAGACGGTGTTGGCTGGAAATACAAGCATTTCGATAAAGGGCCTGGTCTTTTCCATCTCTTCTACGATGCCATGCTTACTGGCGAACCCTATCCGATCAAGGGCGTGATATGCTACAGGCATGATCCGTTCAACTGTTTCCCAGATGTGGGCGCCCAGAAAGAGGCCTTTGACAATTGCGATCTCCTGGTATCCATCGATACCCACTACAGTGAATTCGGTTGGTATTCCGACGTGATCTTGCCGGAGTCCATGTATCTTGAGAGGGAGACCCCGGTTTGCACCCAAAAGGGTCCAAAACCGAGATTTGCCTTCAGGGATAGGGCCGTGGAACCTCGTTTCGACACCAAACCCTCATGGGAGATATTCAAGATGCTAGCCGATAGACTGGGCATTGGCGAATATTTTCCATGGACCACTGCCGATGAGATGTGGGAATTTCAACTGGAACCCACTGGCTACAAGATAGACGATTTGAGGGAAAAGGGTTTTGTGGCCCTTACAGACGAGCCCATCATGTATGACAGGGACAACCTGGATGGGAAATTCAAGACCCCGTCTGGCAAGATAGAATTTATCAGCCAGATGCTCGAAGAGAATGGTATTCCATCCTTTAAACCATATGAGAGTCCACAAAAACCTCCAAAAGGCCGCTTTAGGCTCATCTTCGGCAGGAGTCCAGTGCATGCACATGGGCATACCATCAACAATCCACTGCTGAACGAGCTCATGCCAGAAAATACCCTCTGGATAAATTCCAGGGTGGCTGCACGCATGGGTGTAAAAGAAGGTGACTGGGTAGACGTCATTGCAGATTCCCAGAAGGGTACCATCAGGGCCCATGTCACAGATTTTATCCACCCAGAGGCCGTTTACACTGTGCATGGTTTTGGCCGTCAGGTGCCGCTCCAGAGCAGGGCATATCATGCCGGCATGAGCGACCAAAAGCTCCAAGAAGGTCTTCTTGAGATGATGGACCCTGCAGGTGGCGGTCTGTGTCTGTGTGAAAAATTCGTTACTGTGCGCCGCAGCCCGAGAAACCCGAGAAGGAGGGTAGAACTGTGAACAAATATATGATTTATCTGAATTCAAAGAGGTGTATTGGTTGCCATGGATGTGAGGTCCATTGCAAGACCAACAAGGACTTGCCAGTGGGGCCGTTCCTCTGCGAGATATCTCACGAGCCACTCAAGGCTGTTAAGGGAGTGCCAAAGACAGAGTATCATTTCCGTTCATGTTACCATTGCGAAGATCCGTACTGTGTGCCTGTCTGCCCGACTGGAGCCATGAAGAAGAGGGAAGACGGTATAGTCTACATCGAGACAGATTCATGCATAGGATGTATGGCTTGCGCAGGTGCTTGCCCGTGGCATATCCCCCAGTTCAATCCAAATACCGGAAAGGCAGTAAAGTGTGATTACTGTATGGACAGGGTGGATGCAGGGTTAAAGCCTGCTTGTGTAACAAAGTGCACAACAAGGGCACTCAAGTTCGTGACCATTCAGGAGGTTTAGATCCCTCAAAAATAATGGGTAGTTTTTACAGGGCCTGCTTCCAAGAGCAGGCCTTTTTTGTTTCAGCACGTTTTTTGATCCGTAAGGCGTGACGCACTGTTCAGGAAGATTGCCTGCTTTGTAAGTCCTTCAGCACCCTTGGTCCATGTCTTACCGATTTTGTATACCATTCATCCCTAAGGGTTGATCTTTCCTCGTCTGAGAGTTGCCACACGGATGATGGCAAGGCGTCCAGCTTTTTCCTCAATTCATAGAGGCAGATGGCAGCAGTGACAGAAACATTGAGGCTTTCTGTAAAACCTTTCATTGGAATATATACAGTGGCATCACAAAGGTTTCTAAGGTGTGGGTTGAGGCCGTCTAGCTCTTTGCCAAAAACCAGGGCCAATGGCCCCATGGACAGGGGCAGTTCCTGGAGCATATAGGAGGTCTTGGTCCTTGTCCTTTCTGCTCGCTCAGGAGGGTCGGCGGCAAAAAGTGTATATCCATGCCTTCTGAGCCATGTGGCACATGCGTCTGAATTCGGATGTCTGATCACACTGATCCATCTCTGTGCCCCCATGGCAATTCCGTGGCTTGGGTCAAATCGGTTTTCTTCTTCGATGGCATGAAGGTCTTGAATTCCAAATGCCTCACACGACCTGACCACAGCACTCATGTTGTGGGGATGATAGAGGTTGTCCAGAACCACAGTGATATAACGGGTGCGCCTTTTGAGGATCTTTTCGATGCGCTTTCTTCTTTCTCGGCTAATAAGCCCCTTAAGCAGCTTAGAGGCCCTTGGCTTCATAGGATCTTTTCAGCAAGTCTTTCTGTTTCACTTACCATCTCATCGATTACTGCAAGCCCCTTGCTCCAAAAGGTGACGTCGCCGAGGTCTATGCCAAATGGCTTCAAGAGTTCATAGGGAGTTTCACTTCCGCCTGCTTCAAGGAGCTTTATGTATTTTACCTTAAAGTCTGTTCCCTGTTCCAGATATATGGCATAGAGGGAAAGCACAAGCAGCTCGCCAAATGCATAGGAGTATACGTAACCTGGAACATGCAAAAAGTGTGATATGTAAGACCACCAGATCCTGTAGTTATCCGTCAGTCTTACACTGTCTTGGAACATGGCCTTTTGGGTGTCGATCCAATATTCGGAAAATTGGTCCTGGGAAAGCTCACCCTCTTTACGTCGATGGTTGTGAATGGCATCTTCAAAGCGGTTCATGGCTACCTGCCTGAATGAAGTGGCAAAGATGGACTCGATCTTGGCTGCTGAGAATCCAAGTTTTTCCTCAGGAGATTCGAGCTGATCCAAGATATCCCTGAATACCAGCATCTCACCGAATACCGAGGCTGTTTCAGCGAGGGGAAGAGGTGTGTGACTGTTGAAATATCCCTTTTGGGCAGCAAGTACCTGGTGAATCCCATGACCAAGTTCATGGGCCAAGGTCTCTACGTCTCTCAAGGATCCAGTGAAGTTGACCAGAACGAATGGGTGAGTGGAAGGTGTCACAGGGTGCGCAAAGGCACCACTGGTTTTTCCAGGAACCACAGGCGCATGTATCCATCCATTTGAGAAAAATCTGTCGGCAATCTGGGCCATTTCAGGAGAAAACTTATCAAAGGCCTGGAGCACAGTCTGCCTTGCCTCTTCCCAGGATACCTTTTTGTCTGGCAACCAGGGAAGCGGTGCGTACCTGTCATAATCAAAGAGTGTGTCCAGACCAAGGAGTCTTTTCTTCAATAGGTAATATCTTTTTACAATTTCATACTGGCTGGTAACCGCTGCTATCAGCCCTTCAACTGTGGAATCATCCAGTTCGTTGGCAAGGTTCATGGAACTGATCCATTCTGGATATTTTCTCAGCCTGTCCTGGATCATCTTGTCACAGAGTACTGTGTTGAATGTGTGTGTAATAACGTGGAGTTCCTTCTTCAGGCCTTCTGTAAGCTCAACTGCTGCATCTTTCCGTATATTTCTTTCTGGCGAATAGAGGTCAGTGAGCACCTCTTCCTGGGTCCTCTGCCTGTCTCCATAACGCTGCTGGGCAAGCACTTTGTCAAAAAGGCTTATCCAGCTGGATCGGCCTGCAGGGCTGATTTCAATAAGGAGCCTTTCTTCAGTCTCTGAAAGCAGATGCGGCCTGTAACGTCTGGCAGCCTTCAAATAGTGGCGATAGTGATGGATAAGGGGATCGTTTAGGAATCTTTCAGCAATTTCGTCTGAAAGCTCCGCCCATTCGAGCTCAAAGAAAACGATCTTGTTTTCTATCTCGCTGGAAAATTCCTTTATCTTTTGCATAAAGGCTCCAGCTTCTGGATCATTGACCTTGGTAGAAAAGTTCAGATACGAAAATGCAGCCAACTTGCCCATGGTCTCTGAAAGCCTTTCGAGCCTTCTGACAAGGTCTAACAGGCCTTGGGAGTCAAGTTTTGCCAGTTTGCCAGCAAAATTTTCCCTGATGTCTGCTGCCTCTTTCCTGCACCAGTCCATATCTTTTTGTATCAGAGGATCATCTAAGGCCTTGTAAAGATCCTCTGTCTTCCAGATCACGCTTGATGTGCCAAGGTCTTTGTTGATATCGTCATTCATAATCCGTGTTCTCCAATGGCTCGATTTGAATAGTTATGTGAATTTCAGGCTATTTTGTACATACAACCGTAAGGTAGTCAAAGAAGCAGAATCTTCCCACCAAAAAGAGGATGATGCATAGGATGGCGGCTGCTGGAACAGTGACAAACCAAGCCCCAAAGATCTTGTTGGTAACAGATTTGTTCACTCCTCCAAGGCCTCGGGCCAGTCCTATTCCCAAAATGGCCCCTACCAGGGTATGTGTGGTTGAAATGGGTAACTTAAGCCTTGTGCATATGAGAACCGTGGCTGTTGCAGCAAGATCAGCAGCAACACCCCTGGATGGTGTAATTTCAGTGATCTTGGTGCCTACTGTCCTCATCACCCTGTATCCATATGTGGCAAGACCTATGACTATGCCTGTCCCCCCAAGTACCAAAACCCAGAAAGGCACACCAACTTTCTGGACCACAGTTCCAGTCTGGACGACTCTGACCACGGCTGCAAGGGGGCCTATGGCATTAGCCACATCATTTGCCCCGTGTGCAAAGGCGACGGAACAGGAGGTTATGATAACTATCGGCACGAAGACCTGTTCCACTAGCTCAAGCTGTTCGCCCACTGGGAGTTTGTCCTTGCCCTTGAGGCGTCTTTTCAAGACAATCCTGGCTATCACGCCAGATAATATGCTCACCGCTATCGTGATAATTATGGATACTTCGGGGGTGAGCCATTTCAGATTGCAAATCACGTTCTTGAGCCCTTTGTATATGGTGGCAAGAACAACAGTAGCCGTAACTGCGCTTACGAGATAGGGTGCATACAAGATGGCTGCCTTTGTAGGCCTTTCGCGGCCCAAAATGGATTTGTTGATGAACTTGAAGAGTATATAGGCCATGATTCCACCTGCTACTGGAGATACGAACCAGCTAGCCACTATCATGGCCATCTTATGCCATTGGACAGACCCCCAGCCCGCAGCCACTATGCCAAAACCTGCTACAGCCCCTACAATCGAATGTGTAGTTGAAACAGGCATTCCCAAGAAAGAGGAGATGTTCAGCCATATGGCAGCAGACAGAAGTGCAGAAGTCATGCCTATCACGAACAACGCAGCAGCCTGTTCATGGCTTATGCCAGACAGGGCCAAAAAGCTGTTTGGGTCGACTATTCCCTTTCTCACAGTGTCCGTTACTGGTGCACCTACCAAGACAGCGCCTGCGAATTCACATATGCCTGCAAGTATTACCGCCTGTCCGACTGTTACCGCCTTGGAGCCTACAGCATCCGCCATGGAGTTTGCTACATCGTTGGCCCCGATATTCCACGCCATGTAAAGACCAAGCAAAGAGGCTATTCCTATAACAAGGATGTCCATTGTGCAATTTTTCCCTCTTTAATTGTGAATTTTTTAGGAAGAAAACCTATCTGATGAGCATAGCCCGAAGCATATCTCCAGCATTTTCAGCTTCGTTGGCTATTTGGCCAAGTTTGCGAATCATCTTTTCATAAAAGATGATCGTAAGGGTTTCCACCTGGTGTTCCAGCTTGTAGATATCCCTGGATAGATCCCTGGCTATACGGTCGGCCTTCCACTCCTCTTCCCCAAGACCATCTAGCCATTTAAGGACCTTTTTGGCCTCTGCACCACTGAATGATACCTCTGCCAGATTTTGAAGCTCAACGGCTGCAGTAAGGAGGGTACCTGTCACCTGGAACATTTGATCCACCAGCTTGAAAAACTTGTCGATCAAACTGGGGTGAATTGGTGTATTCCTGATAGTGAGGATCACAGAAAAATCCTCGGTATAATCGGCTATCTTATCCTGGCACCTCAAGAAATTTTCAAGATCTATCCTGTCTACAGGCAGGAAGAGGCGCCTGGGTAACTGGCTTCTCACCTCATGTTTTATCTTGTCTGCCTCATATTCGAGTTTTGAGATCCTGTTGTGGAGTTCCCTGATGAGGATAAAGTTTTCGTGGCTGAGGGCCTCCATGAGCGGCTTTATCAGCTCGACACATTCATGCACCTTTTTGGTATGCTCCACCAGCGGTCCAAAAGGCGACTTGCCGAAGAGATCTGAAATTATACTCATACACGGCCTCCGAGTTGCTACAGTTTTTTGGGTACTTGTATGTTTGGTCATGTTCAATTCAGGTATATGAATTCTGTTTGCATAGGCTGTCATTCTGAACCAGAAATCATGTCCTCTTCCATTTTTCCTGTTTGAGGATTCTTATATCTTACAGACGCTATTATCTCTGAAACCTTGACATTTTTGTTGAGTTTGCACCAGATCTTTACGTTGCCTGGTTGAACACGGGAAAGCAGCCAGTTGACCTCACCGTGTTGGGGTTGGGCCTTGGCAAAGGCGGGCCTTGCGGAAACAACAGCGGTGTTTGCTGGCAGATGAAGGGTGATAATGATGGTGTTTGGAGCTGGTGCCCTTATTTTGAGAAAGATCTGGATTTCATCGCCCCCTGAGCTCTTGAGCTCGCCAGATACCTGGCCTGAAAAGGCCGTTTCAGGGAACAGATAGAAGAAAGAAAAGAGAAGAATTGTTAAGAATGGTATAATTCTTGTAACTTGAAACATGATCTTTCTCCTTTTATTGATTGCCTGTTTGCTTTAGTGCCTTTTCAGGCTCTGTTGTCTTTCGAACAGGTTGAAATTTGCCCTTTTTCATATCCCACCTGTAACTGCCTGCTGACCAAAGGACTTCCACTTCGTGAAGGGTCTTTTCTGCATCCTTTATCCCTGAAAGCAGATCGTATGCCTCTAATATTTCTTCGTCGTCAATTACGTGGTCCTTGTTGATGTCTGCCCAACTGAATGGGAGGGCAGATATCAGATTGTTACCCTCTATGGGTATAGAATGTTTTTTGCGTTCTTTGACGGTTACCTGACCCTGGAATATGAACAGATCTCCTGAAGACACCCCTTTTTTTATCTTGGCAAGATAGATGAATTTGGTATAGCCAAGATCTCCCTGGTAGATCCATTTAACAAACTGACCATTTCTACTTGTAAAGTTAGGCACGGCTTTCAAGAACTCGATACCTGAATGGTCGCCATCCTTTACCAGCAAGGTCCTTTGCTTGGCAGGCTTGACGTAGACGTCAATGACTACTGGAAAGACCTGGCCAGGCGCTGAATGGTCTGGGAGGAATCTGCTTGCAGTGATCTCCAGGGTTTCTTTGTGTGGTTTGAAGTAAAGGTAAGTGCCACCAGATACTGCCGCCATTATCAAAAGTAAAAGGATGGAGATCAATAACTTCCGGCCAGAGGCAGAAGGGGCGATATCTTGATCGTCTTCACCTGGCTGGACCTTTTCTTCTCTGGCTTCGCCAGTTTCACTGGCAGGCATGGTGGGGGTACCTGTGTCTTGGGAAGCCTCTTCATCCACTGTTGACGGTTTTTCCTCGGCTTCCAATATTTCGGTGATGTCCACCTCGAGGATTTCGGCAAGTTTTAGGGCATTCTCCCTCTTCACAGTGGGATAACGTCTGTTTTCCCACCTGGAGATGGTATCGGTAGTGACGCCAACAGCAGTAGCAACATAGAGTTGAGTCAGACCTTTGGACTCCCTGATCTGTCTTACCTTCGATCCGTCAAGATTTACCGTTGGCGGAAGCTGTTGAAGGTCTGTCTTATGACCTTCTCCCTGACTATTCATATAAGATCTGCCTGATTCCAGTTTTTATAATAAGCTGAAATAACAATAAAAATTGTATAAATAGGCGCATGTCTACCCATGTCTACCAGACATCTATGGACATTTAACCCTATGTCCATTGTTTTATCAATCCTTCTTGCGTAGGGTCAAATCAAAGGCGGGATCTACCAATCGAACACAGATAACCAGCAGGTGTTCAAAAGGTAGTCCAGAAAAGACTCGAGTAGGTATTGTGCCTGTTGCCCTTGAGACCTCAAAGCTTTCAGCCGGCTGTCAAGACAAGGGGTTTTAAGGCATAAAAAGAAAAGGAGGAAAATCCTAATGAAAAAGAAAGAGATCAAACTCGTTCAAGAAAGGTTTGTCAGAAAGCCATTTCAGGCCTTGTGTGGCATGGGGCTTGTGATGCTTTTTGTTGCACTAACTGCCTTTAATGGTTTAGCAGGTGACAACAACAGTACAGCCTCTATCAGTGGCCCACCTGAATTTGTAGACATAAACGTTCAGAAGTCTTGCCCTGATATCAAGGGCCTCAAAAAGGATATCAAGTCGGTAAACCATTTTTCCCACAAGGCCCACATAGAGGCTTTAAAAAAGGAAGGGAAGGGCTTTGTGTGCGCCCAATGCCACAATGGTGCAAAGACAGAGGATGATGTCTTAAAGGCGGATAAATGCAAGCGCTTAGAAAAGGAACTGGAGGCAACAGGTGGAGCAGGCAAGCTCAAGAATCATTTCCATGATCAGTGCCTCAAGTGTCACAAAGAACTGAAAAAAGAGAACAAACCAACTGGCCCCACTTCGTGCAAGGGATGTCATAATAGGAAAGGAGGTGCAAAATGAAAAACTTACGCCCCAAGGCCATCCTCATGGCAATGATGTTTTCAGTAGCTCTCCTTACCGCTCTATCTGCGCCCTCAGAGGCAGCCAGAAAGGCAAAAGGAGAAGTGGCGGCTTCCATCAAGGCAGGAGGCGATCTGTGCAAGGCAATGCAAGGTCTTTTGAAAAAGGCGGAAGAGTGCAAGGCTGAGGATATGGCTGCCGGCGCTCCTGTTGTTCTGATCCAGTCGGAAAAGAAGATCTTTGTGAAAAAGGATCAGCCAGTGATCTTGAAGGCAAAGGATGCTGGGAAGACCACAGGCAAGGTAATACAGGTTTTTGATCTTCCAATCGAGCCAGGAACGTTGAAGGAGATGGTAAAGGATAAAAACAGTGTAGTCCTGTGGCAATCGGAAAAGGATGGAAAACTTGTTGTAATTCAACCTGAAAAGGATTTTTTGCCAGAAAAAGGCCAGCAGGTGAAATTGAAGGTTAAAGGAGAGAGTGTAAAGGTGGAAGGTTGTTGATCTGCCCTCAAAGGGCAGGGAAAAAGCGCCTGTCATCCTCAGGAGGGGTGGCAGGCGCTTGCTTTTTCCTGTTTTGTGGAATGTCAATCTTCTTCAATGGAGATAGAGGACAAAAATCTCCTTATGGCACTTAGGGATGGCTCGAAATTGTCATCATGCATGCCCCCTATGGCTGTCGAAACCTCTTTTATCTGTTTACTAAGGCCCTTGATTGTGCTTTCACACGACCACAGACTATTTGGTGCCTCCTTTATTTTTAGATTATGGATCAACGAGATCAGAAACCTGTTTCCATTTGATATGCCCGTAAAGAAATAGCAAAGGTCATCTGGACTCACACAGGAAAACGTCTTTGCTATCCTGCCGATAAACCCTATGCCCTGTCCGCTATTCCATTTGATGAGTTCTTGCTTTGCGGCCAAGTCGTTGATACCTGAATGAGGAGGAAGGATGGGAAGTGGAGGTGAAAAGTCCTTCTCTTTTCCTGTAATGATCCTTTCGATACGTTTCATGGCTATCTTTATGGTTAGATCATTTTTCTTCAACCACATCTTTTCATAGGCCTTTACTGGCATGATCCTGACAGCCACCTTTCCATTCATTAAAAGGGCCACATGAGATGGATAAGGGGGCAAGTTATTGATTCCATGTGCAGAAACGCCATGCTCTGGGATAAGAATGGCCTTTATCTGTTCCGGCAAGATATGGGCGGCAAAATGGACCTGATCGGGGAAAATTTCTGTTGAAGCGGTCTTTTTGGGTAGGAGCTTGTCTCTTTTCACTATATAGACCCGTACTATCTTTTTCGTTGGGCAGCATCGAGGGTCGCCTGTGGCATGGGTTATCATTCCAACTGTTACCTCGCCATGTCGTTCAAGCCCCAGATATCTTACCTTGATCCTGTCTCCGAGATCGGCCCAGGCCTTTGGTGACCATCCCTTTTCATCCTTTGTGAGGAAAAAAAGCCTTCTGAAGTTACCAGATCCACCAGAGGAGTAGTAAAGCACCACTGCCGCAACTTGTCTGCCTCTCCACGACGAAATGGCAACCGGCTCCAGGAGTTTTGCGTCGAATCTGGCAGCGCTGCCCTCTACTATAAGTTTTGAAAATGATCCATTTTTTAGTATTGCTTGTCCTCCAGGTGCGTCTTCAATGGGATAGGCCAGGTTGGAAAAGGCCGTTGTGTCGTAGCCACGACATATTGCAGCAAAAAACAGAAAGATGAAGATGGCTGGCACAACTGCCCACTTGGGTGATGGAATCAATTTTTTGCCTCCAATCCTTTTGATGGAAGAATATAATCGTGCAATCCGTTTGCGCCAAGCCCACTGAAAAATACCAAAAAGGTCAAATCAGGATGCTCGGGGCAGATTGACCTTTTGCCCCGTCTAAAGTATAAGTTTTTTTGTTGTTTTTTTTGGGCCCGGGTGGTGGAATTGGTAGACACAAGGGACTTAAAATCCCTTGGCGCTGAGCGCCGTGAGAGTTCGAGTCTCTCCCCGGGCACCAGGTATCTGAAAAGCTGGGTTTAGGAGAAATCAAGTGCCTTTTCCCATACATATGAGTACCAAGGGCTTGATTTCCCAATATCCTGTTCAACAAGTTATGCCAGTTACACCCCTTTGGTATTAAAAAATGCAAGGGGTGTTAGAAGGGGTCAAAGAGCTACCTCATAAGATTGCCCTTTTGTGTTATAACGGTGTTGCATTCTAAAAATAATCCTTGAAATAACGGCAACATGTCTGCGGTTATTTTTCTCATGCGACCTTAAATCATCTATTTTTTTCTTTCAGAAGATCCCTTATTTCTGTAAGGAGCATTTCTTCCTTTGAAGGCTCTGGAGGAGCATCCTCTTTGACTTCTTCTTTTTTCAACGAATTCACTGCCTTAACAATGATAAAGATTGAGAATGCAATTATTGTAAAATCTATGATTGTCTGTACGAACTTGCCGTACTTTATGGTTACTGCAGGTGAATTCTGTGCCGCCTCCTTTATTACCAGGGCCAGATTGGAAAAATCCACCCCGCCGAGGAAGAAGCCTATTGGCGGCATAATGACATCTCCTACAAGGGATGAAACAATCTTCCCGAATGCTGCGCCAATGATAATGCCCACGGCCATGTCTACCACATTGCCTCTGACTGCAAATTCCTTGAATTCCTTTAACATACCCATATTTTCGCCTCCTATTATAGATTTTCGTGAAAATTATTGGCAATGAGGCCTGTTGTCAAAATATTTTTTGATATTTTGAAACATTTACAGATAGATTGATAAAGACAGAAATTCGGGAATCTTAGTGGACAGAACAGGTGATGCAAGGGTCCATGGCCCTGATCAAGTCTTCAATGAATTGTTTCTTTATTTGATCAGGTCCTGAGGAATATCTTCCAAGGAGTATATTGATCTCGTCATCTAGCCCCGACAGGTTCAGGTTTGTGGGGGCAACAATGTTGTAATGGGTGATTTTTCCGTCCTTGTCCACCTGGACTTCATGGAACAAAACACCCCTTGGTGCCTCGATGGCAGCCACTCCACGCTTGGGCCAGGGGCCTTTTGCCTCAAGGGCCTCTTGCCTCACTACTTTTGGGTTCACGAGCGATGAATTGAGTTCTTTCTCCTCAAGGCCATCTAGAAGCCGCAATGCTTCTTCTAGGTAGTGGAGTATTTCAACTGCTTGGGCCAGATTGTTGTGAAATGGTTGAGAAAAATCGATCCTTACAGCTTCAAATGCCTCTTGGGCATAGGGATGCAACCTTTTAAAATACCTGGAAAGCCTAGCAAGGGCTCCAGTCTTGACAGGCTTATCGGCCTTTAAGAAGGCAGTCTTGGCTGGCTGGTCTGCGCTGACCTTTTCGTAGATGAAGTCGAGGTAATGGTAAACGCTGTAAGGTTCTGGGCCGTCAAAATATACCCTGTCACCTGAAAGCGGATAGGACAGGGAATCGAATTCTGGTTCCAGGCACAACATATGGGAGTTGGTGCTTGTTTCAGGCCAATTTTCATATTTATGGAACAATAGGGCCAAATCGAGGGCATTGGCCAAGATTGCGTGAATTTCATTGCTGAGGGCAGAAAGGCTGTGCATGTCCGGTACCTTGGTGAACCCTCCAGGCGTCAGAGAAACCGGGTGTAAGGGAGCAGCCCCAATAGTGGAGAATATCCCTTCAGCTACCTTTTTTACTGCCCTTACAAGTTCAAATTCTCCAGGATGGCGTAGACTCATATCCATTACGGATCTCGTGCCCTCCATCGCAGGAAGGACCATGAAATAGAGATGTAGCAGATGGCTTTGGATCATCTGGCCGCAATGGAATATTTTGCGTAACGTTCTTGCCACATTTGGTACGTGGATGTTAAGGGCTTGTTCTATGGCCATCGTGGCGCAAAGGCAATGGGCAACTGGGCAGATTCCACATATCCTGCTGTGATATTTGGGTGCGCTCTCATAATGCCGCCCCACAACGAGGGCTTCCACGAAGCGCTCACCTTCTTCAGGGTAGAAGTGCGCCTTGTTTTCTTGGAAGTTGACCTTGAGTTTTGCATGGCCCTCTATCCTCGCCACGTAATCAGGTGTAAAGACCTTCAATTCCTTTGACGTGACAGGATGACGGCTCAGGTCCTGAAGGAGCCTCTGTATATCATTGATGTTTGCAGGGCAGCCTCGCACGATGCGGTCTACCTTTATTACGTCCATGACTGGCCTTACGAACTTGGTTACTGGTACATGCCCTTTGCCATAGACCATGGCATTGATCTTCTCACGGTTTTCTGGTTTGAGCTGGGAAAAGATGTTGCCTGAAACAGCACATGTGCCAAAGGCTACTACCACTGAACTGGTTTCTCTGGCCTGTTTCAAGACCTCGACCTGTTCTTCATTACATGCATATCCTTCTATTAGCACAACATCATAATCTGCTGGCTCTTGGTCTTCGAGCATGCGCCAACTACTGATTTCAAAATGGCTAAGGTAATCAGAGATGGAGGACTTGGTTCCAAGGAGGTTGGCTTCGCATCCTGTACAGCAAGTGAGGTCGAGCACCCCAATTTTCATCTTTTTTGCCCCTGTCAAGTCGATATCTCTTTCATACGGCAATTCTGCATCCATGGGGATGGCCATGCCAGAACATCCAGTGCAGCCCAGCACCAAACAAGACACCAAACAACAAAAGACCGCACAGGGAGATAAGGGCCATAACGATAGCTGCAAGGAGAGCTGAACCAAAGCCATCCACCCTGAAACCTGGAACAATCAACGCCGTGAGGTTTATCATGAGCGCATTTATGACAAGGGCAAAGATGCCAAATGTGAGTATGGTTATGGGAAAGGTCAAAAAGAGGAGTGCTGGCCTTATGAAACTGTTTATGAGGCCAAGTACCAGGGCAGCCATAAGAAGGGCGGTTGAACTTTCGGCCTTTACTCCCCTGACAATCTTTGTGGTGATCCAAAGCCCCAGGGCTGTTATTAGCCAGATAAATAGAATTTCAGCCATTGTTTCCCTTCTTAGGATCGATCTTCACTGATCCTTGGCCATTATATTGGCAACTGTTCAGATAATCTCGATTACTCCATTTCTACCATGTTCATTAAAAAAAGGAACCAGATTTTATGGTGCTTTCGCCAAACATTCAGGCCCATCTGTTCGTCTTGAACCCTAAAAAAGCCTTTTTGCCAATGACTGCGTTTCTCCAAAAAAATATTTGTGGAAATATAAACGATACTTATGCGTTTTTTTCATGCCCTTGCTCCCGATTCAAAATTCAATTTACCGTGAAAGTACATGAAAAAATTGCACTTTCATTCTTTGGGTTGGCAGATATAATAGTGCCGTGACCATTTTTAGAGGTAGCTATTGTGTTCTCGGGTATGGTATTTTTTAAATGGTTCTGCACTTGAACCATAAAGGATGTATACATATAATTCGTTCTTGAGTGAATAGGTGTAAGCACCTGTAGGCTACGAAATAAACGGCTATCGACTGCCATGTCCTCCTGAAAAAAGTGGCACCGCATCAATGGGAGGATGTGGCTGACACCATAGATTTAAAGGCGCCAGGTATTCAAGTCTTTAAGCCCTTATCTTTTGAGCCGTCTGGTTTTCAAGGGCCAGAAACAGTGTCATGCAAAAAAGTCTTTCTGTTCCTTGACGTCCAAAAAAAACCGGCATGTTTTTGGATGATCGGCCAGAAGGCCTGTTTTTTTCTTTTATAAACATGCATAGGGAATCAACCCATTGGCTCCAATATTTTTGTTGCGGCAAAAATTTTTTTGGTTAATCGGTCTATTGATCCTTGGGATAACTGCTGTGCAGTATTTTTTTCATGGATCAGGCGACTTGTGGGAATTTGAAAGGGAACTTTATTATTTCCCTATCTTCTTGGCCGCCATGCGGTACGGAAGACGAGGCGCCTTGATCGCCTTAGGTGCCATATATCTGTTCTACATCCCTTTTACAGTCTATACATGGCGCGGAAGTCTTGAGCGTGAATTCGTCAGGGTTATGGATCTTGTGTTCTATTTGCTCTTTGCTTTTGGTGCCGGCTATCTTGCGGACAGGGACAAAAGGATCAGGGATGAGCTCGAAAGAAACCGCATGATCATATCCCTTGGCCGTATTACATCGGGCATCGTTCACGATCTCAAAAATCCACTCATAAGCATAATAGGCCTTCTTGAAAGGCTTGCAGAGGGCAAGGGGGATTGTGAAACTTACGTTCCTGTAATGCTCCAGGATGCTTTGAGGATGAAGAGGATCGTAAACGACGTGCTAGATTTTGCCAGACCAGTAAAATTGAAAAAGGAGTTATGCAACATCTCCGATGTTGTACAAAATGCCGTGAAGATGTGTGAAGAGAAGGCCCAGAAGGCAGGAGTGAAGCTTTCCACTTCCCTGGAAGACATCTATGCCCAGATAGATCCTTTCATGCTTGAGCGGGCGCTGGTGAACGTTATTTCAAATGCCATAGAGGCATCGGGCAAAGGAAGAGAAGTTGTCATCGCCAGCAGGAAACAGGACGGTACAGCCTTGATCGTGGTTAGGGATAAAGGGCCAGGCATGGACAAGGAGACCCTCGCCCACTGCTTTGATCCTTATTTTTCCAGAAAGACCAGGGGAAACGGTCTGGGGCTTCCCATAACGAAAAAGATCGTCGAGGCCCACGGAGGGGCTGTTGCAATCGAGCAGCCCTTATCGGGAGGGACGGCGTTCAAGTTCTATCTGCCCTTGTAACCTTCCAAGGCTTTCGTGTTCAACCATCCATCAAGTTTTCGAGAACCTTCCCCATATGGCCATCTTTTGGTATAAGGCGCCGGATTTATCAATGGTGATATCTGATCCATTCCCTCTCGAACTGTTCCAGAAGCACAATTCTTCTCCTGGAAAGTTTTGCCATTAAGGCCTGGAATCTTATGAATTCCTTTTCTTTTGCATGTTGGAATTCATCCATGCAATAGTCACAAAAATACCAGGTGCATCTATACGACCGTTGATATCTTGGGAGTATACAGCCTTCAGGCCCAAGAAACTGGCATGGTTCAGTGTCCACGACATCGCAGTCAAAACAAGGTGCCTTTATTCCCATGGCCTGGAAGATTACAAGATCCTCAAAATCTGGAAATCCGTGGCGGTTCACACAACACGGCTCTAAACATTCACTACATATGGGCCCTGTATAATCGTGGCAGAAAAATTCAAGACAAGTATAGGTCTTCTTTATCTTGACGGCTTCATTCACAACGTTTATGAGGTCATTTTCATGGTCGCGAAAGAATTTGGCCACCCTTTTCTGTGTGTGTAAGTAAGCCTTTTCATTGCCAAAAATAAGTTCAGGAAGTTTCATGACGTATCAATTTCAATGATAGAAAAGGGAGGAGGAGATCAGGGTGAGAGCAGCTCTTCCTTTTTTCTTTCGTATGTAGAGCGGCTGATGGCTCCACTGTTGTATAGTTCCCTGAGCACTTGAAGCCTCTTTCTCACTTCGGGGTCATCAAGGCTTTTGGGCACTGCTGGTTTCACGATTCCCGTCTTGGGCGGGCCAAAGTCTACTGGTGCGGATTTTTCCCTGACAGCCGGAGGGGCCTTGATAATCCTTTCAAAATGTTTCACCCTGGTCCTTACTGGTTCGTAAGTTTTGGACATGTCTATGATCAGCCAATTGGGGAAAAATGGTTTCTGGAAAAGGCCAAGTCCGCTTTTTTCGTGTTTTTTGAGGGTCATGCCTGGCCTTAAAACAAACGACCAGTCATTGGTAAGGGCCCTTTTCGTAGGGTCACTCACAAACTGTCTCAGGGCTTCTTGATAATTGTCGCACTGGAAGTTTACAGCCCTCATGGCAAGATGGAGTTTACCGTCTTTCTTGAAGAAGATCCCGCTGGTAAAAAGATCATGATTGAACACCCATAGATAGCTTTTGCCCTGAAGGAAAGAAAAATCTATCACTTCATCGGGCTTGGCCTTCAAAAAGGCTTCATGCAAGGGTTCCAGAAGCACCCTTCTTACATTGGCGGGAAATAGTTGCTGGCGCCCCTTTTTGCCAACAACATATTGGTCTTGGATATAAATGGCCGAAAGGATGTTATTGAGCTTAGCAAGGCTGATCTCGATGGGATGTTCGAAGCCGCCTTGGGTAACGGTTTCAGAGCCAACGGAATATTTTACAAGCCTTACTCTCCAGTCCTCTCCATTGGCCACTGGCCGAATTTCATTCCTTGGAATGATCGAGCATGCAGAAGCCACGACTACGGCTGTAATCAGTGCTGATAAGAGAAAAAGAGGCTTGAATTGGTGCGGCTTCATGTTCGAAAGGTCTTTGGCACTCCATATCCTTCTGTGTAATTTTGAATAAAGAGTAATAGAGTATCGAAGGATTTGCAATTGAGGCCTTGCCATCTCAAGTCTTTTGTCCAGCTTTGACAGTCTCTATCCTTTTTAAAGAGGTTTCCACCCTTTCCACATGGATAGCCCCATGTTCAAATGCAGCTTTTAGGGAGTCGAGACAATACACTACATTTTCGTAGCTGTTGCAAACAAGCAAAAGGTCATGGCCTGCTAAAAATGCGTCCACCGCTGCCTTTCCAATGTCTATATGCCTTGTTATTCCTTTCATCTCCAGGTCATCCGAGAGCAGGACTCCTGTGAAATCCAGCTCTTCTCTCAACATATGTGAAGCGACTTTTTTGGAAAAGGTAGCTGGAAGATCGGGTTCAATGGACGAAAATACCACATGAGATGTCATGATCGCTGCAACACCGGCACCTATCGCCTCTTTGAAGGGTATGAGGCCCCATTCTATTTCATCTATCGAAATGTCCACAACTGGCCTTTCGAGATGGGGATCGACCTTCACCGTTCCAATTCCAGGAAAATGTTTGGCCGTGGCGAGCACTCCCCTGTCTTGCAAGGTCCGGATGTAGATACTGCCAAGTTCTGCCACCTGCCTGGGCGTGGCTCCAAGACATCGTCCCTTGAGCACGTGATCTTCTGCTCCAAGGCAAAGGTCCATCACTGGGGCAAGATTCATGTCGATGCCAACACCTTTTAATAATCCTGCTGTCTCTATTGCCATCTTTTCCATGGCCATTGGAGGATCAGGAGATGAAACAATATCCGACGGACAGTAGGTATCTGGAAACAAGGGGGGCTTAAGCCTTCTAACTGGCCCGCCTTCCTGGTCGACGGCAATGAGTGGCTCAAGGCCCTGCTCCAGGCAAGTACTTTTGATCTCTGCACAAAGCCTTGAAAGTGCCTCAGGGCCCAAAACGGTATTTCTTGCAAAGATGATAAAGTTCGACACCCCGAACTCCTCTATGAGCCGTTTTGTCTTGGAGTCAAAAAATGGGCCTGATAGCCCAGCCATTATAGTTTGTCCAAGTCTTGTTTCTTTCCAGAAATCTATTTGTGCCATAGGCTTTGATGAATTAGTGTTGTCCTTACAGATATGGATTCTATTATTTTTTTGATCCTAAATATGTATGGAAGCTGTCTCAATACGTCAGCCATGAAATTTCAAGACTTTTGTCAGCCTCCAAGACTTAGGGATTATTGAGGTAGCCTTTTGATCAATATTAGCAGATGAATATTTCAGAAGCAGTATTTTTAGGTGTGTTACAGGGGATTACAGAATTCTTGCCTGTTTCCAGCTCTGGCCATTTGGTTCTGGCCGAGTATTTCCTGGGGCTCAAGGAGACGAGTCTTGCCTTTGATGTCACCCTCCATATTGGAACCCTTTTGGCAGTGCTCGCCTTTTTCTATAAGGACTGGACAGGGATGCTTTTGGCCCTTAAGCCAACGAGTAAGTCTTCCAGGGAACGGAGGCTCTTTTTCTTCCTTGTGGCAGGAACTGTACCAGGGGCCTTGGCTGGTTTTTTGTTGGAGCATGCAGTTTCAACCTATCTGCGTTCTCCCTGGGTAGTGGTGTGCACCCTTGCAGGTGTGGCGCTGCTGCTGGGCCTTGCCGAAAAGATTGCGACCTATACAAAGGGTTTTTCTTCCCTGGGGTTGGCTGATGCGCTCCTTGTGGGCATATCCCAGGCTCTTGCCATAATACCTGGCGTATCGCGTAGTGGCATAACAATGACCTGTGGCCTTTTTCTTGGCTTTACACGCGAGGCAGCAGCACGTTTTTCCTTTCTCCTTTCTGCTCCAATAATTGCCGGTGCAGGTCTTTACGAAGGGCTGAAACTCATAAGCAGTGGAGGAGCTGAAGTCAGCTGGAATTTCTTGTGGGGCTTTTTGGCATCAGCATTTTCAGGTTATCTGGTGATTGCCTTTCTGATGAACTATTTGAAGACCCATACATTTTATCCCTTTGTGATCTACCGGCTTATGGTGGCAGCACTCGTGGCATCTGTCTTGATTCTTCAGTAGGCCACCATACAGTAGAAGGGTCCTTGGCTAAGGCTATCGCTCCCGCAGAATGATCTTGATGGGTGTATGGGCAATTCCCAGTTCTTGTCTGAAGAAGTTTTCGAGGAATCTTTTGTAATGTTCAGGAAAGAGTTTGGGGAAATTGGCGAAAAAGGTGAGCGCAGGGGGATTGGTGCCTGTCTGGGTCACGTAGTAGATTTTCAAGAAATGGCCCTTTGTGACCGGGGGGTTTCTTCTTACCAAGGCGTGCCTCAATATCCTGTTTAGTTTGCCTGTCGACTCCTTGAATGTGTAGTCTGCATATACAAGGTCTATCAAGGGTAAGATCTTATTCAGGTTCCTGCCTGTAAGGGCTGAGATATTGAGGTGGGGAGCATAGGGAAGCATTTTTCCAAGTAGTTTTGCCTCCTCGTTCAAAAGCCGCCTGAGCTTCCTGTCGTCTCTGACTAGATCCCATTTATTGAATACTGTTATGCAGCCCTTTGAATAATCCCTCGTGTATCCTGCAAGGCGTCGGTCTTGCTCGGTTACGCCTTCTCTTGCATCAAAAACACATATACAGATGTCAGCAGTCCTGATGGATTCTATCGCCTTTAATACGCTGAATTTTTCTACTCTGTGCCTTACCTTTGCCCTCTTCCTTATTCCTGCCGTATCCACAAAAAGGATATTTTTTCGGCCCTTACGTTCAAACAGGCAGTCAATACTGTCTCTCGTGGTTCCTGGAATGTCTGAGACGACCATGCGTTGCTGGCCAACGAGCTGGTTCATGATGGAAGATTTACCCACGTTTGGCCTGCCTGTGAGACAGACTCGAATTGGGCGCTCGTCCTTTGGAGAAATCTTTTCGCCATTGCTTTCAACGGTTACCGATTGACATAGTTGACCAAGCCTTGTTAGAAGCTCATCAAGGCCATGACCTGTCTTGGCAGATATAAATGTGAACTCTGATATGCCGGTTTCATAGAACTCCAAGGCGGCTGCCTTCAAGTTTTCTGATTCCACCTTGTTGATGATGGCTATCCAAGGCTTGAAGGATCTTCTGGCAAGTTCTGCTATCTCCAGATCTCCTGGTTGAAGCCCTGCCCTTGCATCAAACATCACACAGAGGCAGTCTGCCTGCTCGATGGCTACCTTGGTTTGTTCCTGTATCTGGGCATCAAGGGAATCCGGCTTGTCCAGAGTGCCTATTCCTGCGGTATCTATTATCTCTGCCTCCAGGCCCTCGATCTCAATGGTGGAGTAACGCCTGTCTCTGGTAAGCCCAGGGGTCTTGTCTACGAGGGCATTTTTTGTGCCTGTCAGCTTGTTGAAAAGAGTGGATTTACCCACGTTTGGCCTGCCTATGAGGGCGATAATAGGCTTTCTGGCGTCCTTTTCCATCTTATTCATATGATTTCTGAGATTGCTTTTTGCATAATTTTAGGCTAATGAAAGATATGTAACCGTCAAATCCTTTTCGTCTTTTTGAAATCTGGGTCGGCCAGGCTGGTTCAGCCTGCAGTTTTTTTCTTTTGCTAGTCTATCTGAAAGAGCAGTTCTGGCTTTTCTGTTTAAGAACACGATCTGAAACAATCGGTCCGGTTAACAAATTCAGACAGTCATTAGCAAATGTCAATAAATTATAGTATCTTTTTCTTGGAAATTAACCATATAACGCATGGGAGGTCTGTCACATGGCCAAAAAGGCAATCATAATTCTTGCCCCTGGTTATGAAGAACTTGAAGCGGTTGCTGTGGTAGATATTCTGCGCCGTGCTGGCACGAACATACTTATAGCAGCCCTGGAGCCTGGTCCAGTCCCCTCTGCAAGGGACGTGAAAATAGAACCCGATGTACTACTCGATGATGTAAAGGGCCAGGATTTTGATCTGATAGTGCTTCCAGGTGGGATCGACAGTACCGAAACCCTAGCCTCGAATCAGACCGTGGTGTCCATGCTCAAGAGGCAGCTCCAGAGTCAAGGGCTGGTAGGCGCAATTTGCGCTGCACCAACAGTGTTAGACAGGCACGGTCTTTCCAAGGGCAAGGTCATTGCTTGTCATCCTGTGTGCCAAAGTGCTGTTAAACAGTCGAGGCTATCTGGAGATAGAGTGGTTCAGGATGGGCAGATCATCACCAGCCAGGGGCCTGGGACTGCCCTGGAGTTTGCCTTGAGGCTCGTGGAAAGGCTTCATGGGACTGAAAAGATGGAGGAAGTGAACCAAGGCGTTTTGGCCAGGATCTGATTTTTTGAGGTAGCAGACAGTCATGAGTAGAGGCGGTATTTTTGTTCCACATTCAACCTAACAGCGCATACGGAAAATTTTATGGAAAAGACCAGAAAGGGCAGAAAAAAGAGAAAAAGGACCAAAAAAAAGGCCAAAGAGATATCTTTGCCTGTCCCCAAGGACAACAATACCAGTTATCCTGTAGAGGCTGACAACCTTCAGCGCTATCTTGCAGAGATAAATAAATATCCACTCTTGACCCGTGAGGAAGAAGAGGCCCTTACTAAGGCCTATTACGAGACCCAAGATCCAGCTTTGGCCCACAAGATAGTTGCATCCAACCTGAGATTAGTGGTTAAGATAGCCCTGGACTTTCAAAAATTCTGGATGCAGAATTTTTTGGACTTGGTACAGGAGGGCAATGTTGGCCTTATGCATGCTGTAAAAAAGTTCAATCCATATAAGGGGGTGAAGTTTTCCTATTATGCCTCATTCTGGATAAAGGCATACATCTTGAAGTTTATCATGGATAATTGGCGCCTGGTCAAGATCGGTACCACCCAGGCGCAGCGGAAACTCTTTTACAACCTCAATAAGGAAAAGGAAAATATCAGGGCCCTTGGTTTTGAACCTGTGCCCAAGTTGATTTCCCAGCGCCTAAATGTTTCCGAACAGGAAGTCGTGGACATGGAACAGCGGATGGGCTCTTGGGAGGTCTCGCTGGATGCTCCTGTGAAACAGGATTCACAGGACAACTATCTTGATTTTCTCCCTAGCAAAGATGCCGGAGTTGAATCCTCCATAGCCAAAAAGGAGATGGACGACAAACTAGGGGAGAAACTAAAGGAGTTTGCCGCTGGATTGAAAGATCGGGAGAAGGTTATATTTGAGGAAAGGCTCCTTGCAGAAGACCCAAAGACTTTGCAAGAGCTTGGTGAACGCTTTGGTGTATCTAGGGAAAGAGTGCGTCAGATCGAATCGCGCCTCAAGAAGAAGCTTGGCAAATATCTCGAAGCAAACCTTCCCGACGTAGTTCCTTCTTCATCAAAATCAAGACAATAAATGACAACATGAAAAACAATTTTATTTTTGCTTTATTGGTGGGGATGGTGATGTTTTCCACGCCGTCCTTGGAATGCAGGGCTAAGGTATCTGAATCAATGGCAGATTCCTATGCTGCCTACGTCATGGGCCTTATGGATATTTCCAGGGGGAATTATCTGGCTGCACAGAAGTGGTTGGAGACCGCCCACGAACTTGATCAGAGTTCTATAGAGATATTAACTGAACTTTCAAAGAATGCGGTTCAGCTTGGCAAGATTCAGGAGGCCCAGCGCTGGACCGAGCTTGCCCTGGAGCTGGAACCAGACAACAGGGACCTGTTGCTTTTGTTGGCGCGGATATATATCCAGCAAGACAAGATTAAGGATGCACTTGATGCAATAGAACAGATTCTGAAAAAGGAGCCCAACAACCAACAGGGCCTCCTCATGGCAGGCACCCTCTATGCAGAATCGAGAGACTGGAAAAAGGCGGAACAGGCACTCAAGAAGGCAGCATCCCTTGGTGGGGCCAAGGCGTTTACGGCCTATTATTTCCTGGGAAAGGTGGCCAAGGAAAAGGGTGAGCTTTCGGCAGCTGAAAAATATTTTCAGGAAGCGGTCAGGGAAAATAGCTTTTTCACCCCAGCCTTGTTTGAACTTGCCGAGGTGTATGAAAAGGAGGGGAAGAACGAGGAAGCAATCAAGACCTACCGTTCTTTGTTGCTGAGGCAGCAAAACAACTTGAAGGCACGTCAAAAACTCCTTTTTTTGCTTCTTGAAAAGGGAGACAAGAAGGCTGCCATGAGGCAGATCAATATCCTAAAGGAGTTATCAAAGAAGGATACCAATGTTCAGTTTCGCATAGCCTTGGTTCTGCTTCAGCTTGGCATGCCTGAAGATGCCCTTGAAATTCTTGAGCCCTTGAGGGCAAAGCTGCCAGACAATCCAGATTTGGCCTTTTATACGGCCTTGGCATACGAGGAGACCGACAGATATTCAGATGCACTCAAGGTCTATGGAAAGGTTCCCCTGGATGCTGATCCAGGCGTGGACGCCGTTATTCACAGGGCCAGGATCTTAATGAAAAAAAACAGGAGCAAAAAGGCAGAGGCACTTTTGAAGCAGGCCATTTCTAAAAGGCCAGGCGACGTTCATCTGGTAACGGCTCTATCTGCTATTTATCAGGAACTCGGCAAGAATGACGAGGCTCTCAAGATCCTGAGAAACGGCCTTGAGAAGAATCCCGAAAACAAAGGCCTGATAATGACCCTGGTCATGGCCTTAGATTCAGCAGGGAAAAAGGAGGAGGCTATAAAGTATGCAAAAAAGGCCCTGGAGCTTGACGCAAACTATGTGCCTGCCCTCAATTACATAGGATATACCTATGCTGAGCTTGGAAAGGATCTGAACGAGGCGGAACGGCTGGTAAAGAAGGCAGTAAAACTTTCTCCAAACGATGGTTACATACTCGATAGCCTTGGCTGGGTATATTTCAAGAAGGGATGTCTGGATAAGGCCATAAGATATCTGGAAGATGCCAATAGCCTTGTGCCAGACGATCCTGTGATAGCAGAACATCTCGCAGACGCATATGCGGCCAGGCAGATGCTTGAAAAGGCAGTGGCAAAATATCAAGAAGCCATGAAGAACGCAAAGAAGGGAGGAGAAAAGAGACGTCTCAAGAAGAAACTTGAAAAGGCATCTGAGACCCTCTCTGACATGCCAGATATTTGAAATTTATTATGTGGAGCGCAAAAGGCGTAAGAACGCCCTTGCCAGATGGGGCCCTGTTCTTCTGCCAAGGATTTGATGTATATAATTTGGGTTGATAGGAGATGCCATATTTGTTATCAGTGGGCTGCAGAGTTTAAGGGCTATGGAAGCGGCTTGGATGAAAAAGATTTAGCACTTTACAGATCAGTGGCAACCAACCCCAAGCAAGGGACCAGGAGGAGTTGAAATCACAGGGGAACAGAATAAAAGAGCAGCCCTGGTAGTGGAGGGGCTTTCCAAGGTCTATAAGTCGGACAGCAAGTCTGTCTCTGTGCTTGATGAATTGTCTTGCAAGATTTACGAAAATGAGGCGGTAGCCGTAGTGGGTGCTTCCGGTGTGGGAAAGACCACCTTTCTCCATCTTATAGGAACCCTTGACCGCCCCACAAATGGCAGGATACTCCATTTTGGCCAAGACGTATTTTCCTGGACAGATCAGCGTCTTTCCTGGTTCAGGAATAGACAGATCGGTTTTGTTTTTCAGTTTCACCATCTCCTTGCAGAATTCAGTGCAGTAGAAAATGTTATGATGCCATGCCTTGTGGCTGGTGAAGGGGCCGAAGAGGCCAGGGCCAAGGCTGAAGAATTGTTGAGTTTTCTGGGGCTTGGCCACAAGAAAGAGGAAAATGTGAAGCATCTTTCAGGAGGCGAACAACAAAGGGTGGCCCTGGCCAGGGCATTGGTGAGGGAACCCAGACTGATACTTGCGGATGAGCCTACAGGAAACCTTGATGAAAAGAGCGGACAAAGGGTTGCGGATCTCCTTTTCAAGATGAAAAAACACTTCAATGCCACAGTCATAATAGTCACCCATAATCTGAATCTCGCCCGAAGAACCGATCGCTGCATTGGTTTAAAGGCAGGCAAGGCCTTGGAAATAGAAAAGGACAGGCTAGCGGATTTTGTAATGGAAAAGGCAGCATGAATCTCCAGGGTCAGAGAATAAGTTGGATATCAGGGTTTCTGTCAAGGCTTTTTACGTGTCTGTGCCCCATCCTTTTATGCTTGTTTGTCTGGTCACTTCCGAGCACAGGCTACGCTGTTTCCGGAACGGATTCAGGGCAATCGGCTGTGGCCAGCCAGCCAGTGTCTGTTACCATTTTCAGCCTGGATTATATAGGGCCTCCAGAGCAAAAAGGTCTTTCAAAAACCATAAGGGATCTCCTGGTATCAGAGCTCGAGGCCAGGGGCCACATCGTGCGAACCGATAGTGAAACCATAAAGACACCAGCCCAGGCCAGATCCCTTCTTCTTTCTTCTGGTTCCAAGTATGGCGTTTATGGCACAGTTTCGTTATTGGGCAACGTGGTGAGCCTCGATTTTTTCATCGTCAGTTCAGACACCAGGGAGAAGAAACCCCAGGTTGCATTTGTGCAAGGGCCTGTGGAAAAGGAAAAGCAGCTTGTTTCCCTTCTTGGCGAAAGGATAGAAAAGAGGTTTCTTACTCCATATCTTGTCGCAAGGGTGCAGGTAGAAGGTAACAAGAGGGTGGGCACAGATGCCATTCTGCAAAATATCTCTACATCCAAGGGTGAACGCTACGATCCTTCAAAGATAGCTCAAGACATCCAGTCTCTTTACGACATGGGTTACTTTGATGATATTGAAGTAGACGTTGAGGACAGTTCTGAAGGCAAGATCGTCACCTTCATGCTGAGGGAAAAACCGGCCATACGCAAGATCATATTTGAAGGCAACCACGAGATAAAGGATGACAAGCTGGCTGAGGTTATGGATTTAAAGCCCTATTCTGTCATCAAGGAAAAGGCCCTTCAGGAGAATGCTGAGAAGATAAAGGCACTATATGCCGAGAAGGGCTATGCGGGCACAACAGTCACCGTTTCCATAAAACCGGTTTCGGCCCAGGCTGCAGACGTCGTCTTTGATATCAACGAGGGTGAAAAGGTCCATATCAAGGAGATCAAGTTTCAGGGTTTGAAGGCATTTGAACCCGATGACCTTACAGGTATCATGGAGGTTTCGGCCAAGAAGCCTTGGTGGACGCCGAGTATTCGAAACATAGTGAGCATAATTAAGGGCAATGCAGGAGTGCTCAAATGGGATGCCCTGGAAAGGGACTTGGGACGCATAGCAGCCTTTTATCATAACCACGGGTATGTGGATGCCAAGGTGGGCGAGCCAAAGGTCAAGCGTGAAGGTGCAGATCTCTACATAACTATCCCCATTATGGAGGGTGACAGATATTCAGTGGGCAAGGTGGACATAAAACAGGACTTTTTCAAAGACAAGAAAGAGCTCCTCGATGGTCTGGAGATCAAAAAACAGGGATATTTCAGCCAAGAGGTTCTGAGAAAGGATATAATGAATCTTACGAGCAAATATTCTGACTTTGGTTTTGCCCACTGTACCATTACCCCAACCATTACCAAGGATCCTGAGAAAAAGGCTGTGAATATCCTTCTGGTGGTGCATAGGGGGCCAAAGGTCTATTTCGACAGGATATCCATCGCAGGAAATACCAGGACCAGGGACAAGGTCATACGTAGGGAACTCAGGGTCATGGAGCTTGAGCCCTTTTCTGCCACAGGGCTGAAGAAGAGCAACGACCGTTTGAGAAGGCTTGGATATTTCGAGGATGTGGAACTGACTCCTAAGCCAGGCAAAGACGAAAAGCATATGGACCTCGATGTGAAGGTCAAGGAAAGACCAACAGGCACCTTCAGTATTGGTGCAGGTTATAGTTCGGTCGATAGCCTCATGCTCATGGGGGAGATAAGTCAGCGCAATTTCCTTGGGCGAGGGCAGACCTTGAGTTTCAAGGGGATCCTTGGAGGCAGCACTCAAAGGTTCTCCCTGAGCTTTTTCGAGCCTTATTTCAGGGATACCAAATTCTCTTTTGGTGTGGATGTGTATAACTGGCGTTATGATTACACAGACTATACCAAGGACAGCACCGGTGGCGCACTTCGCTTTGGCTATCCCTTGACCGACAATTTGAGGTATTTCTTCGGCTTCAGAGCAGACTATACCGATCTTTCGGATATCAGCGACAACACATCGGTGATCATCCGTGACTCCCTGGACATAAAATCCACCAGATCCCTGAACGCAGGTCTTTCCTATGATTCGAGAAACCGCTATTTCAATCCTACTAGGGGCTGGAAGAGCGATATCGGTGTTGAATATGCTGGAGGACTCCTGGGTGGAGATGCAGCCTTTGTGAAATTTCAGGGCACAATGGGGTATTATCATTCAATATGGAAGGATCTCGTGGCCCATGCAAAGCTTGGCGCAGGTTATGTTTTCGAAGGTTCAGGTGGGAAGCTTCCAGTCTATGACCGTTTTTTCCTTGGTGGTCTCGATTCCATCCGTGGCTTCAAATATGGTGACGTGAGTCCCCGGGATCCAGAGACAGATGAGCGCATCGGTGGTGAATATATGGGCTACATGCAGACGGAGATGATATTCCCGTTGCTCAAGAACATGGGTCTCAATGGCGTGGTGTTTTACGATGTCGGTAATGTCTGGGCCAAGGATAATTTGGATATCGGTAACTTGAGAATGTCCCTGGGAGGGGGTGTCAGGTGGCTTTCCCCAATGGGGCCTCTCAGGGTGGAATGGGGCTATAACATAGAAAGAGAACCAGATGACGACAAGAGCAACTGGGAGTTCCGCATGGGAGGAAATTTCTAGACAATCATGGCTAGCCACAGCCTCAAAGAACTTGCGCTACTAGTTGATGGCAATATCGAAGGCGACGAAAACCTTTCTATTGAAGGGATAGCCGCCCTTGATTCTGCTTCATCTCATGAAATAAGTTTTGCCGTAAGTACAAAGGCGGCAGATCTCGTTGCCTCATCTGGTGCCGGAGCGTTGATATTGCCACAAGGCTGGCCTTTTGAAGAAAAGAGGCCGAGGATCTTCGTAAGGGATCCTTATCTGGCTTTTGCACGCATTGCAAATCTTTTTGCCCAAAAGCCCTTTGTCCCGCGAGGTATTCATCCCAGTGTAACGGTTGGTGAAGGCTGTTCCATAAATAGGAATGTGACCATCCATCCTGGTGTCTTCATAGGGAACCATGTATCAATAGGTCCTGAGGTAACCATATACCCTGGTGTCGTCTTGGGTGACCAGGTCAAGATAGGACAAAAAACCGTGTTGTTCCCCAATGTGGTTGTCTACGATGGATGCATTGTTGGTAAAAATTGCCGCATACACGCTGGGGCTGTCATAGGGGCAGACGGGTTTGGGTACGCGCAGGGCAGGGAAGGTCATGTCAAGATACCCCAAGTGGGCATAGTCGAGATAGAAGATGAGGTCGAGATAGGTGCTAACACCACCATCGACAGGGCCACGTTCGGCAAGACGAAGATCATGAGGGGTACGAAGATAGACAATCTTGTCATGATAGCCCACAATGTGAAGATTGGGCCCAATTCCATAATCGTAAGCCAAGTGGGCATCTCTGGCAGCACAAAGGTTGGGGCTGGTGTCATGATGGGTGGCCAAGTGGGAATAGTTGGCCATATAGAGATAGGAGACGGCGCCAGGATAGGTGCCAAATCAGGTGTGCCTCATTCAGTGGCTCCAGGGGAAACCGTTTCTGGGGCTCCAGCCATGCCCCACAGAAAATGGCTCCGCATGGTAAATGCCCTAAAAAGATTGCCAGATATGGTGAGAGACATCAGAGACCTGAAAAAGAGGATGGAGAGGTTGGAAAATGGCAAAGGATGATTCAGGATTTCGGATTGGCGAGATAACCGAGCTTCTTCCTCACAGGTACCCGTTTCTTCTTATAGACAGGGTTACGGAGCTGGTGCCTGGCCAATACATCCGGGGATATAAAAATGTGACCATTAATGAACCGTTCTTTCAGGGCCATTTCCCAGGTGAACCCATCATGCCAGGAGTTTTGATCCTGGAGTCAATGGCCCAGTTGGGGATACTCTTTGCAAAGAAGACTGCTGAGGAAGAGCTGGTGGGCAAGTTGTTCGTATTTGCTGGAATGGACGGTGTCAGGTTCAGGAAACCCGTTGTTCCAGGAGACCGCCTTGACATAGAACTCCATCTGGTGAAGAGAAAGCGTATAGTTTGGAAGATGGCTGGTTCTGCACAGGTGGATGGAAAGACAGCGGTTGAGGCCACTCTCATGGCAGCAAGCCAAAAATGAATTCCGGCCTTCCGTGTCTTTGACCCCTTGAAAGAGTCTTCTTTGAAAGTCCGGCACATATCTATTAGCAGAAAGGTCCTCTGAAACCTCAAAAGATATAAAAAACTACAGTCTGAATACAGGTGAGAGTAATGAAGATACCAGAATCCTGCAGTATCCACCCTACTGCTGTTATTGAAAAATCAGCCATCCTCGGAGAAGAAGTACAGGTGGGCCCATATGCCATCATAGGCCCTGATGTATCCATCGGAGCTGGCTGCAGGATCGCTCCCCATGTAGTGATAGAGGGTGTGACGAAGATAGGGCGAAATTGCCAGATATTCCAATTTGCTTCCATTGGTGCAGCCCCTCAGGATATAACTTACAAGGGAGAAAAGACAGGGCTTACTATTGGAGACGATACTATCATCAGGGAATCCGTGACCATCCATAGGGGAACTCCAAAAGGAGGAGGTACCACTGAAATAGGGTCGAAATGCATGATAATGGCCTATTCGCATATAGCGCATGACTGCAAGATAGGTGATCAGGTGATAATGGCCAATGTGGCAACCCTTGGTGGCCATGTGGAGATAGGGGATCATGCAGTTATAGGAGGTTTGTCAGCAATTCATCAATTTTGCAGGATAGGAAGCTATGCGTTTTTAGGAGGCATGTCAGGGGCCAATAAGGACATTCCCCCATTTGTAAAGTATCAGGGCCAGAGGTCAAATCTCTTTGGAATAAATGTATTGGGCCTTAAGCGTGCTGGATTTCCAAGGGAGACAATAGAGGCATTGCGAGAGGCCTACAGAATCGTCTTTGCCAAGGCTGCAACCATAACCGAGGGGCTTGACCTTGCTGAAAAGGCCTATCCCCATGTTTTGGAAGTAAGGCAGTTTACAGACTTTATTAGGCAATCAAAGCGCGGTGTACCTTCAGGCGAATGGAACAATTCGAACTAGAGCCTGGACGCCCTCTGGGGCTGATATCTGGTGGAGGCCAGCTGCCACTTTTAATTGCCAAGGCTGCACGGCAGAGGGGTCACAAGGTGATGGCCGTTGCCCACAAAGGAGAGACGGATACCTCCATAGAAAGGTACTGCAGCTGTGTCAAGTGGTTGAGGCTCGGCCAACTCAATAAGCTCATTTCCTTTTTCAAGAAAAAGGGCGTGGATTCGGTGGTGCTGGCAGGAACCATTACCAAGACTAGGATCTTTTTCGATATCCGTCCTGATTTTCGTGCTATTGCCCTTTGGAACAAGCTCGATGGCCATCTCGACGACAGGATACTGAGGGCCGTTGCACAGGAGCTTGAAAAAGACGGCATCAAGGTGCTCCATTACACAGGTTTGTTAAGTGACTTGCTCTTTCCAGCTGGCGTATTGACCAAGAGGGCGCCGTCAGAAGACGAGCAAAGGGACATCAGATTTGGATTCAATCTCGCAAGACAGATTGGCAAACTGGACATAGGTCAATGCATCGTGGTCAAAGACGCTACGGTGTTGGCTGTGGAGGCCATAGAAGGCACCGATGAGACCATCAAGCGAGGAGGACGTCTTGGCGGCAAGGGCGTGGTGGTCATAAAGGTGTGTAAACCAGGTCAGGATACGAGATTCGATCTGCCTTCGCTCGGTACAAAAACAGTGGAAACTATGATAAAATCTGGAGCAAGGGTACTTGCCGCAGAGGCGGGGAAGACGCTTTTTTTCGACAGGTGCAAGGCCCTGGAGCTTGCGGATAGGCACGGTTTGACAATCGTCGGCATGGAGCTGGCAGAAATGGAAGAAGAAAGAGGCATATGAAGGCAGCTGTAATTGGGGCAGGGTATCTTGGCAGGTTTCATGCGCAGAAATACGCTGCCATGGAAGACGTGGAGCTTGTGGCAGTAGTGGATGTTGACAAGGATCGTTCAGAAAAGGTTGCCGCTGAGGTTGGGGCCAAGGCACTTACCAACCTTGAAGACGTGCTTGGTGAAATCGATGTGGCATCAGTGGTGGTGCCAACAACCCTTCATCATGAGATTGCCAAAAGACTCCTTGAAAACGGCATCCATATCTTGTTGGAAAAGCCTATGACAACCAGCAGGCGTGAGGCATCCGATCTCATTACGACAGCAGAAAAAGCGGGGCTTATCTTACAAATAGGGCATCTCGAACGGTATAATCCAGCCATAGTTACACTTGAACAAAAGGTTACAAATCCGCTTTTCATCGAGGCTCACAGGCTCAGCGGTTTTAAAGAGAGGGCCATAGATGTGGATGTGGTACTTGATCTCATGATCCACGATATAGACATCGTTCTTTCCCTTGTAAAAGCCCCAGTTCAGGATATCAAGGCAGCAGGTGTGCCTGTGTTGACCAAGCGCATAGACATCGCAAGCGTTCGTATCATATTTGAAAACGGCAGCACTGCAAATCTGACAGCCAGCCGGATCTCCCTGAAGGATCTCAGAAGAATCAGAGTCTTTCAGCCAGGTTGTTACATCTCTGCTGATTGCAATGAAAGAAACAATCTGGTTGTAACTGCAGACAGGAGCGCGCCTCATCCAGCATCCTCAATTCGTCCCGAGTTCATTACACATGAACATGTGGATATACTTGATCTGGAACTCAAGGATTTCATACATTCAGTCAGGCATGGTCTTAATCCAAAAGTTGATGGCAGGGCCGGCCTCGCAGCACTTTCACTGGCACTTGATATAAACGATGCAATAACCAAGGGGCTTGAGACAGCAGGCATTTCAGATGTCCTGTGAAAAGGTCTTGGTAGTGGCTGGAGAGGCCTCGGGCGATCAGCATGCAGCAGCCCTTGTGACCCATCTCAAAAGGCTCAAGCCAGGGCTTTGTGTCTATGCTGTCGGTGAAGGACGTCTCGCCCAGGCGGGAGCAGAGATTCTTGTGAGGAGTTCGGATCTTTCCGTGGTGGGCGTTGTGGAGGTACTCAATCATATACGGCCTATACTGGCTGCATACAAGAAGGTGATCAATTGGCTCAAGGCCAACCGGCCAAGCCTTCTCGTTTTGGTGGATTTTCCTGAGTTCAACCTCTTGGTGGCACGAAGGGCCAAGGCCCTCGAGATTCCAGTTTTTTATTATATAAGTCCCCAGATCTGGGCCTGGAGGCAGGGAAGGGTCAGGAAGATACGCAAGTATGTGGACAGGATGGCCGTAATTTTGCCATTTGAAAGGGCCTTTTACAGAAGGCATGGCATGGAAGTGGATTTTGTTGGCCATCCATTGCTTGATTCAGTAAAGATTGGCACGACAAAAAGACAGTTTTTCTTGGACCACTCCATTCCTGCTGACCGGAAACTGGTATGCCTCCTGCCAGGAAGCAGAGCTGGTGAGATCAAAAGGCACCTTGCTCTCTTCTTGGAAACAGCCTCTTTAATAGTAAAAAAGGCACCGGGAACGTCATTTTGTGTGCCTATTGCTCCAGGGCTTGAGAGGAAGGCATTGGCTTTTTTGCAACGTGGTGTAGATAGGGCTAGCTCGCCTAAGATGGATATCCGGCTTGTGAAAGAGGCGGCACATGACGCAATGGCTGCCTCTGATCTGGTTATTGCCGCTTCAGGGACTGTCACATTGGAAGCTGCCATTATAGGTGTGCCCATGATTGTAACCTATAAGGTTTCGCCATTCACTTATCTCCTTGGTAAGAAACTGATAAAGGTAAAGTGGGTTAGCCTGGTGAACCTGATTGCAGACAGGGAAGTTGTCCCAGAACTTTTGCAGGATATGGCGACGCCAGACAGCCTTTCCCAAAAGGCTCTTATGCTCCTGAAAGATCAGCAGGCGCGCAGCAAGATGATAGGAGATCTTGAGGACACGGTGCAGCTTCTTGGCGAACCTGGCGCTGCCAAAAGGGCTGCCATGGTTGCAGCTTCCATGTTATGAGTCAGGCAAGCCATAATGGGCAAATGACCAAATTGGCACTGTTCTAATCTTGACAATTATTTCTGCATGTATATATTGATCTTTTCAGTTCAGGGCCCATAGCTCAGTTGGTCAGAGCCACCGGCTCATAACCGGTTGGTCCCAGGTTCGAATCCTGGTGGGCCCAATTCGGTCCCTTGAGTGCAAGTGCCATCCTTATGTTTCCAGGCATCGTGTCGGGGCTTTGCGGAAAGGCAAAAAAGAAAAATATGCGGCCAATCACAAGAGGACGTACTAAAATGGTTTCATGACAGGTGCAATAAGAAGTTGCACCTTTTTTAATGCAATCAGAAAATTATGGTTCCCACAGTCAACGATGTAATTGAGGAGTTATTTTCCTGGGCACCGCGTCAGCTTGCAGAAGAATGGGACAATGTAGGTCTGCAGGTGGGTTACCCTTTTTGGCCGGTGAAGAGGGCTTTAGTAGCCCTTGACGTTACGCCTGCAACACTGGCCCATGCCCTGGAGGTAAGGGCAGATATTGTAATTTCTCATCATCCCTTGATATTTACTCCTCTAACACGGCTGGATTTGAATGAAGCCACTGCCCGCCTCCTGGCGGGTTTTTTGCGTCACGAAATATCTGTAGTATCCATGCATACCAATCTTGATTCAGCACAAGGCGGTGTGAGCGATTGCCTGGCGGAATTGCTTGGTGTTGGCCACCTCGAGCCTCTTCTTCCAAATCCCGATTATGCAGATTCAGGGCTCGGCCGCATCGGCATGCTTTCCGAGGCAATGACCATGGAGAAATTTTTAGAGAACCTTTCTGATTCGTTGAATAGGGACTGGCTGCCTACTGCAGGAGTTGTTCACGGCAGGATTCAGAGGGTTGCCCTTTGTTCAGGTTCGGGTTCAAGCCTATTTGCAGAGGCAGTGAAAAAAGGGGCACAGGCCTTTGTGTCAGCAGAGATAAAGCACAATGTTGCAAGGGAGGCTGAAGCGCGAGGGATATTGGTGGTGGATGCTGGCCACTTCGAGACAGAGAGCCCCATTGTTCACCGAGTGGATGAATTTCTCAAAGGCAAGGCCCAGGAAAAAGGCTGGGAGCTTCAAACTTGCATTTTTGAGGCAGAAAAGTCGCCCTTGAGGTTATGGACCAGATAATGACTAATTACGGTCAAAGGGGCGGGTAACATGCCTTTCAAGCTATATCAATAACCATTTTTTAAAGGGGAAAACAAATTGAGACCAGAACTTTCCACACTCATCAGACTTCAGGGAATAGATCTCGAAATCAGGAAGCTTGGACTTGAAAAAACCGAACTTCCTGAAAGGCTGAATGCCCTTAAGGAATTGATGGATGAAAAGAATGCTGAAATAGTGCAGCTCAAGGACAAGCTAGCTGACCTGCGCACAAGAAAGACAGAAGTTGAGGATGAACTAGAGCTTGAGACAGAGAGATTGAAAAAATCTCAGCAAAAGATGAGTTCTGTAAAAAACAGCAGGGAATATCAAGCGCTTTCCAAGGAAATCGAGGAGATCAAGAAATCCAATAAGACAAGGGAGGATGAAATCCTTCAGCTTGAGGAAGAGATAGAGGAATTCAAAAAACAGGTCAAAGAAAAGACCAAGGAGATCGACAAGCTTAAAAAAGAGGCCTCGGCTGAAGAAAAGCGAATCGCAAAGGCAGCAAAGGAAATAGACGCCAAAATTGCTGCCCTTACACGTGAACGTGACGAGGTGGCAAAAGAGGTCAAACCAGACCTTATGGCAAGATATAAGTTCCTGTCTGAGAAAAGGGCTGGCATAGTAGTGGCTGCCGTGGACGAAGGGGTATGCAGTGTGTGCAATATGAATATCCCTCCACAGATGTACAACGAGCTGCTCAGGGATGAAAAACTGCTTTTTTGTCCATCGTGCCAGCGCATCATCTATGCCTTAAAGGTGGGCTGAGACAAGGCCAGAAAAGGGTCTTTGCCATCTGTTTCTCTAGTCTGCTTGCGTTTGCATAACCAATGGCCATGCATTAACTTTTAACCAGGCCTTGACAGAGGGTGGATGATCGCCTGTCGGAAGCGGCAGGAGGAAAGTCCGGGCTCCACAGGGCAAGGCGGTTCGTAACCCGAACCGGGGGTGACCCCAGGGAAAGTGCCACAGAAAACAGACCGCCTCGAAATCGAGGTAAGGGTGAAAAGGTGAGGTAAGAGCTCACCAGCTGCAAAGGTGACTTTGCAGGCTTGGTAAACCCCGCCTGGAGCAAGACCAAATAGGGAGACGCTGGAGGGTTGCCCGCCCGAGTCTCCGGGTAGGTTGCTTGAGGTGCCAGGCGACTGGCATCCTAGAGGAATGATCATCGTTCCATGAACAATATGGAATACAGAACCCGGCTTATAGCCCTTCTTTCAAGGCCTTTTTTAGGTATTGATTCTAGCCTGCCCATTTTGGGCTATGCTTTTTTTAGCTTGTCCTTTTTATCTTGAATCCATCTTGAGAGGTACTTTTGATGTCACCCGTCACACCTATGGCAATAAAGGAAAGGAAGGGTAAGGGCTCGCCTTTGACTATGCTAACCGCATATGACTATAGCTTTGCAAAGATGATAGATAGTGCTGGCATTGACATCATCCTTGTGGGTGACTCTTTGGGAATGGTAGTGCTTGGGTATGATTCCACAGTGCCAGTAACCATGGAGGAGATGCTTCATCACTGCAAGGCCGTAAGCCGTGGGGTAGAAAATGCCCTTCTGGTGGGTGACATGCCCTTTATGTCTTATCAGGTCAGTGTTGAAGATGCGGTTTTGAATGCATCCAGATTTTTGAAAGAGGCTGGTTGCGATGCCGTAAAGCTTGAAGGGGGCGTTTCAGTTGCACCTGTTATTGAAAGGCTTGTTCAGGCTGGGATTCCTGTGATGGGCCATGTGGGGCTGACTCCTCAGACAGCATCCAGTCTTGGTGGGTTCAAGGTCCAGGGAAGGGACATAGAGAGGGCCAGGGCCATTTATGAGGATGCTATTGCCGTTGCCAAGGCCGGAGCCTTTTCTGTTGTGTTGGAATGTATACCCTCGGATCTTTCCGCCTTGATTACACAAGAGTTGGACATACCGACTATTGGGATAGGCGCAGGGCCCAAATGTGATGGCCAGGTACTGGTGACCAATGACCTGCTTGGCTTGTATGAAAAATTCACCCCCAAGTTTGTAAGGAAGTATCTTGACCTAGCCCCTGAGATAAATAAGGCCCTGAGGGCCTTTAAGGAAGAAGTAGAAGCCGGGGAATTTCCTTCTCTCGAAGAGAGTTTTTTTGGAGGAGAAGAGGCCGTTCGTGCAATCAAGGCGCAGACCTGAGGGGAGGTAGGGCCTGGTCCCGGATCACCTGAAGAGGCCGGAATAAAAAAGGAGGAGGGTAGGAGGCGGAGTCCCCGGCTTTGTTTATGATTTTATTTCATTTTGCTCTTCGCCCTACGTTTTCCAGCCCTTTCACACTTTCTTTTGCAGTTGTTACATATCGCTGGCTGGGTGCGTCTATTGGGATTTTTTAGACAATACATATCTTTTCTCTCTTTCTTGGGTTTATGTAATTGCCAATAAGTTACTTTTTTCAGTTATTATCATGCAACGCTCATACCATTGTTAGTAAATTTGCGAAAGATTTTGCCTGGTCAATTATAACTTCTTGTATTTTCAATAAAAAACATTGTAATAGAAGTTATTGCAGTGGCCTGTTGTTATGTGTATCAATTTTTGATCTGTCATATTTTTGTGAGACTGTCATGTCACACTTGTCATTAAATTGACAACATTGTGCAATTTGGTCCTATCTTTTGGGATAGAAGAGTGATTTATTGACACTGAAAAGAAGAAAAATTCACTTATTTTTCTTTTTTCTATGAAGAGGGGCATTTTTATGTTGCCAAAAATGCGAAATTGAGAGTAAATAAAGAGATCAAGGTGGTGATCACCATTGGCGACCCATGACAGAAAAAAGCAAAACTACTGAAAAGAGGAGAAAGGTCTTGATACCTTCTCCTGGCAGGCTTACAAGAGCCGGTATGAGGATCGTTTGTCCCGAGTGTGGTAACGATCATGATTTTTTTGAGGTGGCCCAAGAGGTAACGATCACTACGCGATACGTCCAGAATCCAGATGGCAGTTTCACCCCTCAAAGCGATGAGTCCACGATCCTTGGCGACATAAAGCTATACTGTGGAGAGTGTTATGCTGACCTTTCTCAATATTATCAACGTTTTGCGGAGATGATTTTTTGACAGGTCACCAGCCACGCCTCATCATAAAATCCAATACAGAATTCAGGCGAAGGTTCCAGGAGTTAAAGGAGGGCGATGTAGTCGCCTGCATGTTGAATCTTGCCCCAGGGGAAGAATATGTGCTCTTGGATCTCGTGGATAGGGGTGTGATCGTTTTCCCTTCAGCACTTTCCCAGCTCGCCAGTAGATCAAAATGTTGCCAAGCGACGATTTTCTCCAATTGGATGCATCCTCTTACAAGGGTCATCAGAAAGAGGACAGATCTGGCCCGTGCTGTCGAAGATTATACAAGAAGGGAGGTAGGCGAGGTTGTAACAAAACTCGATCGCTCTGATTGTGGCCTCGGAGTATGCAAATGGAAGAATTCGGAAGATCTGTTCAATCACATTGTTTTTTCCAATAGCCCTCCTTTCCCCTTTGTCCTTCAACCTCTGATTCCCAGTTGTATAGATTTGAGGATTGTATGGATAGGAGATGAGTACGTTGAGGCCTATTGGAGAAAAAATCCCAGGGGGTTTCGAAACAATCTCCATTTCGGTGGGGAGTCTGGCAGATATGATATGGACGCCCATGAAGAGAAGATCTGTAAGGCCATTATGAAACGGGGAAAGTTCCCCTACGGTCATATTGATTTACTAAAGACCGATTCCGGCCAGATCTATTTTTCAGAGATAAGTCTTTTTGGAGGCCTGAAGGGGGCTAGAATTGGCAATAAGGAGTCTATGGACAGGAAACAGGCGGTTGAGGATGATTTTCTAAGAAACCTTGGGCTGTCAGCACTTGGTTAACAAGACAGTCACATGGCGGTTGTATGCCAGGGCTGGTGAATGCTTGTGGTAAGTATAAATTTTTATTACATGCCTTTTCTTATGGATTTTGAGAATGACATAGCCCTCATTGAGGCGAGGCTTGGATACAATTTCAAGGACAAGGCCCTTCTGATGCAGGCCTTGACCCATCGATCCTTTTTGTCAGAAGTGGGAGCTGGCATAAAGGACAATGAGAATCTGGAATTTCTGGGTGATGCAGTTCTCGAACTCATCGTTAGCGATATGCTTTTTAAGCGGTTTTCTGAGAATTACCGAGAGGGAGACCTCACCAAGATGCGGGCCTACTTGGTCAGTGAGCCAAGGCTAGTGGAGTTGGCCAAGGCCTTGGAGCTGGGTAGTGTGCTCAGATTGAGCCACGGAGAGGAAAAAAGTGGTGGAAGGCAGAGGCCTTCAATACTTGCCGATGCCTTTGAGGCAGTTACTGGAGCCATTTACCTGGATGGTGGATTCGTTGCTGCTTTTTCTTTTTTGAAAGAGCAATTCACTCCCCTTATAGAACTTGCTCCTGACAGGGGTCTCATGGTGGATTACAAGAGCAGGCTCCAAGAACTCACCCAGAAACAATATCATTTTGCGCCGACCTATAGATTGTTGGAGGTGTCTGGCCCGGATCACAGGCGCTTTTTCAGGGTGGGGCTTTTTTTCAATGAAAAAGAGATTTCTCAAGGATCAGGCAAGACAAAAAAAGAGGCTGAACAACAGGCAGCCAAAGCTGCCTTGGAAAATCTTGAGGGAATATCTTCTTGAAATGGAATCAGACAGCGATCGGGTTAGGAAAAAACGGCGGTTCAGGTCAGGCTTTGTGGGCATAATCGGGGCCCCGAATGTTGGAAAGTCGACCTTGCTAAACTCTATCCTTGGCGAAAAGGTCGCAATTACCACGCCCAAGCCTCAAACCACCAGGACCCAGATAAGGGGCATACTCACTGGAGACAATTTCCAGATAGTATTCGTGGACACCCCGGGTATCCATCACTCCAAAAAGCTACTCAACAAGAAACTGGTGCGCGCTGCTGAAAGGGCAGTGGAAGATGTGGACTTGCTGTTGTTCCTAGTAGATGTCACTAGCAGGAATAGAAAGGAAGAAGCGGCCATACTTGAACTTATAAGGAAGTTAAAAAAGCCTGTCATACTCGTGCTAAACAAGATAGACAAGGTGGCCAAGGAAAATCTACTACCCCTCATAAATGAGATGAGCAAGATGTATCACTTCGAAGCTGTGGTCCCTGTATCTGCCAAGTATGTTGATGGCGTGGATATATTGCTGGATGAGATATTGAAACACCTTGAAGAAGGGCCTCAATTTTACGATTCAATGACCAGCACAGATCAATCCATAGAAAAGATCATTGAAGAACTAGTCAGAGAAAAGATCTTTTTGATGGCTGAGCAGGAGGTGCCTTATTCTACAGCAGTTAAAGTGGAAGATATCCAGGAGGATGACGAGAAGGTGGTGATAAGGGCCTTTATATTTGTGGAAAGGCCTTCCCAGAAGGGGATTATAATTGGAAAGGGTGGAAAGTTCATAAAGAAGATAGGCACACTTACACGCCAGGAACTTGAAAGGATTTTCAAGAAGAGGGTCTTTTTAGACCTCTGGGTAAAGGTCCTAAAAGACTGGTCGAGAGATGAAAAGGCCTTAAAAAGACTTGGTTTTGAAGATTGAGTGTGACATTTTCGCCTCTTTTTCAACTGCCATAAACTGTGACATTTTGGTCCCATATCCATTCAAGAGATCCTTTTTCTTCCCGATTTTCTTTATAATCATTTGAAATTACATATATTTTTTTTGTATCTCCATCATGGCACGCTTCGTGCAAAATTAATAAAAAAATTATTAAAAAGACAATTCGGAAGGGATAGGGGCCTTTTATAATATGAGCCATTGTCAAAAAACCATAAAAAAGGAAGTGGCAGTCGCTGGCATAGGTCTGCATTGCGGGCAGAAGGTTTCAATGACCATAAAGCCTGCCAGGGAGGGAACCGGCATCCTGTTTGTTAGGACAGATATTTCGTCCCGGCCAGAGATTCCGGCAAGGATCGACCATGTTGTGGACTGTCACTTCGCTACTAGTATCGGCGATGGCCATTGTCGAATCTCTACCATTGAACATCTCATGGCCGCATTTTCCGGCATGGAGATAGACAACGCCGTGGTGGAGATAGACGGTCCAGAAGTACCTGCGCTGGATGGAAGCGCTTCGGCCTACGTAACGCTTTTCAAAGAAGTTGGCCTGAAAGTTCAGGACAAGGCCAAGCGTTATATAGAGATATTGGAAGAGGTCTCCTTCACAGATGGTGACAAAAAAGTCACACTTTATCCATCACGTAACTTTTATGTTGATTTTACAATAGATTTTGATCATCCAGCAATAAAGGCACAGCGTTTTCAAGGCAAGATCGACCGCAAGACCTTTCAGCAGTCCATAGCTAGGGCCAGGACCTTTGGCTTTCTCAAGGAAGTGGATATGCTCCACAAAAATGGTCTGGCCCTTGGAGCATCCCTTGACAATGCCGTCGTGATAGGGGCCAAAAGCGTTCTGAACAGCGAAGGGCTTCGTTTTTCAGATGAATTTGTGCGTCACAAGGTGCTGGACCTCATTGGAGATCTCTATCTTCTCGGAGCCCCGTTGAAGGCCAGGGTCAAGGCGGTTAAGAGTGGTCATGAATTACATTGCAATATCATGAAATTTCTCATGGAATGTCCCTCTGCCTGGAAGCTTACAGGCAGCGAGCCGTCATATCCAGACAACCTGTCGAGGTGGGGTTATCCTGTGGCTGCTCCAGGCTTTGGCCTGGCGGCATCCATGTGATTCCTTTATTCCTAATCCAGCAGCTTCTTAACCCATTGCCAGTTGATTTCGTATATCTGTTCCACTCGTTCAAGGGTTAATCCAGCGCCCAATCCAACATTCCTCGCAAATGCTGGCTCCATGAAGTCTCCAGGGGCGTGAGCATCTGAATCTATCACCAGTTGGGCGCCCACTTCAGAAGCCAATGTGGCTACATGACCATTGCTCAGGCAGTGGCCCTTTCTGCCAGAAAGCTCTAAAAGCACTCCCCTTTTGCTTGCCAAGGCTGCATCTTCCTTGGTGATGAGGCCTGGATGGGCCAAGATATCCACTCCTGCTTCTATTGCAGCCCGGTTAGTTCCTGGGATTACCGGTTCAACGAGGGTTTCTCCGTGGCAAACGACAATCTTTGCCCCAAGGGCCCTGGCCTTTTGGGTAAGGGCAGCAATTCTCCTGGGATGCACATGTGTCAGTTCTATCCCAGGAATAAGTTTGGTCTCAGAATATTTATTGATATCCCCACAGGCTCTGTTTATGCCATCCATGATAAATTCTATATTGGATTCATCTGCATGGTCGGATACACATATTACCTGGTAGCCCTTTACCTCGACTCTCCTGACAAGTTCTGAAAGCAATAGCTCTCCATCACTGAAAAGGCTGTGGCAGTGGAGATCGAACATCAACATGGCGGTTCCTCACATCTTATACTTGAATGCGTTGGGATCGAGTTCTTCAAGGATCTTGCTCCATTTGTCCTTGTCCTTTTCTTTTCTGTCTCCAGATAGGATGGTCGGTTCATGTTCAACCGGTGTGGCAGATTTGAGAACATTCTCACTGACGTAGATGTCGGCATCTGCCCTGAGTGCAAGTGCTACGGCATCACTTGGTCTGGAATCCACCTTCATTATATTGCCACCAGCCTCTATGGTTATCTCTGCATAGTAGGTGTTGTCCTTTAGATCAGTCACGTCTATTCGGAGAAGCTTGACACCGGCTGCCCTCAAGAGATTGATGGCCAAGTCATGGGTCATGGGCCTGGCGAATTGAAGTTTTTCCATCTCCGTGGCTATGGCTGTGGCTTCAAGTAGCCCTATCCAAATGGGAAGGGTCCTTTCTCCCCCCTCTTCCTTGAGTATAAGGATGGGTGAGTTTGAATCAGGGTCCAAGGTAATGGCATGAATTATCATTTTTACTGCTTTCATTGTTCGTCCTCTTCTATCAATTAACAATCCTGCCTTTGAGTGAATGGTGGCACGCCTTTTCTATAAAAACATCCATAAATTTTCCCACAAGTTCCAGGCTTCCTGTAATATTTACGACATGGTTGCCTCTTGTGCGGCCTTGAAGTTTTATTCCTTGGCCTCTTTCAATGAGGCATTCCATTACTCTGTTTTCATATCTTTTATATTGCTCCAGACCTATTTTGTTCTGGAGTTCAATCACATGGGCCAGTCTTTCTTTCCGAATATCCTCGGCAACGGCATCCTTGAAGTTTGCAGCAGCCGTACCTGGCCTTTCAGAATATTTGAACGCAAATATCTGGTGGAATCTCACGGTCTTTAGCAGTTCGATGGTGTCGAGGAAGTCCTTTTCTGTCTCTCCTGGAAACCCTACGATAATATCAGTCGTCAGCGTTATGTCTGGGCAGGTCTTTCTGAGCTTCGCCACCTTGTCGAGATATTCCTCAATGGTATATTTCCTATTCATCCTTTTTAGCACACGGTTTGAGCCTGCCTGTACAGGAAGATGTAGATGCTCACAAAGGCTTCCCAATGTAGCGAAACAGGAAATAAGCGAATCTGATAGATCCTTTGGATGGCTGGTAGTGAACCTCAACCTAATGTTGGGAAACTGGCTGTCTATCTGTTGTAACAGGCCGGGAAAATCCACGTCGTCGGGTAGGTTCTTGCCAAAAGAATTCACGTTCTGCCCCAGGAGGGTGACATCTTTCACCCCTTGTTCCACAAGGGTTTTGATCTCGTCAATTATGTGGCTCGAAGGCCTGCTGACCTCTCTGCCTCTGACCAAGGGCACAATGCAATAGGTGCAGAAATTGTTACAGCCCTGCATGATTGTGACAAATGCCCTGACGTGTCCAGTGCCTGGCAAAGGGGCTTTGGTTTGGGGGATATGAAAGTCGTCTCGAAGTGTCGTGACACAAATGTTGGAAATTCCCTGTTCAGTGGAGCTTAATGCCTCTTTCAAGCTGTAAATTCCCTGTGGTCCCAGAACAAGATCTACATACGGGGCCCTCTGAAATAGGGTAGCACCAAGTTGTTGTGCAACACAGCCAGTTACTCCTATTTTGAGCCCAGGATTTCTTTTTTTGAGGGGTCTCAACCTGCCCAGGAGGCTGTAGAGTTTATGCTCGGCTTTTTCTCTGATGGAACATGTATTTATGAGTATCAAGTCGGCATCCTCTGGGTAGGGCGTAAGGACGTATTCGTGTCTCAACATCTGGGCCATCCTAATGGAGTCATATTCGTTCATCTGGCACCCAAAGGTTATGATATGACACCTTTTGAGCCCTTTTATGCTGGTTGTTATATCTTGTTTTGTCACCAAGCTCTTCATGGATCTGTGTGTTGTTGAATCTCGTTATAGAAATAGCTTGATATCCTTCTAAGGATCTGGAAACTCATCTCGCCTTGAATTCATAAAGGGCGGTTTCCAGCTTTTGTTCCTTGGGTATTTCTATAAGTGTTGCCATGATCACGTCTGTTCCAACGATAGAAATACCGCAAATCTTCCCCTCAAGATTCACCTCTGCCTGATACAGGGCAAAGGCATGGCCCTTGTGGGAAAAGAGTATGAGGCTATCCATCAGCCTATCTCTTGGAAGGGAAATGGTACCATTAAATATGATACCAGATTCGCCAAAATTTGTCTGGGTCAGATCCACGAGTTGCGCTGTTGCCGGGCCGCAGCATTTTTCTTCCCTGACCACTGGTTTTAAGGATGACCAGATATGGTGTCCCTGATTGAATGCCTTGAAGAAGCCGTCAAAGCTCACATAAAACAGGGAACAGCCCTGATGGTCAAGGTCAGCCCAAATTGCGCTGTTTATATTGAAATCTCCTGGATAATCAGCTTGTTCCAGATATTCTATGCCAGAGTCATGTGCCATCAACCTGAAGATTTTTTTGCCTCTGAACCTGGCCCTTTCATAACTTTGCCCTAACAAGGTATCCTTTTGCCCGTTACAATCAGTATCGAGAAAAGAAAGCCAAAGGTTTATATGATCCTGGACGAGCTTTAAGTTTCCTTTTTCGTATTTGAGAAGTTTCGAGTTCAGCCCAGCTTGATCTATGGCAGCATTGATGCAGATCCAGCCGCTCCTTTCCAATAGAGAAAAATTACAAACACATTCATAACTTTTGAACTTCAGAGAAGTGACATTTCCTTGATGTCTGTAGGGAGCTATGCATATCCTGTCATGAAGAAGATAGATGATTTCAAGTTGTCCGTCTCCGTCAAGGTCACAGATGCTTACCTGCATTGCAGGTTTGTCAAGTCGTCCAATAAGTTTTGCCCTATGAAAATCGAAAAGTTCAATGCCTTGGATACCGTGCTCAAGGTTTTTTTCACTTCTGGTGCCTTGCACTACATTTTGATTGTTCAGGGTAATAAAGGAAGGCGGAAGTTTATAGGACCTCAGCTTTTCCATGCCTGGTCCAAAGACGCGAAGGTCGTCTCCACTGACCTGAAAGAGGATGTCTATGCCAAGCGCCCTCATGGACTGCGCATTGGGTACTGGAGAAGGCCCTGATGCAGGTTCCAGCCATTTGAACCAAGGCAACATGTCTTTCAAGGAGCCTTCTGGAAGTTCAGGTGCGACTGGTTTCCCCTCTATGAAAAAGGCTGCCTTGAGTTCTCCATAGCGGATAGCGAGATTTCCCTTGGATGGTGGTGAGGCCTGATAAATGATGGTGCAAGTGGACGTGTCGTCACTGACTGAGGAAATTTTGCATACGGCGCTTTTTTTTCTCTCGTAACCTATAATCTTGTGTGTTTCTGGCAGATAAAAAGGCCTGCCTTTTTGAAAGATGGAAAATAGGTCTCCAATAGAGACATGGGTGGAGCTTCCTGCATCAAGGATGACTTGGTTTCCAGAAACCGCTGTAACTGTGGCCTCAAGTGGACTGAAATCCTGCTGGAGCCTCTCTTCCAAGGTCGAGGCAACACATTTCGCACCACTTGTGGCCATCAAAATGAATGTCAGTGCCAATATCTGGAGATTTCTAATGAACATTTATTCTTATTTTTTTATCAGCTCTTCTTATCTAAAAGATATGTCGCATATATCCAATTTTGTCCTTTAAATTAATAACAACCCTTCATGATTAAAAGCAAAAAAGAAAGGTTACAGATACTAACCAGACCTCATTTCTCTGTCTTTCTTCTCTGAGGCATCTGAGAAAAGTTCCTGTTTACTAAATGGTGTTGTTGCGTGCAAGAATTAATCCTAGAAATATCAATAAGTTATCTGCGCTTATTTTTGTTGTACATCTCGTACTCAAAAGGGAATCTTGAATTTCCTCCCTTTTTAGTCGTGCAAAAAAAAAGCCCTTGCATGCTGCAAGGGCAAATTTGCGAAATACAGATTTTAATAAAAGTTTTCCTTAGACGCAGCCGGTTGGCTTTGGAAGGCCAGCCATCTTACAGGCTCCCTTACCAGGTCCTGATGGGAAGAGCTCATAGATCTTCTTCAGGGGGTATCCGGTGGTCTTAGAGAGGATCCTAACCATGGGAGCGATTCCGTTCTTCTTGAAGTAGTCCTGAAGAACACTGATAACCTTTTTATGGTCTTCTGTCAGCTCTGAAATTCCTTCCAGCTCCATGACATATTCTACCCAATCTTCGTCCCACTCTTCCATTCCTTTGGTCAGGAAGCCATCTTCATCAACTTCATAAGTTTTACCTTTGTACTCTACGGTTGCCATATTGCCCTCCTTTTGGATTATTATCTATGTCCTTAATGGCATATCGAGTTCACTTAAATACTATATGCCCAGGATTTTGTCAAGGCTCGTTAAATTTTTTTCAAGATTTGATTTGGAGGTAAAGTTTAATAAAATCAGTAGGTTTATTGGTGATGCTTAGAATGCTAACGGTTTTTTTGAATCACCATTCATCTTTTTATTGGGGCTAACCTCATTCCAGGTCCGTTAACTCAAGACTGGATTTCCTCGAGGTGCTCTTTAGCCCATTCAATTCCGGGATCAAGCTCTAGGGCCATCTGATACCATTGCTTTGCAGCCTCGATCATCCCGAGTTTTCTAAGATTGCTGCCTATGTTGGCATAGTCGATGGCAGAAGAAGGGTCTATTGAAATGGCATTCTCAAAACACTCTATGGCATCCAAATACTGCCCAAGCCTATAATGACAATAGCCCAAGAGGTTGTGTATCTCTTTTAGTTCACTATTGAGGCCTTTTGCCTTCTCTAAGGCAAAAATGGCCTGGTCAATGTTGCCAATTTGCATATAGCAGTTACCTATGTGGCAGTAAATACTTGCGATTTCATCTTGATGGGGCTGACGCTTTAGAGCTTTTTCAAAATATTTAAGTGCTGTATCAAACTCACCTATTTCCTCGAAGGCATGGCCGAGGTAGAAGGCTGTGTCAAATCTGCCAGGAAACTGTCTTTCTATTCGTACCAGGGTTTCAATAGAATCCTCGGGGGAAAGATAGCCGCCTGTGGCCGCAAGTCTCGCAAGGTGGAAAGGCAAGCTGATGTTTCTGGTGCGTTCTCTGAAGTGATTTCCAGGAATTATGGCGTAGACTGCTGGTATCTTGAGACCTGGATGGGTTACGTCAACGAGGTATGTGGGCAGTCCCGCCTTGGAAAGTGCAGAGGAAAGGTTTAAAACCTCCTGTTTGAAGTTGTCGGATGAACAATCGGGAAGCTGATCTATATCGATATTTTCAGGTGTTGACAGCACATAAGAGGCCTCATCCAGGGTTTTAAATTTTGGTAGCCCACTTTCCAGATATTTTCCTTCTGTGTCAAAATCTCCTGCCAACTGAGCAATTTCAGTAATTGCCCGCACTGCGGCCCGTGTCGGACTGGTGGACGTGCCTGCCGTATATACAATCTCACTTCTTTGTGGAAACGTGGATGGGTCCCAGGCAATAGCGCCTATAGTGGGGATGCCTAAGCCCAGGGAGAAATCTTTTAGGACGAGTTTGATTCCTAGGGATAGAAAGCGGTCTATCAGGGCCTTCAACTGAGGGTCTGTAATGGTGTCGAGTTTGATAGTAGGGGTTTCGAGCTTGTCGTAGCTTATAAGGGAACAGCAGTGCCGTTCCACCACTTCTGATATGGCCTGTACTGCTGCCTCTTCAATGGAATTGCCAGCAGCCGAGCCATTGTACTTATTTATTGGCCATACCCAAGAGAAGGGGACTGAGATAGGCGTTTCATTCTCCACATGTAAGCCCTGTGCCCACTGTATGGGGAATTTCTCCACTATGTCCAATTCCTCAGGGGCCTGCTGTTGGTAGTGAATGGATTTTAGGAGGAAGGTTGCAGGAAATTTAGGCTCTTGCAGGTTCGAAACAGTGTTTATGCTCAAGGGCCCCTGGCGCAAAAATTCGAACAAACTAAAGCGCTCAACGATCTCCATAACGGCACTAGCCTTTGCCTGCGCCTCGGTTATTCCCTTTCCCATCTGTTTTGGAGTACCAGTGATCAGGCCCGCCTGGGGTTCATAGAGACTAACATAAACTGGTATGCCAAGCCTGTCTTTGTCTACCCTTTCAACGCTCTTGAGTAGAGGCTGGCCAAATTCCTGAAAACGTTCAAAGGCCCATTCAAGGGTCTTTGAAGGTGTCCTAGCCTTGTCAAAACTTTGGTCTCCTGCCTTGAAACAGTCCTCTAACTTCATAAGTATTTCCGAATCAAATCCTCTATTATTTGTACTGTGAACAGGTGCTCTCTATAATTTCTTCCGCAAGGAACCAGTCGGCCTGGTCAGATCCAGGCTCCATGCCGCGTCTTTCATAGATGGTGTGCGCTATGGTGGCAACCCAGTCTTGTCTGGCCTTTTCAGCAGAGTCTTCCAGGAAATAGATCCTTGTCATCTTTGTGCCTGGTGCCCCCTGAATCTGAATGCCGATTACTGGGTTGGGTGCCTCGTCATCCCTAATGAGATAAAGGGCCCTTGGGACATCTACTGCATGGGCGAGATGGGTCAGATTATCAGGATCTTGTGTGCCGAGAAAGATTTCCACCCTCCTTGTCTTTTCATCATAGTCAAGGCCGAGAAGGGGCATCCCTGGGGCACCGACTATGTAGTCGTCACCTATGGAAACCACAGCTGTCCTGAATTGGTTCATCCTGTTAAAATCTTTGAGGAAATTAGCCCAATCACGCTTAAGGATGCGTATTTTTTTCTCTGCCATCTCAAATTCCTCCTCATGGTATTGTTTTAATAAAACACACTAAACACTATATAAAGCCGAGTCAAACAAACAATATCTTAACTGATTATGCAGAAGAGACCTTTCCTGAATGGCAGCAACCATTCTCTCCCTCTCCCTCTAGAAGATCATCCGCCCTGATAAAACTACGCAATTCAACAGCCGTCTTGCTTGATACGGGTGCCTTGATGAAATCCCTGAGGGGTCCTTGAAAAAGAATGGTTCCCCCTTTTTTTCCACTGCCTGGTCCAAGGTCTATGATCCAATCCGCTCTGGTTATGAGATCCAGGTTGTGCTCAACCACCACCACGGTACTTCCTGAATCTGCCAGCTTTTCAAGACAGTTGTTGAGCCTGTCCACGTCTGCCATGTGCAGGCCCATAGTGGGCTCATCCAAGAGATAGAGACTGTTGCGGCAGCTTTGCTGTGAAAGCTCCTTTGCAAGCTTTAGCCTCTGGGCCTCCCCGCCAGACAGGGTTGGACTGGGCTGTCCCAAGCGGAGATAGCCGAGACCGATCTGTTGCATGAATGATAACCTTTTTCTGAGGCCTGGAATGGCCTTGAAGAAATCACTTGCCTCATCTATCGACATCTCAAGCACGTCGCTTATGTTCTTGCCCTTCCACGTGATATCCAGAATCTCCCTCTTGAAACGCTTCCCCCTGCATTTTTCACAAGTAACATAGACATCTGGAAGAAATGAAAGATGCTGGCACGTGATTCCTTGGCCCTTGCAATGTTCGCATCTGCCCGCCTTGATATTGTAGGAAAAATGGCCAGGCCCAAACCCTTGAATGCGTGCAGCCTGGGTCCTTGAAAAGAGGTAGCGGATATCGTTCCATATGCCAGTATAGGTAGCAGGGCAGGATCTTGGCGTCCTTCCAATGGGTGAATGGTCAATTCTGACAGTACGGGATATGAAACCTGTTCCGTGGACTGCACAGGGCATGGCAGTCTCGTTCAAGATGGCCTCGAGGATAATGTGATTCAAAAGGGTGCTCTTGCCTGAGCCCGAGACCCCTGTTATTACCGTTATGGCCCCGCAGGGGATCGTTACTGACAGATCCTTGAGGTTGAATTTGCTGGCTCCTTCAAATCTAAGCCAGTGTTTTGCCCTTCTCAGCCGGAGGGAAGGTGGAGCAAGGCATTTTTTTCTCTTAAGGGCCATAGCTGTAGCGGACTTACCGGACCTTTCGATCTGTGAAAGTGGCCCTTGTGCCACCACCCGTCCGCCCCTGCTGCCACCGCCTGGACCCATATCGATTATCCAGTCGGCAGCCTTTATGGTTTCTTCGTCATGTTCGACAACTATCACTGTGTTGCCCTTGTCCCTCAGTTCCAGCAAGGTGTTGATGAGAAGCCTGTTGTCGGATGGATGAAGGCCAATGGTGGGTTCATCCAGTACGATGGTAAGGCCAGTGAGATTGGAGGCAGCCTGGGCCGCCAGACGTATTCTTTGGGATTCCCCTCCTGAAAGTGTATTGCCTGTTCTGTCAAGGGGAAGGTAATCAAGCCCAAGGTTTATGAGCATCCTGAGCCTGTCTATGGCCTGGCTCAGGAGCACTGTGGCAAGTGATTGCTTTTCACGAGGAAACATTTTTGATTTGAGCCATTTTTCAAGGCATTCCTCAGCTTCTCCAATCTCCAGGGAAAAGAATTCATGAATGGCCATATCTCCTATTTTCCATATCATGGCCCTTTCTGAAAGCCTGCTGCCTCTGCATCTGGAGCAAGTTCCGCCTTGTGTGGACATACCGGTACCCCGACATTCAGGGCATCTTCCTGAACTAGTGTGGAAGGAAAAGAGCAAGGGGTCAGGTGATGGTACGCTGACTTTGCATACAGGGCAGAAATAGTGAAGGCTCATTACCACTTCAGTGCCTTTTTCATTCAAGATGGAAATCATGCCGGAACCGGCGCTCAACGCCTTTTTGAGTATGGGGTCGAGATCTTCCGAGACATCGGAATCCTTTTCTAGCGGCCCCCAAACCCAGTCGATATTGTGTTCTTTGTATCTCGAAAGGCTGACCTTATCGTCAGGTGAGTAAAACCGGCCATCCACCCTCACCATGGATGCGCCAGCAGAGAAACCCTTTTGGATTTCAGGCCGGTGCCAGCCCTTTCTCCATATGATCCTTGGAGATAAGAGCATGATCCGGCCCTTGGAGAGATGGTGCAAGAGCACTCCTCTGATGTCATCGTATGTGCCAGCTCCCATCTTTTCAGCGCATTTAGGGCAGTGAGGATGTGCAAGATTTGCATAGAGAAGCCTCAGATAATGGGCGGTTTCCGTTAGAGTGGCAACAGTAGACATGGTCCCGGCGCGGCTGACTTTCTGTTCTATCGAAACGGAAGGGGATAGGCCCTTTATCTGGTCCACGTCAAAATGTTCATGGAGCCGAACAAACTGTTTCATGTAGGAAGGAAGACTTTCGAGGTATCTCCTTTGGGCTTCTCTATGGATGAGATCAAAGGCAATAGAAGATTTTCCCGATCCAGAGACACCTGTAATCACCACCAGCTTGTTTTTCGGGATGGAGATATGGATATTTTTCAGATTGTGGTGTCTGGCCCCTTTGATCTCGATGGAGGGTCTTCTTTTAGGTTTGTGGCCAGTATTGCCCGTCTTGATTTTTTTGGGAGCAGTCTTTGGGGCATTGAGGTCTTTCAGGCTCAAGGCAGTGGGTGTAGATGCCTCCTGAAAGAGCCTGGTTGGAGGGCCTTCGAAGATCTTTCTGCCACCTGCTTCGCCTCCTTCTGGCCCAAGTTCTATGATCCAATCGCTGGCTTTGAGTACTTCCAAGTCGTGTTCAACGACAATTACGCTATTTCCTTCACTGGCCAAGGATCTTAGCTGATCAATGAGTTGGTGGATTTCATTCGGATGTAGGCCTCTCGTGGGTTCATCCAGGATGATAAGGCGATTTCGTAGCCCTTTTGCCCTCAAACTTTTTGCGATCTTGAGCCTTTGCGCCTCACCTGCTGAAAGCGTGTTAAGAGGCTGGCCGAGAATGAGATAACCGAGTCCGAGTTTTCTGGCAGGCTCGACAGCCTGTTTAAATTGCCGGGAATCTTCAAAGAGCCTCGATGCCTCATCTATGGTCAGGGAAAGGATCTCCACGATGTTTCTGCCTCTGAATTCATACTCCAGTGCTTCTTGGCTGAACCTTTTGCCCTTACACTCAGGGCACGGCAACGTCACATCGGGCAAGAATTGCATTTCTATTATCTCAACACCCTGTCCCTTACAGTGTTCGCATCTGCCTCCAGCTACATTCATGGAAAAATAGCCGGGCTTCAGGCCAGCTGCCTTGGCGTGCCTTGTTGATGCAAGGAGTTTCCTTATGGGATCCAGGAGCTTGAGATAAGTGCCTGGACACGCCCTAGGGTTTTTGCTTACAGGTTCCTGGTCCACAAGCCTGAATTCTGATATCCATTCCCAGCCGGTGATTCTGTCAAACTTGCCTGGTGGGGTGGTGGCCTTACCTTGGAGTCTCAGGAGCCCGCGGTAAAGACATTCTTCAATGAGGGTGGATTTGCCAGACCCAGATACGCCGCAGATGCAGGTTATGGCCCCAAGGGGTATTCGGCACGAAATATGTTTGAGGTTGTTTGCAGCAGCTCCTTGTATCTCGAGAAACGGATGGCCATCTTGCTCCAGGTTTACCCAACAGGAAGAAGCTGTCAAAGGGCGTCTTTTGACAGAAGAATCTGAGTCCATCTTCTGAAACCAGCCGCGGCCTTTTACTATGTTGCCTCCATTAGAGCCTGATCCAGGTCCTAGCTCTATGATTTTGTTCGCACTGTTTTGAAGCTGTTTGTCATTTTCAACCAAGAGCAAGGTATTGCCGCTGTCTTTCAGCCTCTTAAGTATCTTGCCAAGGGCCTTTACATCCCTTGGATGTAGTCCAGAAGAAGGCTCCTCGAGGCAATAAAGGACATCAGAAAGGCGAGTTGAGATGGCCTTTGATATGCAAAGCCTGGAAAGCTCTCCACCTGAAAGGGTACGGGACTGACGGTCCAAGGTCAGGTAGCCCAATCCTGCATTGGCCATCAAACTGAGGCGCCTTTCAAGTTCGTCCAATAGGGTTTCAGAGGCTTCATCCAGGTTCTTGGTTCCCCTGAGATCCCTGCACCAATCAAGGGCTGCCTCCACCGTTAAACTATAAAATTGTGCAATGTTTTTGTCTGCAAGCCTGTAACATAGCGTTAGGGGTTTGAACCTTGTCCCATGACATTTGGGACATCTGAGATAAGCCCTGTAACGTGCAAGAAGTATCCGGACGTGGGCCTTGTAGCGTTTTGTCTCGAGCCAGTCGAAGATGGCCTTTATGCCGTACCATTCCTCGCTTCCATTTAGAACAGCATCCCTTTCCCACGGTGTTAGCCTGTTCCATGGTGTTGTTATATCTATCCCCTCCGAGAGGCACCAGGATATGAGTTCTTTTTTTTCATCTTGCCAATTTTCAAGGGGTTTGATGGCTCCCTCTGCTATGGAAAGCGATTCATCTGGCACTACGAGGCCCCAGTCGATGGCTGTTGTCCGGCCAAAACCCTTGCACTCGGTACACGCTCCATGGGGAGAATTGAAGGAGAAGAGAAAGGGCTCAGGCTCCTGAAACGTTTTTCCGCATTTTCTGCAAGCATGCCGTGTGGAAAACCTTTCTGTTTTTCCATTGTCAAAGATGATGGAAACCTTTCCATCTCCCATAGAAAAGGCAAGCTGTGCGGATTCCCCAAGTCTGTCTTGGCGCAGTGAAGCAAGAAGAAATCGGTCGATTACGAGATCGATCTTTTCCCCTCTTTTTTCTATCCAGTGGATCAACCCGGGTTCTTCTGTAAGTTCTATTTCACTGCCCTGAAGGATTGCCCTGCGGTAACCTTGCTGCAGCAGTCTTTCCGTATGGCTCGGTTCGACACGGATTGTCAACCAGGCCTTTCTTACACCTCGTTTTCTGGCCACTTGAATCTCATTCCACAGCTCCTGCCATGTGGCCTTTTGGGCAGGCAGGTGGCACTCTTCACAAAATGGCACGGCATTCCTGAAAAAGAGCATTCTTGTAAAATACGTTATCTCAGAAAGGGTGCCGACAGTAGAGCGTGAATTTCTCACAGGATTTGCCTGCTTTACTGCGATGGCAGCTGGCAGATTGAGGATCTGGTCGCATTTGGGCTCTGGCAAACGTTCCAGGAACTGTCTTGCATACGGTGAGAATGTCTCTATGTATCTGCGTTGTGCTTCAGAATAGAGGATGTCGAAAACGAGGGAAGATTTTCCCGCCCCTGATGGCCCTGATATACAGGTTATTGAGCCATGATCTATGGAGATCGAGATATCTTTCAGGTTGTTCTGTCTTGCTCCTTTTATAAAGAGTTTTCCCATGATAATGTGTCAGAAGAATGTGCTGTATTAATGGATTTCGTTCATAAAGTTTGATGGCCAGAATCGGAAAGCGGAATCAATTTTGAAAGGATGTGGTTGTCTCCTTTAAGGATCGGCATCCCTACAAGACAGAATATTTTGGATCAGAATATTTCTTGTAGACAGATAAATTAACACAATTTATCTGTTCAAGCAAAGCTTCGGGTTGCACGGCGATTATTTTCTCCAGTTTTTCATTTTTAAGGAAACCTATGGGTATCAACTCTCTTAACAGTCTCTTGTTTCCAAGGCGTATTGCCGTTTGTTTCCACAGAGATACATCTTCCGAACTCGAAAAGAAATTTTTTTATAATGTAATTGGTTCAGGATTTCAGGGCTCTATATATCCGGTTGATCCAGACAGGGAGGCCATTTGTGGAATCCCCTCGTGCCCAACTGTCAAGGAATTGCCCAGGAAGGCGGATTTGGCTGTTCTTACTGGCCCGCCAGAGGCCCTTCCAAAAGTGCTGAGACAATGCGCCAAGGCCAAGATCCCATCAGCAATATTATTTTCTTCTGATTTTCGCCATAGGACAAAGGACCCCGACCGCCTCATCGAGGAAATGAGGCAAATCTGTAGCCGCTATGCCATTCGCTGTATCGGTCCAAATTCATTGGGAATTATCAGGCCGGGGCAGCACATAAACATCAGCCTGGCTCTGGCAAGGCCCCCAAAGGGCAAGATTGCATTTCTTTCCCAGAGCGCAACCTTGTCTGCCGCCATTTTGGATTTTGCAGAAAGTAAAAACGTAGGATTCAGTACCTTCGTGTCACTGGGTAGCCAGATGGATGTGGATGTGGCAGAACTTATCGATTTCCTGGGCGTAGATCCTGAGACAAGAGGCATTATCATCTATGTTGAATCCATCAGGAATGGCCGCCATTTTCTTAGTGCGGCAAGATCTTTTGCCAGAAGTAAACCAATAGTGGTCATAAAGGGCGGCAAATTTGAACAGTCCGCCAGGCTTTCCATGAGCCGCATAGGCTCACTGGCAGGTGAAGATACAGTCTACGAGGCAGTATTCAAACGGGCGGGCGTGGTGAGGGTCGATGATGTCCTGGAGCTTTTTAACACCTCCGAGGCCCTATCGAAACAGTCCACTCCCAAGGGCAATAAGATAATTATTGTAACCAATGCAGGCGGGCCTGCCGTACTCGCCCTGGATACCCTATTTAAGAGGGGAGGGGAGCTATCAGAGCTTTCTTCTAATACCAAGGCTGCACTAAAACAGATACTTCCACCCTATAGCGTGATCACCAATCCGTTGGATGTGTTGTCTGACGCCTCGGCAGAGAGGTTTGCAAAGGCCCTGGAGATCTGCCTCGGTGACGAAGATGCCAATGCAGTGCTAGCAATATTGAGCCCACAGGTGCTTTGCCAGCCACTGGAAACTGCCAGGATGGTGGTTCAGCTCTCAGAATTGTATCCCTACAGGACCATTTTGGCATGCTGGATGGGAAGTGGTGAAATGAAAGAAGGGCGGAAGCTACTTAACAAAAATGCCATTCCCACATTCGTGACACCTGAGCAGGCCATAAAAAGTTTCATGTACATGTATAACTATGAAGAAAATATCAGGCTCTTGTCTGAGACTCCTTCCAATATCCTCGTGGATTTTCATCCCAAAAAGGAACATGCCATCGCAATATTGGAATCCGTGGTGGCAGAAGGAAGGCTCTTTCTCCTGGAACGGGAAGCAAAGGAGGTCTTTGCTGCCTACGGTATAAAATCACCGCCATTACGTCTTGCGCGTACTGCTCAAGAGGCTCTGGACATAGGACACGATTTTGGTTTTCCTGTTGCCTTGAAGGTGGAGTCACCTGATGTGCCTCACAAGAACGAAGTGGGAGGCGTGTTTCTCCACGTACTCGAAAACGAGGTTCAGGACGTCTTTCTCCAGATAAAAGAAAATCTCAAGAAGATGAAACCAGATGCGCGCTTCAATGGAGTCACTGTCCAGCCAATGATTTATTGGCCAGGGTACGAATTCGCAATAGCCGCAAAGAAGGATCCAACCTTTGGTGCCGTGATAGTGTTTGGTCTTGGCGGTCAGCTACTTGAGGCTGAAAAGGACTATGCCGTAGGTATCCCGCCTCTCAATCAAACCTTGGCCAGAAGGCTCATAGAGGAGACAAGGATCTGCAGGCATTTGCTTACAGAAGACATAAGAAAACCCAGGATAGAGCAGCTAGAGGAGGTATTGGTAAGATTTTCAATACTTGTGGCTGATTTTCCGCAGATAAAGGAGATAGATATAAATCCTTTCTATTTAGGAAGAGAAGAAGGAACATGCCTCGATGGCAGGATCGTCCTTGAGGAAGAGGCCCTCCAAGGCTTCCGAAGCCATCAAGGTGCAAGCTGTCCGGAACACATGGTGATATGCCCTTATCCGTGCCACTATATTGATTCCACCAAGATGAAAAATGGCACTCCATATCTCATCCGGCCTATAAAACCAGAGGACGAACCCTTGATGGAGGAACTCTTCTACTCATTTTCTCCCGAGACGGTGAGAAATCGTTTCTTTCAATATAAAAAGGAGATCAGCCATGAAGAATTGGCTAGATACTGCCAGGTGGATTATGATAGGGAGATCGCCCTAGTCGCCTTGATAGAAGAGAATGGCAGGGAGAGGTTTATCGGTGTCAGCAGGCTTACTATCATGCCAAGTGGCAAGAGCGCCGAACTTGCCGTTGTGGTTGCTGATCCTTGGCAGGGGCAGGGGGTTGGAAAAAGGTTAATGGCAAATGCCATAAAGATAGCCAGGGAGCGGGGCATAAAGGAGATTTGGATGGATGTGCTGGCGGATAACAAGGCCATGAAAGGCTTGTCAAAGGGCATGGGCTTTAAGGAACAAAAGTCCGAAGATCCAGACATAGTGCGCTATGCGCTGAAGATAAAATGATACTATGGCAAAGTTTGGTCCTCTAAAGGTAATTTACAGCGACAAGTTCCTGCTCCACGATACTGGCGGAGGGGATCACCCGGAGAGCCCCGCAAGGCTTGAGGCGATATGGGACAGTCTCAGGAACGGCCCCCTTGCTGCTGGTATCGAGGTGTTGAGCCCCCGTAGAATCGACAGGGACCTGTTGCTGTCTGTGCACAGTGAGGCATACATATTCAGGTTTGAAGAGGCCTGTCTTTCTGGAATGGAGATGCTAGGGCATCCAGATAACCGCATCTGCTATGATTCCTATGATGTGGCGCTTTTGTCTGCAGGGGCTTGTCAATCGGGTATCGACTTTCTGGAAAACATGGAATCTGCCCACAGGGTATTTTGCTGCGTGCGGCCTCCCGGGCATCATTCAGAGCCATCCCTTGCCCTTGGTTTCTGCTTCTTGAATAATGTAGCCATTGCAGCCAAGTATTGGCAGAAGATATATGGGAGAAAGAGGATATTCATACTGGATTTTGATGCCCATCACGGAAATGGCATTCAGGAGATCTTCGATGAAGACCCTGATGTCTTTTATGCAAGCATACATGAGCATCCCACTTTTAGTTTTCCTGGTACTGGCTATGAAGAAGACACTGGTACGGGCCCTGGTGAGGGTACCACCTTGAATATTGCCCTTCCACCTGGCGCCACAGACACAGCAGTCTTGAAGGCTATGGAAGGGAAGATCTCAAGGGCCATTGAAGATTTTCAGCCTGAGTGTTTAATAGCGGCTGCAGGTTTTGATGCCCATGAATACGACGACATGTCTGGACTTGCCTATTCCACCAAGGTCTATGGCCATCTTGGTACCCATCTGGGGGCATGGGCTGATGCCTATTGTGAGGGCAGACTTCTGAGCGTACTTGAGGGAGGCTACAACTTGGAGGTGCTTGGTCCTTCAGTGGAGATTTATCTTGGTGGCCTATGTCTGCAGGTTTAAAAAGGTTCATTTCAGGCCCGTTCCCCATTTTCAGGTCGCCCGTTGGGCATGAGGCAGGCCTATAAAATCTTTATGAGGTATAGAGCATGTTTGTTACTGGATACATGACACCAAATCCGCTTACCATTAGTCCTGAGACCTTGGTGCCCGAGGCCAGAAAGATCCTCAAGGAAAAGCATTTCAGGCACTTGCCAGTGACTGATTCTGATGGCTGCCTTTTGGGCATGGTTACCGACAGGGATATTCGCTCGGTTTATCCCTCCTCCATACTTCGGGGTGATGAGAGAAAGAGGATTCTCGAAAAGGTTGAAGGATCTCGTGTAGATACAATAATGAGTACGAGACTTTCGTCCCTCAACCTCAATTCCACCATTGACGATGCCTTGATCCTGCTTGAAAGACAGAACGTGGGAGCGCTTCCTGTGCTTGACGACGACGGTAAGGTGGTAGGGATCTTTTCCATACGCGATCTTATGAGGGCATATGGAGAGCTTTTCGGCCTATATGAAAAGGGAAGCGCCTTGGTTTCCATCAAAGATTCCGGTGGGACAGATATATCGCAACTAGTTAGGGTACTCGAGCAAAAGGATATTCCCTTTACAAGGGTCATAAGGTCAAGGGATCTTTCAAGCAGCTCCAGGGAGGGATCTGCTGTTCATATACGAGTACAAACCATGCAGCTTGCGGCTATAAAGAAGGCCTTGAGGGAAGAAGGGTTTCAGGTCGTCTGAGGGCTGTGGAGTTCTTTATAGCAGGTACAGATACTGGTGCAGGCAAGACCTTTGTGACTGCCATACTTGCCGCTGCACTCATCAAAGAGGGCCTTCATACTGGTGTCCAAAAATGGATCACCACAGGAGGCGTGGATCAAAGTGGCGATGTAGAATTTGTTAGATCAGCTCTTTCAGGTCTCCTAGGCGCAAGGGCCCTTGAAAAGGCGTTATTTTCATATCCATATTGTCTCTCCTTTCCTGCCTCTCCTCATCTTGCCGCTGAGATCGATGGAATACACATTGACCCTGAAAAGATCCTTGACCAGTTTGAAAAGATGAAGGCGTTGACAGACGTTCTTCTCATAGAGGGCACTGGTGGCATCATGGTGCCTATCACCAGAAAATTTCTCTATACCGACCTCTTGGAACAGCTAAGGCCAAAGGTCATACTCGTGGCCAGAAGCGGGCTTGGCACAATTAATCATACCCTTCTCACCTTGGAAGCCTTGAGAACAAGGGGTCTTGAGGTCTTATGTGTCGTCATGAACCCTGTGAACGCTTTGGGAGACAAAGATGACTCCAATAGTGTGATTGTCAGAGACAACAAGAGAATAATCGGTGAGATAGGTGGGATTGAAGTGATAGGCCCTTTGCCATTTTGCCAGGATCTTTTTGAAAGGAAACCGATGGATCAACTTGTTCCTCTGGCCCAAAGGATTAAGGAGATGGTCAAATGATGTCTTTTCAAGGTGTAAAGGGCCTTACCTTGAACCTCAAAACGCATCCCTTCATTCATATCCTGTCGCTGTGCCAGATAACTGTCTGCCTTTTGACAATGGGACCAGTATTTGTCCATGCCTCTGAAAGTCTTAAGCCTCTATCCAAAACCAATTCATGCATTGAGGGGCAAGGCCGCCTTGTCATGTCTGCGGCCTATTCTCCATATTCCGTGCACGTCATAAGATCTGAGGTCAATGGAAGAATCATTCGGATAAATGGGACCGAAGGTCAGATCCTCAAGGCAGGCATCCCGCTGATAGAGATAGACAGCCAGGCCTTGAGGGAGCAACTCGTTCAGCTTCAACAGGTCCTGGCAAATCTGCAAAAGATGGAAAGGGTGCTGTCTTCTGATCTTGAGCTTTCAAGGAAAAAGTATCGGCGCTATCTGGCATTGAAAAAAACGGGTCATGTGGAAGAACAGGCTGTTGAAAATATAGAAAGGGAATTTCATTCTTCAGAATTGGCCCTTATTGGGAACAAGAGGCAGCAGGCAGAAACCCGCAGAAACATGATAGAACTCGAGGACAAGATAAAAAAATGCGCTCCCTCCTTTTCAAAGGACCTTTATGTGGCGGAGAACTTCAAAGAACTTTTTGAAACAGTGGTTCCAGGTGAGAAGATCAGCAGGTTGTTGGATATCTCTAGAGCCAAATTACATCTTGTTCTTCCGCCTGCTTGTTTTTCTCTAATGGAGGAGGCCCTAAAGGGTGCGACCCTTTCCTTCGAGATCGTTACTGAAGACGGCAAGGTCTATTCTTCCTTGGGACGTGTGGAAAAGCTGAAGGTGGATCCAGACAATGATTACCTTTACAGCTATGGTTTCGATCTGGTTTTTAAGCCTATCAAGGGCCTGTTGTGGGGCCAGGTGGTGAAGGTGCACCTTGGGGCTGAAAAGAAAGCTCAGATATTCTCGCAAGGTACAAGTGACAGTGTTTCCAAGGAAATAAACCGTTAACATCCATGTCTGAGCCTGGCATAAGAGAAGATTCTTTTTCAAGGAAGCTCATTGCATTTTTCGTAAGAAAGAGGCCCCTATCCCATACCCTCACGATACTTTTCATACTCACAGGCATACTATCGTACCTTCAGCTTCCCCAGGAGATCTTCCCGCCAATTCCCACTAACAAGATAGAGATCAGGGCCGAATATCCAGGCACCTCCGCCGACACCTTTGACGATATCATCACCAATCGCATCGAAGACGAGGTCCAGAATATCGAAGGCGTTAAGCTGATCGAATCTGTCACCAGGGATGGCTCATGTCTGATTACTCTCACCCTTGATGAAGGTACCTCTGTAGAAGATACCCTGTTCAAGGTGAGGGATGCGGTCGACAGGGTCAAACCAGACTTTCCCGAAGATATGGATGACCCTACGGTGGTGAGGAAGATTGAAAAGTATCCCCTTTTGACCCTGTCAATCAGTGGGGCCAGCGAAGAAATACTTCAGGATGTGGCAGATGACGTGAGAAAAGAGATAGAGAGGATACCTGACATCTCCAAGGCAACCATCAATGGTAAGGCCAAACGCGAGGTTCATATATATCTCAAGGACGATGTGTTGGAGGCCCTTGGAGTGGAACCACAGCGGGTCAAAGATCTCATACGGAGCTGGGTTAACAACAGCCCACTGGGAGAAATCAAGGAGACGGGCAATCACCTCTTCGTAACCACCCCTGGCGGTTCTGCCAAGCCTGATTTTTGGAAGGATCTAATACTGCATCTTGGTGGCCGGAAGCTGTATCTTTCGCGGGTGGCCGACATAAGGCTTGAAATGTCGGAGGTAAAGAGCCTGTCCCACTTCAATGGAAAGAGGAACATCTCCCTGACGGTTTTTAAGACAGCTGATGGCTCGTCCATTGATCTATCCAGAAAGATAAGGTCCTTGCTCCCTTCCTGGGAGAACAGGTACAAGGGACTCAAATTTGCTGTTTACAGTGATCTATCTGTCTATATCAAAAACAGGCTCAATACGGTCAAGTCTTCTGCGGTAGTAGGGCTCATACTCGTTACCATATCCCTGTATCTTTTTTTGAATCTCAGGGTGTCCTTGACAGTACTTCTCGGTATCCCCACAGCCTTTCTTATTTCGTTCGTTTATCTAGCCTACCGAGGCGAAAGCATAAACATGCTGTCTCTTTTCTCTTTTCTTATGGCCCTTGGCATGGTGGTGGACGATGCAATTGTGATAGGAGAAAATATCTATAGGCAGATGGAAAAGGGGTTGGCGCCAGTTGCTGCCGCTGTGGCTGGAACCCAAGAGGTATTCTGGCCTGTATGTGCTGCTACATTTACCACTGTGGCTGCCTTTTTACCCCTTTTGATGCTCACTGGTGATATAGGCAAGTTTTTGCGGATAATCCCTGTATTTGTAAGCACAGTGCTTCTCGCTTCACTTGTTGAGGCCTTGTTCATTCTTCCTGTGCATGCTGTGGAACTGTATCGTACTGGGATAGGTAGGAGCCCGTTTTCCAATTGGGAGCCAGTCAGGAGGTTTTATGCTAGGATACTTGGCAAGCTATTGTTCCATAAGAAATTGACCATACTCGGTGCCACTGCCATACTTGTCCTTTCATTTTTGGCAATGAGGCTCTTTCTCACATTTACCCTCTTGCCCCAGTTCGATACGGACCAAATATACATAAGAGGCAAGCTGAGCTCCAAACACGGCATAGAGGAGACGGAAAAGGTGGTTTCCCTGATAGAAGAGAGGGTGCGCAAGTGTCTGCCTCCTGAGGATCTCGATTCCATCGCAACCCACATAGGGACCTCCTTCAACGATAAGATGGAATTTGATATAGGGGATGACCTCTTTCAGGTTTTCGTCAATCTGAAAAAGCCAACACCCCAGAACTGGCTTGAACATTTTGTCTATCCTGTAGTCATGTTTGGTACCTATGAATTTGGAACAAGAACCCATACGGCCTTGGAGCTTGCCAAGGTGATAGAAAACCACCTGAAGGACATAAAGATTCAACGCCTTACTGTCACCAAACCCAAGGCTGGTATTGTGAGGGCAGATATAGAGGTGTCTTTTTCTGCCCCAGATCTTTCGAAGACATTGGCACTTGAACGCATGAAAAAGGCAGCGTTACTTCTGGAAGACAGACTTTCCACGATTACTGGCGTAGAGAATATCGCCGACAACTTCGATCCTGGCAGAGTAGAGTTGGAACTACATGTTAACAAAAGAGGCAGGGAACTGGGTTTCTCCGAGGCGGCATTGGCATCCCACATCATTCCTTACTATTTAAATATCAAGACGGCCAGGATAATGAAGGATGTCAATAAGGACGTTGTAGTCAGGACCTACATCCAGAACAGAAAGGATCTTTCCAAATTTCTGAGCTTAAAGCTTCTTGTGCCTTCCACAGACAGATATGTCTATCTCACAGACATCTGCACCATAAGGCAGAGACAGGGACTTTCAAGGATCTGGAAGGAAAACGGGATACGGCAGGTCACTGTCACGGCATCCATAGACAAATCCATCACCACAAGCAGGCAGGTTATGGAGCGTCTTTCAGGCCTTTTTAAAAGGGTGCGTCATGACGGAGTGAGGATAGACATAAAAGGGGAGGAGAAGGTGGCTGACAAGACCCTTCGAGAGCTTATGCTCGCTGGGATTGTGGCCATATTGGGGATCTTTATCGTCTTGCTACTCCAGTTCAATACCCTGGGGGATGCCTTTATTGTGCTTTCATCTGTCCCATTTGCATTCACAGGCGTGATTGCAGGCCATATCATAATGGGTAAACATCTTGCCATACCGTCTCTTCTTGGCTTTGTAGGCCTTTCTGGAGTTGCTGTAAATGATGCGATCATAATGGTGGATTTTTTGAAAAGGCATATGAAAAAAGATACTGGAAAGGCCTATTTTCTAAAGGCAGCTGCTATGAGGCTCAGGCCCATCATACTTACCTCTGTGACCACTATTTTGAGTCTCGTGCCACTCATATTTTTTGCCACAGGCCAGGCCCTGATCTTGAGCCCCATGGCCATATCCTTTGGTTACGGGTTATTGGCCGCCACATTTGCAAATCTGTTGCTCGTTCCAACCCTATATTGCCTCATTCACCGGGTGAATTTTAGTGAATGAGGCTTGAGCATGAACTCAGGCACAATCGTATATCTTTCGCGAGAAGTTATTGGCGGCGGTTTTTGGGTTGGTCAAAAAGTCTTACACTTCAAGTGAAAATAATATTTAGCCGTTTTGTGATATTAGCGGGAAATATTGATGGATTTTCAGGAACCAAAAAGGTTTCAGGGCCTGAACAGCCTGAAAAATACAAAAATGGCTTTTTGGGGCGAAATGGCTATAAAAAACAACTGGTTTGAAGGTGGTTCAATATAGCCTTTTCCTGAAGAGGCTTCCTGCAATAGCCAGGGATATTACGCCTATAAGGGTCATTGGTACGTATTGGGTCCATAGAAGCCCAAATGAGGCCCCTTGGAGAAAAACAGATCTAACTATTATGAGGAAATAACGCATAGGATTTAGCAGAGTGAGCTTTTGTACAAGAGGGGGCATGTTGGCAATGGGGGTTGCAAACCCTGAAAGTACTACCGCAGGCACGAGAAACATGAATGCACCCATGAGGCCTTGCTGTTGGGTCACAGAGATAGACGATATCATGAGCCCTATGCCTATTGCAGAAAGCAAAAAGGTGAAAAGACCAATATACAGGGCTAAGAGGTTACCCCGAAGAGGAATGTCAAACCAAAAAACTGTCACCAGTATTATAAATGTCCCTTCAAGAGTGCCTATGATAAGGCCAGGCAGGGATTTGCCAACAAGTATTTCAAAAGGCGTCATCGGAGTAACGAGAAGCTGGTCAAATGTGCCAGCCTCCCGCTCTTTGGCTACTGACAGGGCGGTAACTTCAAGGGTCACAACAATCGTGAGCAGAGCAACTATGCCTGGTATGATGAACCAGTGGGAATCAAGCATACGATTGAACCATGAGCGCACCTTGAGCCTAGCAGGTGTTGCGACCCCCTGTTTTTCCAAGGCCCATTTTCTGTTGAAATCCGAAACTATGGTTTGAATGTAGTTTAAGGCTATGAGTGCCGTGTTTGAATTTCGGCCATCGAGTATAACCTGAAGGTCAGCGGGTCTACCGCTATTGAGATCCTTGGAAAAATTTCGATGAAAATGGAGAACTGCAATGGCCTTTTGAAGATTTATGAGTGGGGCTATCTGGGTATCATCTGATATATATTCCACGATTCGGAAGGTTCTGGATCCATCAAATCTTGCTATTATATCCCTAGAGGCAATACCAGGGTCTTCATTGTAGATGCCAAGGCCGACATGATTAAGGTCAAAGGTGGCAGCATAGCCAAATACGATGATTTGGGCCACAGGCGGGAGAATGAGTACCATTCGGCTCTTTCTGTTTTTGAGTATTGCAATAAATTCTTTGATGGTAAGAGCTAGGATTCTTTTGAACATATTAGATCAACTCTTTATTGAAGCCTTTTCTGGAATCTTCTTTTGATGACAATGAAAAAAAACAAGGCCATGCCTGCAAGCCATAGGCAATTGACCGTGAAGATAGGCCATACATCCCCAGCAAGAAATAAGGTTTGTAATATGCTGACGAAGTATCGCGCAGCTACTATGTGTGTAATGGCCTGGATTGCCAAGGGCATGGAGCCAATGTCAAATACAAAGCCTGAAAGCATAAATGCAGGTAGAAAAGTAATCACGATTGCAATTTGGCCTGCCACAAACTGGCTGCCTGCGGTCACAGAGATGATGAGTCCTAGTCCTATGGCAGTAAGCATAAAAAGGGCCGAAGAGAGGGAAAGCGCCCAGAAGGAGCCTCGAAAAGGCACATGAAATATCCATATCGCCATGGCCACGGAGATGGCCATTCCTCCCATTCCAAGGAGGAAATAGGGAATGGTTTTGCCCAGAATGATCTCCCGTTTTCTCACAGGTGTCACAAGAAGGGCCTCCATGGTCCCCCTTTCCCATTCCCTGGCAACCACCATAGAGGTAAGCATGCCCCCAATGAGGGTCATGATTACTGCAATGAGGCCTGGAACAAGAAAATTTCTACTCCTCACAGCAGAGTTGAACCAGATCCTGTGTTTTATGACAACAGGAATATTGAGTTCCATGCCTTTACTGCGGGCATATTGGCCAAGCCAGTTCATCCACACCCCCATGATATAACCTTCTATGATTCTGGCCTGATTGGCATCAACTCCGTTCACAATCACCCCTATGGGGGCATCGGAGGTGCTCAACACGGTGCGCTCGAAATTGCTTCTTGTCCACACGATGCCAACGACCTCTCGGTCCATAAGTGCCCTTTCAGCTTTCTGGATGGATGGATAAATTATTGGCTCAAAATATTCTGAGTGGTAAAAACCACTGACAAACTGGGATATTGCTGGCCCCTGTTTTTCTATGACAAGGCCTACGGGCACGTGCTCTGCATCAAGTGAAACACCATAACCAAAGATGAGCAGGAGTATTACAGGAAGCAGAAAGGCTATTCCTATCGCCGATGGGTCCCTTACTATCTGAAACGCCTCTTTCCTTATGAGGCCTCTAAGCCTCATGCGATTTGAAGTCGATATTTTCCTGGCCATTTACTCATGCATTCTCTTGCATTTCCACTAATGTTATAAAGGCGTCTTCCATGGTTGGATTTTCCTCGCCTGGAGGATGGTATTTTGCCTTTAATTCTTCAGGTGTGCCTGAAGCAAGTATACTGCCCCGCCTCATCACCACGACCCTATCACAATATTCGGCCTCTTCCATGAAATGGGTGGTTACCATGATGGTCACCTTTGCTTCAGCAAGGGCGTTTATGTGTGTCCAAAACTGCCTTCTAGCCAAGGGGTCCACCCCTGACGTGGGCTCATCCAGAAACAGTATGTCTGGCTCGTGCATCAAGGCAGCTGCAAGTGCCAGCCTCTGTTTATATCCCAAGGGAAGGGTGCCGCTTATGGCATTTTCCATATTTTTGAGTTCAAAGGTCTTGAGGGCCCACTCTATCCGCTCCCTTTGTCTTTGGCCCGTTAGTCCATATGCGCTTGAGAAGAAGCGCAGGTTTTGCCTGACGGTAAGGTCCACATATAGGGAGAATCTCTGGGCCATGTAGCCTATCTTTGCCCTGGCTTGCGCCCTGGCTTTTCTGAGGTCCCTTCCTGCAACCATGAGCTGGCCCCCTGATGCAGGCAGAAGTCCGCAAAGCATCCTAAACGTCGTGGTCTTGCCTGCCCCATTGGCACCTAACAATCCAAATATCTCACCCCTTTTCACCGAAAAGCTTATGCCCTTTACTGCATAGAAGTTGCCAAACTTGCGTACTAAATCCTTTACCACGATAACATCTTCACCTTGTGCGCCTGAAACCTCCTGATGTTCTATCCTTTTGAAATGGATCTTGTCTCCCTGTTCCTCCATCCTGTTTTTGAGTTTCCAGATAAAGGCGTCTTCAAATCGAGGCGGTACTTGTGTTATCCCGATTGAAGGCTCAAGTTCGAAGACCGAGGCCACCTGGGCTGGTTCCATGGTATCATCGGTTACAAGGCGTATCTTTTCTCCCAAAATTATGCAATCCACTACCGCCTTGTGGTTTGCTAGCCTTGCCTGGAGCTGTCGTTTGTCTTTTTTGGGCACAGACAACAAGAAGCAATGGCCGGCAAGAGGCTTGCTGAATTCTTCCGGCCTTCCATGGCCAAGTATATGGCCTTCATGCATCAGCACCACCTCTTGGCACCTTTCGGCTTCATCGAGATAAGAGGTACTTAAAAGCACACTCATTTTCCTCTCCTGTACCTGGGTATAGACGATATCCCACAGTTCTCGTCTGGATACTGGATCCACACCCACTGTGGGTTCGTCAAGTATGAGAAGCCTTGGGGGCTTGATGAGGGTGCATGCAAGGCCCAGTTTCTGTTTCATTCCACCTGAAAGCCTGCCTGCCAGACGGCTGGTAAATGGTTCGAGGCCAGTCATTTTCATGAGCCTTTTGTATCTTGGAGGCCTTTCAGCAGGATCAACTCCGAGAAGGTCCGAATAGAGGTCCAGGTTTTCCAGCACTGTCAGATCCTCGTATAGGCCAAACCGCTGAGGCATGTAACGGATGGCAGTTTGAACCTTGAGATAATCCGTAGTGGCGTTCAAACCCAATACCGTAATGGTTCCCGAGTCAGGTACAAGGAGCCCTGAGGCAAGGCGCATTATTGTGGTCTTTCCCGATCCATCAGGCCCTATGAGGCCAGTCACTATTCCTCGGCTGATCTTGAATGTGCAGCTGTCGAGGGCGACAATCCTGTTCTTGCCAGAAAGGAAGGTCTTTGTGACCTGTTCTGCAGTCAGGACATATCTATCCATATCTGGGACGTTGATAGCTTCTGTCCCTAAGGGCATATTATTTTCCCTGGCAGATGCTTGACGGTGAGAGATCCCCTGTATTTTCTTTCTCGTTTAAAAGTATGGTTACTGTTGCTGGCATACCAAGGCGCATTTTGTTTTCGTGGTTGCATACGTAGATTCTTACTTGATACACCAGTCTCGTTCTGAGGTCAGGGGTCTCGACGTTTCTAGGGGTAAATTCTGCTGTAGGACTGATGTAACCGACCCAACCCTTGAATACAGTATTTGGAAAGCTGTCTGTTTTAATTTCGGCCTTCATACCAAGCTGAAGCCTTCCAAGGTCTGTTTCTGGCACAAAGGCCCGTATCCACAAGGGATCAGTAAGAGCGAGGGTATACACAGGCTTTTGTGGAAAGGCCATATCTCCAGGCTCAAGTATCCTGTCTCTGATGATGCCATCTGAAGGTGCATAGAGTTTCGTGTCCTTGAGTTCCGACTCGGCATGTTGCAATGCAGCCTCAAGAGCCTTTAGTTTGGCTTCCGCCGCTGCAATGTCTTCCTTTCTGGGACCAATAATAGCAAGATCCAAATGCTGGCGGGCAGCCTCGAGTTTGGCAGCCGCCTCATCCATCCTCGCCCTAGCGTCATCCAGCTTTTGTCTGGATACAAATTGAGTTTTGGCAAGTTTCTGGAGGCGAGTGAATGTTATCCGGGCATTGGTAAGTGCAGCTTGGCCAGCCCTGACATCTGCCTCGGCTGCCCTTATCTCCTGAGGCCTTGAGCCGGCGTGAAGCCGTTTTACAATCTCTCGTTGGGTCTCCAGCTCCCCTTGAAGCCGCTGAACTTCACTTCTGTATCTCACAGGATCCAGTTCTGCCAGGAGCTGTCCAGCCTTAACGTGCTGGCCTTCATCCACAAACATTTTCTGTATCCTGCCCTCGGCGAAAAAGGCAAGTTCCACTTGGCGTATATCTACATTGCCATATATGGTCAAAGAATGGCCATTTTGCCTTTGTTCTTCCTTCTTGTATAAGAAATAACCTGCTGCTACAACAGCGAGCACAAGCAGCAGGATGATTACCACCTTCTTTTTATCTCTCATTGGGGTTCATATCCATCCTTGGAGTTTTGGAGGAGGTTGTTAACCGATTCCAGATCCTTAATGGTTAAAAGTCCAGAGACCTTTTTCAGTTCTATTCGTGCAATAATGTGTGCATACAGCGCATTAAGATAGCTTCTTCTTGCCAGTAGATATCTATCAGTCATGTTTACTGCATCCACAACGTTCCTGGTGCCAATCTCATAGCCACGGTTAGTGGCCTCCATGGATATCTTGGCTGATTCCATGGCTTGTTTGGCAGCTTCAAGTTGGGAAATACTGTCTTTGAGGCGTAAAAACGCCCTTTTTGTTTCAAATGTGATTTCATCACAGCTTTTTTGATAGCCATGTCTGGCAGATGCTGCCCGTGCAGCCGCTTGTCTCGTTTTTGCTCCAATGGAGCCCCCGAGATAAAAGGGTATGGAAAGAACCACCATACCGTGTACGTCCCGATAGATCACGTCGGGCAGGAAACTGCCATCGGTATAGGATGCCTGAGCCTCAAGGTCGACTCTTGGCCACCGCTTTCTCTTGTTGTAGTCAATTTCCTGATCTGCAAGTTTGATCTTGAGTTTGGCTTCTCTGAGCCTTGGTTGATTGTCAAGGGCAGCCTTAACCCAGGCTGTGATGTCATCAGGTTTAGGACCAACAGGGTTGAAGGGTTTGACATCCAAAATGTCGCCTACTGGTCCATGAACAAGAATGGAAAGGTTTTCTCTTGCCACCGATACCCTGTTTTCTGCCCTGATTAGCCCGGTCTTGGAAGCATCCCACCGGGCCTTGGCTTCTTTTACCGATACAATATCGCCAGTGCCGGTTTTCAGAAACGCAGTGGCCTGGTCGTAGATCTTCTTGCTCAGCCGCAAGTTGTCCTTGGCTACGCTCATTTGAGCCATGGCATCAAGGAGATCGAAGTAAGCAATGCAGACCCGGGCCATCAGATCCTGACTAACTGCAAGCACCTCTTCTTCTTGGGTCTGGATCATGCTTTCTGCCATCTTGAGGCTTATATATGCTTGGCCATCGAATATTGGTTGAATCAAGGTGGCACTGTAGCCATCTCCCCAGAAACCCTTGTCGATGTTGTCTGGTCCTATGCCAGAGATATTTTTTCTGTATCTGCCTATGCCAGCAAGCGCTGTGAGTTGTGGCAGAAGCTTGGACATGGCAAGGGGCCGTTCAGCTTTGGAAGCTTCCAGGTCTGAAAGTGCTGCCTTAAGTGCAGGATCAGAATCCCTGGCCTTTTTAAAGATGGATATGAGATCTTCTGCCGAGTAGCAGGAAGGAACCGCCACCATGGAAATTATAGAAAATAAGAGAGTGATGAAAATAATAGGTCTTTTATGGGAACAAATAAAACCGTTACAGTTTATCACTGGGGGAACCTCCATGGTTGGCCTAAATTATCAGTTTTTGTTTTTAATTCAAGACCAGTTTATATGAGAATGAAAAAATTTTTAATTATAATTTTATTTTCAATTTTCAAGGCCCTTCAAAGGAGTATAGTAAATTGGCTCGTTGCCTCCAAAGAGCTGGCTGAAGAGATATTTTCATGTATAAATGATCGAGTATGGGCTGTCTTTGAAAATGCGGAGTCTTGATTCAAGTGTCCTGGAGAATGTATTTTTCATTTGACGCCTGTATATCTTGAGGGAAACGCTTTGCTGTGATCCCCTAATGAAAATCTGGTGATAAAAGGCTTCATGAACATTTTTTTACGTTCTTTCCAAGATCCAGAAGGCATCTGCAATGGCAAACCCTGAAGCCTTAACGGGTAGCTTTGCCATACATAAAGATGCCAATGGCGATCTCATGCTTTCTTTCAAGGGAAGTTGGACCATCAGGTCTGCTACTGGTGAAGAAGATGAGATTTTTGAAAGACTCCAGAAGTTTTTTCCTGTCCGCAGCGTGACAATAGATACCGAGGAGCTTGCTGTCTGGGACAGTCTCTTTATATCAGTCCTTGTGGCGGTCCATGATTACCTTAGGAACCAGAATATAGAGATTCGTTTTTCCGGCCTTTCAGAAGGTGCCTCCCACATGCTCAAGCTTGCCACCTCCACACATTCGTCAGTGTCAGGCAGGGCTAGTAAGAAAAGGCGTTCTTTCATTGAAAGAGTGGGTATGGCCGCCCAGTCTGTCGTTGAATCGGTTGAGGCCTTTCATGAATTTCTAGGCGAGGTGGTGCTTGGTATCTTGAGCGTGGCCTTGGGTAGAAACAAGTTACGTTTGAGGGATTTTTTCAATTACCTTGAAGAGGCTGGTGCCCGGGCTTTGGGCATAGTAAGCCTTGTAAGTTTCCTGGTTGGGCTGATACTCGCCTTTGTGGCCACTGTTCAGCTTAAGGTATTTGGAGCCCAGATATTCGTGGCCAATCTGGTTGGTATTTCAATGGCACGCGATATGGGTGCCATGATGTGTGGAATAATCATGGCAGGTAGAACAGGGGCTACTTATGCGGCTCAGCTTGGTACCATGCAAGTTAATGAGGAGATAGACGCACTCAGGACATTGGGTATCAATCCAGTGTATTTTTTGGTGGTTCCACGAATTTTGGCGCTCAGTTTAATGATGCCCCTTTTGTGTGTTTATGCAGATCTAATGGGTATTGCTGGGGGAGCCGTTGTGGGGGCAGGTTTCAGTGATATTACACTTCATCAATATATAAACCAGACACGCGAGGCCGTACCATTGACACATTTTTTTATTGGAATAGTAAAGTCTTATGTTTACGGGTTGATTGTCGCCCTTGTTGGCTGCCAAAAGGGGCTTTCTTGCGGCAGGAGTGCTGCTGCAGTAGGCAGAGTCACGACTTCTGCCGTTGTTACCGCTATAGTCTGGATAATTATAGCCTGCGCCATAATTACAATAATTTGTTACGTGTTGAATCTTTAACTCGGTACATTCTCATGACGGCTAAGATCGTGCGTTATCCCCACATAGAAGTAAAGGATTTGACCCTGGCCTATGGGGATTTTGTTATTCAAAGAGATCTGAATTTTACCATATATAAAGGTGACATCTTTATAATTATGGGAGGCAGTGGATGTGGAAAGAGTACCCTGTTGAAACATCTCATTGGACTGATGAGACCCAAAAAGGGCAGGATTCTATTTAACGGGGTTGATTTTTGGGCTGCATCCCAGGAGGTCAGGCAAGACATAATGAAACGATGTGGAGTACTATATCAGAGTGGAGCCCTGTGGTCTTCCATGACCCTTTCAGAAAATATTGGCCTTCCCCTTGAACAATATACCGATTTGACTCCAAAACAGATCAGAAGGCTTGCCTCCTTGAAGCTAAGGTTGGTTGGCCTTGGCGGAGTCGATGAATTTTATCCTTCTGAGATAAGCGGTGGCATGAGAAAAAGGGCAGGGCTAGCAAGGGCTATTGCCCTTGATCCACAAGTGCTGTTTTTCGATGAGCCTTCAGCTGGCCTTGATCCGGTCAGTTCCAAGTTGTTGGATGACCTTATCCTGGAAATAAGAGACAGCCTCGGCGCAACCATAGTGGTAGTGACCCATGAACTAGCTAGTATCTTTTCAATTGGCAACAATGCCGTATTTCTGGATAATGAAACAAAGACCATGTTGGCTACAGGAGATCCACATGAAATGATTGAGAAATCGAAAAATCCAAAGATCATAGAATTTCTTACAAGAGGAACTGGAAAGAGGGAGCCTATTTGTGTCTAAGAAACCAAATCCCACAATGATAGGGGCCTTTGTTACGGCAGCCATAGCACTCTTTGTTGGAGGGCTGATTTTTTTTGGCTCTGGGTTATTGTTTGCAGAGAGGGAGACATTTGTGCTTTTTTTCAACAGTTCCCTCAAGGGCCTTGATGTTGGTTCACCTGTCACCTTCAGGGGGGTGCCTATTGGACAAGTAAAGAAGATCAAGATTCTTATGGATCCTGAGACAGGTAGTTTCAAGATGCCTGTATATATTTCCATTAAGCCAGAAAGCTTGTTCGCATATTCGGGTTCGGGAAGTGTAAGTGAGTTGAGTCAAAAGGCCATGAAAGATATTATTGCAAAAAGGGGGCTCAAGGCACAACTTCAGATACAAAGCCTTGTTACTGGCAAGCTTCAGGTAGATCTTGATTTTTATCCCGATGAACCAGCACGGTATGTGGGGCTGGACAAAAAGCATGTGGAGATACCAACTGTTCCTTCAACTGTGGAAAATATCGTGAAGAGGTTTCAGGAGATCCCTGTGGACAAGCTGGTGAATAAATTGATCTCTGCCATTGATGGTATAGACAGGCTCGTCCAGTCTGGCAAGGTATCTGACACCATTGACGCCCTGCATAGTTCCATCATGCAGCTGCAAAGAAATATGAAAATTGTGATGCCTTCCATTATGGAAACCCTCAAGAGCATAAAGGAGACCAGTCGGGCTACAGGCAATTTTGTGCAAAATGCTGATAAGAAACTAGAGCTCATTTCTAAAGAGCTTGATCTATTGGCCCGTTCTGCCAACAGGCTTGTATTCAATGTCAATAAGGTGCTTGGCCAGGTTGAATCTATGACCAGCCCCGACTCTGTTGAAAGATATGAGCTAAAGAAGATGCTAAAGGAGGTTTCAAGTGCGGCACGCTCACTGCGTGTTTTGGCAGATTCCATTGCGGCACAACCTGATCTTTTAATAAGGGGCAGGGTGCGTGAAAAATGATTTCAGACACCAGAATCAACATGAATACTCTGTCCAGGTTTAGGTGGATCCTGTGTATCGTCTTCGTCTTGAGTGTTTGCGGCTGTACATTATTGAGGAATCCAGGCCCTCCGCCCAGATATTTTGTCCTGTCTCCAATAGACAGTCCTCATTCCTTGTCTGCTCACACTGATAAAAAGGAGACCAGAAGGGTTATAGTTGGCCCAGTCGATATCCCTTCATATCTTGACAGGCCTCAAATCATACTTGGCTATGACAATAACCAATTGATAGTTTCTGAAGAAAACAGGTGGGGCGAACCACTGGATCATGCGATTGAGCGAGTGGTGGCCATTAATATCTCAAGACTTTCAAAGGGTGCCTTTGAGGCTTGTCCATTTTCTCAGGGTACGAGCCTTGAAGTAGAGTCAGCGCCTATGCGGGTAAATATCTGTATCTTGAGTTTTGAGCCCAAAAAAGACAGTGAGGTTGAACTAGATGTATTGTGGTGTTTAGCCTTTAGAGGACAAGGAAGCAAAGCCTTTGAAAGGCATAAATTCTTTAGTGTGCCATTGAGCAAGGCTACGGTTCAAAGCACCATTGATGCAATGAATGTACTTTTAGCAAAGATGTCTGAAGACATCATCTCAGAATTGGCTATTGTGCCATGAAATCTTGGTGTCGCTGACTTTACTTTTGGCCCTTGTGATGTTACATGAGATCTCTTGAAAAAGTAAGTTTGGGTCTGAATCTGGAGATGGGATGAAATAGGATCTTTTTTTAAGGGATTCGAGATTTGAGAATGACACAGGAATCAGACAAAAGACACACAAGTAGTCTGTTGTCTATGGTGCCTTGGTGGAGCATTTCCCGTATAATCTGTCTGGTTTTGCTAGGTGCTATGGTCGCGGTTCCTATTATCGAACTTCGCGCCATGCAGGGTTCTGTAATTTTTTATAAGGGCGACGAGGCGATCCTAGCCTGGGATCCACCTTCTGAAGGCACTGTTGATCATTATGTGATAGAACTAACCATTACAAGGGAACTTGCAGGCCCCTCAAATACAGTAACCTGGGTAACTTATTATACTTCCAAGGAAAATAGATATAAAATTGAAACACGCGATGGATATATATATTCATTCAGAGTGAAGGCCGTCGGCCCTGCAGGCAATGAATCCCCTTACTCTGATGAACAGCTGACTATTATCTGTGACAAATCAGAACCACATATCACCATTCTGCCCATTGATCAGGACACAGCCACATCTAAGAACAGTGGGTTTTTACAATTGTCAGGGAAGTTTTCAGATGACAATCTTGCAGAAATAAGGGTTGAGGATAAAAAAGCGACACTTGATTTTGAAAATAATACTTGGTACGTAACTATTCCATTGAAGGATAATGTCAATTATGTCACCGTGACGGCGAGGGATTATGCTGGGAACACATGTTCAAAGCAGTTTGAGGTAAGAAGAAGGCCGTTAATAATAATGACTGAACCAAAAGGCGCAGATATATTTGCCATGGGTACGCCATCATATCCAGGCATTTTTATCTCGAATGATACAGTAACCGTTGGCGATATAGTAAATCCGGACACACGTATCCCTGTGACAGTCAGAAAGCGCGGTTACATGCAAATGAATACGGTTATGTCTTTCAACGGGGAACAAAATACTTATACGCTGTCTCTAAAAACTCTTCACGCCCCGCTATCATTTATATGCTATCCTGTAACTGCTCCTTCAGTTGGAGATATTTTTAAATTGCCTTATCTATTCACGGCTGATATGGATCTTGATGATGATCTGGATATCATCGTTTCTTATCCTGGGGCTGATGTTTTTCTTTTGAGGCTCACTGGAAAGCTCAGTGACGGCGATTGGAATGCTACCAGCCTCAATTTTCACCTGGAAAAGGAGCATACTGAAAAGGCTGAAATAGACGGCCAGGCCTTTTATATAGATTATGATGGGGATTTTGAGTATGAGATAGTGGCTCCTATCAGCGAGGAGGGAAAGGTACACGTATTTGAAGAATGTAACGGCACCACATGGGTTTCTGATATGGATAATGTGGTTGATCTTACTGCCTCCTACAATGATGTTAAAAATTTTGGTTTTCTAGATTGGAACGGTGACCACAAAAAGGATGTGTTTCTTAGGCCTGAGGCAGGGCAAACGATATATATCCTCGAAAATCAAGGCAGTGACATTGATCCTTGGTTTTCAGATTCTGGCCATTCATACAGCCTAATGGATCTAAATCCATCTGCCCCTGTTAGTCCTTGTGACTGGAATGGTGATGGTGAGACTGATTTTATAGGCCAGGATACGTCTGGCAATTTATGTGTATGGATCAAGGATGAGAGGGATGATGAGGTCGGCTTTGAAAAGGTAGAGCTTCCCGTCGACCAGACAACCTTTTCTTCTTCTCTTTTAAGCGTGTCTGCTGCTGACTGGAATAAGGACGGAATATACGATCTCATAGTTGGCACAGATACTGGAAAGGTTTTCTTACTCATTGGAAGGCAGGAGAAATAAAGATGTCTAAACGCCAAATAAGGAGACATTATCTTATAAATTCAAAGGTCCAATTAGGTTTGGCGTTTCGTTTTTTCGTCTGTCTTTTATTGGTCGCAGCACTTTCAGGCTGGGCTGTTTATTACGCAGTTTGGCAGACTGTGCTTACTGAATTTCATGGAGTGAACATCTCCAGGATGTATCATGCAATCACAGTACGGTTGGTCTGTTATGGGATTGGAGCTACAATTATACTTAGTGTATTAAGTATATTTTTTTCCCACAAGATTGTGGGGCCTATATATAAAATCCGGGTCATGCTGGATCGCAGCGTTGAGAGTGGGGAGAAGCCAGGAGAGATACGTCTTAGAAGAGGGGATGCCTTCAAGGATTTTGCAGAATCTTTAAACCGGTTTATTAAAAAAGTATGTTAAGATAACGAATGTGATTAAGTTCTTTTTTAAAGGTCTATGGGGCAAAGACCGGTTTGTTGCAGTTGTCAAATCTCAATATCAATAATTCATCAATTCTGGTTTATACCCTCCTGAAGTCTGCATTTTACCGACGGGAACTCAATTAGTTCACCCGATAAGCGGTAGAGTGTCTTTTTATCATGCTTTTGCACAGACACAAGCATAAATGTATCTGTGGTGCTACAGTGGGATAACACCAACCTTTTTGTCTTGAATGATATTTATTGGCAATCCTGATTGACCCAAAAATCACCTCTGAGTGAAAAAATGACTTCCAAAAAAAACATTGCGGTAGTGGGGACTGGATACTGGGGAAAGAATCTTGTTCGCAACTTCTATAATCTCGGGGTCTTGAATACCATCTGTGACACAAACCCAGACACTCTCAAACCCTTTCTGGATCAATATCCTGGAATAAATGGCGTTACTGCCTTCAGTGAGGTCCTAACAGATCCTGAAATAGCTGGTGTCGCAATCTCCACACCAGCAGCGACTCATGCCTTTTTAGCCCGGGAAGCCATCCTTGCAGGAAAGGATGTTTATGTTGAGAAGCCTCTTTGTCTTACTGAACGAGAAGGTACAGAACTAAACCAGTTGGCACGCAAGAGAAACAAGATCCTCATGGTAGGACATCTCCTATGGTACCATCCGGTTGTGCTTAAGCTGAAAGAACTTGTTGATACCGGCGAACTGGGCCGTATCCGCTATATCTATTCCAATAGGCTCAATCTTGGCAAGCTGAGACGCGAAGAAAATGTTTTGTGGTCGTTTGCACCCCACGACATTTCAGTAATTCTTGGCCTTACAGGTGAAATGCCAGAATCTGTGAGGGCTGAGGGGGGGAACTTTCTTCATCAAAAAATAGCAGACACTACTGTAACTTTGCTCAACTTTGCAAGTGGCATACGCGCTCACATCTTTGTTTCATGGCTTCATCCTTTTAAGGAGCAAAAGCTCGTAGTGGTGGGTGAAAAACAGATGGCCGTATTTGATGATACTGCTCCCTGGGACGAAAAACTCGTTCTTTATCCCCATACTATAGACTGGATGGAAAACGTTCCTGTGGCCCATAAAGCCGAAGGCCACAGTGTCACAGTTGAAAAGGATGAGCCCTTACGTGCTGAATGCGTTCATTTCTTAGAGTGCATGAAAAGTCGAAAGCGACCCCGCACTGATGGAGCAGAAGGGCTTAGGGTCCTCAAGATACTCAATGCAAGTCAGGCCTCACTGGAAAGGGAAAAAAAGATCATTATTGGCACTTCAGGCCTTGGCCAAGTGCAATACCAAGCCCATGAAACTGCAGTAATAGACAAGGATGTAATCATAGGAGCCGGGACGAAAATATGGCATTTTTCTCACATTATTAAGGGCTCCAAAATTGGTGGCAACTGCTCAATTGGACAAAATGTGGTAATCGGCCCCTGCGTAATTGTTGGAAGCGGCTGTAAAATTCAAAATAATGTCTCTGTATATGAAGGAGTGACCCTTGAAGATAATGTATTTTGCGGGCCAAGCACAGTTTTTACCAATGTCTACAATCCTCGCTGCGAGTTTCCAAGAAAAGGGGAATATAGAAAGACTATAGTCAGAAAAGGTGCCACCCTTGGGGCTAATTGCACCATAGTCTGCGGAGTAACCATAGGGCAATATGCCTTTGTTGGAGCAGGCGCAGTGGTCACAAAGGATGTCCCTGATTTTGCGTTAGTTGTTGGTAGTCCTGCTAAACAGATTGGCTGGATGAGCAGATTTGGTGAGCAGATGCCCTTGCCCGTAGAAGGAAGCGGAAAGTATACTTGCCCGCATACAGGGGATGAATATAGGCTTGAGAATGGAAAGGTGATTTTATCAACGTAGGGGGTCTTATTGTCATATCTGAGGTTATTTACCCCATGCATTTCGTTCTTAAATCAAAATTTCTAATTTACCGTTAAAATTCATGCAAAAATTGCGCTTTTATGCCCGGAGGTGGCAGATATAAGGTGCCATCGTTTTTTAAAGACGGCCAATCCATACGGAAGCGGATTTAAGGCCTCATGGGCAAGACAAAGAAACATGAATATGGGAAGGTAAAAATATGCAGATAGAGGCAATTTATCAAAACGGACGTTTGATATTCGATAAGCCGATAAAACTTAAGAAAAATAGTCTGCGCGTCACAATCATAATACCTGATGATGAAATAGAGTCTTCAGATAAACAGAAAGAAAGCGGCATCGGGGCCGAATTGGACAGGATTCTTGGACCGTTTCGTGGAGAAAGAGAAAAGGTGTCGCCAGAAGACGATAGGATCGTCTGGCATCGACATCTGGAGGAAAAGTATTATCCCAAATGAAACATCTCATATTAGACACCAATGTAGTTTTAGCTCTCTGGTTAGGCCGTGCAGAATATAAAGTGATAGAAGAACTCGTTGATGAAGCCAAAAGGCGAGATGTCATTATGTGGATAGCCGCATCCACTCTGCCTACCATTGATTGTTTGATGAGGAAGTACTTGAAAGACAGGGGCATGTCAGCGGATCAATGCGAAGGTGTTATGGCAAGCCTCATGGCCTCGTTATCAAAGATGGTTTCTGTTTGCTCAAATTTTGGCTATAGCCAGTTTGATACATTTAAAAAGGCAAAGGATTTCGAAGAGGCACAAATAGCCACGGCTGCTGAAAGTATCCATGGCGAAAAAGTGATAGTAACCCTTGACAAGGGCTTTGATTCTCTCGGCATCATTGACACAATGAGTCCAGCTGATGCATTGGCCTGGATAAAACAGGGGGAGTCCAGCAGACATTCCAATGCCTTCATTGATTTGAAGGCCCAGCAGGATGTTATCCGTCCACAGCTTGAAAATAATATACACAAGGTCTTACAGCATGGCAGCTACATCCTTGGCCCCGAGGTAAAAGAATTGGAAGAGAGGCTCTGTAATTTTACTGGGGCCAAACACTGCATTGGGGTTTCATCAGGCACCGATGCCTTGCTCATGCCCTTGATGGCATGGGGTATTGGGCCAGGGGACGCGGTGTTTACGTCTCCTTTTACTTTCATCGCAACCGCTGAAGTTATACAGCTTCTTGGTGCAACCCCCGTTTTCGTGGACATTGATCCGAGAACCTTTAATATCGATCCCGCAAAGCTTGAACTTGCGATAAAGGCTTTAGAGAAGAATGACCCGTCCATCCATCCACTACCAAGGGGGTGCCCCTTGAATCCGAAGGTTATTATTCCAGTGGATCTATTCGGTCTGCCTGCCGACTATGACCCAATAACGGCGCTGGCGGAGAAACATGGGCTCAAGGTGCTTTCAGACAGTGCGCAGGGCTTTGGTTCAGAATACAAGGGGAAAAAATCCGGCACATTTGGTCATGTCACTGCCACAAGTTTCTTCCCCGCAAAACCCCTCGGGGGATATGGAGATGGAGGAGCGATCTTCACCAATGATGAGCAGCTTGCCACTGAGCTTGAATCTATAAGGGTTCACGGCAAGGGCACAGATAAGTACGACAATATCAGGATAGGGCTCAATGCAAGGCTTGATACTATTCAGGCAGCAGTGCTTTTGGCAAAACTTGACATATTTGACCAGGAGCTCGAAAAGAAGCAGGCAGTGGCAGAGCGTTACACACAATTTATAGACGAGGGAGCAAGTGGACTAACTCCTCCCTTTGTGCCGCAAGGCTTGAAATCGGCATGGGCCCAATATTCGGTACTGGCTGAGGATGATGTGCAGAGAGGCAATATTCAGACGGCTTTGAGAAATGCTGGCATACCAAGCATGGTCTATTATCCAAAGCCCCTTCATCTGCAGACTGCCTTTTCAGGGCTCGGATACAAGCTAGGTGATTTTTCTATTTCAGAAGATATCTCGGAGAGGATATTCAGCCTTCCAATGCATGGGTATTTAAGCAATGATCTCATTGATAATATTAAAGAGGTATGCTGAAAATAGTTACCATATTAGGTGCGCGTCCACAGTTCATTAAGGCATCGGCGTTGTCCAGAGTCTTGTTGGATCATCCAGAGATTACAGAGATCCTTGTTCATACCGGCCAGCACTATGACTCCAACATGTCGGACATCTTCTTTTCAGAGCTCGAGATCCCCGAACCCAAATACAATTTAGGAATAGGTTCATCAAGCCACGGCGTTCAGACAGGGAGGATGCTTGAGGCTATAGAAACGGTTTTATTCGAAGAAAGCCCCGATTGTGTCGTGGTGTACGGTGACACCAATTCTACCCTGGCAGGTGCACTGGCCGCCGTGAAGATGCACATTCCAGTAGCACATGTAGAAGCAGGGCTCAGATCGTTCAACAGGAAAATGCCCGAGGAAATAAACCGTATCCTCACCGACCACGCATCTGATCTGCTTTTAGCTCCCACTGAGACATCAGTTGCAAACTTGCTCAAGGAAGGTATAGGCCAAGACAAGATCTTTCAGGTCGGAGACATAATGTATGACACAGCTCTTTATTTCGGCTCCAAGGCAGAGCGGCTGAGTACCATACTAGACTCTCTTAATTTGGAACCAGCAACTTATATTCTGGCTACCATCCATCGGGCAGAAAACACTGACAGCGTGGAACGTCTTAAGACTGTTTTTGAGGGGTTGAGTCTGACAGGCCAAGAAACTACGGTAGTTTTGCCGATCCACCCTAGGACCAGAGCTGTGCTTGAAAATGCCAAGCTGCTTTCCTGCATGAAAGATACCATTCAGTTAATCGAGCCAGTAGGTTTTTTGGACATGGTCATGCTTGAAAAAAACGCTGCCGTAATAGTAACCGACTCGGGCGGAGTCCAGAAGGAGGCATATTTTCACAGGAAACCATGTGTAACCCTCCGGGAAGAGACCGAGTGGACAGAACTGGTGGATGCGGGCTGGAATACCATTGCACCTCCGGTGGCTGGGCCTGACACCATCAAGTCGATCATTTTGAAATCGATTGGGAAACGTGGCAAAAACATTGAACTATATGGTGATGGCCGTGCGGCACAAAAAATCAGCTCGATACTTATTGAAGCCCTCAAAAGTAGTACCAGTTATTGAAGACCATGTCCGGGTTGAAATTGTCTCATTATCAGGAAATCAGAACAATCGTTTTTCATCATAAAATTGCTGACGGTTAGATGTCGGATCCTTGCATTATTTCCAGACTCTTTTTGAATTCTGCAGAAAACATCTGCAGACACTCCAGAACTTTTTTCCAGGTTCTTCCTCTATGCGGGAAATCTGGCGAGGTCAAGGCAGGAGGCATAGCCTTGATGGCACACGGTTAAGGGTAATGCCAACCTCAACAAGAACAGAAACTATGAGAGCTTAGCGATGATGAGAAACAGTTCCAGAAAAAATGCATTTGCATGAATATGTCAACTGTAGGTAGGAGTATCCTTTATGCAAGTTAAGAGAAGTTGCATATCGTTTATACTAGAAATTTTTAATAAATGTTCTTTTCCCTATCGTTTTTATCAACAAAAAAATAAATGCATATTTATCCATATACCCAAAGTCGCGGGAACCTCCATACTCTATGCTCTGGGAAAAAAAAGTGGAGGTCGGGATCACCTGCCATGGTATGTCTATTACACAGCTAGTCCCAAAAAGTTTGCAGCATATTTTAAATTTTGTTTTGTCAGAAATCCATGGGATCGAGTTTTATCTGCATATCGGTATCTTAAGAACGGCGGTAATAAGACTAGTGATTTGTCAGTTGCTAAGGCTATAATTTCTTTTGAGTCATTTGATAGGTTTGTTATTGATGGTCTCGGTCGTGGATATTTTAGAAGCTATCTTCTTTTTTTGCCTCAATCGTATTTTATAATTGGGCCGACTAATGAAGTTATGGTAGATTTTGTTGGAAGATATGAGAATATTGAAGAAGATTATAAAATTGTTGCGGATCGGCTGGATTTGAGCAAAAGCTTACCGAGAATAAATGTTACTCAAGAAACGGATTGGAATTTTTATAGAGAAGCATATTGTAGCAATGAATCAATTTCCGTGATAGCAGAAATTTATCGACAGGATATTATTTCTTTTGGATACGATTTCTAGAGAAAAGGTAATAAATTATTTTAATTTTAGTACCGTGGTAATATAAAATTCAGACGACTGTAGATCGTGATCATTCTTATGCCTGCCTTGTCACTCCGTAAATTCTTCACAGATTTTTTCTTTGTCCAGTCCCGCTCATGGTTGTCTATTGTACTTGGAATAGCTTCGTCCGTTATACTGGCCAGGGCCTTGGGGCCGTCTGGAAGAGGTGTTCTTGCTTTAAGCATGCTTATCCCCTCACTTCTTTCAACATTCCTGAATCTTGGAGTAAGTCCGGCAAACGTATACCATATTTCAACCAAGAAATTCACTTCTCAAACAGTTATCAGATGTTCTCTGCAATTATGGCTGTTATTATCAATCCTTGGAATCGCTATTGGCGTGCTATGTATTGTCGTTTGGGGAAATACCTGGTTTCCTAACATTCCCCAACCTTATCTGTATGCCTGTTTAGCTTTATTTCCCTTGATTCTCCTGAACAGTTTTCTGACCAGTATTCTTCAAGGCCAACAGCGGTTCAAGGAATACAATATTGCCACTCTTGTCCTCCCTGTCCTCCAGTTAATGCTAATCTTCATATTTTTATGGATCCTGAATTTGGGCGTCATGGGGGCCATTTCTTCCCAGGCGATAGGATGTTTTGTGGCATTGGTCATTGGATCATTCTTGCTTGGAAGGGCCATGTGGGTAAAAGAAGACAAAGAGCAAGTGTCTAAATGCAGACAAAAAACGATTGGCTATGGTTTTAGGGTTCATTTGAGCAATATCATGGCATTTGTAAACTATCGTGCTGACATGTTCATCCTCAACTTGTTCATGGCACCGTCATTCGTGGGTATCTATACCATGGCCGTAGGCCTGGCTGAAAAGCTATGGCTCCTATCCCAGGGAATCAGTACAGTTTTGTTGCCTAAACTTGGCGAACTTCATGAAAATGAAAAAAAAAGGAGAGAACTTACCCCGTTCATTGCCCGCTGGGTCCTGGTCATCACTTTTACAGGAAGCGTAATATTATGGTTCATGATTCCATACATCATACTTTTTTTATACGGTGAAGATTTTATCGGGGCCGTAAATCCGTTTCGTATTCTGCTTGTTGGAATCACGCTTGGGGCAAGTAGCAGGGTCCTAGCAAACGATCTTGCCGCCAGGGGAAAACCGGAATTCAACTTCTATTCATCCATAGTAATCGTTACGATGAACATCGTACTGAATATACTTCTGATTCCACGGTATGGCATGACTGGGGCTGCCATTGCCACATCTACAGCTTATTCTGTTAATTTTTTCATCAAGATATTTCTCTATAAATATCTATCCCAATGCAATTTAAGGCAGATTTTTATGCCAAACAATCTCGACTCAAGGGCTTTCAATTTTTTGATGGGGCGGTAAAGACACGCGGAATGCATATTTTGATAATGCCTTCCTGGTACCCGCACTTTCCTGGAGACATATCAGGGTGCTTTTTTCGTGAGCAGGCCCTTGGCCTTGTCAACGCTGGCTATCAGGTTGGTGTACTGGCACCGGCTGGAAGAAGTTACAGGAGCTGCCTTCAAAAAATTCGTTGTCTCTTAGGAGGTGTTGAAGAGAGCAACGATTGTGGCATTCATACCTGGAGATTTTTCAATCCATGGCTTAGAGGCTACGGCCGGCTGAGACCCCATCTGATTGATAATTATTTCAGGCAGTATTGTTGTAGATACGGAGTTCCTGACCTCATACATGTCCAATCGGCACTACCAGCAGGTGTCTGGGCCATGAGGGTGAAAAAAAAATGCGGTATACCGTTTTGCGTAACCGAACATTCTTCAGCCTTTCCCAGAAGCATTCTATCCAGCACGGCGCTAAAAACAGCTGGCAAAATTTTCATGGACGCGGACCTTGTTATGGCTGTAAGTTCCGCCCTTGCTAAATCAATAAAGGACCAGTGCCACCTCCACAGACATATCGATATAGTGCCGAACTTTTTGCATCATACATTTGAAGAGCTAGTGCTCAAATCAGGAAAGGGGAAAAAATGCTTTCGTTTTCTGAATGTAGCTTTTTTAACACAAAACAAAGGGCAGGATTTATTGATCAAGGCCTTTGAAGATCATTTCAGGGGGATGCCGGTTGAGCTTTATATCGGCGGGCATGGAGAAGAATATG
>CAZOMT010000006.1:0-14381 GCA_964581255.1 uncultured Thermodesulfatator sp.
CAAAAGGAAACGCTTCTTTTTCTTTATAGAAAGGGCTTTCAAAATAATGGTCTCGCCCCATTTGCCAGTCTAGGAGTATCCTTCGACTAACTGCCTCATAAAATTTTTCGAAATTTCTGTTCTCCATTTTTTTACCTTTCATGTTAGTCTAATCATTAATAAAAATAGTTGAGTTGTTGCCAATTTTATCTCTTAAAACTTAATCCCTTAAATCTGGCGAATGTTAACACGTCTTTCAATAATAATTTAGTAATTGCAACAATAAAGAATCTTTATCATTAGGGAGGCAGATGATTGTCTGACATCGTAACCCATTTTAAAAAAGGAACATTCGAGGAGAAATATTGGATTCCGGCTCACAATGCCCGGCGCACCTCCTATCTTTTTAAAAAGAACAAGAAATTCATTCGGAATAAATGCGGGGTTCCATGCTGGGTATGCGGTTCAAGAGAACAACTTGAAGTCCACCACGTCTTTGAATGGGCCTTTTGGAATGCGTTGGACCCGCGTAAGGTCACAAACATCTTGAAGGCTATAGAGTTCTATGATGACGACTACATAGGCAAGGCCGAAAATCCAGAACTTTTACGCCGAAAGATCCAGGAGGTCGAGAAAAAGAAACCCATAATCGATACTCCGGACGACGTGCGGAATCTGGTGGTCTTCTGCCGAAAACACCACAGGTTAAAAATAACAGGGCTTCACACCATAACCTTTCCAATCTGGATGGCCATGGCCGCAGTCCCGGCAGAGGGAGGCATCCTCACAAAGGAACAGGTACTTATGGCTGCCGAAAGGGTAATGAAGATAGACGAGGAACTCGCCAAATTTGCAGAAAACAACTATGTCCCCCATCGCTTGTAAGCTTCCACGTATGTTTTCCGGAAGCATGTTTAACGAGAAGGGACTTTTTACTTCAGCACCTTCCTGGCCTTTTCATAGACATCGGCCTTGTCACCCGATTTTCGAAGGCCCAGGGCTACTACGTAAACGGTGGCAGTCTTGGAATCTGTTCTGAAGATTATTCTCAAGCGGCCTGTCCGGACACGGCGGTAACCAGACAGCTCTTTGGCCAGTGGCCGGCCTTGGATGGCAGGTTCAAAAGCAAGTTTCTGGAGCCGCTTAAGGACAATTTGCTGATCTGACTTGGAAAGGTCTAAAAGGAGAGCCTTGGCGGTCTTCGTTAAAACGACCTGCCACTTCACAGATCGAGTTCCTTCTGTAGGTCCTCAAGGGTGGTAACACGTCCTGCCCGGATATCGGCCTCACTTTCTTCTATGGCCTTCATCAATTCCGGGTCATTCAGGATTTCTAAAGTCTCTTCCCTTATCTCTTCCTTTATGATTGTCCAGAGTTCAGCAGGGATGATTACCCCGGTAAGATTCCCGCTTTCATCTCGAATGTACTGGATAGTGTCCATGTCTATCTCCCCTGAAGATATTACCTGGCTAAAATCTTAATCATTTTCTCGCAAGCTTTCCAGATGCAGGACCTGTCTGTCCTTTTCCTTCCTGGCGTGGGAAAACCTGTCTGCAAGGGCCCTTACGGCCTTTTTCTTGTGGTCCGGGATCAGGTGGGCATAACGTTCGGTCATGGCAAGGCTCTTGTGGCCCATGAGCTCCTTTATGGTAAAAAGCGGGGTTCCCTGAATGGCAAGCCAGCTTGCAAAGCTGTGGCGCAATGTGTGAAATACTATTCTTTCCCTTCCGTCTTCTATCCCTTCGTTCAGGCCCAATTTATCAATTGCCCGAAAAAAGGCCTTGGATACGGACCTCTGCTTCACCCCTCCACGGCCAGGAAAGACTAAGGCCCCTGGCTTGACATCTGCTGGCAGTCTTTCCAGAAACATCTCTCTTACTTCGTCTGTCATGAAGGCCTGTCTTGATTCCCCAGCCTTTGGGTACCTTACCTGGATAACCGCATTTTTAAAATCCAGATCTCCCCACCTGAGAGAGGCGATTTCCCCAAACCTAAGACCACAGTGAAGGGCAAGAAGGGCCTGGTCGTGAACCTGCTGAGACCGCTTCTTTAGCTCATCGAGGAGGTCATCTGCCTCCTCATATGTCAGAAACCTGGTCCTCTTGTTGTTTGGTGAAGGCAGTTTTGCCTGCCTTATGGGATTTGGGCCGTCATAGAGGCCCCAGGCCCTGGCCTTGTTGAAAATCTGCCGCACCAGCACCAGGCAGTGCTTCACGGTACTATCTGAAAGTCCCTTGCCATAAAGATCCCTTTTCAGCCGCTCAAGCTTCAAGGGAGAGACCGCCTTTAGCCTGTCCTTTGCTAGAACCGGCTCCAGATGCTTCCTGTATCGCTGTTCATCATCCTTCCAGCTCTTCTTATTCTGCCTGGCCCACTCAATATACCTTTTTGCCAGCTCCCCAAAGGTCAAACCCTCGCTTTTCCTCTGCACCTTGGGCTTATATTTACCCGTCCTGTCCTGCTCCAAAAGCTCAAAGCGCCTTCTCTGCGCTGCCTCAGGAGTCCATCCTTCAGAAGCCCATCCGCACCTTTCCCATCTGAGTTTTCCAGTTTTTGAGTCTTGAAATACAACCCAAAAACACCTATCTGGCCTTTCACTCCAGCGTCTGACTTTGCTTTCGGAATAATAAACCCCGATATATTTTTTAATCTTTTTATACTTGGAGGCCATATTTCAATTTGGTCTTCAGCGGATCGTTTGAAAGGTCATATTTGACTATAACCTGGAAATCCGTTAGTCTCAAAAAAGCTCAGGGCTAAATCAGGGCTAAACACCTTTTGGGGTTTTCTGTTATTGTAGTTACTTTTTTGACATCTAACCATCATCATTAATCTGCTGTATTTAAAAACATTTTTACACATAATTCAACACATGTTAAGTTCTGTCTTTTACCCCAAAAACGGACTTCTAATCCGTAGGTCTCAGGTTCGAATCCTGATGGGCGGGCCAGAAAAATCAAGGGGTTATGGGTTTTGCCCATAACCCCTTTTTAGATAGCGGTAACCCAGCGGTAACCGCGCAATGGATTTTTTCAGTTTTCATTTACAGGTTTCCTTGTAACCGTTCTCAAAAACCTTTCCAGCTCGCTCTTCCTGTACCTTATGCAGGGCTTTTTCCCTCTTCCACAGGTCAAATCAAGATAGGCCGGGCCATGCCCGAGCTTCCGCCACCTATCCAGAGAGAGAAATAGGGACAGGCAAATTATGCAAAAGACATTTTTTTCTGATCCTAGTTCATGACGAGACAGGCCCAATTTCTTGCCAATGCTGCTTGTCACATCAAGTTATGTGTTTCTCTAAAGGAATTTTCAGGAGGAAATCAGGAAAAATCATGCTGTCAGCCAATGTGAATGAAATTTCTGTAAAGGTTAAAGATTAAAGATGCAAGTTAATGAATGAACCCTCCTACTCAGAAAGCCTCTTGAGTGAAAAGATGCCTGAAAGCCCGGAAATGGGTATTGGGCGTTTCTCTCGGCGACAGCTAAAGTAGTTTTTAAATCTCTGGTAGCAAGATGATACAAAATCTTTAGTGCCTATTATGGCGCTGTCTGAAAAGTAACGGGTTCGATGCAGAAACAGATTTATCGACGAAAACACACTCTGGGCTTCCTCGCGGACGTTGAGCCCGGCCTTCTCATACACGAATTTCTTGTATTCCAAAAGGACTATAGAATTCGGAGTTTCCTTATAACCGCTAATGCCAAAGTCAAGACAGAGGAAATCGTCCTTGTTCCCTGACTGAATATGATAGCCAAGGCTGTTCCACCTATAGTCTTCAGGCTTGTTGCAGAGTCCTGCCCTCACTGGGTTTAGATCTATGTATGCAAGGCAATTTATTAAAGTTTCACCGTCTTCCACTATTACGCTTTTGAATCTATCTCCCCAGAAAAATCCTCTCCGATTGTGCCTTTTGTTATAAAAACGGGAAAATCTTTGCTTTATGTCCCGCATATATTCAGATAAGTTTCCCCACTTGTTCCTGAAAAATTCAATTCTTTCTTCACACATGTCAGCCTTTGCATTTGGCCCATAGTAGATCATGAAACGGCGTTTTATCTCTTCATCACTGTAAATATCACTGGGCATCATTCTTACCAGGAGATGGAAGTGGTTTCCCATGATGCAAAACCCGAGGACCTTTACGAGGTAGACAGAGCTCAGATGTTTTATAAGCTTCAAAAGATACTCCTTTTCCACATCTCCAAGGACGAAGCCGTCAAGTGCGGTTCTGGACATGACATGATAGGCAGTGGGTTCACCCGTTATAAGCATACGAGGGATGCGTGGCATAGGTATTCCTGAAAATCAAGGCGGCTATAAATAGCTGACAAGCTGTTTAATCGGCTAATCGGCAGGAATGGAGAACGGCTTGAATAATTTGCCTGTCCCCTTTTCCCTTTTCCTCTTTTCCTGCTATGGATAGCCATTAGGCCTGATTCATGGTAAAAAAGTCAGGCAAATATTTTTCAAGGAGGTGGCAGATGGACGCAATAAGCTGCATAAAAACAAGACAGAGCATCAGGGCATTTCTAAAAGATCCAGTGCCTGAGGGCTTGCTGCAAGAGATCGTCGAGACCGCCTCTTGGAGCCCTTCATACAAGAACACCCAGCCCTGGGAGGTGATGATTCTTTCTGGTCCAAAAAAAGAGGCCCTTTCAAGCATGCTTGTGAAGCTATTGGAAGAAGGAGCCGAGCCCACTCCAGATATCCCTGAACCCATCTCATGGCCCCCGGTGCAGCAGACAAGGATAGATCGCTTGGTGGAGATGCGCAAGAAGGCCACAGGAATAGACATCTCAGACCCAAAGATCATAAAAAAGGCCAAGAAGGCCAATTTCAGGTTCTATGGAGCGCCTCACGCCATCTATCTTTATCAGGACAGAGACTTACCCCTGTGGTCCCTTTTTGACATAGGGCTTTTTGCTCAAAGCCTTATGCTTGCAGCCCACGAAAAGGGCCTAGGCACTGTACCGCAGGCCTTTGTCACAGACTATGCCAAACAGACCAAGGAATTCCTGGGTATTCCAGAGTCCAAGCGTTTGGTGATAGGAATGTCCTTAGGCTATCCTGACAAGGATTCAGCAGCCAACAAGATCCGCACGGACAGGGCGCCTGTAAACGAGATCCTTACTATGCTTTCTTGAATCTGTTCCTGTTTTTTTACCATGCAAATCATGCACTTCGGTTGCCTGAGATTCTCAAGTTCACGTGATAAGTGCACAATTTGGGCGTCGCCCACCCTTGGGAAAACATCCAGGCTCAGCTATCCGAATACATAGGTCAGCATTTTGTTGGTTTCATTAATGTAGAATTCATCGGGGTCGAACTTTTCGCCTTCCATCCATGTTACTTATTCGTCGTGCCCTGGATGTGACGGATGGTTCAGGCCCTTGAAAAATTCATAATAACCCCAGATTCCGCCTACGTCTCCAGGCGGGTAAGCCCTTCTCCCCATTTATGCATCTGGTGGTTCGAGGTCGGAATCTTCAGGGAGTATTTTCTCAAGGATTGTCTTGTGCATCCAGTCATCTCCGACACGTATCCTATCCAAGCTAACCCTCTATTATGCTAGGGCAGTTTCCATTATCACCAAGGTTTATAGAATACAAAGACTTGCAGGAAGGAATTTTGCTTGATTTTTTCTGGCTTACTTATATTGCAGGCCTCTACATGTATCTGTATTTCCTCAAGTATTCTGCAATCTTCTGAATGTCGAGTTATGATGAGAAAATTAAAGTTTTTGCTTAAAAAATAACGTATTGTGTTGATATGTAAATTGTGCTTTAATTTTTTTGATGGTTGGTGCAAAAAAGCGTTTTCTTATCATAGCATATCCTGAAAATTAGAGGGTCGTTTGACTTCTTAGCAAAGTAGAGGAGAAAGGATGATGACTTTAAGGGATGATTGGTCTCTGGTTTTTGAAGATAAAGCTAAATTTTTCACAAAACGCCTCCTGGTATGTTCACTATTCGTATTGTTTTGCCTGAATTTTAATCCAATTTTTAATCTTTCTTCAGCCAGGGCTGCAGGTTTTTCCTTGAGCGAATATTGGGGAGGTAATGCAAATATTGTTTTTGTCAAAGATGAATACCTCTATGTAGGGTTTTGGGGCGAGCTTGAAATATTTGACATACATGATCCATCCTCTCCTGTTCGGGTTGGCCTCCTGCTGTTGCCTAAAGAAATCGAGCAGATGGATGTGGTGGGAAATAGGGCATATGTAGTAGACAATACTGGATTCTTGTGGATAGTAGATCTTTCTGATCCTGCCTCTCCTTCAGTTCTGGGCAAATATCCAAAAACCACGTATGCATCACCGATTATGGATTTTGCCGTTGTGGGCGATTATGCATATATTGTATCGAATTACGTTTTGCGCGTAATCAATATAAGAATACCTGAACAACCAATGGAAAGCTGGGTGTGGTGGGGCCCTGATCCAGTAAAAAGGGTGGTTGATGTATTGGGCTATCTCTATGTGACTTGTGGTTCAAAGATAATAATTCTAGATATACGAAAAAGCCCGAATCTTTCTCAAGTTGGTAGCATCGACGCTGCTTCAATATCCGAAGATTTTAAGGGTATTCATCCTGCATATGCCAAAAAGGCCCAGCCTTCAGTGGAATGGGTATATGGCAACTCCGCGCTTTTACGCATAGTCATCCCTTACGACAATCCTGGGATTTCACCAACAGTTTTCTTCGTCATCTTGGATGTCTCTGATCCTGTTCATCCTGTTGTTAAAGGCGTTGTGGATGAGTACGCAACTATTGTGGATGATGGTTACGCAGCAGGTGCGGAACCAGACTGCGTTCCCTTTTCAGGCTGCAATGGTAACACCTTATATACGTACAGTTTTTCAGATGTAGGTGAGTTTACTGAATTATCCTCTCAATATCTGCCCGGCTCTATAGCTAGTATGGCACTTAAATCCCCATATTTGTATGTGTTGAATACTGATGGAGTGGTATCTGTGGATGTCAACCATCCAGATTTCTCATCTCCAGTATGGTCCCTTGATCCGAATACTTTTCACGGTGTATCAGGCTCTCGTGTCAATGATATTTTAGTGGCTACTGATCACTGGAAAAAGTTTATAGATTTTTCCGACTCTTCAATAATTCTATCAGGAAATGTTCAAAATCTTGATCTGGGAGATTATTTTGTCTATTCGCCGCCCTTGCTTTACGTTATTACCAATTCCTCACAGAATTCTCCCAGCACATTGACTGTCCTGGACGTGTCCGACAGGCAATCTCCTGTTGAGGTAGGTTCTCTGTCACTTAACCATCAAGCCACGGGCTTGGATGTAGATGGCAATATGGTATTAGTGGCAATGGGTTCAGAAGGCCTTACAGCAATTGATGCCACCAATCCCTCTTCACCCAAATTCATAGGCCATGTTTCTTTTCCAGATTGGTCAGCAGAAGGTGTTGCCTTGTTAAACCAATACGCCTATGTGGCAGCAGGCAAGGCAGGAATTAAAATAGTAGATGTTCACAACCCCTATAAGATGCTTCAAGTGGGTTCCTTGAGCCGTTCCGGATCTGTTCAGAGTATAGCTGCTAATGGAAAAGATTTGTATGTCTCATATGGAGAATATCTTGTGGGCTTTGACCTGTCAGATCCAGTCCATCCCGTGCAATTGGACAAATATGATACTGGAATCGAGATAGACGCATTGACGGTGATGGATGGCATAGTGTTCGCCCTTGCCAAGGGTGCTATTTACGTCTATTCAAGTTTAGTTGGAAATTCTATTGAGCAAGTGAAGAAGGGTTTGCCTTTTGTTGTCTCAAGTGGTGACTTTGATAACGACGGAAAGAGTGATATTTTAAGATATGATTCCCAAACAGCCCAGGTAGATATTTTTTTATCCCAGAATGGTACATTTGTTGAGAGTGATACATTGAGGCTAACAGAAATGAACATGCCTGATGTGTGCCTGGTGGGGAATTTTGATGGCGAAGGAGCATACGATATCTTTTGGCATACTTTGTACGATCAAAAGGGGGTTGTATACACGAGCGATGGGGTCCATCTGACAAGAAAAGCCACTTTTGATCTTGGCAGCCTTGGCCACCCTGATGCCACGGCAGTAGGTGACTTCGATGCCAATGGTTGTGACGATATCTTATGGTACGAAAAGTGGGCAGCAAAGGCTTCGGTCTTTAAATCGGATGGATATTTTCTGACAGGAAGTTATTATGAGATTAAATTGTCTACGCTTGATGCCATCACTGCTGGCAATTTCAATGGCTCCGACGGAGACGATGTTATGTGGTATACAGCCTCCAATCAACGCGCAGATTTCTATCTTGCCGCAAGGCAAGGGTTCATCTGCCGGGATCAGATGGCCTTTGAGGGTTTTGGGCCTCCGGATGCTTATGCTGTAGGAGATTTCAATGGAGACGGTCTAGACGATATCCTGTGGTATGAGACCTGGCTTGGAACTGCCAGTATATTCTTGTCTCATGGTACTTATTTCTCCCACCAACCAGCTCTAGACTTCAATGGGTTTCCAGAACCAGACTACATCGTGGTAGGCGATTTTGACGGCAATGGCAAGGCAGACGTCCTGTGGGCCAGCAATAGGGATGGAACCGCAGAGGCCTGGTTGTCTGATGGACAAAAATTCGTCAGGGAGCCGAGCTTTGATATAAGGCTTTTTGATTCATCCAAAGATCAATGAAAAGGTCGATTCTGATACAGCTACCAGCATGATGGCGGCAAATGTCTACCGATTGGGTTGTCATGCCTTTCTGATATTTCCAGGATTGTTTTTCGAGTAGGCACGCGCTCTTATTGTTTAGGATGCCTTCGTGGCGGACCTAACAGGATAATGGACAAAAAGCAAGATTAGCTGACTGCTAGTCCCTCGTCTCCAATAGAGGCAATTATAGCCAAACTGATTGAAAAGGAAATCACCCTGATAGGGTAAATATGGGGCATTATCTTTTGAAACCTACTGATTTTTAATCATATTATTCCCTTTCGGCGTGCCTTTATGAGAGCGTCTTTCCTGTTCTTGGCATGGAGCTTTTGGTAGATCTTCTTGATGTGAGTGTGGACAGTATTTCTGCTTATTCCACACCTTCTAGAGATGTCCTTGTATGTGAAACCGTCCCGGATATATTTAAGTATCTCGATCTCCCTGTGAGTTAGGAGAAAATCTTCCTCTGATGCATTGGACTGAAACTCTCTTATTACTGCACGTGCTATCTTTGGCGACATGGGCACTCCTCCACTATATTGTTCATGGAGTGCTTCTAATAGCTCCCGTGGGGTGATGCCCTTTATCACGTACCCACTTGCCCCAGCCTTTATGGCAGAAAATACCGTTTTTCTATCTTCGTAGACGGTATGAACCAATATCTCTACTTCTGGCTGTAAAGATTTTGCCTTTCTTATGAAATCGATTCCATGCATACCTGGAAGTTCCATGTCAAGAAGAATCATGTCCGGAGGCTCCTCTTTAAGACGTAGCAAGGCTTCTTCTGCAGTGGTAACAGCACCAGTCAATTCGACACCTTTTTCCGCCCCAAGGAGAAAGGCAAGGTTTTGAAGAAGAAGCTGGTCATCCTCTACTATCAAAAGGCGCATTTGTGCTCATACCTCTTTTTTGATGTTTGGCCTGAAAGTGGGATTTCAAGCTCGATGTATATACCGTCTGCCCCGTTTATCTTCAGTGTTCCCCCAAGGCTCCTTGCCCTTTTTTTCATGTTCGAAATGCCGCGTCCCAAAAGCTTTGAAGTCTGAAGTGTTGAAAATCCCTTGCCATTGTCTCTTATTTCAAGGCACAAACCATCTTTTGTTACCCGCACTGCTGCCTCCACCTTCGAGGCATTGGCGTGCTTAACCACATTGGTGAGGGCCTCGCCAAAGATTTTTTGGAGATTTAGCCTCACGAATGGGCCTAATGTGATCTTTTCATCATAAATTTCCCATCGGAGGATAAACTCAATATGGTTTGGCTGAAGGATCTGGTTACCAAGGTATCGAAGTTCGGCAATGAAGGCACCTAATGGCTGTTCTCCCTCATCAAGGCAGTCCATGAAAGAACCTATCTCTTTGCGCCCTTGACGGGCAAGAGTGGAAATGGCCTTTAGATCTTCATCTATTTCTTGAGACTTGATATGAAGGCGCGCCTTTTCAGCAAGGATACTGATGTTCGTGGCAATACCCCCAATGCCGTCGTGAAGTTCTCTCACCATTGCCTCCCTTTGCTTTTCTGCCCGTAGTCTTTCTGCCATTGCGCTTTCAAGGGCCTGCTCCCTGGCAGAGCGAAGCTCGTTTATCCTATCTGCAAGTGCCAGGGAAAGAAGCACCACATCCAGAACCGAGCCAAATTGGATTGCATTTATGGTGAAAAATGAAGAGGGTAGCCAGCCAACATTCCACAAAATGAGTATCATTATTCCGCCAAGAAGGGCAACCCAGGCCAGGAGATAGAAGCGAGCAGAATGCTGACCCATCCGCCAGCAGACGAAACCAGTAAGAAGCATGAATGTCACGAATATGGCCACAAGCAGCAGGGTGATCTTGAGCATGATCCCGTAGCTTATGAACAAGGAAAAGAATACCAAGGCCAAAGATGCGCCGGCAATCCAGTTGAGTATCTTGTCGAGTAAAGGGGCAGTTTTTTGGGTTCCAAGGAAATCTTTAGTGAAGAGGACGGCCCAGAATTGGGCAGTACCGGCAAAAAATATAGTGGCGTGGCGGTTCCACCAGGCGGCCTCAGGCCATAGATACTCATAAGCAAGGCCGTTTGCAGTCATCTGATAGATGGCAAAACATGATATGTATATGACATAAAAGAGGTATGCCCTGTCTCTAAGAGAAAAGTATATGAAGAGATTATACAGGGCCATTACAGCTATTATCCCATAATAGAATCCCAAGGCGAATTGACAGTCGTGGTCTTTCTTCCAGAAGAAGCGTTCCTGCCACAAAGTCATTGGGAAATACATGGCACTTTCTGTCTTTATGCGCACGTAATAGGTGCTGATGCCAGGCTTGACTTCAAGACGAAACAGAAAATTGCGGTGTTTGATCTGTCTCGAATCAAAGGGTAGGGCCCTGCCAGTAAGGCACTTTTTAAAATTGTCCCTATCCACGGGTTCATATAGCTCTATATGATCCAGGAAGGGAAAACCGATTTCAAGAAGGGGATGGAGATTTTTGCCTGTTTGATTTTGTAATGAGAACCTGAGCCAGTAGGCGCTATCCACGAAACTGTGGTTGACAGTCCCTATAGGCCTGAATCTTGAGCTGAAAGCCCTGGAGGTGATCTGGTGAATTGTAAGCCTGTTCCCAGTCTCTTTCACGTAATCAAGGAATGGAGAAAGATCGATCCTTGTAGTGTTGGCATCCAAGGTGACCGCTGGCCCAGCAAATGCAGTCAGCGGGAAGAGGAAGAGTAAGATTAACGGAACAAAAACCGTTTTGGAGGATGACTCTATAGCCAAGCGCCTTTCATTCTGGGCAAAACCGCTTCCAGAAACTGGAGGTAAGTAAATATTTGGAACAATATGCAATATGTTTCGATGAAATAATAAAAAGAATCTGTATCAGTTGGTGTTCACGCTGTCAAGGCACATCGGCCCTCAGACCGTCAAAGGCACCTCGAGAAAATCCATGGAGTTTCCTAAATCACACGCCCAAGCAATTCTTTTATCTGAGTCAACCTGTAGGGTTTCTTTAGAAAACCAGATACCTTGACCCCCTTTAATCGACTGGCCATATTGGCCATATCATGTCCACTTGATATGACAATTTTCGCCTTGGGACAAATGCTGATTAGCTGCTGGAGGGTTTCTTCACCGTCCATCTCAGGCATTGTCAGGTCCAATATGACGCATTTGATCTCATGGGAGTGCTGCCTGAAAAGTTCAAGGGCCGATATACCGTTTTCTGCAACCATCACAGAATAACCGCTCATCTCCAGCATCTCCTTGCCAAGAGACCTTATTTCAGGCTCATCATCTACCAGGAGAACCAGAGGACGTTTGGTCTCATAAGGAAGGGCAGAGCCCAAATGCGCATCTTTTCCACAGGCTGTGCCAATCGTGGGCAGCAAGATGCGCACCTTTGTGCCTTCATCCTGTGTGCTGTGGATCTCTATTCCACCTTGATGGGCCCGTACAATTCCATGAACAGCCGCCATACCCAGCCCTCGGCCAGTGAATTTCGTGGTAAAGAAGGGTTCGAAGATCCTTTTCTTAATAGTCTCATCCATACCGCAACCATTGTCTGAGATTTCTATAGATACATATTCTCCTTCAGGGAGTTGCTCATCAAGGGATATTTGGGCCAGATAATCTTCCGAGCAGTACGTCACACCTGTGGAAAGGGTGATGGTGCCCTGTTTATCCCCTATCGCCTCTGAGGAATTGATGATGAGATTCATGATGACCTGGCTCATCTGGGTAGGATCAGCCTCGATAAGGGGCAATTTCTCTGGGAGCCGAAAGTTAAGCCTGACTCTTTTTGATATGGAAACCATCAGCATCCCTTTCATCTTTCTCACCAGCTTGGAGACATCTACTACCTCTTTCTTGAAATTCGCCCTGCCAGAATAGGCAAGCATTTGCCCGCACAAGGATGCGGCTCTCTCCGAGGCCTTTAAGATTGAATGGACATATTTGACCGGCTTGCTGTTTTTAGGAAGCATCATTGAGAGCAACTCCGCATTTCCCATGATGCCCATGAGCAAGTTGTTGAAGTCGTGGGCTATTCCTCCAGCCAGCACCCCCAGGCTTTCCAGTTTCTGGACATGGAGAAGGTGACGCTCCATCTCGAGTCTATCCATTTCCGCCCTTTTTCTGTCAGTTATGTCAAATATGACACAAAGGAGGTTTGTATCCTTCATGATGGCCTTGAGGAGTATGGAAATGGGATGGCCGTCTTTATGTCTGAACTCTGTTTCTATTTCAACGAGTTTCTGGAAGGCAAAGAGTTGATAGGCCCTGCCTACACGTTGGTATTCTTCATCTGTAGGATAAAGCTTTCTCGGGGTGCCTCCAATCAGTTCTGCCGGAGTGTATCCTGTGATTTCCTCTACATAGGGGCTTATCCACTTGAAAACCCTTGTCTTGGAATCCACGAGGCAGACTGCTGCCGGCAAGGTGTCTAAAATGGCCTGAAGAAGGGATTCTTGCTGGAGTAACGCCTCCTCGGTTTGCTTTTCCCTGGTCCGATCCTGGCACACAGCGGCTATTTCGCCTCTGGGAAGTCTTGCGATGGCCATCTCCCGCCAGCTCATTATGTGCCCTTTGGCCAATTTTTTGAAATGAAAGGTTTCGCTGTGCCCAGTTCTCGATACATCCTGAAACACCTTGAAGAGGCCTGTTTCCCTGGCACCAGGAAAGATCTCCAGCATACTTTTACCCACGATGTCCTTCCGGCGAACCTTTTCAGTCTTCTCGGCACTGCTATTCATGTCCACCACAACAAAATCCTGGAATTCGCCTGTTTCCATGGGCCGGAAGATGATAACGTCTCTGTTTTCATTCTCGAATAGCGCTTGGTATCTGGATATGGAATCTCGTAGTTCTGCTTCCTGGCTTATTCGTGATGTAATGTCTCTGAGCACGGCCACTATTAATTTCTGGCCTTTGGCCTCAATGGGAGAAAGGGAGACCTCAGCCCAGAATAAGGTGCCATCGAGACGCCTGGAACGCCATTTGAAGATCTGGGGGCCTTCCGATGCAGTCTTTCGGACCCAAGCGCTAACTTCGGCCATGGAATAGGGAGGCTCGCCAAGGCTGAAACGGTCTCCGAGAAAGCCAAGGGCCTGTCCTTTATGGGAGCAGCCGAACATCTTCAGCATGGACTGGTTTACGTCTAATACCTCTCCAGTCTCGGCATCGTGAATGAAGACCGCTTCGTTTATGCGGTCCATAATGTCTTCGTAGAGACTGGCAATGTTCAGTTTCTTGCGATCGGCACTATCTTTCATGCCAGCCCGTGTACTTTGTTGTTCATAAAATAGCTCCGTCTAATTGATATATCGGCTGAAAAGGCTGGAATCTTTTCGAGAAAGGCCTAGTTATAGGGGTCACAAAGTGCCTGTCAAAATTGAGCCTGAGGTCTCACCAGTCTCATTCGGTTTTGCTTATTGCCACTTGTGAGACTCAAAAAGTAGAGTCTTTCAATGGATGATGACATATCAGGTGAAGGGAGTAGCGCTCAATTTAATTGGGTAAGCAGTTTGATGGCATCCTTGAGACTATGATTTTGCCGCTGAAATTATCGTCAATGATGGGAAGAAGTCAATATTGTTTTGGGAATCTTAAGTGCAGGCTGCCTCTAAAAACGGTCAAGGTCTCGTCCATGCGCCTTGTTCCAGAATCAAAAAATTTTCAATTTTTTAAACATCTTTTGTTTACAATAACTTGAGT
>CAZOMT010000007.1:0-29803 GCA_964581255.1 uncultured Thermodesulfatator sp.
GGTGCGGTGTTTGACGAGGCACAGCACGTCCCACCGCTCTTTTCCTATCTTCAGGGCAATGTGGACAAAGATCCAGTCCCAGGGCGTTTCATCATTACGGGTTCGCAGCACTTTGGCCTCACAGAGCATATATCTCAAAGCCTTGCAGGACGTGCGGCGATCCTTGAGCTTCTTCCCTTCAGTGCGAGCGAGCTTGAAACAGGCGGCTGGCTTTCCCAGGAACTGGAACAGGCCCTATGGAAAGGCGCTTATCCTCCTGTGTTCGACCGTGGTCTCAGGCCTGATAAATGGTACGCCAATTACCTTGCTACATACATCCAGCGGGATGTAAGGCAGATCTCCCAGGTTCACAACCTTGAGGTCTTCACCCGTTTCATGAGGCTTTGTGCAGGCAGTGTCGGCCAGTTGTTCAACTCAAGCCGTCTTGCAACAGAGTGCGGGGTGGATCACAAGACCATACGAAACTGGCTTGGGGTCTTGCAGGCAAGCTATGTGGTGTCCCTGCTTCCGCCCTATTATCGCAACTTCCGAAAGCGGATAATAAAGACCCCAAAGCTGTACTTCTATGACACAGGTCTTGCCTGCCATCTCCTTGGCATCCAGCAGCCGGAACACCTGTCTCTTCATCCGTTAAAAGGAGCGTTGTTCGAGAACTGGGTCTATGCAGAGCTTGTAAAAAGCCAGGTGAACATGGGCCGCCAGCCGAATATCTTCTTCTGGCGAACCCACGGCGGCCAGGAGGTGGACTTCATATTGGAGCAAGGAGGCAGTATCCACTGCATTGAGGTAAAATCAGGCATGACAGTGACCCCATCCATGCTGAGATCTCTACGCAATACCCTAAAGTTGTGGCCAGAGGGTAATGCCCAAGGCTGGGTGGTCTATGGCGGCGATACCCCGTTTAAACTGCATGGGTGCCTTCTCGTTCCCTGGCGTCGGATAGGTAATTACCTGCATTAACCCCCTCAATCATACACGAACCCAAAAGATTGTTACTCACCGCTCGTTTGAGACGCAGAGAACGCAGAGAAGAGATCCTTTCCGGACATGATTAGTGCTTATGTCGGTGGAATTTCTCTATGCCGAGCAAAAGTCAAGTAAATTCATACAGCGTGTGTAGTGGCCCAGTGGGGCCTGAAGAGGATATGGGCCTCTGAAATGGTTTGATCTGCACAATATTCACCAGACGACATGATCCCTGTTCCTGGTCTGTATTTGTCCAGGAAGCTGCGGAACGATCTGGTAATACTGCTGGATGTAATCTTTGATTTCACCTCTATTGGAACCACCTGCCCCTGTCTCTCAACAATAAAATCCACCTCTGCCTTGGATTTGGTGCGCCAGAAGCGGAGGGGAACATCCTTTTTTAGAAGCTCTGAGGCAATGAAGTTTTCATGCAGCGCACCCGTATCGCCTCGCGCGTCAAGGCCTCTGAAATTCTGTATGCTCATATTGCGGAACCCGTTGTCTATAAAATAGAATTTCGGGGTTTTTGTAAGTTCCACCCTCTTGTTGGTGTGAAAGGGCAGGCATGGGGCCACGACAAATGTCTTGATTAAAATATCCAGGGCGCTGCGCAATGCCCTGTATTTCAGGCCTGTCAGACCTGAAAGTTCATTGTAGTTGCACGTGCTGCCTGTCTGCAGGGCCAGGGCAGTAATCAGTTTTTTCAGCTCAAGGTCTTGTTTGTACCCAAGAATCTGCCTGATCTCCTTTAGGAGATAGGTGTGAAAGATATTTTTCAAGACCAGTTCCCTCTCCTCATCACTTTTGGCAAGGGCAACCCTGGGGTAACCTCCAAAGACAGCATATCGGTTATAAAAGCTGTTTATCCGTCTGATGATTTCCTGGCTTGGGCATTCGGGGCTTTTGAGGAATCTGACCAGGCTGGGCTGGACGAACCTCAGAAATTCTGCAAAGGACAGTGGATAGAGAGTAAAGACAAAAATCCTGCCAACAAGATATTGGATGCTCTGGATGGAAAGTTCTGTAGCTGAGGAACCAGTGATAAATATCTTTATTGGATAGTTGTCATAGATGTATTTTAAGTTTCTGCCGCCAGCCTCTGCATACTGAAACTCGTCAATAAAAAGATACTTCTTTCCTTCAACATAAAGATCGCAAAATCCCTTGATGTCATTGGTAAAAAGGGCGAGTTCATCCCGGTCTTCAAAGTCTATTACTGAAACCTCTTTATCCTTAGTTTCCTTTACTATGTGCTAGAGAAGGGTGATTTTACCCGACTGCCTTTACTACTGCAATGATTTCTGGCCTATCAAGACAGGCTGAATTTTTTCCTTCAAGGTCTCTTTATATACCGCTCAAAGTTCTGCATAAATTACCCTGCCAAAATTGCAATTACAAAAATTTTAAATTTTAACAGAGTTATGATGACTCAACTCAAAATGCAATAAAGGTCAGGAGAAATCTTTCTGCCAGCACTTCTCCCAGTGTTCCTGTGCTTCGATGGAAGTTGCAGGAAAACCATGATATAGCCTCAAACCAGTGATTGTCTCTGGATCGTCATGGTTAAAAAAGACAGGGGCCTTATTTGGAAAGTATGAAGCTGTAAAAGGATTATGTGCTTTTGGACCAATGCCAATAAGAAGTGCTGATTGCGGCACAGCTTCTGTGGATTCGTTGATTTTTAATAAAGGATGCGAGGCTAATTCAAGACGTTGAGCCATTGACCTTTGTTTTTTGAGAAATGAGATGGCCTTTGTTGCATTCCATTCTCGTATCCATCCAAACTTTGATTTAGCATAGTCTTGAATTCCATCAAAAAACAATTTTCTTCTGGCTCCAGGGCTGTAAAATTGGGAAATACCGGTGGACAAACTTTTATCTTCTGAAAGATCTTCTAAAAATTCTTCAAAATATTCAGTTAGTTTAGGCTTGCTGAATTTATGGTAGTAGAGCTTTTTAATGTCATCTTGATCTTCTACTATATGTATTTCAAATGGAGTGACACTAGGATATATCTTGTCAATCTGTTCCTGAATCCAGTGTCTTGTCTCTTCAAGTTTTGAGATAAAGGCCTTTATTTCCTCTTCAAGGGGGTTAATAAGTTCCCGCAATTTTTTAGCTACAAACAGTGCGAAGAAAAATGGAAAGAGCCTTTGGTATCCTTCAAAGACCTCGACACAAATTAACTCCATATATTCCTTAAGCTGTTGGAGTTCTTTTTGTAGAGCTCGTTTCTTGGAGAACAAGGACCAAGATCTAGGATCATATCTGTGCCATCCAAGTTCAGAGATTTTCTGGTCAAGATCCTGAATTTTTTTAAGGACAGATCGTGCCTGATCCATAACCCTCTCAAGGGTTGTAATAAGTTGTGCTTCAAAGAGACCTACTATGTCCTGGAAGCCACCTGAAGTAAAAGGATGGGTATAAGGTTCTGCCAACGCTTCCACAATAAAAGACACCTTGTGTTGGAGCGCTCTGATGAATTCTTTATCTGCTCCAAGCAGCTTATCCATATCTGGTTGTTGGAGAAGACACTCAACCTCGTTTTGAAGGGCCTCCCAGGACGAAAGTTCCGGTAAGGGGAGTTGATATGCCTTATAAAATTTTCTTAGCATCTCTGATGCTTCATGAAGGAGGCGCTTTAGGATAGGAGATGCAGTCTGTCCCTGCCATCCAAAAAGAAAACTCTCTATTGAAACTGGATATGGTGCTTCAGATTCTTCCAGTGGTTCTTTTTGTAGAAATTCAAGGTACGGACCACCTACCCCCAATACAAGTCCAATAAAACCCCAAGCTGAGTAAGGGGCATGAGGGGCCTGGTCAAGGATCTCCTCAAGTTCTTTCTTGACATCTTTATATAAGGCTTCTGCAAGAGGTAATATTTTTCTATAGCATTTGATCTTTTTTTGTTCGATTAATAGCCTCAACTTAGCGAGGAATTTTTCTATAGAGTTTTCCTCTTCTATGGCAAGATTCGCTGGCAAGATATTCTGCCTGGATAACATGACCGGCTCGGCTATCAAGCTGGCTAGATCAGTGAGCCGTTTCTTGAACAGTGAATGAACCTGTGATATCTGTATCTTGGTTGCGTCCGAAACAGCTTCAAGTGGAGATAGGGCCTTTATGTTTAAAAGGTCACGGGCCAACATTAGCCCCAGACTATCTTGCCATTTAGTCGCAGGAAAGCACAATTTTCCTATGCCCACTGATCCATATAAAAATTCCCTTCCTCTTGTAAGCTTTAGTTTGATTTCTTCATTAAAGGACCGGTACAGATCCGTGGACAGATATATGTCTATGACCTCTTTGAGCCGTTCAAAAGGCATGCGGTCGCTATCAAGGAGCCAAATAAGGTTAGGGGATTCTTTTGAATCAAGACCGTTAAGCTCGATGAAGAACTGGTAACACTTAGCCTTGGTTCTCTGATCGGCCTCTATGGAAGGCAACAAGATGAATGCCTCCAGCTCAACAGGGATAACAAGAATGCTTTTATGAATATCAATAAGGGTCTCAATAAACGTCCTAAGCGTTATATCTGTATCTTCATAGGCAGCAGCAGTAAATATATATCTTATCGCGCTGACTTTTTTTGCCTTACATTCCTTGTAAATAGGGAACAATTTGGTTTGTAGCCATTCTTTAAATTCTCCGGGGTTTATATGGCGAGCCGTAATATTATGTGAAGAAACAGGAGCAATATTTGCTCCTGTTTCTCCAAGTCCTATGAAGACTAGGCTTTCTTTCATTATCCATGCCTTATGCAATGAGTTCATTTGCACTGGATCCGTTCTTCACCCAAGAATCAAGAAATGTCAATTGCTTGTGCAATAGGATCTTGTCTCCAAGGTTAATGGAACGGTCCTCTTCGTTAAAAGTCTTTTTTACATCCTCAAGATAGGCGCGCATTACCTTGCTGACCCTTTCAGGTGAAGTCTCTATCTTTTCCTTTAGAATCGAAAGAAGTGCGTCAACAAGTTCTTGCCTGTGCGGTTTTTTGAGTTCTTCAAACACTCTCCAGGCAGGATAACCAAGTTCAAGCCCTTCCTCATCAGCCTTCAGACAGCGCGAATCGTCGATGACGTAACGGCCATAGAACTTTTCCTCTTTTATAAGGCCTAGTGCCATGGAAAGCATGTAGATACGAAAGGCCTGTTTGTAAGAAGTATCTTCCGGAAACAGGTCAGGCATTTTGAATTCCAGGTCCTCTGCAATGTGTGGTGTGTTCTCAATAGGCGCCTCAAGATACATCAGCCGGTATCTTTCCATATCTGCCAGTAGGTAAACTGCAAGGGGTGCCTTGTATTTAAAGAAAAAGATCTTGTGTGGATCAGATGTAGACATAATGGTAGGAGGATACTGGGCATCTGGAAAGAGGATGTTATTCAAGGTGGTCTTATGCTCGCTATTGACACCAATAATAAAGATCTCTTCCATGGTGGCTGCCTGGTCTACACTGGCATTGTGACGCCAGAAGGGAACTGCCCGGCGGGAGGCCTCTCTCAACCAGTATTCCAGGCCCTCCTTACGCAAAGAAAGTAATGTCTCTATATCAATATTCTTTATGGGGCCTACCATTTTATGGGTATAGGACATGATCTTTTTCCACAGGTCCTTCCAGTTAATATCTTCAATATCTCCCATGGTCATCTTGTTTTCTTTCAGAAACTCCTTTGGATCTGGAGGCTTAATGTTAAGTTTGCTAAAGTCAGAAGGTAGCTCTATCAGTTCCTTGGTCTGTGACAGTTTGATCCTGCCATCTTGTCCTGTTGTTTTAATAAAGATATCATGAGGGAACAGGATGAGTGAGAAATGTCCATATTCATCAAGGACTCTGGTAGTGCCAAAGTAGTCCTGTTCTATTTTCTCCCTAACACGAGAAAGCTTCATTTCCATGACACCAAGGCCAAGGCCTTCTATGTAGTTTTTCATGCTTTGAATGATCTTGTTGAGGACTTCAATGGCCTGCCTGTGCCGCTCAATATCAAGCTCAAGCTTGAATACCTCCCCCATCTCATCCAGATAACTCTGGAAGATCTTCCCCTGTTTTCTTAGTATCCGGAATCCCAGGCCAACTTTGGTTACGTTGTTATCATAAAAGTCTTTTGCCATTTCCTGGTTTTTGCCAAGTTTTTTTTCTAGACTCTTAATCTCTTCAAGGAATTCATCTTTGAACAGGCCTAAGCGGGCAGCAATCTTCTCTGCGGACTTGCGTGTATAGATGAACCCCTTGCTCTCCTCCCTGTCCTTGAGAAACGATTTAACAACTTCCAGTGCATTTTCTTCCTTTTGTATACGGTTTTGCCCTGTAACTTCCCTTAAGGAATCGCGCCTGCGGACCCCTGAGTCCACCTCCAGGTTCAGCTCCGAAGAAGAACCAAGGCCATCAGCCGAGAGACGAAAGAGCAGGTTTTGATATGTCAAGATGTCATCCAGTATCTGCTCCTTATTCAGTCTGGCTTCTGTAAGGAATTTTTGGATAGCTTCTTCCACCTCCTTGTCCTGACCATTTCCGTTATCCCCTTTAATTAATCCGTTTAGTCCATCAATAAGGGTATAGGCATAGTAGGTAGAGATTTGATTGAAGTGCTTCTCTATGGGATAAATAATGGAAGATATCCCTAAGGTAGAATAACAAGAATTTTTCTTATTCCATCTTGGAGAGTTGGCAACGATACCTGCCAGGTTGTCAAATGCTGATTCGCTTCTCTGGCCAATATTCCCGAGATTAAGGGCTATCCCCTCACCAACAATGCGGCAGAGTGTCAGAACACCACTTGATGTGCCCTTGCCCGGAATGATATTTCCGTTTTCCTGTACTGCGTCGACAAGGCTTATGAGATCATAAGGTGGCCGCCTTGGGGAAAATTCCGAGCTTCCAAACACGAAAGTTGGTGCTTGGCGTAAGGAATTAATGTCCATGTAATAATCGAGTTCTTTTAATGCAGCATATCCGTTCATCTGCACCCTTGGGGTTATTGGCAATCCTTCAAAAACAGAAGGAAGAATCAAAAAGCCTATCACTCTGTGCTCGACGTTTTCCAGTGCCTTATGAAACAGGAATGCTGCATCAATGAAGGAGCCGCTTCCAGTCCCTCCTGCCAGAGAGGCAATAATGTAGACATCAACTGAGTTATCTATCAGTTTAAAGCCCTGTTCTTGATACATATTATGAGCCAGGTTTCCAGCCATGACCTGACTAACTACCTGGGTTATGATCCCCTCGACCTTGTGTGCATAGGCATGAAATGCAAGCCGGCCCCTGGCCCTGTAACCGCCAGCTCCGTGAAGAATTGCGTTGACAGGAATGCCCTTAGGCCACCACTGCTTTATGGCAGGGGAGGTCTGTATGACGTTAAGTGGGTTCTCCACATTGAGATAGTGGAATTCATCCTCTCTTATTCCCACAACCGTTGTCCGCTCTCCTTTTATATTCACCCTTAGTGGGCTTGGCCGGTTACTGTCTGTATCCATGGCGAGGAATTTGATGCTGTATGGTATCTTTTCATAGAATTGGATCAGTGCTCGCTTTATAAATTGAACCACCTGAATACCTGACCCCCCTATGCCGACAACGACACTTCTCCTTATTCTTGCAATGCCCTCGTTCATAATGATACTCCCTTTCTCTATCTCCCCTTTGATCAGTGAAGCCTTCTCCCTTTTGATCTAGGTGGCCTTTTACGTGAGACGATCCTGACGACATAGTCTCTCCCATTATCTTTAAATATCAGGAAGTCGCCTCCATAGAGGTTTTCCATGACCACTGGTTTTGTATCCCCCTGCCTCTCAATAAATATGTTTCCTTTTTCTGCCCTTATCCTTAGCCCCCTGCCCCAAGTAGCAGAAAGGGTAAAGGCAGTTTCCTCAAGCTCGGTGAAGGCATCTCTCCTATTGCCACATCTCAAGCTGTCGCCAGACAAGGATTTCTTGACCTTTTTATGGCATGACATGAGGATGTCTGGTCTACCCATTGGTTTTTCCACAATAAGCTTTCCTGATAATCTGGGCCTTAACACATATGCAAGTGAAAGGAGGAGTACCACTCCAAGAAGCGCAAAGATGCCCCATACCCATACGGCCCATTTAAGATCAAAAAGACAAAAAGGAGATTCTATCCTCACCCTTTTACCATTTGCAAGACGCCCTGCAATGACTACTTGGGCAACATACCTGCCCCGTTCCAGGTCAGCCCTTTGTACGTAGTACAGGATCTTCCCATCTACTTTTTTGTGTTTCAACTCCATTATTGGCAGATGTGTGTTGCCCTGTTTCTTTACCTTATCAAGGTACAGGAAGATTCTTGGAAGCTCCGAGAACCGTGGGTAGTTTCGATGATGGGTATCAAACTCGACCACAAAGCTAACGCCCTTCCACAAGATGGGCCACATTACTTGCGTCCCTTCTGGGAGTTTGAATGTGAAGAAGGCCTCCTTGATCCTGACCGGCAACACAGGGCTTTTTCTAAGGAAAAAGCCTTTATCATCCCTGGCCTTAATTTGAAGTAGATAGTCTCCCTTTGTGGGCGTTTCCCCTTTTATGTTTAGCTGAGTAAGGTAGGTACCCTTTCTGGTTCTTTTAAGGCAAAGGGCATTGTCGCTGCTCTGAAAGTCCTTCTTACGGTCAAACCTTAGGGTCATCTTGCAGGGTCTTTCTGAGATGGCCCCTGTTCGCTCGTCATAGAGCCAGGCCATGACCGTTTTTTTCTCTCTGTCCCAGTATTCCCTGTTTACCAGATAACGAAGGTGGACCTGATTTCTTATTAGGGTCGCTACCCTGGGAAAGTCTCCATTGGCCAGGATTACTTCCCATCCCCCGGCAGAGGGCTCCTGTATAATAATCAGGTCATAGAATTCTCCTGAACGCCACTGAATATTTGGATTGGATAGGGCATGGTTAAAGTCTATCTCTTTTCCACTAAAGTCTTTCACGCGGATGTCTCTGGTAGTACAGAGCGTGTGGCCAGGGATTCTCTTTAGCACCAGAAAGACAAGGCGGTTAGTGCTATCATCTGTCCAGAATACCTTTTGTCCCTTTAGTTCCTCATATCCCTTTGTGATTCGTAAAACATCCACACAGGTTTCAATCAGCTCTTCCACAGATCTTACAGGAAAGAATCTTCCGCCGCTGGAATCAGCCATTCGGTTCAAAAGGCCCAAGCCATTTATGCCAGGGAGGAAATCCCTGTTTATCTCTGTATCTCCAAGGCCGATGGTATAAAAGGGTATGATGTCGGCAAGAGCTTGCCAGTCCTGGATTAACCTTTGGTATGAAGACCTGACATCTCCCCTTGGCTCAAGCTTGCCGTCACTTATTAAAATGACTGCTGGTTTTGCCTTGCCGGTTCCTCGAAAGAGAGATGCTGTTTCTTGCCTAAGCAGGGTTATTGCTTTTGATATGTCTGTGTGGCGGCCTCTAAAAGAGAAGCCTGACTCAAGGGCCATCTTAAGGCGGTTTCGTTCGTTCTCGCCTGCTATTGTTTCAGTAGCAATGATCCTTGCATCTGTATCAAAGGTGATAAGGGAAATCCTGTCTCCTATCTCTGCAAGCTCTATAAATGCCTTAATAGCCTCTTTAGCAAATGTTCTTGATTCTCCCCTGGGGATGCTGCCAGAATTGTCCAGCAAGAATACATAGTCTACAGGAAGCCTTACCTCCTCTGGCACAGGAGGTGGATGAATGCTTGGAGCCGACTGGCTCCCTTTACAACCAGCGATAATAACTAACAAAATAATAGGTAGGAATCGGCTTATCTTCCCCATTATAGGTACTCAGTTCCTTATACATTAAGGTGAGACCTTGCTGGCCTCACAGCTATGATGGTTATATTATCCCTTCCCCCAGCCTCATTTGCCTCTTTGACTAAAATGTCGCAGGCCTCTTGAAGATCATCTGCCTGTTCCATCAAGACTTTTTCTATTTCCTCGTCCTTAAGCATGTCTGTCAGTCCATCGGTGCAAAGGATTAACAGCTCACCTGAATAGGCGATTTCCTTGGTTTCTACCTCAACAGCAGGATTTATCCCCAATGCCCGTGAGATAGTATTGGCCCTTGGGTGGAGCCTGGCTTCCTCCTCAGAGATTTCTCCCTGTGATATAAGCTGAAATACCAAAGAATGATCGTTTGTCAGCCGTTTCAGTCCCTTTTGTGTAAGCATGTAGGCCCGGCTATCTCCCACATGGGCCAGAAGAAGCCTGCCCTCCCTTATTACTGAAACGACTACTGTGGTTCCCATGCCATAGAGCGAAGGATCCTCTATTGATTTCTGGTACACTATCTTGTTTGCTTCTTCTACCACCATTTCAAGATCCTTCAGCGTTATCTGCCCATCTGCCAAGGGGGCAAGAAGACGTGAAATCTCATCTACTGCCAGAGTGCTTGCCACTTCTCCAGCCTGGTGCCCCCCCATTCCATCTGCCACGATAAAAAAAACTCTATCCTGTTCCACACAAAAGGCATCTTCGTTATTGATCCTCAATTTGCCCTTATCGCTATTAGCTCCAACTTCAAGCCGAATCAATTTCAGGCTCCAAGAAATTTCAGCCAGATGGATCGTCCAAGCACAATAATATCTCCTGGACTTACAGCTACCTTGTCTCCAGGGATTGGTGGACTATCATTTTTCTTCCAGATCTCTGTTTCTGTTCCATCCGTAGCAATTATCAAGGTGCCATTAGTGCTTCCCTTGCCATCGTTTCCGGTGTCAATGACAAAGTAGTTTTCCTTTACATGATCAATTACTGCATGTCTCTGGCTGACCATCCCAGCATAGCCAATGGGTATGTCATTTTGGGCTCCGCGGCCAAGGGTCACCCTGTCCCTATTTATTTCTACCTTTTGGGCATCTTCAGGCCCAAACATCACCTCAAATCTCATTTTTTTTCATCTCCATTATGATTTCCTTGGGTTCTACTCCCCTTTTTCTTAAAAGCCAGGAAAAGAAGGTCTCCTGCTCAAGGAGATAAAAGGTGAATTCCTTAATTCCCACCCCTTGTGGAAAACGTTCCTTTACTCTCCTTAGTAGGTCTTCCAGTCGCATGGACACGGCGCGTGCACTGGGAAAGTATTCGATTCGCTTAAGGCCATTAAAGATCTCCTTTCGTATAAGCTCTGGTGCCACTTTCATCATTAAGAGTGTAAAAGAAAGGGTGGATTCCCGTTCAAGAAGTGTCCATAGCACATGCTCAAGCCCAAGATAGCAGTTTGAGACCTTTTGCTGTGTAACCGTGAGGCTGAAGAATAATGCCCTTGTCAGGGTCTGCTGCAAGTCATCTTTAAGGCCGATAAAGAGCTCTTCTTTTTCCTTATCCCATTTTTCAAGAAAGGCATTTTCCCTGTCTGTCTTGAGTAGGGTCTTACCTGGCGAGACAGACAAATCAGCATGTCGAGGTTTTTCTGTATTCCAGTACACAGTTGAGATATTCATGCTCAGCAGCCTGACACAATCCCTTGCCAACTCTTCAGCAGAACAGCGTTTTTCAGGTACTATGTTACAGGCCTTTTGAATAATTTCTTTCAGATGGTCTGGGATATTGAAAAAATCTATACTTTCATGCGGTAGGACCTCCTTTGGCCTGCCTCCCAGCATTTCATACAAACATACGCCAAGACTGTATACGTCGCTTGCAGGTGAGTGATTTGCTCCCTGGAATATCTCAGGAGCGGTGTATGTTTGTTTAAACGGAATGCTCCTAAATTCTTCTGCCTTTGAGGCAAACCCCATATCCCCCAATTTGGGTAAACCAGAAGCATCAAAAAATATGTTCTCCGGACACACATCCCTATGGATCATACCTATGGCGTGCATATCACCTAAGGCACAAGCTATTGAATATAGAACCTGTATCGCATCGTTCACTTCCATACCACATTGGATCCTCTGTCTGAGATCTCCTCCTTCCATATATTCTAAAAGTATATGAAGGTAAGGGGACGAAAACTCGCTTGCTCCCAGAAATTTCACGAAATAGGGTTTATTGCTGAAAAGGCCCATTATCATGACTTCATTAAAGAAATCTGTATAATCAAGCTCTGGGGAATATAGCTTTAATGCTACGAGGCCAAGCCTTTTGCAATCGGCAAGATAGACTTGGGAAAAGCCTCCCTTCCCAAGAGATCTTATTATTACACAGTCACCAATTTTGTCTCCGATGCTCAAGAGATATTCATCCATCCTCCACCTTCAAGGTTGCAATTTATTATCTAATTATGTTATAATGAATTTTATCATTTTTTAACAAAATAAAGCAAGTAGATTTGTTCCTTATGAAGGTGCGGCAAGATGTAGGAACTGATGTATCAGTTGCTTTCTGTAGTACACATTCGTGGTTTTCAGAAAGCGGCATTATCTATCCAATCAATATCCAGGTCTCATCTAATGGCGCGGATATTCCTATCAGCTACCGTATAGGCTCTCCAATCAAGGGTACTTTCCTTAGGGTGGGTGACCCAATCGGAGGAAACAGGTGGCGAGTTCTTAAGCGCCTGGGATCAGGCACAACAGGCGTTGTCTATCTTGCTTTATCCCAGACAAATGGAGAACTGGTTGCTGTTAAAACAATAAAGCAGGATCTTGCAGTCGGGTCTGAGTCCGACATTAGCGACTTTTTTTATTATGAAGCCCTTGCCTGGACACAGGTAGGACGTCATCCAAATGTCTTATGGGCCAGAGATGTGGTAAGTGTTGCCAAGAAGGTATGGGTGAGCATGGATTATATTCCTGCTCCAAAGGGGCTGTATGGAAGTTCGCTTCGCAATTGGATCAAGTTTCGACGTCCTTTCAGCCTGAAGCAGATTCTTCTTTGGGCAGTCCAATTTTGCCTTGGGATGGAACACGCATTGCGAAACGGGATTAAGTGTCACAGGGATATAAAACCTGGAAATATCCTCATAGATCCGGAGAAAAGGGTAAAGATAGCTGACTTCGGCCTGGCTGTATATACGGATAGAAGAAGGTCAGGAGTCGTAAGGTGTGGCACCCCCCAATATATGTCTCCGGAACAGTTCGAAGGTGTGGACGAGGTGGATGTGCGAAGCGATATATACAGCTTCGGTGTGGTCTTATTCGAGATGTCCACAGGAAACCTTCCCGTTTCACCACCCCCGCATTTAAAAGAACAATACTTCCTTGCCCACCCAGATTTTCGGAGGCTCTCATGGGAGCTTTGGCGCAAGGTACACAGGGAACAATCCCCTGCCAACATTGGCGGGCCTTTGGGGCCGATCATACTCAAATGTCTTGAGAAGGCCCCACACCACAGGTTTCAGAGCTTTGCCGAGCTACGCAGTGCGCTCTTGCAGCTTTGCCGCAGGCTGGGTATCGCTGTTGAGTTACCTGAGGTTACAGGACCTTCAACACATGAACTTAACGTCAGTGGAGTCCAGCTACTGGCGCTTGAGATGTTTGATGAGGCCATGGGATATTTTGACAAGACCCTTGAGCGAGAAACAATGAACATGCACGCCATAAATGGTAAAGGCCTTTGTCTTTATTACCTTGGTCAACATGAAAAAGCCATCAAGTGCTTTCAGAAGGTCCTTGATCAAGACGGTCAGGATATTTGTGCCCTGGTGGGAAAGGGACTTTGCCTACAGGGCAAAGGTGATTTCGAGCAGGCTGGAAAGTTTTTTCAAGAGGCGCTTTACGTAAATTCTTCTCTACCCCATGTATGGTATCACATGGGCGAGAACTTTTTGGGCCTTGGGCAGCAGAGGAAGGCAAGGAAATGTTATTTAAAGGCTCTTAGTCTTCTTGTAGCCCTTAAATGCCAAGACGAGGCCTGTACGCTGATAAAGTCCATTGAAAGATACTTTCCGGGTGACATCCAGCTTATGCTGTTTCACATCTGGGCGCATAGGTTAAGAGGACAGGTGGAAAACAAACTGATGGATTATTTGTCTATAACCAAAGACAGTTTTGTCGCCCCTGAGGATGATCCTGAATTTGCCGGGATACTTGCTGGAACATATAAAAGGTTATGGGCTGCAGCACCTGAAAAAAACATGGATAAACTTGAAGAGGCCTATAGGCTCTACCATACCGCATGGCTTGGCTCTGGCAAGACCAATACCTATGTGGGCATCAACGCGGCTACACTTGCCCTGTTTCTTGGAAGAGCCGAGGAGTCGAGAGAGACCGCCAGAGAAATAAAAAAGATATATGAAAACCGCAGCCTCAATGACCTTACAGATTCTGAATCTTCATATTCAAGCTATTGGGATCGGGCGACCCTTGCTGAAGCTGAACTTCTTCTAGGACACCTTGGCAAGGCACGGCGCATCTACCAGGAAGTCATGGACCTTTACAGGGAAAAAAGGACCTATGTGGATAGCTCAATGGATCAGATAGACCTAATCCTTCCTCGCCTTGGATTGTCGCTGAATGCAATAGATTTCTGTGGCCAGCAACCCAGCTCGCCTGGGGTAAGAAGTGTGAGATTTGGGATTACTGGCCACAGGGCACTGGAGGATCCAGCCAGGGTTTCAGAGGGTCTAAAGATAGCTGTTGAGACCATCAGGCGTAAACTTCCCCCTGATACCGTCTTTGAGATCATCTCACCTCTGGAAGAGGGTGCTGACAGGATTGCGGCAAATGTTATGTTGAAAGAATTTCAAGCCTTGCTTTGGGCAGTCTTGCCATTTGATCCAAAGGATTACATGGCACATTTTGGTGGCAGTAATTCCCAATCCACAAAGGAATTCAGGAAATTTCTTAATCAGGCCGAAGAACTGACTATACTATCTCCAGCAAACGATATGAACGAGGCCTACAGCAATGCTGGACGGTATGTAGTGGACAACTGCGACATCCTTATAGCCGTATGGGATGGCAAGAAGGCCAGGGGAGAAGGTGGGACTGAAGAAATCGTAGCCTATGCCAGGGACAAAGGGCAACCGCTTATCTGGATTGAATCCGTCCCCCCCTGTGGCATTCATTTTGAGAGATTAGACAGGCTTAACACTTTAGACTTTACAAAAAGGAATTTTGATATGTACAAACCAAAACCTATTGACACCTCCAATATCCATCTGTCTGATGATCTTCTTGAGCTTACGGAGCTTCTTGCTGAAAACGCCCATGAGAACTGGGCAAAAAAGCGTATGGATGAAGGCTGGACTTATGGCCCCGAGCGGGATGATGCCGCAAAGAAACACCCAGACCTTATACCATATACAGAGCTTTCTGCATCAGAGAAGGAATACGACCGCAAGATGGCCCTTGAAACCCTGAAGGCAATAATCGCATTAGGATACAAGATCTGGAAAGAATAGGCCGGTACAGATGGTCTATTGACAATTTGCCTATCAAAGACTACAAGTCGTTTTTATAGTCTTTAGTATAGCCACGCCTTGGGAGGGGAGGAGATGGGTTCATATCGGATATTCATCAGCTATTCCCACGAAGACAGAGGCCTGGTTGAGACTGTTGTCGGCATCTTAGAGGAAAATGGTCTTAGACCAATGTGGGATGCGGGTTTTACGTGGGGCCTGGGCTTTCACGAACAGATAAAGGATTTTATTGCCCATGCCCACGTATTCATTCCCATCATAACCAAGACCTCAAGCAACAGAGGTTGGGTGCATCAAGAGATTGGTTATGCCTTGGCTTTGAACATCCCGATTCTTCCCTTGACTGTTGGGGAAGTTCCTCCTGGTCAGATGCTTCAGCACCTGCAGTCTATATCATGGGACGGTAACGACATAAAAGGCCTAAAGATACAACTCACTAAGGCTACGTTTGATTCCTTAGTTAAGATTATCGGTCGGAACTCCCGTGCCCTGTTCGAATGTGCAGAACACCATGAAGAACGTACCTCCATGATCATCGAGTATGCCACTAAGGTACGCAACATGAATGCCTATGGCCATGTCCGTTTGAAAGGTGCATTGAGTTCTTTTCAGATCCCAGACAAACCCTGTTTTCACCCTGCATGGAAGGAACGTTACAACTATGAGCCCAACCGTTATCATTGCCAGCAGCTTCGCAGGGAACGAAAGGTTCTGGAAGAACATGCCAGGGAGAAGGGTTGCAGCCTTATAATTGATCCATATGTTGATTACAGAAATTATGGAGTTTCAGCAAGAAGGGCCCGTCTTGAGACACTCCTTGAATTTCTGGAGTCCATAGATGCTGAAAAGATCCGTGTTGCCATCCATAAGGACATGCCAAAAGGCCAGAATCTGACCATTGTTGGAGACTGGTTTGCTGCTGAAGCTGTTTCAGTGGCAGTGGGAGGAGGGTATCAACAGACCATTTTTACGCGGCATGCACCTACTATCCGGGAGCAGATCAAGATATTTGACGAGGAGCTGGAATTTGTGCTCAAGAGTAATGGAATTGATGTGGACTCTTCAAGGGATGAAGCTATAGCCTGTATAAAGAAAATACTTGAAGGAATACCTAAGTAACTGTGGTGAAATCTACAATAATATCTTAACAAATGGTTTTTTAGTGCACTTTTTAAGTAGGTGTTGTTATGAAAACCATGACGTTTACTGATTTCCTCAAAAAGGCCTAAAGTTTCATAATCGAGTGTAACATGGTGAGACACTTGTGCATTCGTCATGGAAAACAAGTAGCCAAAGTAATACCGTTTTTTGATAACTCCCAACGGATACCTTCATAGGAATAACCGGGAATCCGTTTGCGAATAAGAGAGCTATCCTCTGCTATTCTGGAAGATCGTGAGACTGGCAGATGAAACTGACAACTGATTTGCCCGCTAAAATCTTTTATCGCAGTATGCATCAGAATTAGCGCTCAGCGTTATATTAGGTGACCAAGATTATTTCTATCTTTATATAGCAGACAGTCAGACGCTATTCCACTACTAATTCCTAACTCCCTCTATTGAACATTTCCTATCTTCCTAACTCCTGGAGAATAAATTCAAGCGAGAACTTTTTACCTGACCACTATTATAATATAATAAAATAATCATAGGAGGCCTAGATCATGCATCCTTTGGAAAACAATCAGGAAGAGAAGTTTCTCAACTATGAAAGGATACAGTTTGAGGGAAAGTGGCTTTGGGTACCGTCTCCTGTAGAGCTTCCTATAAGGCGTATAATCGACAGGGATGACATAATGGAGAAGGCCCTTGCAGCCTGGGCCAGGCTGGATGGTCTTCCACCCCTGAATTTTCGTTTCTACGGCCCTCATGGAACTGGCAAAAATGCCATTGTCTACAGGCTGGCACAGCTTCTAAAAAAGGATCTTTACATTATAAATGGGCATGAGGAGCTTGGGCCAGAGGACATCGCGTGTTCTGCCACCATGACCTCAAGCCAAACTATAGAGTACGTGGCCTCTCCCCTTTTTGCAGCTATGCTAAGGGGTGGGATCTGCTTCTTTGACGAGATCGGCAAGGCCCCTTCAAGGGCCCTCGCCCCTCTTGCCTCTGTCCTGGATGACCGCCGCACCCTCACCTCGGTCCTTGCCGGAATTCATCTTAAGGCTCACCAGGATTTCCTTTTCTGTGCAGCCCTCAATGAAGACGAGGAAGGGGGCTTTGGGCTTCCGGGCTTTATAGACGAGCGGACAAGGCCAGCCATCTATGTAGGGTGTCCAGATGTTAGTACCCTGGAAAAGATTTTGAGGAGTCATCTGCCAGGGGCATCAAACCTGTGGTTTACGGTCTTTCTGGAGGAGTTAAGAGACAAGGAGATTTCCCCAAGGGTTGCTATTATCTTGCTTAGCTACGCATACAGGCTGTCCCGGGCAGATGGCCGCGGGCTTACCAGAAGGCACATAAGAGGCTTTCTCAGGCGGGCCTGGGAGGACCTAGAAAAGGGGAAGACAGACTATTTCGAGGAACGGGAAGATCAAGATTGTCAGGATGATCAAGATATAGACGAGGGGGAAGACGATGATGTGGACGGGGTGGACCTCAATTTGCTCGTGCAGGAAGATGAAGCCCTTCATTGAGTATCCTGGGTACGGCAGGCTCTTTGTACTTCCCTACATAAGGAGCAGGCTAGTATTTGCCCAACTTGCGGCAAGAGCCCTTGAAGAGGAGAGGTTCGACCAGGTGCTTGTGGACCTTCCCTACTTTTTAAACAATGGAAGCACACTTGAGTCCGCCTTAGGACACTTTCCCCTTGTAAGCATACTAATATTAAAAAGGAACGATTCCAGCCATGTCTTTTTCCCCTTTGTGCCTAGTGACGCAGGTTGTATCTCTGCCCGGATTGCCATGGAAAGATCTATCCCTTTTGAGTGTATAGATGACTCAAGACTGCCGTACTTTCCGGAAGGATCCATGTTTCGTCCCTCTGTGACTGGACTTCCAGACGACTATCTTGTCTTTGATATGGGACTTAAAGAATATTTTGCCCCTTTCTGGAGCCACCTTGACTATCTTTGGGAGAAAGCTTCTCACATTGAGCGCTATTTTACCTCCCTTCGTATAGCTGTTCTTGGAGAGCGTCTTAAAAAGGCCCTTTCACAAGGGGAAAAGGTATTATTTGTGTGTGAAACCAGTCTTTGGCAGGCTATAAAGAGGTGGCTTGATGGCGAGAGCACACCTCCAAATCCTATACACATAAACTGCAAGGACCTTCAAGGCGCTCTTGTCTTTGAGAGTCCACTAAACCTCTGGTCTCGAGGCTTGTTGGATGACTATCCTTTGCTGGTCTTTAAGTTTTGGAAGAGTCTTGAGGACAAGGAGGGATCATCCTTTGACAAACTTGATGCCTTCAAAAGGGTCATGGAGGAACTGCTTCAACCGGAAAGTCTCACAAAGGCAGGGAATCCTTCTATCCGTCTTCTTATTATCTTTAAGCAGTACCTCAAGACCCAAATGGTGTCCCATAAGAGGGTGATCCCTCATCCCACAGACCACCTTTTTGAGAGTGCAAAAAGCTGTATGGGTATGGACATGGCCACACACATTGCAAGAAGGTTCCTTTATTATTTTTCTCCTCTGGATTTTATAATCTCTATGTCCCAGTACCCTCTTTTTCTAGTCAGACAGGATGAAATAGTCCCAAGCGAAGGTGCCTCTGAGCTGCCAGACCTTACAGATGCAAGGTACTACTATTTCTTTGATATTTCTTCAGGTCCTTATCACTTTAAGCCAGGCCATCCAGAGGAAAATCTGGTATACTGGAAAAATGTTATATTGCCTTCCATGACCAGAAAAGAATTGGTCGAGCTGAACAGAAACGGAGGAGAGTGCACGATAAGATGGACCGTGGCTCAGGACTATGGGCTTCATGCCAGGGTATGTTCTTATGTGAAGGAAAAGGTAACAAGGGCAGCGGCAACTGTCAGGATAAGGCGTAGCTGGGGACAGATGATGGATGGGATCCACTGGAAGGCTACACTTTGTGCTTTAGCAAGGGGTGAAAAGGCAGTATACGTAAAGGAGAGAGCCGGAAGGAAGGCAGGTTTTCCAAGGATGAATGATTTTACTCCGGTGGTGTTTCTCTTTTCCAGGGAGGCCGACAGATCTTACTCTTGTGTCATACACGACAGTAACGAGAAGCTAAGGAACATGGAGCTTGATGGCTATTATCCAAATTCAGATACATATCCTCAGGGTGATCTCGATATGGTCTACTCAGTATTTTATACTATAAGTAGCAATAGAACATTTTGGAGCCCCCACTTTGCAAGAGAGCACTTAACATCCATTGCCATGCTGTGCACTATAAGAGCGATGGGATCTGAGAGATATCAAGCCATCACCAGGCGGCCAAAAAGGTATCAGTGCCGCATACACCCAAGGGACGATAAAGAATTGCAAGACTTTTCCCTCTTGGAAAAGGGGGTTGCCTGGGCCGTAAAGTATGCAGAGGATGTGGTAGTGGTGGTGCACTATCCGGGATGGAGTCCTTCTGCAAGGCTATTAAGTTTTGCTCGGAAAAAGGGGGTAATGCTTGAGTGCATTTCCATGTCCTGTCTTTCAAAACGCCTTGTAAGGAGGCTTCGACATTTGCATTTTGTGTCCACAGCCTTGAAAAGACACCCTGAATATGAGAGGATTGTGAGGAGATTTTTGCATTTGGTGTGAGGTGCATTGCCCGCCATAATTTGTAGGTATCAGTAGGAAAAAGAGGAGGGATGCAGGGATGCATGATGGATTAAGTGAAGTGAAAAGGAGGGGTGATCCTGAAGCCATACTCTCCATTTGGCGTACAGAGGTCATTAAAGGGCCAGAGGTGTCTTCGCTACAGAAACCTATTGGTGACTGGCCGGATCAGATAAGTAGAGAGGCAGAAGAACGTGTTCGAGGACTAGGGGCAGATATCCCATGGGGCTATGGCCAAAAGTTTGGGGAGAGGGATTTCAGAGTCACAGGGCTGAGGGCAGGTGGGATAGGAGTGGTCCTCCTTGTTGAGTCCGACACCCCTGAGGGGAAAAGGTTTTATGCGGCAAAGACCCTCCTTCCTTTTCTAAAACCCGAATATCTTAAAAAATCTTTACAAGAGCAGGAGCGTATCTCCCAGGCCTTTCTTGAAGAGGCCCTCCCCTGGCTTGAGATGGGCCAGCATCCTCACATCGTTCCTGTGCTTCTTCTTGAGAAGGTTGTTCACCTGGGGCTTAACAGGAGCATTCCATTTATCTTTTCTCTGTTCATGCCAAGGGGAAGCCTTAAAGAATATTTAGCTCAAAGGGGCAGGTTAAGTCTAAGGGAGTCCTTGGCCCTTGGCATCCAGCTTTGTGACGGGCTTGTCCATGCCTACGGACATGGCCTTGATGCCCATCTCGATCTTAAACCAGAGAATATCATGGTCCATGACGACGGGGTCTTTAGAATTACGGACTTCAGCTCAGGTGTAATTGGCACTCCTGGCTACATGGCCCCCGAGCAGGTACCGGCCCTGTGGCAAAAACGCGGGACAGGGTTTGTCACCAATGATATTTCAATGGATCACAGGGCGGACCAGTTCGCCCTTGGCATTGTTTTGCTTGAGGCCTTGAATGGAGAGCATCCATTTCCCATCTGCTTTGACGCTTGCGGAAGTATGGGATGGGCCAGGGAGTATCTGGACAAGGGAGTAGGCAGCCTCAAAGACAACAGCAGCATCCCTGAGGGTTTGAAGAAGATTCTTTCCCGCATCCTGTCCCTGGCACCTGATGACCGGTTTCCTGATATGTCCGTTCTAAAGGCCGAGTTGCTTGATCTGTATGAGAGGGAATTTGAGCGCTACAAGGCACCAGGAGTCGAACTAGATTATTCGGCCAATTGGTGCTTTGAAAGGGGGATGGCGTTTTACACCCTGGGCCGTTATGCCTCTGCCGAGGAGCCATTTAATGAAGCCCTTTTTGTCTTTCGATCAATGCCAGGTACAGAGCTTGAGCAGGCTATCTGCAAGGTTAGTCTTGGGACTGTATTGGGATTGATCGGTCGTTTTGAGGAAGCAGTGTCATTATATGAAGATGCGCTTATTATATATCGCTCAATACCTGGTACAGAACTCAAGCAGGCAGCTTGCATAATACACCTTGGGCTTATCTATTCAGATACAGGTCATTTTGAAGAAGCGATCTCAGCATATGAGGAGGCCCTTAGCATTTTTCGATCAATCCCAGGAACAGAGTTTGAGCAGGCTAAGTGCATGGGCAATCTTGGAAATGTCTATCAAAAAATCGGTCTCTTTGAGGATGCGATGTCTATCTATAGAGAGGTACTTAGTATCTACCGTCTGCTCCCAGGAACAGAGTTTGACCAGGCTATCTGTACAATGAACTTTGGGACCAGCTGTTCTCAGGCAGGTCATTTTGAAGAAGCGATGTCAGCATATGAGGAGGCCCTTGGCATTTTTCGATCAATCCCAGGAACAGAATTTTATCAGGCTATCTGCACAATGGAGTTTGGACTCGTTTATTTGGGGAGCGGTCATTATGAGGAATCGCTACCTTACTTAGAGGAAGCCCTTAGCATCTATCAATCAATTCCAGGCACTGAGCTTAAGCAGGCTAACTGCATGAAAAATATAGGAGATGCCTTTGACAGGACTGGTCGTTTTGAGGAAGCAATGTCATACTTAGAAGGAGCTTTTAGTATTTATAGCTTGATTCCCGGTACTGAAATTAATCAGGCTAAATGCATTATGAGCCTTGGGAACGTGTATTCGAATATCGGTCATTTTGATGAAGCGATTTCAAAATATGAGGAGGCACTTGATATCTATAGTTCAATTCCAGGCACTGAGCTTAACCAGGCCCACTGCACAGTGAATCTTGGAAATGTTTATTTAGACATGGATTGTCCTGAGGAAGCAATATCAGCCTTTGAGGAGGCATTTAGTATCTATAGCTCGATCCCTGGTACAGAGCTTTACCGGGCTACCTGCAAAAAGAAGCTTGGGGATGCCTATTGGCAGACAGATCAGTTTGATAATGCATATTCAGCTAATTTATACGCTATTAATATTTATAGTTCAATTCCAGGTAAAGAGCACGATTTGGCTATCTGTATAGCAAATCTTGGAAATGTGTATGCAGACTTAGGTTACATTGAAGAAGCGCGTTCAGCCTATGAAAAGGCCCTTGGTATGTTTTGTTCAATCTCTGATACAGAACTTGAACAGGCGCAATGTATGTGCAGCTTGGCCGTCATTTACTATCAAGAAATAGAGGATCCCGATAAGGCCTTCCGGTATGCTGTTTACGCCCTAAAGCTCTGTGAGCCTTTTCCCCCGGAAAAAACAGCCAAGATAAGAGAGGTCTGTAAGACGGTTTTAGAACGTCTGGGTCTAATCTGAGGAAACCCGGGCAGTGGTTTTGGTAGAGTTTAACCATGTTTCCTTTTACGCATTCCATTATCTTTGTATGGCAGATAGCAGCCATTGAGGCTATATCGCAAGACCACGAGTTTCTTGAAAAAGAGCACGTCTTTTGCGCTCTGTGTAAGGCCCACGAGCTTCTTCAAGAAGATATCTTGGAACAGCTTGGGGTGAAGGGGGTCTCCCTTGAGGCCATCAGAAAAGAGCTTTTTCCAGTACAATCAGCCTTCAACGCTACCTGTACAGACCCTAAGCACCTGCGCCGCAAATTAAGGATCCTTATCGGCCAGGGGGATTATGAACGAAGGAAGGGAGAGGTCATTCACAGAAGCAGGGAGTGTAAGAGGTGCTTTGAGAGTGCAGCAGGGCTTGCCAAGGCAGAAGGCAGCGGCCTCCTTTCCCCTGTTCATCTTTTCACAGCTCTTCTTCTTGAGCCCACGCCTCACATCGAAAGAGTGCTTATGGAGCTTGGCACCACGTCCAAGGATCTTCTTGAGGCCCTTCACTCAGGCAAAGGACCACACAAATCCCGGTCATACCTTGAGCGCATCGGCCGAGATCTCGTATCCCTTGCAAAAAAGAGGGAACTTAAGCCACTTATAGGTAGGCAGGCCGAGCTTCTTCAGATCATCCGTACACTTCTTCGCAGGGATAAGAACAATCCAGTTCTCGTGGGAGATGCAGGGGTAGGTAAGACTGCCATTGTAAAGGGTCTTGCCCAAAGGATTTCTGATCGCAATATTGATAAGAGTCTCTGGGGTGTGCAGATCATAGAGATCAATCTTTCATTTCTTCTTGCTGGAGCAAAATACAGGGGCGAGTTCGAGGAACGGCTCCTGAGGGTTATAGAAGAGGCCAGGGCACGGCCTGAAGTCATACTGTTTATTGACGAGATCCACACTGTAGCCGAGGCTTCGAGGGCCACGGGCAGCTTGAATGCATCGGATATCATGAAGCCCTTCCTTGTCAGAGGGGATCTCAGGGTGATCGGGGCCACCACTACAGATGAGTACCGCCGCTACATAGAGAAGGACCCTGCACTTGAGCGGCGGTTTCAGCCAATCATGGTGGACGAGCCTTGCCGTGAGGATACACTTGAGATCTTGAATGGCCTTAAGGTGATATATGAGAGCCACCATGGGGTTAGTATTGATCAAGAGGCCATATCCGCTATACTGGATCTTTCTATACAGTATCTTCCATACCGACGCCTGCCAGACAAGGCCATAGACCTCATGGACAAGGCCTGTGCTGCAGTAAGGGTCTCTACTGTGAGCATTTCCAATAGCTCTGAACCTGAAGAGCCCAGTATCTACCAGGAGGACACAGGCCCGGTACCCCAGCGTCCGGTAGTCACCCCAGATGTGGTGGCACAGTTGGTAAGGGAGGAGACCGGGATACCTGTAGCCAGGGCCAACGCCCATGACCGTGATATGCTTCTTGGCCTCTCTGAGGTGTTGAAAGACCAGATTGTGGGCCAGGATGAGGCGGTAGAGAAGGTCTGCCAAGCGGTAAGGCTCTCCCATGTAGGCCTTAAGGATGCTGGGAGGCCCTTGTGTGTGTTCCTGTTTCTTGGTCCAACAGGTGTTGGGAAAACCGGGCTTGCAAAGGCACTTGCAAGGGGCCTTTTCGGGTCGGCAAACTGCGTGATTCGCCTTGATATGTCTGAGTACATGGAGAGTCACAGTGTGGCAAGGCTCATTGGTTCGCCCCCTGGTTATGTGGGGCATGAGGAAGGCGGACAACTTACAGAGGGGCTGAAGAGGAAGCCATACTCTGTTGTGCTCCTTGATGAGATCGAGAAGGCGCATCCCAGGGTTCTCGATGTGTTTCTCCAGGTATTTGACGAGGGCCGCCTGACTGACGGCAAGGGAGGAACAGTGGATGCCACAAACGCCATCTTCATCATGACCTCGAATCTTGGTGCTCTGGTCTACCACAAGGAGCCCATGGGCTTTGTTGGACCGGACAGCCAGGAGTATACAAACGTGGTGAATGAGGATATTGAGGCAAGACTGAGAAATACCTTGCACCCCGAGTTTCTGAGCCGCATTGACGAAACGGTCCTTTTCCGCCCGCTTGACATAGAGGCCCTTGTGCTCATAGCCGGAAAGATGTTTGAGTCACTCAAGAAAAAGATGGCATCAGAGCGAAAGATATTCCTTGGCGTTGAAGCCGGTGTCCTTGAGCTTCTTGCAGAGAAAGTCCATAACGAGCCTCTGGAAGGCGCAAGACACATGAAAAGGCTTATCAGGCAGATGGTAGAGGTCCCGCTAAGTGAGAGAATCATTAAAGGAGAGATCAATCAATGGGACCGGGTGGTCATCCGTCGTACCTCAGGGGATGAGCTTGTTATTGGACTGGATTACAGGACAGAGTAGTAAAGATGATATCAAATATGGGAGAGGGAAGTGGAGATTGATTGATCCTATTGGAGGTGAGTATCTGGAGGTTTTCCATGGGAGGAGAACTAAGAATAGGTAGAATTCTTGTCTCTACTGGGGCAAACGGCCCTGGAACAAGGCTTGTGATTTGGTTTCAGGGCTGCCCCTTTTGCTGCAAGGGATGCTTTAATCCCGAATTTCATGACACTGAAGGCGGAAGCCTCATGTCACGCAGTGAGCTTTTCAACCGTATTGTCTGTCAGCCAGACATTGAAGGAGTCACGTTTACAGGTGGGGAGCCCCTCCTTCAGGCATCATCACTCATCCCTTTGGCCCAGGCCATAAAGGGCGCAGGCCTTACAATCGTCTGCTACACGGGCTACACCCTTGAACAGATCAAGGTCGGCATTCCCCCTTCAGCAAGGCATCTTGTTCCATATCTGGACATACTCATAGACGGGCTCTTTGAAGAGAAGGAAAAGGCCCCGTTGCTTTGGAGGGGAAGCCGCAATCAGAGGGTACATTTCCTCACTAACAGATACGAACACTTGGCAGAGCAGGCAAACCAGGAGGGCCGAAGGGAGGCAGAGGTCCTGGTTGGACCGGATTCCATTGCTATGACAGGCATATTTGACATTGAGTTTTGGGAGAGACTAAAGGCCAAGTTAAGTGGCCATAACAATGAGAGGTAAATAAAATGCTTTGTCCCTATTGCCTTGAAGATTGCATACCAACGATCAAAGGAAACGAGTACCAGTGCCCTAAGTGCAAGGAGCGTCTTGAAAGGGAATATGTTGAAAAAAGGCATATTCCAAGGACCACTATAGGACTTATTGGGTTTTCCGGCCACGGTAAGACAGCTTATATTACCAGTCTTTTTTATGTCTTGAAAGATATTCTCATGCAGAAATCATTCTGGCGCGATTTCACTTTAGTGGCGCTTGACAAAAACACAATGGCTGGAGTGTACGACAGAGTACAATTCCTAAAGGATGGGGAGCTTCCGCCACCAACTCCTTTGAACTTTCCAAGGCCTTGTATCGTAAAGTTTTCAGGCCTGCCGTTTGAAGACAATACCTACAGGGAATACTTCGTCACATTCTACGACATAGGCGGGGAGGTATATGGAGATGAAGAACACATAACAGATAAGGCAAAGATCATTGCCAAGTCAATAAATGTTCTTTTTCTTATAAGCATTTCAGACAGAAAAGGCAACTGGCAAGACAGGATATACAGGCTGCTCAACACATATATCCTTGGCGTAAGGAACAAGCTGAAACTAGACCCAAAGAAGTACCAGAACCTGATTGTTGTCTTTACAAAGGCAGATGAGATCCTGGACAAGCTATCTGGCGAGCTGAGCAATTACCTTATTACCGGTACCTATACGTGCTATCCCCGCCTGGACGGAACCTTGGAGGAGATCGATAAGAAATCCAGGATGATAGAGCAATGGCTCAGGGAACAGGATGCCGGCGGGTTCGTAAACCTGGCGCGCCAGCAGTTTAAGAGTGTGCACTACACTGTTGCATCCGCACTTGGCGCTAGACCTGATGGACAAAGGCTTCATGCAGAGATTCAGCCAGATGATCCGAAGCGGGTTCTTGATCCATTTATCCTTGCTCTAAACAACCATTACCCGCTTCCTTTTAGACTCAAGGACTGGATCAATAAGCGTGCCGGGATCTTTTTGGCAGTAATCCTTGCTATCATCATAAGTATCTTTTTGCTGATGAATTTCTTTGGGAAATCTCCTCCCCTTCCCCTGAAATTCCATACCAGCACAGTGCAACACAGCAAAACCAACATCCATGACACCTTGCAGAAACCAAGCCTCAAGGGGGAAGTCAGATGAAGATTGATCACTTCATATACACAAGGGTGGATGAGGACATATCCCCGTGGGAGAAAAGTGGTTTTCAGATGGCCTTTTACCCCCTGGAGCTTTTCAGTAAAAAGGCCCGCATCCATATAGAGGGCCGCATTCACTGGGCAGAGGATATCAAGCCCTCAAGCAAGATATCAGTCTTTTTCCAGAACCTAAAGGGAGAGGACAGGCTTATCATCCTTTATTACACGGATCAGCCAGAGGCCACAGACAAGTTTGGAAGAAGGGGCATATTTCTATGCCACGGCCTGGTCTTCCCCCGTACAATCTGGCAGGCCTTGCCAAGCCCACTGCGTGCCCTTGACCTGGTAAAAGACCACATCTTTAAAGATATAAATGACGCCCTTTCCTCTTCCCTTGTTGACAGGGCAACTGGAAACTTGGCGCCCATCACCATTGATTCCTCAAAGCTTGAGGGTGTGTCACAGGGGCTTGCCGCCCTTGGCTCTGAGCTTGAGCGGCAGCTTGTGATTCTTCTTAACCGGGCGGCCCGCTCCCAGGAAGAGATGCCCCGGTTTCTTCTTCATGGCACACCTGACCATGTCTCCCAATTCATGGACAGGATTGTGGCCTATGTGCCCGATGCCTTCAAGCCCAACCTTGGCTGGGATCCTGCCCTTGATGGCGGAAGCCTGTTTCACAGCCCGTTCATGATCGCTGGTTACTCGGCCTCGAGGCCTACAGGGGCAGATCCGGTCCATATAGACCTTGAGTCAGTTACCATGGAACCTTCGCCTGGAACCACCCTTGACCTGTCTCCAAGGACATCCTACGAGCACTGGTTCATCCGTTGCCAGGATAAGATCAGGCAAAAGCGCCAGATCGAGGATGTGTACCGCGCGGACCTCTTTTTGAACAAAAAGGGCGGGCCAGGCCCGTTCAAGCCAGATCCATGTTTTTTATCTCTTAACCAAGAGGCCATAGAGAGGCTTTTCTCAGAAACATGCCAAAGGGTGTTGGACCCGTCCCTCTGCTCCTTTGTTTTCCAGTACACAGGGCTTGATAAGAAATTAGAGCTTCTTTTGCAAGAGCTTCCCATGAAAAGGATCGCCAGTATCCTGGACAGCATAATCCCTGACAGGGAAAGTCCAGTTCCTGGAAGCATAAAGACCCCTTTCCCAGATCAATTACTAAAACATGCAGGGCCAGTTCTAAGGTGCATACACCATTTATGGCTGGAAGGGAAACTGACCCCAGAGGATCTTTCGTCTTTTTCCCATGGGGAAAAGCTAAGGCTCTGCCGCTACATCCTTCTTTATTTCACAAAAGAGCCCTGGGTTTCAGATATCCTCAAGGCCGAAAAAGAGATCTTTGACCAGCTCATGTCAGAGGCAAGGGGCCGCATCACAGATGTCCTTAAAACCCACCTTGTCACAAGAAAGAATCTCTCAGGTGAGCTTGCCGGACTCATCGTCAGGGAAGCCCTAAGACAAGACAAGGCAGAAGGCATCCTTGATGACGATTTCAACTACTTCCCCCTGCTGGAACAGATGATCAAGGCTGCAAGGTTCTCTGAATCAGATATCAATGCGCTTTTCGCTCAAGGGCCTGGGGTATGGCAGAGGCTGCCAAAGGATGCATTTCCTTTCCTGCAGGCCTTCTTGATGCCTAAGATAGGGGTAGCAGAAGAGGTTTTGAACGATTCGCGCATAAGATTGAGCCTTCTTCAGGTGCTTGTCAAAAGGCACAACTACAAAGAGCGAGATTTGTCAGGCCTCAACTACACAAAAGAAGAGATAGAGAAGGCAATTTTAGATGCAAGGTCCAAGGAAGGCCTGCTTGGCAGGATAAAATCCATGTTTGCCTTTAAGGGGAGGAGATCATGAGCGGTGTCATTCACAGGTTCAGGCTAAGGGGCAGCAAGAGTAAAGGAATGGCGGAGGGTTAGGGTATGAGGTTAAGAGGTCTCTGGATTCTCAGGGTCATTTCTCTCGCGGTCTGTGCGGTATTGCTCCTTTCGGAGGTGGGGTGGGGTGCGACCACCTATGATGTAAAGAGGTGGGAGAGAGAAAAGGCAGTAGAGCCATTGATAAAAGCGCTCAAGGATTCTGACTCGTCTGTTCGTAAGGCCGCAGCCCAGGCATTGGTAGTAATTGGCAAACCAGCAGTAGGGCCATTAATAGAAGCGCTCAAGGATTCTAACTCGTCTATCCGCGCATTTGCAGCCTTGGCATTGGGGAAGATAGGTGATAAGCGAGCAGTAGGGCCATTGATAAAAGCGCTTAAGGATTCTGACTCGTCTGTTGTCCGCGCATTTGCAGCCTTGGCATTGGGGGAGATAGGTGACAATCGCGCAGTAGGGCCATTGATAAAAGCACTCAAGGATTCTTCCTGGGCTGTCCGCGCAGTTGCAGCCTTGGCATTGGGGAAGATAGGTGATAAGCGAGCAGTAGGGCCATTAATAGAAGCGCTCAAGGATTCTCACTCGTGGGTCCGCTATGATGCAGCCGAGGCATTAGGTAAGATAGGTGACAAGCGAGCAGTAGAGCCATTGATAAAAGCGCTTGAGGATTCTGACTGGTATGTGCGCTATCAAGCAGCCGAGGCATTGGGGAAGATAGGTGACAAGCGAGCAGTAGAGCCATTGATAAAAGCGCTCAAGGATTCTGACTCGTGGGTCCGCTATGATGCAGCCGAGGCATTGGTAAAAATTGGCAAGCCAGCAGCAGAGCCATTGATAAAAGCGCTCAAGGATTCTGACTCGGATGTCCGTTGGCGAGCAGCCGAGGCATTGGGGAAGATAGGTGATAAGCGAGCAGTAGGGCCATTGATAGAAGCGCTCAAGGATTCTAACTGGCTTGTCCGTGATAATGCAGCCGAGGCATTGGGG
>CAZOMT010000008.1:0-26240 GCA_964581255.1 uncultured Thermodesulfatator sp.
TATGGGAAGCTATGTCCATGGCAAAACCGGTCATATCCACAGACGTTGGAGACGTCGCCTTATATGTCAAGGACAATGAAAATGGGTTCATAATCCAGGTCGATGATGAGCATGCACTGGCTGAAAAGATTGGCGTCCTCATAGAAAATGAACAGTTGCGCCATGATTTTGGGCGTAAAGCAAGGGAAACTGCCATTAAGAGACTTGATATCAGAAACTGTGCAAATTTACATAAAAAGGCATATCTATCAATATGTCAGCGGGATGAGACAAGGAGCTTGAAAGAATGAATATTCTTGGCCTTAATGCATATCATGGAGATTCATCGGCTTGTCTTGTGCAGGATGGAAAGCTGATCGCTGCGGTGGAGGAAGAGCGTTTCCAAAGGCTCAAGCATTGGGCTGGGCTGCCTGTAAGGTCGGTTCGATACTGCCTGGAAGAGGCAGGAATTTCTCTTTCTGACGTGGACTATATTGCAATCAATCGTGATCCAAAGGCAAATTTTTTGAAAAAGGCGCTTTTCGCATTTTCAAAAAGGCCTTCCTTTAGGCTAGTCTCTGACAGATTGAAAAATGCCTCCAGGGTAAAGGACGTGAGGGCGCTTCTTGCTGAAAATATGGCCACTGAGCCCAACAAGTTAAAGGCCAAATTGGTCAATGTGGAGCACCATGTGGCCCATCTTGCGAGCTCCTTTCTGGTTTCGCCCTTTGATGAGGCAGCGTTGGTATCGGTAGACGGTTTTGGCGATTTTGTGGGCTCAATGAGTGGCCTTGGCCAAGGAAACAAGATGGAGATATGGAGCCGGATATTTTTCCCCCATTCCTTGGGGCTTTTTTATTTGGCCCTGACCCAATACCTTGGCTTTTTGAAATACGGTGACGAATACAAAGTCATGGGGATGGCAGCGTACGGAAGGCCTGAATATCTGAATGAGATGCGGCAGATTCTTCGTTCCACTGGAGATGGTGCATTTTCCCTGGATCTCGACTGTTTTATTCACCATTCTGAAGGGGTCTCCATGACTTGGGATCATGGCGAGCCCAAGATGGGACGAGTATTTTCTGCCAACATGGAAAGGTTGCTTGGCCCTTCCAGAAAGCCTCATGAAGAATTGAAACAGCGTCACATGGATATTGCCGCATCGCTTCAGGCGCGTTACGAAGAGGTCTTTTTCGAGATCCTAAATGCAGTACAAAAAAAGGCAGGCAGCGACTGCCTTGCCTTGGCAGGCGGCTGCGCCATGAACAGCCTTGCAAATGGGAAGATTTTTTCCAACACACCCTTTAGAGATATCTATATACAGCCAGCTGCCGGAGATGCAGGCGGGGCCATCGGGGCAGCCTTTTACGTGTGGCACCAAGTATTGGAAAGGCCAAGATCGTTTGTGCTTGAATCTCCTTATCTAGGACCCTGCTTTGCTGACAAAGACTTTTGCCTGACCTTGGGCATTTCAGAAAACCTCGATGAAGCCGCTGGCAAGATCTTTAGAAAACAACTTGGAGACAGTGGTGAAGAGTTCCAGGTTGAAAGGCTTGGCAGTGATGAGGAGCTTTGCAGCAGGGTTGCGAGAGCCATTGCCGATGGATTGGTGGTTGGATGGTTTCAGGGGCGCATGGAATGGGGGCCTAGGGCCCTTGGAAACAGAAGTATCGTGTGTGATCCGAGGCGGGCGGATATGAAGGACATCTTGAATCTTAAGATCAAGCGCCGTGAATCCTTCAGGCCTTTTGCTCCTTCGATTTTGGAAGAGGAGACAGGCAACTTTTTTGAGATAGATTATCCTGATCCATTCATGTTAAAGGTGTACAAGATACGGCCAGAAAAGCGCAAGCTCATCCCTGCTGTAACACATGTCGATGGCACAGGGCGGCTTCAAACTGTAAACAGGGCCATTAATCCCAGATATTGGCGACTCATAGATGAATTTCGAAAAGTTACTGGTGTTCCTGTGGTGTTAAATACTTCATTCAATGAAAATGAACCCATAGTCTGCCGTCCAGAGGAGGCCATGGACTGCTTTCTAAGGACCAAGATGGATATCCTGGTGCTTGGAAACTGGATGGTATCTAGAAAGGGTTAGTTTGTCCTACCCATGAAGGTATCCATAATCACGGTTTGTCTCAATGCTGCTTCTACAATCTCCGATGCAATAGAGTCTGTCATAGCACAGACCCATCCAGACATAGAGCATATAATAATTGATGGTGGTTCCACAGACGGCACATTGGATGTGATAAGTCGGTATAAAGATGAAATCCACTGTGTTGTCAGCGAACCTGATAATGGAATTTACGATGCCATGAACAAAGGTATAAGCATAGCGTCTGGAGAAGTGATCGGAATACTTAATTCCGACGATATTTACGAGGATGACAAGGTGATCGAAGATGTCGTCGAAAAGTTTGCCTCGACCAAGGCAGATATTGTGCTAGGAGATGTGGTCTGGGTGGATAGAGAGAATCTAAGCTGTATAAGACGGTACTATTCAAGTGAAAGATTCGAGGCATGGAAATTGAGGATCGGCTGGATGCCTCCACATCCTGCCACGTTTATAAAAAGCAAGGCTTACAAGCAGGCTGGGCCATATTCGTTGGAGTATCAGATCGCATCCGATTACGAAATGTTTGTTCGTTTAATGTTGGTTCACCATTTCCAGTTTGTGAGGCTTCCAAGAGTCTTGGTAAGAATGCGGATGGGCGGAATTAGCACCAGTGGCATCAGAAGTCTTTGGATAATGAACATGGAAATTATCAAGGCCTGCAAGAGGAACAATGTTTATACCAATATTTTTTTCATACTCACCAAGGTGCCTTTTAAGCTACTTGAACTTTATAAAAAGCCCAAAGGGGTTGGCTCTAGGAGAAAGGCGTCACCACTGGAATGAATTCACAGGCAGGTAAAGATTGTATATTGGTTACAGGGGCAACTGGTTTCATCGGCAGCTCCTTGGTGAATAAGCTGGTCCCAGAGCACCAGGTCAAGGCTGTTGTCAGAAAAGATCTATCGATGCCTAATGTGGATGTTGTCTCTGAAGATCTGAACCCAGCTACCAATTGGAGCAAGTATCTTGGAAATGTGAGTTCCATAATCCACCTGGCAGCCCGCGTGCATATAATGCATGATACAGCGGTTGATCCTTTGTCTGAATTCAGGAAGGTTAATGTGGAGGGTACCTTGAACCTTGCCCGCCAGGCAGCAAAGGCCCAAGTGAGGCGCTTCATATTCTTGAGCTCCATAAAGGTGAATGGTGAAGAGACCAGACAGAATGAACCTTTTAAGGAGACGGATGAACCTGCTCCTAAAGACTCCTATGCCATTTCCAAGTGGGAGGCTGAAGAGGGGCTTTTCAGGATAGCAGATGCATCAGGCATGGAGGTTGTGGTGATACGTCCGCCTCTGGTCTATGGGCCAGGTGTCAAGGCAAATTTTTTGCAGATGATGAAGTGGCTTTACCGGGGCATTCCTTTGCCCCTTGGGGCAATAGACAACAAAAGAAGTCTTGTAGCCCTTGATAACCTCATTGATTTAATAAAGGTTTGCATCCATCATCCGGCAGCAGCAAATCAAGTGTTTTTGGTGTCTGATGGCGAGGACTTATCAACTACAGAGCTGTTGCGGCGCTTGGCTCGTGCCATGGGTAGATGGCCAAAGCTTGTCCCCATCCCCTCTAAGATACTGAAGGTCGGCCTCGGAATGTTCGGTAAGGCTGATATTGCCAAACGCATCTGCGGTTCCCTCCAGGTGGATATTAGGAAGGCCAGGAAGGTCCTTGGTTGGCAGCCACCTGTTTCGGTAGATGAAGGGCTGGAGCAGACCGCCACGTGGTTTTTGCATTCCTGGGGCAAGGGATGATAAACAGTTTGGAGTTTTTCACAGTAAGGGATGGGCTTTTTTTAGGTGCGGAGTTTTTGCTTGGTTTAGCAGGAGCATGGATAGTAAGCTGCTATGGTTCACATCTTGGCCTTGTAGACATCCCGTCTGTAAGGAGCTCTCATAAGGTCCCCACCCCAAAGGGAGGTGGGATCGGCATATTGTTTGCTTTTATTTTGGCATGCATTCTTTATAAGGTTTCTGCCTGGTTTTTTCTCCCAGCATCGTGTCTTTCTTTTTTCAGCCTCATTGGAGACAGGGTCCATATCTCACCGCGCATTAGGCTTGCCGTCCAGTTTGCATCAGCCTTTGTGCTACTTTTAGGCCTTGGAAATCTTGCCGTCTTTCACAGCCTTGTGGGCCAAGCTAGTTGCAGCCTGCCTTGTCTTTTGTTCATGTCTTTTCTGGCTGCCGTTTTTGTGGTAGGCACTGCCAACTTCTACAACTTCATGGACGGCATAAACGGAATAGCAGGAATTACTGGCATCATCGGCTTTGGTCTTTTGGCAGGCTACGGCCTATCACACCATAGGGAGCCTGGCCTTGTAATGGTCTGCATTGGTATGGCAACGGCCTGTGCAGGTTTTCTACCCTTCAATCTGCCAAGGGCCAAGGTGTTCATGGGAGATGTAGGCAGTATTCTCCTTGGGTTTTTGTTTGCAGCCTCGGTCCTTGTATTTTCTTCAAATGTTGAGGAGTTTGTTCTTCTTTCCGGGTTTCTTTTTCCCTTCTATGCAGATGAGCTGGTCACAATGGCAGAAAGGATAAGAGATAGGCAGAGCCTATCCATGCCCCACCGGCGCCACCTATACCAAGTGCTTGCAAACGAAGCAGGAATAGCCCATTGGAAAGTGTCTTTGGGCTACGGTCTTTTTCAGTTTATGGCTGGGCTTTTATTCTGGAAGGCGTCAATCGCAGGACTGGCTCACCTTTCTGCCTCCATGGCAATTGTTTTGTTCCTGTTCTTTTATGTAAACAATGCGATAAAGGCGAAATATTTATATTGTGAGAATCAAGACCGAGGCTGATGAGTGCTTCCTTTTTCCCAAAATACAAAAAAGTTGCATCAGAAATACTTGGCTTTGAGTCTCCTGTTTAGTTGGTGTTTTCACCTTTTGCGTCAGAATATAGACTCTTCCACCTTTCTGAGACACTCTGTGAATATCTTATATCTTCCCCTTTTTTCCTCAATGAGTGAAGTGAGCATCTCCTGCATGTTGTTCAGATCCATTGGATTTAGGGTGATATCCACACCTTTTGAAAAGGCCTCGAGGAAATTGTATCTGTTACCTCCAAGATGGATGTAGACTACTACCACCTCTCTTCTTATCTCTGGCGCTAGGTGGTTGAAATAATCGAGTACTTCCAAGAGGTTTGCCTCTGGATCTGGCCCTTTTTGATATATGAGTACGATGTCGAATATGTTATATCGAAATTGATGACGCGCGTCATTCTTGTCGTTTATTATCCGCACCTCAAATCCCATCTTATTGATGTTTCGTTCCATCTCAAGGCGTGCCTGCACATCCTCACAATAGATTAGGGCTGCCTTGGTCCCTGGCTCAAAGTATTCTACGGGCTTTGACGGTTTGGACTGAGTTGCAGGGTCCTGTATGCTATCCTTTTTATTAGCTGCAGGATCGATCTCTATTTTTTCGTAACACCCAGCACATTTGATATAGACCTTTTCCTTCTCTGGCAGCTTTGATTCATCTATCCGGTATCGTTTCTTACAGTTGGGACATACAATTTCCATGTCTTTTCCCCGTGGCCTTATCAATATTGACGAACGAAGTATTCGTCCTCTATTTCAAGGTCTTCTATATCTGTTGTGGCTTCTCCCCTGGCGGCCTTTATCTTGTCAATGCCCTGGCGCAGTTTGGCCCTGTTGCTCGCGTATGCCAGGGCTGTTTCCTCATCAATAAGGCCTTTGGAGAATATCTCCACGATATGTTGGTCAAAGGTCTTCATGTCGTATGCATGGCCGTTTTCTATGATTTCGTAAAAGGTCTTTCCCTCTCTTTCGCCATTGATGATGCTGTCTTTAACCCTAACGTTGTTCTGCATGATCTCGAATACTGCTATCCGGCCGCCCTCTTTCTTGGGCAAGAGCCTCTGGCCCACTACCCACCTGAGGGAATCAGCGAGTCGGAAACGCACCTGGCGCTCCTCTTCGGTAGAGAACATACCGAGTATCCTGTTTATGGTGTGGCCTGCACTCACTGTGTGGACGGTGCTAAATACGAGATGTCCAGTTTCTGCGGCATTTAGGGCTATCTCCACTGTCTCCCTGTCCCTGATTTCACCTACGAGTATCACATGGGGAGCCTGGCGCAGGGCTGCTCTCAAGCCATTGGCAAAGGTGTCAAAATCTTGTCCAAGTTCACGTTGGTTGAAGGTGGCCTTATTGGGGTGATGCACATATTCAACAGGATCTTCAAGGGTGATCACGTGGAGCTGCTCGCTTCTGTTGATCTGGTCGAGGATGGCTGCAAGGGATGTGGTCTTACCAGTACCTGTGGCACCAGTAAATAGGATTACGCCGTTTTTCTCTTTGGCCATCTTTTTAAAGCATTCAGGCAGACTGAGTTCATCTATGGTTGGGACCCTGCTTTCCAGTTTTCTCATTACAATGCTGTATGTACCCTTTTGGGAAAATACGTTTACGCGGAATCTTGGGCCGCTGTCTAGCTTATATGAAAAATCGCAAGAGCCGTGGAGAAAAAGGTCTGCCAGGAGCCTTCTGTTGTCATCAATAAGGCTGAGAGCAAGCTGTTCAGTCTGATAAGGGACCAATCTTTCCGTGTCCAACACAGGAGGTGTAATATGGAGTTTTCCGTCTGCAGCCACCTGACACGGTCTCCCAACAGTAAAATTGAGGTCCGAGATCCTGGGGTGGGCTGCCAGCATTTCTTCCAGTATCTGATTCAGTTCAGCCCTTCTCATTTTTAACCTACCTCTGTGAAATCTGCTGGTGCGCTTCTGGCATAAGGCTTGAATTTTGCCTTTTCAACACATTTTGAATAGGCCTCGTCTGGGTCTATCCATCCCCTTTGAAGGAGTTCCATGATGGCGTCGTCAAGGGTTTGCATTCCATACTTTTTACCAGTCTGCATGGAAGAAGGGATCTGATAGGTTTTGCCTTCCCTGATGAGATTTCTGACAGCTGGAGTTGCTATAAGGATTTCAAAGGCAACACATCTGCCAGGGATGTCCACCCTTTTGAACATGGTTTGTGAAATGACAGCCCTAAGAGCGTCAGCCAGGGTTGCCCTCACTTGGGGCTGCTGATGTGTGGGAAATATCTCAATGACCCTGTCAACAGTCTTTGCAGCACTGATAGTATGCAGGGTCCCCATGACCAAATGGCCAGTCATGGCAGCCTCTATGGCAAGGGAGATGGTTTCAAGATCCCTCATTTCTCCGACGAGTATGATGTCTGGGTCTTCACGAAGCGCCCCTCTCAAGGCTGCGCTGAAGGACTTGGTGTGGCTTCCAACCTCCCTGTGATTGACGAGGCAGCCCTGGTGTTCGTGCACGAATTCAATCGGGTCTTCTACAGTAATTATGTGATCTTTCCTGTTCCTGTTGGCGTGGTCAAGGATGGCGGCAAGGGTAGTGGACTTACCGCTTCCAGTAGGGCCAGTAACGAGCACCAAACCCCTTGGAAGCATGGCGAGCTTTGTCATAACATCGGGTAAACCCAGCTGCTCAGCTGTGAGGATCTTGCTGGGGATCTCCCTGAATACCGCCCCCACCCCGTTTTTTTGCATGAAAAAATTGGCCCTGTATCTTGCAAGGCCTGGAATTTCATAGCCAAAATCCACATCTCCTGTCTCCTCAAAGTGCTTGATCTTGTCCTCAGGGGCTATCTCGTACAACATGGATTTCAGTTCGTCATTATCAAGGGTCTTGAACTTGACCCGTTGCATGTCTCCACGTATGCGTATGACTGGAGGGGAACCGGCTACCATGTGAAGGTCAGATCCTCCCTGCTCGTGAAGCAGTTTGAAGAATGCGTCGATCTTGGCCATACTTTTAAGACCTCCTGAAAAATGGCTTCTATCTTGCTTGCCCTAAAAAATGTGAAAAATATGGGCGGGATCGAAACCCAGAGAATTTTCTTATCCTGTACTTCTGGATCAGTAGTCTATATCGGCATGGATAAAAAAAATGATGAAACAGGGCTGAAACCTTATGATTTCTATTGATCATCCAATAATTGAGCTGAAAGGTGTGGGGAAGAAATATCTTCCTGACATAATGGCACTGCAAAATATAGATCTCCAGATCTCCAAGGGAGAGTTTGTTTTTTTGACAGGTCCCAGTGGTTCAGGAAAGAGCACCTTGCTTAGGATGCTCTATTGTGCTGAGTCTCCCACTGCAGGCACTATTACAATAGAAGGAATGGACCTCTCCGGGTTGTCCCGGTCGCAGATACCACAGCTTCGCAGAAAAGTAGGGGTCATATTTCAGGATTTCAAGCTGCTATACAACAAGACTGTCTTTGATAATGTTGCTCTATCTCTAGAAGTAATGGGGCTAAAGAGAAACCAGTTGGAAAAGAGGGTCAGGCAGGTGATAGAAGGCGTTGGCCTTGGGGACAAGATCTTCAGGAAGGCGGTTCAGCTTTCAGGAGGGGAACAGCAGAGAGTTGCTATTGCCAGGGCAGTTGTCAACAGGCCGCCTATTATTCTGGCGGACGAGCCTACAGGCAATCTGGACAGGCAGAGGACAAAAGAAGTGGTGACCTTGATGAATGAGCTGAATGCAAGAGGGGCAACTATCATATTTGCAACCCATGACGAAAACCTTTTCCAGGACAGCCATAGAAGGCTCTTGATTCTGGAGAAAGGCAGATTGAAAAGGTCTTGAATATGGCTTTTGGTGTAATATTCAAAAGAGCGGTCAGGGATTTTAGGCAGAATTTTGTCACCCATCTAATGACAACCATTGTAGTTGGGCTGACATGTCTGATATTTGTCTTCTTCAGCCTGTTTTCCTTTAATCTACAGCACGTAGTGGAACGTTTCGGAAGGCAGCTTGCCATAATCGTCTATCTAAAAAAGGACGTATCCCAGGAGCGGATTCCTGCGATCTATCAAAAAATAGCAGGCCTTGAGGGCATAGAAAGTGTGCGCTTTGTTTCTTCCGAAGAGGCGTTTAAGAGGCTTGAAAAGTTCTTCAAGGATGAAGAGGAAGTGCTCCAGGGAGTTGACCCGCTGTTCCTGCCCCCGTCCTTTGAGGTACAGATAAACAGGGCAGTCTATCATCTAGACAGGATTAAGGATATAGCAGCCGAACTTTCCAAGTGGCCAGAGGTTGATAAGGTCCAATATGGCAGGGCCTGGGTAGACAGGCTTGAGGCATTTTCAAGGATAGTCAGAGGGGCTGTTGTGGCAAGTGGGCTCATACTGCTAATTACAGCCGCTTTTGTTGTTTCCAATACCATAAAGCTTACTGTCTTTGCCAGACAGGAAGAGATAGAGATCATGAGGTTAGTGGGCGGAACGAGTGGTTTCATACAGGGGCCATTTCTTTTGGCTGCATTTTTTCAAGGTACAGTGGGCTCAAGTGGCGCAATACTCATAAGCTTTTTTGCCTATCGCTATGTCTTGGGCATGCTTGACTATACTGGTCTGGTGCGCAGTTTGAGCCTCGAGTTTCTTCCACCAATCTATATAGGCCTGTTCATAGTGGCGGCAGGCCTATTTTGTGTAATTGGTACTGCCTTGGCCCTCAGGAGGTTTTTGCGCCTGTGAAGAAGACGATTATTCTCCCTTGCCTCATTTTTTTATACGCATGCTTTTGGTTTTTGCCAGCCTGGAGCCTTGCCCAGAATGAGATTATAAATCAGGAGCTTTCATCACAGCAGCAGCGTCTTAAATCCATAGAGTACGCCATCAAGAAAAAGAGATCTAAAAAGAGGCAGATCGAAAAGACTAAGCACGATATACTTGCCGAGATAGACAGGCTTGATGCAAGAATAGCGTCTCAATGGGAAAGTCTCCAACAGGCCAAAAAGGATTGGACAGAAGCAGAGTTGGAGCTTGAAAAGACCACGAATGCGCTGAGGAAAAAAAGCAAGGAAATAGAAGAGCTAAAGAAGCATGCGGAACTCAGGTTCAACGCATTCAGGCAGATGGGAGAAGTGGGGCTTTTAAACGTCTTTTTTGCAGCAGAATCCCTTCCTGATCTCTTGTCGAGGCAAGAATATCTCAAGATGATCCTCGATGAGGATCGCAGTAAGAGAAAGCAATATCTGAGTGCCATAGAAGAGCTCTCCAAAAAAAAGAGGGAACTCAAGAAGAAACAGAGTCTAATGAAGGTGATGTCTGCGCGGCTTGAAAAAGAGACCCTGCTTCTTGAAGAAAGAAAACAGGATAAGGAAAGGTATCTCAAGGAGCTCAAGGAGCAAAGCGGTCGTTATTCAGCCATGATAAACCAACTTCAGCGGGCAAGGAGAAGGCTCAAGGAAGTGGTTGATGAACTGACCCTTCGTGCCAGAACCGTGGAAAAGGCCTTGGAGCCTGTATCCAAGGAAAACCAATTCGAGTTTAAGGCCCAGAAGGGGCGTCTTAATTTACCTGCCCCTGGAACTGTCATTTCATTTAGGACCCGGAAAAAGGTGCCTGGTATTGCTATTTCTTGCCCATGGGGTACCCAGATCAGGGCCATTTTTGATGGAAAGGTCATATTCAACGATTCTCTTCCAGGTTACGGAAATGTCTTCATAATTGATCACGGCAGTGGTTACATGAGCCTTATTGCCCAGGGTCAAAGTTTTTCCAAGGAAGTAGGGGCAGAAGTGGCTGAAGGAGAGGTGGTAGGAATATCGGGAGGAGGCCCCTGGATCTCAGAGGGCATCTATATAGAGATACGCCACAATGGGAAACAGCTTAAGCCCCTTTCTTGGTTTGATCTAAGAGGTATTGAAATAGAAAAGAGATAGGGTATTCTGCTGGCGAAGGAAAAGAATAGTTTCACCCAGTTGCCCTGTTTGTTTTTTTTGGGTGGTCTTTTTATCCTTTACTGATTGATCTTAACCTGTTGAATATATCTTCAGATCAATCTTCCACCTGATTTTTAAGACTATTTGGAGAAAAGCCAGCGATTACGAGGTCAAATGATGAGCAGGAAGTCTAAAAGAGGATTCTCAAGTTATTATATAGTTCTTTTTTTGTTTTTCTTGGTTTCAGCAATCGGATTTTACCTGGTGAAGAATCAGATTGCTGTTGCAAAGGAGGACAACACCTACCATCAGCTTAAGATGTTTACCCAGGTTCTGGATTTGGTGGAAAGGGATTATGTGGAGCCAGTAGATCCCAAAAAGCTCATCTATGGTGCCATCCAGGGCATGCTCAGTTCCCTGGATCCTCATTCTTCCTTCATGAAGCCAGAGGATTTCAAGGAATTGCAGGTCGAGACGAAGGGCAAATTTACAGGCATTGGGATTGAGATCACACTGAAGGATGGCATACTCACTGTCGTATCTCCAATAGAGGGGACGCCTGCATTCAAGGCTGGAATCCAGGCCAATGACAAGATTCTGAAGATAAACGGAAAGAGTACCAAAAACATGACCCTTATTCAGGCAGTCAAGTTGCTGAGAGGCCCCAAGGGGACAGAGGTCACCGTTTCCATCTACAGGGAAGGCTGGTCGCAGTTAAAGGATATAAAGCTTGTTAGAGATGTGATACCCATCAAGAGTGTAAGGTCCAAGATGTTGGAAGATGGCTATGGCTATGTGCGCATCACCAATTTTCAGGCAAAGACAAGTGGCGAACTCAAAAAGGGTCTCCGGAGCCTGGAAGGTAAGAAAGGTCTTAGGGGATTGGTCTTGGATCTCAGGAATAATCCAGGAGGGCTTTTGGACCAGGCTGTCAAAGTAAGTGACGAATTTTTGGAATCTGGGTTGATCGTTTATACGGATGGCCGGATCGAGGACCAAAAGATGCGTTTCACTGCGAAGCCCAACAAGGTGCATCACGATTATCCCATCGTAGTTCTGGTAAACGGAGGAAGTGCGAGTGCTTCGGAGATTGTGGCCGGAGCCCTGCAAGACAATAAGCGGGCTATTATTGTAGGCACCCAAACATTTGGAAAGGGTTCCGTACAGACCATAATACCCCTTGAGGGAGGGGCAGCAGTCCGTCTCACCACAGCGCGGTATTATACGCCAAGCGGTCGCTCCATTCAGGCCAAGGGAATAACGCCTGATATAATAGTTCCCTTTGTCTTACCTGAAGAAAAGAAAGAGGCCAAAAATGTCTTTCATTTTCTGAAGGAAAAGGACCTTGAAGGCCATCTCAAGGGCGAAGGGGATGAAAACAGCTCCAAGAAGGGGAAGAAGAAAAAGTCCAAGAAGAGCTCAGAAAAGGACAAGGATGTTGAAAAACAGCTTGCCAAGGACAACCAGTTGCGCGAGGCTCTCAGGATCCTAAAGGCGTGGAGTATATTTACGCAGATGAAGCCAGAATGTTTGCGCCAGGATTCTTAATAAGATCGCTTTCTCACTGTGTATGGGCTTTGAAAATGGGTTCAGGAATATAGACCTCATTTTTCTTCGCATGTTGTAAGTGCCTCGGAAACGAAAGACATCAAAAGGCAGGAGAAAGCCTGCCTCGTCCCCCAAGAAGAGATTTCCTGGACTCTTAAGAAACCTCATTTTTCTGTCCATGGTGGCTCTGCCCTTGGCACTCATATATCTATTGCCCATATCTGGGAAAAGAACTCCAGCAAAGCGTCCTCCCTTTGAAAATTTTTCGCCAGCCCCAAAGTCTCCAGCCGTAAAGCCAAGGCCCAAAAGGCCGGTACAGAAAAATACCAAGCTCCCCATGCTGGCCATATTGATTGACGACATGGGTTACGATGCAAGGTTAGACAGGCAGTTTATTGATATAGAGGCCCCGTTGTCCTTTGCATTTCTGCCTTTCGCTCCAAATACCGCCGAGTTGTCACGCTATGCCAGGAAGGGAGGTAAAGACGTGCTTGTGCACATTCCCATGGAGCCGGAAAACAAGAAGCTGAATCCAGGTCCAGGGGTTCTAACCCTTGACCAGGACTTTGATCAGTTGCTTCATACCCTAAAGACAGATCTGGAAGCAGTCCCAGGAGCCATTGGGGCCAACAACCACATGGGTTCAAAGTTCACCAGAGACAAAAAGGCTATGGAAGAGGTGCTCGCCTATCTCAAGGTTAAGGGTTTGTTCTTCATAGACAGCCGAACCACCAAGGAGACAGTAGCCTACGACGTAGCAAGGCAACTGGGTCTTCCATGTGCACACCGGTCTGTCTTTCTGGACCATGCCTCGACTCCAGAAGCCATAAGGCACGAAATAAGACGTAGCCTCAAACTGGCAAAGGAACAAGGTTCTGTTATTGCCATTGGACACCCGACAAGGAATACCTTCCAGGTCCTATATGAGGAAATACCTTTGATGAGAAAAGAGGTAAGGCTGGTACCTGTTCATAGGCTTGTACACTAAAAAGTATGGTGACTCCGCCATCAAGCAGTATGAGAGGTTAAAGTATCTGAGGCTTGGATGGCCATATCTTCAAGATCGTGTACCCTTTCAAGGACAGAGGACAGTTCTTTGCAGTGGGTGCGCAGTCTCTTCTTGAGAAAGTCCTCATCGGCCCTATGCCAACTTTGGTAAAATTCCAAAAGGGTTTCGTAGAGGTCCATTAGATCTTGGACTGTGAGGCTGTTCAAGACAGAAGCGAGGTCCTCCGTGTAGCTGATGGACATGGCCTTTTCCTCCATCAATAGCCTTAGACCCTTAAAAAATCCAAGGACGGTAGGCTCTATATATTGCGGGCCTGCAAAGAAATAGGCACCAGTTCCGTCAAGTCGGTCCGTCCTTATGTTAAGGGTGAGATCCAGAAGAAGGTAAACAAGAGCCAACAGGAGATTTTCTTCAGAGCTCAGGACGCTTACAGGTGGCAGGATTGGGCAGTACAGTCTCACCGTAGTGAGTTTTGTTGTAAGCATACCTCTATTGTCCCAGCCGATTACAAAATCCCCTGCTGCATTATTCCAAAGGCAGATCTGCTCAAGGCTTGCAGGGTCAAAGCAGTAGGCCAGGATCTCTGAAATATTTTCGAAAACCCTTTTTTCGTAATCCTTGCTGTTTAGGGGCACGGTACCGGTTCCTGGTATCCATACCACTATGCCAAGGGCATTATCTTTTTGAGACAGGCTAAAATGCCATTCAAAAAGGTCTTCGAGCCATTCCATTATGGAAACCGTTACAGGCAATTTGTTTCCGTGGCCGGATATTTCCACATCTGAAAGGGAAATAGGCCTTGGCACCACTTTTTTTGTCCTGTCATGCCAGAGGTGAGAAAGTATCAGATGGTCTCTTTTGAGAAGGCTTCGCGCCTTATTGTCGAAGGCGACGATGAGTGCAAGGTCTGATTGTATGTGGTCACTTGTGAGGAAATGGATGCGTGCAACATGATAGAACGCTCCACATTTTTCCATTATAATGGACACTTCCTTCAATTGTGAATTAGGATCTGGATATGGTGTGCAACCTTCTGAAAGTAGCTGGTCGGCATGTTCAAGAATCAATCCTTCCATGCCCTTAAAGAAATCTGCCAAGGTAAGGTGTGGTGCCGCACCGTAAGAGCTAGCCCTGATATTCTGCGAAAGGAGATCTTTTGGTGCCAGGACATCACCCAATGGGGTGGAAAAGAGGTATTTTACCTTTGTCACTGCCCTATTTTGATAGATAAGTTTAACTATGCCAGGTAGATGTAGAATAGGCCAAACACCTGTATAATTGATCCTATCACTGTTTTTTTTCAAACACAATTACAAATTGTGAAATAGTTCTCAGTACCAATTGAGGATGGTGAGCTTATGGAGCAAAATATGAAATATGGACAAAAGGCCATAGTGGAAGCCGAACTTGAGCCATGGCCTAACCCAAGCCCAGAGAGGGATTATCTGGTGGAAATCAGTTTTCCAGAGTTTACCTGTCTTTGTCCCAGATCAGGTTATCCAGATTTTGCCACCATATTCATAAGATATGTGCCTGGTGAATATATAGTGGAACTTAAGTCACTGAAGCTTTATCTCAATAGCTTCAGAGACCGTCATGTTTCCCATGAAGAAGCGACAAACAGGATATTTGCCGACATCTTCAAGGCCATAACTCCCAAGTCCCTGGAGGTTAAAGGGGATTTCCATCCAAGGGGAAATGTTCATACTGTGATAACAGTCAAGGAGGGCGACATACTATGATCCAAGAATTGCCGCGACTTTTTCTTCCAGCTCTTGTTTGTCTATGGGTTTAACGCAGTATTCTTCAGCACCCAAAGACATGGCCTGTCGAGCGGTGTCTATGGTGGGATAGCCAGTCAACATCATGGTTTTTATTGCGGGATTGATCTTTTTTATCTCCTCGAGCACCTCCACTCCAGTCATCTTTTTCAGTTTTATGTCCAAAATGGCCAGGTCTACCTGACTGTTTTTGATAAAATCTATGGCCTCTTCTTCTTCGCTAAAGGGGAACACTTCGTGTCCCTTTTTTTCAAGGATTTTTTTTATGAGTATCCCCGCATCCATCACGTCATCCAATACAACAATCTTCGCCATTATTATCGCACCCCCCATTTCATAAAGACGTTAGGCTCTCTTTATTTCATCAAGAAGGCTTAATGTCAACATGTTTCAAATAAGTTATTTTTTTCATTAGCGTTTCCTCCATCTCATCGATCTTAGCCCCTACTGTTCTGGTAACTCTGTTGGCAAATGCTGCACAAAATTGTAAAAAGTCACCAAATGTCTTTATTTCTTCAAAGTCTTCCCTGAGGCTGTCTTCCATCTCCTTGACCAAAAGATAGCCGTTTAGTTCAACCTCAGCCCTAATACTGTGAGCCTCTGGTGTAATGACAATCATTCTTATGTCCTTTATCTCCTCTACAAGGGGAAAGCTCGCTATCACCTTTTTGACTTCTTCTTGCAGCTCTTCTGGAGAGGCTTTCTCAATCAGGTACTCGAGGTTTTCCCTGATGAGAAATACCGCAATGATCGCAAGGATAATCCCCACAATGATGGAACCTGCCGAATCCCAATAATGGTGACCAGAAATCTGTGATAATACTATGGCTATGGCTGCCAGAACAAGGCTGAACACGGCGGCGCCATCTTCCAGCAGCACTGCCAGGTTTGCAGTGTCTCCTTTCTTTTTCTGTTTGTATGCCACAAGGAACGAATAACCTTCAGCCATGAAAGAGACTCCCAGCACCAAAAAAGTCCACTTATTTATTACAAGGTCATGGGGTTGAAACAAGCTGTTTATTCCGTGGTAAATGGTCACACCCGCACCAACAAAAAAGATACCACATGCCGATATGAGCCCCCATACAAACCGTTCCTGGCCCCTGCCAAAGGGAAATTGCCTGGAAGGGCCTATCATGCTCCGCTTGAGCCCAATGAGAAGCAGGGATTGATTTGCAGTATCTGCGAGGGAATGGATTGCTTCAGCCAGCATGGAGGCACTGCCTCCCATGAATGCCACAGCGAACTTCATGCAGCAAACCAGCATATTTGCTGTAATTGCGACCTTAACGGATTTCATTTAATCTGATGTCTCCTTTAGATCTTGCTATTTGTTTCCATGAAATCGGAACCTTGACCTGTTCCAATCAAAAGGAACAAGGGGGCCGGTTGTTATATCTTTTACGACCCTTTTGCCGTCCTTTCCTGTTCTTAGTATGGTTATCTTTGCAGTCTGTCCTCTATTTTTGAAAAAGAGGTCAAGCTTTAGATCATAAATGTCCTTAATCTTACGGCCGTCGATAGCCGTTATAATGTCGCCTTTCTGGATGCCGCCCTTGGCAGCCGGGCTGTCTGGCACCACGCTTTCCACCTTGAGCTTGTTCTTGCCCGATAACAGCACACCAAGCTTGGCTACAAAAGGCGCTTCTTTTTCAGGGACGAAAAGAAAATAATCTGCCTCCATTGGATCCATTCGTTCCCCTGTTGGGAAAAGGACAATGCTCTGGCTAATACCTTTCATTCTTCTCTTAACGCGAGAAGGAATACCATAGCCGTATGCCACATGGCCTCCACCAACTATGACAATGATCTTTCTTTCTGGGTTTTTCTTGGAAAAGTCGGCGATACTTTCTGCCATGGTTTCATCCCAAGCAATCTGGGCCTGAACGAAGCTGTCAAAGCTTTGAAGGTTATCCCCTTCGTGGCCCTGGTAAATATTCCAGAGGATTCGTCGATACAGGGGGTTGTTAAGATCGAGTCTCAATGGAAGTTCCCCTTTTTCTTCGACTGTCAGTTCCTCAATGCCAGATCTAGCGATTTTTTTGGAGATCTCTGTGGGGAGATTCATGGCTATTATAGGGATGCTCTTCTTCTTACAAAACTCAACTATAGGCCTGTAAAAGTGGTAATTAAATCCCCATCTTTTGAAGTATTCGGTTTTTTGGAGAAAATCCCTTTCAGATAGGTTGTCTCGTAGATAGGCGTCTATTATTCCTTGATAAGGTTTTTGAAACATCTCCATGGCAACAGCAACAGGCCCCTTTTGGCTGATGGCCTTGATGATCCGAAGTTGTGCTTCATGTATGCCCTGCTGGTCATGGCGCTCTCCCAGATAGATGATCTTTGAGTTTGCAATACTGTCAATGATTCGTGCCCCTGGTTTTATGTCAGAGGCCTTTAGCCCATACATGGCCATTTCGACATCCGTCTGGATGCCCCTTTCATAATCTGCTTGGCGTTTTTCCTGGATTTTCCCATTCTCAAACCTCAAAAATGAGTATTTTCCATAATGGGGGATCTTATAAGTGGCCAACCTGCATTCTTCGGCCGACGAGGAATGTATTGCACAAGTGACTTGCTCAGGGTTCAAAGGATTATTCTTGACTCCCAAGACCAAGCCCTTTGAGATGGATGGGATTTCTGGCCCAACCATGGCAAGCTTACCCGAAGTATCTCCTAGAATTACAAAAGATCCCGTCTTGAAGATCGCATGCTTGAGCTTTTCCTTTGGAATGAGCTCAAAGCCCTTGGCCTTCAGGAAATCCAAAACGGGCTCATAAATCTGCCTTTTGGATTCATCCGCTATGATCACAAACCTCTTTTCAGCCCCAAAGAGCCTTGAAATGGAAGGAGGAAATTCCTCCAGGGCAAGATCCCTCATGATGTCGTAATCCTCGTCCAAGATAGCGAGCAACGGTCTTTTTGAAAGAGTAAACGAGATGATTTGTCGCCTCTTCGTCAGGGAGGCCACCTCCTTTACCTCCTCATCCTTGGTAGATAATGTCAAGGGAATCAGGAGATTGTAAGGTTCATTTGTCTTTTGTTCGATAGTAAGCTGGCATACATAGTTTCCTTTTCTACTTTGTTCTACCTCTGCCTGCCGGATTTCTATCTTTGGTACGTCTTTTCTGTAAAGCCATTGGGGGAAAAAGGTAGAAAGGTCCTTACCTGTATGTTTGGAGAATACAGCTTCTATATCCTTCCATGAAGCCTTTTTGAACCGGTATTTGAGGGAGAAGTCAGATAGTGCTGAAAGAAACGTTTTTTCTCCAGTCAGGTGTCTTAGCATGTGGAACACCATTGCGCCTTTTCCATAACCTATAGCCTTTGTTGCACGGTCGAACCTGCCTTTAAAGGCACTAAGAGCAATGGCATTTCCAGGGTGGACAAAACTTTTATAATCGCAAAGTATCTGATGCCTGTAACTGTCGTCCTTGCCCTTTTCTTCATAAAAGTAGTGGTCAGCAAGATATGTGGTCAATCCTTCACACCAATTGCCATCTGAATAGTCTACATACACGGAATTACCAAACCATGAATGGAGAATTTCATGCCCCAATGAAATATCCATGACAAAGGGCATGTGGATGATCTGGCGTCCTATAAGGGTAAAGGTAGGGAAACTAAGTCCTGAAGGAGCGAGATTTTCTACTATAGAAAACCTCTTGAAAGGATAGGGCGAGATCCTTTGGCTAAAAAGCATTATGAGCTGGCTGGCCCTTTTTAATAAGTTGTCCGAAAGTTTTTTGTCTTGGTCCAAAAAGTAAGTGGATATGGTTATTCCATTGGTTTTTTGCTCGTTTATATGAAATTTACCCACTACCAGGCTTATTTCTTCACGGGGATAGGGAAACGAGAAGGTGAAAACACTCCAAGGAATACTGCTCCGAGTGTGGATTTCATCGGCCTCTGATATGGCAGTAAGGCCCTTTTTCACCTGGACTTCCAACTCATATATCGCTGGTCCTGAAAAAAGTGGGCACCAATTTGCCATGAGCAGTGCGAAGTCCGCTGACACATAGTTGCCAGAAAGAAACTCTTTCTGGCCAGAAGGTCTAATTGTATCGAGGAGTTTTTCAAAGTTCACTTTTAGGGCAAATGGGCCCGGGATGGGTTTGCCTTGAACCAAGAGCCGCCCGTTTTTCACTGTGAAAGGTAGCTTCTTTCCATTGGTCTCTATTTCAGTAATCTTGACTCCTGTAACAACCAGTGGATGGTTCTTGATGGTAGCAAGGTTCAACTGTGCTGAACCTGTGAGAAGCCCTTTTTCAAGGTCTAAGCCAACTGTCAACCTCATTTTAGGCAGTTGTTCGCCAGGCGGCGCTTCTGCCGCGCTGCAAAGACAAGAGGCCAGGGAAAAAAATGACAAAACAAAGACGATTGTGGGTTTCATAGATTCCTGTTTTCTCCTTGGGCTATTAGCTGCGCCACTTTTGTTGTTGGATTGTTGAAGTCAAAACAGTATCCAATAGGCAGTGCCAGCAATGACAACACTGGTAACCCTAAGCAACTGGCCCAAGATTATCAATGCAATGCCAGTGGCAGGCCTATATATGCCAAGATATCTTGGTAGTTGATGTCTGAGTGCCCTGACTGGGGTGGCGATTATGTTTCCCAGCAGCAGGGCGGCTACTGTTTGTTTTACAGTCAAGACCCCTTCTTGTAGCATTGCGCCAGCTGCGGCAGCACCAGCTGCGAATTCTGCCACTATGCTGAAAACTACCACAGATATACCCTGGACTGGAATTACATTTGTGGTCACAAGATGTGCGCTGGCGTCTTTGAGGAGATCGAAAAGTCCCCATATCCTGCATAGCACAACAAGGATGTAGATGGGTATGGTGTAAAGGACTATGTATGACAGCCTTTGAGTGAGATATTTTTTGAATAGGGGCAGGACTTCGCCCCCTTTTTTTTCGGGGTTTCCCTGTTGGTATCCTACTGCATCAGGCTGTTTGGCCTTGCCAGAAAGTAGCAACCGGCCAGCCAGTATCACAAAAACGGTTCTGATAATGGCAGCACAAAATGTGATGGCCAGATAGATCATGCCTGCTGGTCCGACCAACGGAACTATTATGGCAAAAGTAATGGGGAGATGCAAAAAATATGAAGGGAGGCCCACGTTCAAAAGTGCTGAGATAAACATCTCCCTTTTGGAGATCTTGCCATCCTGATAAGCATTCCAGAGCATGGTGCTGGCTGCTATGCCCGACAAGAAGGCCGTCGTAAATGCCGTTCCACTCCAATCGCTCAGGTTGCCAAGTCTCATAAGGGGCCTTGAAAGCGCGGATACAAACCTGGACCAGCCCTTGGCCTCTATAAGCGCAGACAGGAATAGGGCGGTTGCCATTATGGATATAAGCCTAGCGACAGGCCATAGTACCTTCTTCATGACGTAGGCCAGATCGAAATGGGTAGCCTCTAAAAGCATGTAGAAGGAGGCAAAGGTGATCAGGAGCCAAATGAAGGTTCCCTTCTTTTCAAATAAGCCCTTTTTCTTGTTACTCATGTAATCGTTGTATCGATGCTCTTTATTTGAGGGCCGGTTTCTGGTAATCATTTCCCAACAAAAGCTCAGAATACATAATGTTGTCTAGTATGAAAATTCAAATAATTCAGCCTACACATTTCGAAAAGCCATTTAGCAAAAAATTATTCAAATCCAAGGCGCGAGCCCTGGTTCCCCTGACTCTTCCATATCTCGGCGCCTTGATTCCTGCCGGGCATGAAGTCAGGTTGATAGACGAGCAGATAGAGGAGCTGGATTTTAATGAGTCTTGTGATTGCGTATTCATAACTTCTACCATATTAACCTCGTTCAGGGCATATGAAATAGCGGATAAGTTCAGGCAGAGGGGCATACCTGTCGTCATAGGAGGCCCTCACTGCACCTTTTATGCAGATGAGGTCGAAGAGCATGCCGATGCTGTGGTGCAGGGTGAAGGAGAGACCCTGATTCCCCTTGTGATTTCGGACCTGGAAGCTGGGCGGTTAAAGAAGCGTTACAAGGCCGAAAGCTTGCACGATCTAAAAGGGCTTCCTTTTCCAAGATACGACCTGCTCAGTCCCTCCATTTTTTCCAGGTTTCCAACCTATTCGGTTCAGACGACCAGGGGCTGCCCATACAGGTGTGAATTTTGTGCAGAACGCTTTCACTTGGGCGAGCGCTACCGAATGAGGCCAGTTGATGAGGTGGTTGAGGAAATAAGACAGATTGGTTGCAAACAGATATTTTTTGCCGACAGCACCTTTGCTGGCAATCGATCGAGGACCATGGAATTGATGGAAAGGTTAATCCCCTTGAAAATCCGTTGGTCTACACTGTGGAATACCCACCGTTGCCTTGACAGGGAATTTATGGAGCTTGCTAAAAGAAGTGGGCTGCTCCATATAAATATGGGGGTGGAATCCATCAACCGCCGCACATTGGCAGATATGAATAAGAAGACAACACCTGCTGATCGTCTTGTGGAAGTGACCAAGGTATTGAGAAAGTTGGGAATAAGTTTTTCCTTCAACCTGATATTTGGCTGGGACACAGACCGTCTGGAAGATTTTGATGCCACACTGGATTTTTTGATAGAGAATAAGGTGCATGTAGCCTTTTTTAACGTCTTTTCTCCACATAAAGGCACCAAGATCTATGACCGATATCTTGAGGAAGGCCGGCTGATAGATCCCTATCAAATGGGCCGGTGGCCTGGAATAATAGCGGAAATCTATCCCAAAAATTACAGTCCTGAAGAACTGGAACAGAATGTCTTGAGGCTCTACCGCAAGTTTTATTCCTGGCCATCGATACTGAAAAGGCTTCCCCCGCCTGTCACAAAGGCAAACATTGCATCGTGGTTCATGAACTTGCAAGAGAGGAAGCTATACAAGGGTAATACCCATAGGGCCAATTTTGACGGAATTTAAATGTGTTCTCCTTGTTCCTATATCCATTGTCACTTGCCTTAAACTGATAATTTGTTGTAAAATGAAAAAAAATATTGGAGATGACAATGGGAAAACTCCTTCAATTCAATAAGGGAGCCCGGCTGCATAGGCGCAGACGCCGCAACCTAGAGAAAATAAAAGAAGAATTGTTGTTGCATCACGGTATCGATCTCGACAGACTCATAGCATCCGAGACTGCAAGCACCTTAACCATCGAGGAATTTGAAAACCTTACTGATAGAATTTTGGAAACGATAGATGCCTTTTGCGAGGAACACACATCAGCGACAGTACATGACATCCTCTACACCATAGAAAATGTTAAGGATATCATAAAAGATACCGTAGATTCAGAGGATTAGGTCTAGGATGAGGCTCCTTGCATTTTTGAAGGGTCTGCCAGGGTTCTGGGGCCAAGGAAAGGGCTAGATCTCACTTCAGTTCAGCTTCTCCAAAAAATAATCAAGAGTAAAAAAATCTATCCGTAAGTGGACAAGCCTTGGGCAATGTTTTCTATCCCAAAGGATCTACGTCAATCTGTTCCGCTTCTTCGTGTCTTAGACTGACGTGGTAGCCCTTCACCAAATATTCCACAGGGTCCTTCAAAGGGGCATATTTTATTACTTCTACTTCAGCACCAGTTATAAAGCCCATCTCCAGCAATCTTTTCTTGAATGGTCCTTGCGCTTTGATCTTCAGCACTCTGCCTTTTTCTCCTGTTTTAAGGTCGTCCAGTGTCATGAGATGGTGCACTTCTCCTTTCATAATATGAGGTCTCCACTTGGGGGAAATCAAATCGTCTCACAGCGATAGATGAAGAAGTAAATCAGTTTGATATCTTGAGTCAGGCTTATACAACCCTTTATTGGTTTTTGCTCGTAAAATTTTCTTAATGAAAGTATGCCATAGTGAAATAATTTCAAGAGCCAAATGAATTCTGGCAGTCAACACCCCTTGCACTACTAAACAACTTCCAGCTATTATATAACATAGAAAATTCCCCGCAATTTGGTGATCTGTTCTTTATGGAAGTAGTAAGTGAGTAAACATGTCAGCCCCGTTAGGGCTTTCACCCTAGATTTGGTTATGGTCTTTGAAAAAGGCGAAATATTTTTTCGCCAAAGTTTGGCGGATTCGTTCCTATTTACTGAAATGGCAGGCATCCCGGAGCATTTATTCAAAGGAGAAGCAAATGGCTAAGATAGCTGTAGGTGGCTCAAGAACAATAGAATCCTATGACCTTGTTAAATCGGTGCTGGACAATCTGCTGGTGCCTGGAGACATAGTTCTTTCCGGGAATGCCCCAGGGGCAGACCGCCTAGGTGAGAAATATGCAACTGAACACGGCCTTGAGTATAAGATCATCCCATCTGAATGGGAAAAACACGGGCTAAAAGCCACCATGATGAGAAACGAGGTGCTTTTAAAGGCTGCTGATTGCATAATCCTTTTTTGGGACGGCAAATCAGAAGGCTCCAAGCATATGCTCGAGATTGCCATGAGGGCCAAAAAGCTGCTGGCAGAAGTCAAGCCGGATGGTTATCTGAAATTGAACAGAAATCCCAGACTCCTGTGATCAGTTGACAGTTTCAATGTATACTACCCCAGAAGAATGTCCCCATGAATTCGTTCAGGGCGCGTTTTTGATCAGGTAGTAATTCTTCAAACTCTAATCCAATCTTGTGTTTCAAACCATTTTTCACGCACCATCGCACAATGGCATTTATCTTTACAGGCGGGTTTGATGGAACGATCATGGTGATGTGTTCTGCCTTTTCAAGGGCTTTGTCACATTCGACGCAAGCACCCCCTATGCTCAGGTTCACGATATTGTCAATGTACATGCGTTCACCGTCGCTAAACGTGGCCTCCAAAAGGGTTTTTACCCGTTGATGTCTTCGTTTGTCTCTGTTGCTGTCCATGAGTTTTATCTTTTGTAAAGATTTTTCTGGCAAAGGTTGATGGTTATTTTCTTTCAATAACTTTATCGGCAGGTTGGCACAGCAAATATTAATCAGGCAGGTCTTTCAGATCCTGGACGGTTTCGTTTTAGAGGTAATTTTTTAAATGCTCATGGCAGTGGAGCAGCCCTTCCATAGTCAAATCAGGCTCCAATCTGTCTATTTTAGAACAGTAATCAAAAAGGATGTGTGAGAGTCCGCCGGTACAGACTACATAAGGGATTTTGTCAAAGACTTTAGAAATGTTTTCTATAATGTTGTCCGTGAGTCCTGCAAAACCGTACAATAGGCCAGACTGAATGGCAGTTTCTGTGCTAGTTCCGATAGGGGCTATCTTTTCTGTCGGGAACTTGACCATTGGTAGCTTCGAAGTGCCTGTGAAAAGGCTTCTAGCCGCAAGCAATATGCCTGGCGCTATAACTCCACCAAGATATTCTCCGGCGCTTGAGATACAGTCAAAGGTTGTGGCAGTCCCGTAGTCGACTACGATACACGCACGTTTGAACTTACGAAATGCAGCTATTGAATTTAGCAATCTATCAGTGCCCACTTCATGGGGGTGAGGATATTTGATCTTGACCAGTTTGAGAGCAATATCGTGGGCATCCGCAAACATGGGGCCTGGATATTTTTTTGTCAAATCGTTCCATGCCTCAGTGGCAGGCGGCACCACACTAGACAGAAGAATTGTCTCCAATTCATTCAACGATATATTGTGAGTCTTTAACAAAGGGCAAAGGAGACAGAAGAGTTCGTCTCCAGTGAGTTCCATCTTTGTATGGATGCGCCAGGTTGAAGCCAGGAAGCCTGATCTGTAAAGTCCTAACACAGTGTGGGTATTGCCAATATCAACAGCGAGAAACCATTCCTTTTTTTGCGCTTCAGCCATTTTCATCTGTTCTTGCTCCATGTCATAACAGTAATAATTGGACCCAGATATGGGGCATCAGGGCCTAGTGGATGCATATAAAAATCTTTTTAGGTCTTGACAATATAAAACTAAGCAATTAATAAAAGCGAACCTTCACGTTGGGCCCCACATTCATCTCTTTAAAACAGGGGATGATGTGGCAAAGGCTATTTTTGCGTTTTTTTTGAGGCAATTTTTACAAAATCAGGAGTTGAAAAGGTATGCCTACTATTAACCAGTTAGTCCGAAAGGGCAGGAAGCAGATTAAGAAAAAGACAAAGGCTCCTGCACTGGAATCATGTCCCCAGAGGCGGGGTGTCTGTACCCGTGTGTACACTACCACCCCCAAGAAGCCCAATTCAGCGCTTCGCAAGGTGGCGCGTGTCAGACTGACTAACGGCATAGAGGTTACATCATATATACCAGGCATAGGCCACAATTTGCAGGAACACTCTGTTGTCCTCATAAGGGGTGGCCGCGTAAAGGATCTGCCTGGGGTTCGTTATCATGTTATTAGAGGTACTCTGGATGCCCTTGGTGTGCAGGACCGTCGCAAGGCAAGGTCCAAGTACGGCACCAAGAGGCCCAAATAGTAAGGGTTTGACAGGTAGAAATTATGCCACGCAGAAGAGAAGTTCCCAAAAGACAGATACAGCCTGATCCAAAATATAAGAATGTCCTGGTCTCCAAGTTCATCAATGGCCTTATGGCCAAGGGAAAGAAAAGTTTAGCCCGGCGCATATTTTACGACGCGATGGAGATTATCGAAAGCCGCGCCAAGGAGGATCCGGTCAAGGTTTTCGAACAGGCTATGGAGAATGTCAAGCCTATTGTGGAAGTCCGTTCCAGGCGTGTAGGCGGTGCGACCTACCAAGTGCCTGTTGAGGTGAGGCCTGAGAGAAGGCGTGCTCTTGCCATTAGATGGATAGTCGGCTATGCAAAATCACGTGGCGAGAAGACCATGTCTCAGAGGCTGGCTGGTGAGTTGCTGGACGCGTACAACAAGAGGGGCGGGGCCTTCAAAAAGAGAGAAGATACCCACAGGATGGCTGAGGCAAACAAGGCCTTTGCCCATTACAGGTGGTAAAAGTCAAAGATTTTAGTCTGTCAGTCGATATTCGGAGGATGTCATGAGCAAGGAGAAATTTGAGCGTACGAAGCCGCACGTAAACGTAGGCACCATAGGTCACATAGACCATGGCAAGACTACCTTGACAGCAGCCATAACCAGGGTGCTAGCTCAGAAGGGGTGGGCAGATTTCACGCCATT
>CAZOMT010000009.1:0-2281 GCA_964581255.1 uncultured Thermodesulfatator sp.
GTAAAATCAATTAGTAAGCACAATAAACTCTCAAGAGAGCCTCATGCACTACAATTTCAAAAACTACAATCCCAAACAGATTCTCCTGCTTCCACCATCACTGGATGAATGGCTGCCCCAAAACCATCTTGCCCGTTTCATTTCTGAGATCGTAGACCAACTGGATCTTTCAGGGCTGATTAAGGCATACAGGGCCAACGGCCAGGGAAGTGCAGCTTATCATCCGGCAATGATGACAAAGATCCTGCTTTATGCCTATTGCATCGGGATGCCTTCCAGCAGAAAAATTGCAAAAGCATTGATAGATGATGTGGCCTTCAAATGGCTTGCAGCCGGCAACTTTCCTGATTTCCGGACTATTTTTGAATTCCGCAGAAAACACCTGCAGGCACTCCAGAACCTTTTTCCTCAGGTTCTTCTTCTCTGCAGGAAATCTGGCCTGGTCAAGGCTGGAGTCATCTGTCCCCCTCCCCTAAAATAGTACCAGCTGAAATTGGACACTTCTGGCATACTAAGAGAGATGAACAAGGAGGCAAGTATGCGGAAGAAGAGGTTCAATGAGTATCGGATAATCAAGGTGCTGAAGCAGGCGGAGGAGGGACGGAGTGTTACGGATGTATGCCGGGAACACGGGATCAGCACATCTACCTTTTACAATTGGCGTGACAAGTATGGAGGGATGAGTGCCTCTGAGGTTCGGCGTCTGAAGGAGCTTGAGAAGGAGAATCGTCGTCTGAAACAGCTCTACGCTGAAGCCAGCCTTGAGATTGCAGCCTTGAAGGATGTTATCGAAAAAAAACTCTGAAGCCGGCAGAAAAGCGCGAGCTGGTGGATTATGTCAGATCTTGCCATAAACTCAGCTTGCGAACTGGCTGCCGGCTTATGGGGATAAGCAGGACGGTATACGGCTACAAGCCTGATACAGAGAGAGATAGACAGGTAATTGAGGTCCTGGCCGAGCTTTCTGAGAAGTATCCGAGATATGGTTTTAGAAAGCTTTTTGTTCTCATCAGGAAAAAGGGATACAGGTGGAACCACAAGCGGGTATATCGCATTTATTGCAAGATGGGCCTTAACCTTAGAAGAAGGACGAAAAAACGGATAGTTTCCCGTCAGCCTGTTCCTCTCGAGGTGCCTGAATCATGGAACAAGAGCTGGTCGGTGGATTTTATGAGCGACAGTCTTTGGAATGGTCAAAGATTCAGGACCTTCAATGTGGTAGACGACTACAACCGTGAGGCCCTGGCCATAGAGATTGACTTCAGCCTTCCTGCCAGGCGGGTAATCGAGGTTTTGGATAGGATAGCGCTGCTTCGAGGGTATCCGGAAAGGATCAGGTTGGACAATGGCCCTGAGCTGATATCACTTCTCATGGCGGACTGGGCAGAGAGGCACAAGATCAGGCTGGATTTCATAGAGAAGGGCAAACCGACCCAAAATTCGTTCATAGAGCGCTTCAATGGGACCTATCGCAGAGAGGTGCTGGATTTTTATGTGTTTGAATCCATATCAGAAGTGCGTCAGATCACCAAGCAGTGGCTTAAGCAATACAATGAGGAGAGGCCTCATGAATCGTTGGGAGATATCCCACCGGTGGAATACAGGCGGATAGCATCCCAGGCATCCCAGTCAAGGCCGAGCCCTTCGGGTGCTTCGCAGCCTTGACAGTTCTGCCTGAGTCTGCTGAACCTGAAAGTGGCGACGGCGGGAGGATGCCTCCGGCGGGGCTCATACAAAAGGATATGGAAATAACCAAGGTGTCCAATTGGGATTGGTACTAAAAAGGGGAAGTTGACAGACACAGTGAAGGCGAACTTAAAACAGACCAATGACTGTACAAAAATCGGGTACCACTTCAATCATATCGCACGAGAAATTTCTGACAATATGAAAGTCATGAAGGTGTTGGCGATTTTGGCCGTTATAACTGATCATTTCTTTGAGAAAAGAATCGGGGTTCTTTGGGTGCCGGCAGCATTCGGACTACTTGTATTTGCGATGTCTTCAGCATATTTTACAAGCAAGAAGTACGAGAAAATAAACTTTAATTTTGGCGAGTTTTGGAGGGCTAAGTTTAACCGCTTAGGCGTGCATTTTATTATCATAAACTCATTTCTATTTGTATTATATTTAGCTGAAAAAAAGCAGGGAGTGTTTACTTGGCAGACGCTGCTATACTTATTTGGGCTCAAGGGGTTTGTTTACTGGTTCAAATTGTCAAACTTGTCTCCTTTTCCAGGGGTATCGTGGTTTTTAACAGTTTTATTGTTATTTTATCTTG
>CAZOMT010000010.1:0-243409 GCA_964581255.1 uncultured Thermodesulfatator sp.
GCCCTGAAACGGATCGCCAGGGGTGCAATGTCCACCAAGCTTACGGGTGACGTGGTGGAAAAGTACGAGGACATAGTGCTACAGACCATAGACTATCTGAGGGTGCAGGTGGATGACCGTTATGACCTGGAGTTTGACAATCTCAAGGTCATCGGCAAATTAGGAGGATCTATCGCAGACACAGAGATGGTTGACGGCGTTATCACAGACGGCGAGGTTGCCCGCTCAGATATGCCGAGAAAGATGAGAAACGCCCAAATTGCCCTGATCGCCAATGCCATCGAGGTGGACATACCTGTGGACAAGGTAAGGGTTGAGACAGTTGAGAAGTTCGACGACTTTGTCGTGGCAGAACGCAAGCTGGTCGAGGATTCGGTGGACAGGATCGTCAGCCTTGGCGCCAATGTGGTCTTCTGTGAAGGAACAATCGATATTGCAGCGCAGCACTACTTTGCCAAGAATGGAGTGCTTGCCATCCAGCATGTTGACCGCTCAGACATACTGAAGCTAGCCAATGCCACAGGAGCCATCCCCATTCTGGATATTGATGACCTCACTGCTGATGATCTGGGCAGTGCGGGCGTAGTGGAGGAAAAGAAGGTAGCAGCCGCCGCTCCAGGCGTGCTCACCGGCGAAGAAGCTGCTGAGGAACGCTGGGGTTCCATGATCTTTGTCCAGGACGTGCCTAACAAGGAGGCATGCACCATCCTGGTGAGGGGTGCAACCCAGGCCATTATCGATGAGGGTATTGTCGCCCTTTCAGATGCCATGTTTGCAGTCAGAAACGTCCTCGTGGACAACAAGTATGTTCCTGGTGGAGGTGGCTATGAGATCGAGGTAGCCCGCCGCCTGTGGGAATACGCTGAAGATGTGGAAGGTGAGGAGAGAAATGCCCTTGAGAAGTTCGCAGACGCCATGAAGGCCATACCTACAGCCATAGCAAAGAACGCCGGTATGGACGTCATGCGCACCATAGCCGAACTGATCGAGCGCCATGAAAAGGGTGAAATACGGTCTGGCATAAACGTGGATAACGCTGCAATTGAGGATATGACAAATGTAGTCATCGAGCCTTCCATGGTTAAGCGCCATGCAATTGTAGCAGCGGCAGAAAACGCCATGATGCTCCTGCGCTCTAATGACATGTTCATCCTCACCATGAGCGAGGAAGAACAGGAAGCAACCATGTAATCAACATCTACCACAATAGGCCCTCCCTAAGTCCTATTTAGGTAGTGAGGGGGTACGGTTGATCCTGTACCGTACCCCCTTTTGCATTGGAGGGGAAAATTGTCACTGAAAAAGATCTAAGCTGCATAGCAGAGCTCTATTGCAGTGATAATCAATTCATTATGGACGAGAAAATGGAAATAACAAATATGGTTCTGGTCGTTTGGAGGGAGGCTCTGCCTCTTAATTATGGTTCTTGCAGAGATGGCATTTATGCGGTTGCCCAGATAAGACAGCGCCATCTGCTGCCTGTAAGGGCCAGGCGCCTTTTTACATCCAGGACCATAAAAGGACGTGATGGTCGTCTCTTTAGATATGTTGGAAAAATGTAAGTGGAAAAAAATGAAGGAAAGAGGTGAAAGACGATGAAAAACAATACAATACCTAAGGTTTGTACCAAGACTGGAAGACCGGTGGTTCACGATGTTATCTGTAAGATGTGTCATAGAATATGCCCCCATGCAGGCAAACAGGGCAGAAAGCGTCCTGCCATCAGCAAGAAGATTTAACTGTTTCTCTTAAACCAGTCCAAGATGAAAAGGGGGTTTTTCCTTACGGCTTGGAAGATGCGTCCGATGTATTCACCAAGTAGCCCCAGGGCAAAGAACTGGCATCCCACCAGAAAAAAGCCCTGCAAACAAGGTAAATACCCCCTGAACTGTACTGAACAGCCCACTCTGGCCCGTAATACATTCTCGATACAAGTATAGTCAGGCTCGTCTTAGACAGTTGTAAAAAGATTAGGTTTTTTCCGGCACATGAGTATCCAAGGCCAAACCCCACCATTAATCGAGCGTAAGCGAGCGGCTTTGGACCGTTTCAGGGAAGCCTAGCCTTAGAAGCTGTTAGTGCGGATTAGTGTTTCCAAGGCCCTTTCAGGCATCTCCTTGCCCTGCTTCTCTAGGCGACCTCAAAAAAACATATATTCGATTGGTCTCAAATAGATAACCTTTCACTGTTCATGTCTATCATAGCTTTATCTCCTTTAAAGTAGTCTTTTGTTGGCTGACCAAAAACAAATCCAGAACGTTGTTGACGTCTCTAGGATTATTTTCGAAAGCAAACCTGTTATTGGACAAAAGAAAAATATTTTCAGATGGTCCAAGGTGGTGCAACGAAAGTTAGTTTGCTTTTTGGGGAAGGTTCATCATGGAAACAGGGATTTTTGACGTATCTGCGCGTTTTTTTTGTGATTTTTTGTCCCTATAGTGAGGTCCAAAGTCCACGGGAATTCACACTCTTTTTCTTTGTCAACTTGCTTTTTTCTTTTTTTTTTGCTAGCTAGTGAATAACGGTTCATTTTGTGGCAAAAGAGGCACATGTTTTAAGTCCGTTTTCTTGAAAGGAAGGGTGCCTTTTTTGGGGCGAATAGGAGCGCATAGCAGGCTCCAAAGATATAAATAACATTTGTGAGGGGATAGGGATAAAGATGAAGAAGTTAATTTTTTCTATTTTTTCAGTAGGCTTTTTAACAATGGCAATGGTGGTAATGGCTTTGGCAACTGATTCTGGCACTGAAAAGCCAAACAGTCCTAAGGAGGTCAAAGAGAAAAAGGTTCAACAACCAGCACCTTCCAAAGAGGCAGCTCCAGCAGCAAAGGTTCAGCAGGAAAAACAAGAGGCGGCCCCAAAAGACAGTGGGGCCAGCAGCCTAAAACCCGTACCTCTAAGCAATGAGGACTGTGTAAAATGTCATTTTGCCATAGTAAAGGAGTTGGACAGTCATGGTGAGTCTCACAAGGAAGTCAATTGTCTTGGATGTCATGAAGAACATCCTCCAGAGGGCACAAATGTGATTCCGTCATGCTCAGACTGCCATGACCCTTCAGAGAGCGAGCATTTCAATGTTAAGGGTTGTACCTCTTGTCATAATCCTCATGAGCCACTTCTTGTGGATTTTTCCAAGATCAAGGAGGCCAAGCCTGCATGTCTTACTTGCCATCAGGACAAGGGAGAAGAGATGAAGGCACATCCCAGTGCCCACTCAGAGCAGGATTGTAATAATTGTCACAATCAGCATGGTCTGGAAAAAGGGCAATACCAGACGTGTCTCGACTGTCATGAGGGCCATTTGCCAGATATGAAGGTCTCTGACTGCCTAAAGTGTCATAAGCCCCACAGCCCAACCGACATCACTTATGGGGAAGATATTCCTGTACCATTCTGTGCAAGCTGTCATGACGAGATCGCACTGACCCTTGTAAAATCAGGGACCAAGCATGCAGAAATGTCGTGCGTGGAATGTCATGATTCAAAGCATGGCAATGTTCCCTCATGCGTGGATTGCCATGACCAGCCACACGACAAGTATATCCATGACAAATTCCCTAAATGTCTCACCTGCCACAGGGATCCACACAACCTGGCAAAATAGGGAGGCTTCGGGAATCAGGCTTGAAAAAACAGGATCATCCAGGGGAGAAGCTGGCATGTTACGGTCAGCTGTCCCCTTTCTGCAATTTTTGAAGACAATTCTACTCAAGAAGGCCTAAGGGGAAATAGGGATGAAACAGAAGGCACTTATCGGTTTTTTATTTGTAGTCTTGATGCTGTTGATTAGTGAACTTGCACAGGCCGAGGTGAAGCCGCTGGAGTTGACTCAGGGGGACTGTATCAAGTGCCACTTCAAGGTGGTAAAGACTATGGCTAGCCAGCAATCAGCACACAGAACAGAGCTTGCCTGCCTGGACTGTCATGAAGGGCATCCACCTGAGAGCAAGGCGGTCATCCCAAAGTGTTCTCAATGTCATGATCCTGGCCAGAGTCAGCACTTTGCGGCCAAGAACTGTACTACTTGTCATAATCCTCATGCCCCTCTAGTGACGTCCTTTGGGAAATTGGGGGATGTAAAACCCATTTGCATCACTTGTCATACAGATATTCAGAAACAGATGAAGGAGTTACCAAGTGCCCATTCGGAACAGGATTGCAGTGAATGTCATCATGCCCATGGCCTTGGTAAGGGAAAATCCGATACGTGCCTGGATTGTCATGAAAAACACGCTCAAAATCTTGAACTGCAAGACTGCCTGTCCTGTCATAAACCCCATCAACCTACCAGATATATATGGGACGCCCCCATCAAAAATGGCCTTTGTGGGGCCTGCCATGGAGATATTGTAAAAGATTTTACGGAACATGGCGCGCTACATGCCCAAAAGCTTACATGTGTTAAATGTCATGAGGCACATCCGCCAAGGGAAAAGAGTGTCATCCCTTCGTGCTCCAAATGTCACAATCCCACAGAGAAAAAACATTATGCCCAAAAGGGATGCACACAGTGTCACAATCCTCATTCGCCAAAAAGGATAGATTTTTCCCAGCTGAAATCAGTGAGGAGTGTATGCCTTAGTTGTCATGGGAAGGTTGGCAAGGCCATGAAGAAGCATCCTTCAGCCCATGCAAAGGTGGAGTGTAATAAGTGCCATCCCATTCATGGCAAGCACCTTAGTTGTCTTAAGTGCCATAAGGGTCACAGCAAGGCAATGAAATATGGAGATTGCCTCAAGTGTCATATTCCTCATCATCCCAAACCACCTGTCTTCGCCAAGAGCGTGCCATCCAAACTTTGTGGAAGTTGCCATTCGAAGGAATACAAGGGACAGGTTACAGATAAGAGTAAGCACGCTAAATTGCAGTGCATTTATTGTCACAGCAGAAAGCATAAGGTGGTATTGAAATGCCGTACGTGTCATGGGGAGCCACATGATGCGCCACTTCATCGCCACTATCCCAATTGCCATAAATGCCACAAAAATCCGCACCACCTCAGTGGTGGGAAATAGTCTGAAGATCATGTGGCCAAGACCTTGGATGCAAATGAGGACGATATGAGTGCTAAGTACGGTCAACTATTAGGCAGAGCCTTTTATTTATTGGTGATAAATCTCCTGCTGGCCTTGCCACTTTCACCAGTGGCCTTTGGGGAGGAAGTGGATGTGTACACCAAGACTCCACAAAAGATGCCCAAGGAGATGACCACCCTAGATTGTGCCAAGTGTCATTATGGCATCTTTATGACCATAAGAGACGGAAAGGGGGCCCACAGATTCCCATGTAGGGACTGTCATGAAACCTTTCATGGCTTTCGCAAGGGGCTGAAATATGGTGAAGTATTGCCGAAATGTTCCAGTTGCCATGATTATCCCCATGGTGAGTCCCCTGACATGACTTCATGCAAGACATGTCATCAAAAGCCCCATGCTCCCTTGGCAAGTCTCGATATAGATCAACTTTTACCCTATTGTGCAAAGTGCCATCCAGGACCTGCCACCCAGTTGAAGGAGCATCCTGGTTGCCATTCAAGGTTGTCTTGCAATGCATGTCACAGTAAAAGGCATGGCAATATCCCCGAGTGCACAAAATGTCATGGCACGCCTCATACCAAATATATCGACAATAAGGGGTGTGTGAAGTGCCATCCACCCCACATGCCGCAAGATGTTTCCTTGGCTGTGGATGTGTCCAATAATATCTGCGCAAAGTGCCACAAGAAGCAGGTCAGGTTGCTTGAGATGGGAAGAAAGGCGCATTCGAAACTGCGGTGTGTATTCTGCCATTCGGAAAAGCACGGCTTCATTCCTAAATGCCAGGATTGTCATGGTGTTCCCCATCCCAAATCGGTCTTGGAGGAGTTTAAGGGTTGTCAGGACTGCCATGGCGATCCCCACAACCTTGAGTTGGCGGAGCAAAAGTGAAGTGGCAGGCATGAGCTTGCTGGAAAGTACTGGAGGTTTTATTCCATGGGAAAGTTTGGCTTAATTTTAATCCTGGCTCTGGCAGCTGTTTTGATGGTGACTGGCCTCGTCTATAAACATGCAGGTTACAAGATATGTCCTGCTTGTTCAGCCCGGGAGTATTTTGAGCGTGGTCTGACATATGCCTGCAATAAAGATAAAGATCACAGGGTCACAGCCATCCGTTTTATAAAGAAGGCGGCTGAAAAGGGGGAGTTTCAGGCCAAGCTTCTGTTGGCTGAACTGTATCTGCAAGAATTTCCCGAGGGTTTTGTCCCAGTATTTAAGAAACAGGTGGCATGTCTGGCAAGTATGGTTGCCCCTGACAGGAAGAGGGCAGTCGCATATTTTAGTCAGGTGATAAAGGGGCTCGAAAAGCAAAAACTCGTTTCATCAGACCTCTTTTTTAATATCTACCTCCTCTATAGCAACTCTATCTTACCATCTGACAAACCGGTACAGGCAGCTCAAAAGTGGCTCTTGAAGGCTGCGGAAGCTGGCAAACATTCTGCCATGGTTCTATTGGCAAAAAAGGCGGATGCCCAGGGAGATTTTGCCCTGGCCAGGAAATGGTTTGAGAATGCCTCCAAGGACCCCACCGACTGGGAATCGGCACTAAAGATGGGAGATTACTACTTTTATGGAAAAGGCGTTGCTGTTGATTATGGCCAGGCAGAAAAATGGTACCAAAAGGCGTTTGAATCTGCCCAAAGGCTAGCTGCAACTTTGGAGTCTGAACAAGAAAAGGCCCGAACAGTGATGGCCTCCAAGGTGAGGATAGACGTATTGAAGAAGAGGCTTGCCGAGAAAAACAGCAAGAAGGGACAAATTGAGTACAAACTTGAGGGAGGAGTCAAAGAGTACAAGGTATTTGTAAAGGGGCCTTCAAAGGAGTTTGAGCTTGCCGGCCAAGTGGTCAACAAGGATGGAAAGATAATCGCAATCATGAATGAAAAACTCAAATTCGCTTCCAAGCCTGAGGTCATGAAAAATGCCGATTTGAGATCCATGGTGGACGGAGTGAAATGGGTGGTAAAGACTTATGCCTCTCATATGGCACAGGAGAAGGCCCAAAATAAGGGCAAAAATCCTTGAATACATGTCTTCAAGATACAGTTGGCATGCCTTCATGCCAAAGGCGCCCCTTTGCACCTGGAAAAAAGTGTTTTGGCCTTGAGGTAAAAATCGTATCAATATAATTTGATCCCTGGAGACAGGAGCGGATATGTCCAGGAATGTTCTTCTTTTATCCATGCTGGCCGTTTTTCTTTCTGGATGTGCCCAGATCCCCAAAAGGGCCCTTCACAATCCTGAAAGTGCTTTGAGAACAGATGGCCCAACCACCATGCTTTTTCATTCAGTCCTTTACTATCCAGGCGCAATCAGCCTGAATTTTCCTGGCTACATAGTGGGGATAGAGAAAAGTCCTGTGGAAATAGTGACTGACAAAGGCGATATCAAGGTATCAGGAAAGCCTGCTGACGGTCTCGATAAGGAAGGTGCGTATAAGGAGATAGTTGATAAGAAGATCCTTTATGTATCTCATGTAATAAGGGATATAAACGCGCCATATGGCATAGGCAATTGTTATCTTTACAACGCATACGTACAGCCTGGTGACAACGAAACAGAGCAGTTGGTGCCTCCATGTCCTGGTTTGGTTTATTCTGATCCTGTCTGCCCAAAGGAAGCTTATAAAAAGAGCTGGGAGGCCCTGGACATACTCAAGACATCTGTCAAAGAGGAGTTGGAAACAGGGGAGTATACCCATGTCGTGATCTTGACGCTGGGTTGGAATACTGTCCAGGAAGAGGCTATCAGGAATTTCAAGACCATCATAAAATACATAAAGGCGGCAGCAGACAGCAGAGGCCACGAGTTCAAGCCACTGTTCATTGGAGTGACTTGGCCCAGCCAGTGGCAGAGTAGCTGGTTTGGTCCCCTAGTCAAGGCCTTGAGCTTTTCCGTAAAGGCCAACGACGCAGATGAATTGGGCCTTACGTGGCTTGGGGTCTTGCTCCAAGACACCCTGCCAAAGGCTATGAAAGGCCTGGAGAATCCTCCAACCGTGGTGGTGATTGGACACAGCTTTGGCGCCAGGGCATCCAGTGTGGCTGCATGTGTCGGTCCTGTTATTCAGCGGGATGGGATGAGCATTAACGGTGGACCGGAAAGACCAAGGCTGAAGACCATACTCATAAACCTGGAAGGGGCCTTTTTCATAAGGCGTCTTCTTGGCACAGAGCATGACAGAGGCCTGTTCTTTCATGATCAGTGTGCAACGGTCTCAAGGGTATTTCTCACCTCATCCAAGTATGATTTCGCAATGGATGCCATGTTTCTCGGGCCCTATGCTGGCAATTACAAAAGTTACGACAGGTATTGCAAAAATGGCAGCACCAAAGATATCTCCTGTGTACATGCCGATAAGGACGGGGAGATAGTGGAAAAGGAGCCCTTCAAGCATCTGGTCTACATAAATGCCGACAGGCTTATCTACCAGAATGCCTATCTGTCTGGAGGGGGTGCCCACAGCGATATCTACAGGCCAGAACATGGTGTTTTACTGTGGAATCTCATCTCAAACAGCGAATGACAATTGAGGATTCACGCCCTATTCCTATCGCTGAGCCATGTCTATTGCAAGTTTCACCATTCGTGGAAACGGCATTGGACATATGTAAGTAGGTTTCAAACATGCAGGTGTTGAATATCTTTTCCGATATACCTCTGGATCTTTCAGAAGAATCCTTCGAGGATATCATAAAAGGCTCCACGTTCAGGCTCGAAAGAATCATTTCCATGGGCCATGCCACTCCTGAGGGCAAGTGGTACGATCAGGATCTTGATGAGTGGGTCATGGTGGTAAAGGGACGAGCGATGCTAAGGTTTGAGGGAGAGTCAACGGCCATCACCTTGGGGCCAGGAGACCACATTCTGATACCCGCTCACAAGAAACATAGGGTTGAAGAGACATCAGGGCAAGAAGAAACCATATGGCTAGCACTGCATTTTAGAAAGGGCTATTGAGCAGGCCTTCTTGATACAGCTGAAATGCCACTGGCAGGATTATGGGGGGCCGCTCTATTTGCCTGTAATCTCACTAAACTTTTCAAGATCTGACCTCTTGCTCAAGATGTAGAGGGAGTCACCGCTTCTTATCTCGTGGTCTGCACTTGGCATGAAATCGATGATTTCACTCCCCGCCGGTTTTATCCCAATTACAAATACATTGTATTTCTTCCTAAGATCTAGCTCTGCCAGGCTCTTTCCAATGAATTCCTCAGGTGGTTCCACCTCTGCCAAACAGAATTCTGGAAGCATAGGGAGAAAATCCACCACATTTGGGATGGTGAGCTTTTGTGCGATTCTCAAGGCGCTATCCTTCTCAGGTATTATGACTTGATGTGCCCCGACAAGGGAAAGAAGGGTGGCGTGGTCTTCATCATTCGCCTTGGCCATTATGGAGTTACAACCAAGCTCCTTGAGATACAAAGTGATGAGCACACTGGGCGTGAGGCTGCCAACTGCCACTATCACCGTGTCCATTTCATGGAGATTGAGATCTTTGAGCACCTCTCTTTTCCTGGCATCAGCCACCACGGATTCCGAGACGTATTCACTGATTTCTTCCACTAACTTTTCATTCTTGTCTATGCACAGGATACTGTGTTCAGATGATGCAAGCTCCTTTGCCAAGTAGGAACCAAATTTCCCAAGCCCTATTACTGCGAAGTGTTTCTTCTTCATAGTTCAGCCTATCATAACTCGCTCACTGGAATAATGGTATTGCTTGTTTTTACCGCCGGCTATGGACAGGATGGACAATATGGACAGAAGCCCAACCCTGCCTGCAAACATTATGGCAATCATGACACACTTGCCTGTGACACCAAGTTCAGGTGTGATTCCCACACTGAGGCCCACTGTGCCAAGGCCAGAGACGGCTTCGAAGAGGTAGGCGAAAAATTCCCCTTGGGCCTTGGCGAAGGGTATGCGCGTACCAGCAGACATCAGCAGCATATGGGCACCAAGTACAGTGATGACCGCCAACATGAACAGGGTGACTGCGCGGTTCACTTGGCTTTCTGGTATGGTGCGTTTGAATGCGATGGTTTGGTTGAAGCCCTTGAGCCTGCTTCTGGCAGTAAGGAACAAGACAGCCAGGGTGGTGGTTTTTATGCCTCCTCCTGTAGAGCTGGGGCAAGCGCCTATGAACATCAAGAGGATCATCAGGTACAGGGTGTTTTCTGTGAGGTGTGAGATGGGTATAGTGTTGAAGCCAGCAGTTCTGACACTAATGCTGTGAAAGGCAGAGACAAGAATCTTGGTTGGAAGTGGCAGGTCCCTAAGGGCGTCGTGGTATTCCCAGAACAGGAATCCTGCTGTACCCAGTAGCATCAGAAGGATATGGGTGCTCATGGTGATCTTGAAGTGGAGTGAAAGGGGCCTTTTGGATTTTTCAAAGATCCTTTGCCATATCTCATAGATGATGGCAAAGCCAGTGCTGCCGAGAAAGACCCCTGTCATTACCGAGAGATTTACAGGAAAATTATCACGGTATGCCTCGAGACCATCTGGAAATACAGAAAAGCCGGCATTGCAGAATGAAGAAACAGAATGGAATATTCCATAAAACAGTGCATCCAGAGTGGTCACGGAATCTGTCAAAAAACTGAGAGTCATTATAATGGCGAGTATTCCTTCGCATCCCAGTGTAAACAACAGAATTGTAGCTATTAGGCCCTTTAGGCTTGCCTTTTTCAAATGGAGAAAATTTTCCTGTATAAGGAACTGGCTGGAAAGCTCAAGGTGCCCCTTCACGCTCATGGTGAAAAGCACGGAAAAGGTCATGACACCGAGGCCACCAACCTGGATCAACAGCAGGATTATCCATTGTCCCAATGAGGTGAACGAATTCGCGGTGTTGACAACGGTCAGGCCGGTTACACATATGGCAGATGTGGATGTGAATAGCGCATCAAGAAAGCCCAGTTCAGATACGTGGCTTATGGGCATCGAAAGTAACAAGGCACCTGCCAGGTCTGCAAGGCCGAAACTCATTATCACTAGGCTTGCAGGATGATTCAGGATGTTTCTGGTCTTTAGCTTCGGGTCCATTCAGGGTTGGCGTATGGTGGATCCTCTCCATGATTCTCTTAAGGTGGTGTCTGCCAGGATACCCAAGAAGACCGTTCAAGGCAATCAAAAGGGCACAAACAAAGAGGTTGTTTAATAGGGCAGCCATCTGGATTTACCCACACAATCAGATTAAGCTGTCATGAAAGCTTGTTTTGTTCATGTCTTTTATATGGTAAAGGCCCTAAGGCACAGTGTTCAATATGGCCGGCAACTGATTCTGCTCCTTATTCAAGGACCTGCAGTTGCTAGCCATGCCTGTATGATCAGTTGTGTTATCACGAGGGGATGAGATAGATCCAATGAAAGAGATAAAAAAGGTACTTGTTCTTTCCAGGGAATATGGAGGCATTGCCGGTGCTGGAGGTGTCCAGGACGTGGTCAAGGGGTTGACAGAGGCCCTCCGCAGACAGGGGCTCGACACTGTAGTCGTCTTGCCACGCTATGGTTTTTTGAAACCAGGAGAAATGGGCTTTAAAGAGCTGTCCTTGCGTTTCTCCATCGACATGAATTATGCAGCTGAGGAAAGGACGGAAGAGGTTTCCTTCTGGCATAAGATCCACCAGGATGTGGAGGTGTTTCTTATAGAGTCCAGCAGGTTTGCAGAAAAGCGGGGCATCTATACCTATACTGAAGAAGATGAGGCCTTAGATCCTTCGAGGCGCCGCGGATCAGGACATATAGACTATTTCGCCATGAACATACTTCACCAGAAGGCGGCCCTGGGGCTGTGTCTGGCCAGATGCTGGCAGCCCGACATCATTCACTGCCATGATGGCCATACAGCCGTTGTACCTGCGTTCATCAAGGAACATGATGGTTTTAGGCAGTTTTTCACCCAATCTCATGCTGTGGTAACCATTCACAATGCTGGGGTTGGCTATCATCAAGAGGTGGCAGATTTGCCATTTGCAAAGGCCATCACTGGCCTTCCATGGCGAGTGATATACCATTGCCTTTTAAACGGGGCATTTGACCCATTGATCGCAGGACCAAGTTATGCACCTGTCAATACTGTCAGTGAGAATTATGCCCGCGAGCTGCAAGACACAGAGCTTGACGCCCTCACTGGATGGTTAGGGCATGCCTTGAAAGATAGAGGCATAACCCTTGAGGGGATCACCAACGGGATAGATATCTCCACCTTTGATCCAAGGCACGGAGAAAGGCTTGGCATCCCCTGTTCCTTTGATCCCTTTTCAGGACTGTTTGAACAGAAGAGCTTGTGCAAGAAGGCCCTCTTGAATCTGCTGTCAGCTGGAGAGGCCTCGGCAGAATTCATGGGGGGCAGTTACCAGTCGGTAAGTGTCACAGGTACATTGGAATACCGTCCCGATTTGCCACTGTTCACCGTGGTCAGCAGGCTCACAGAGCAAAAGGGCATTGATATCCTTGGCAAGGCCTTGGAAGGGGGAATAGGTGTTGAAAAGGGGTTTAACCTTGCAATCCTTGGCAGCGGTAAGGCTGAAATAGAAGAACATCTCAAATGGGTCTGTTCATTGCCCCAAAACAAGGATCGCATGTGTGTTCTCCTGGGTTACAATGAAAAGCTTGCCAACCTCATGTTTGCAGGTGGGGATTTTTTCCTAATACCATCAAGATATGAACCATGTGGGCTCACCGATTTCATGGCCCAGCTCATGGGAAACATACCCATTGTCAGGCATACAGGTGGTTTGGTAAAGGTGCAAGATGGCATAAATGGGCTTGTGTTTAAGACGGAAGATCCGGCTGAGCTGGCTGCTGGTATGCACAGGGCCATTTCCATCTACACCGAGGCCCCTCAAACCCTCAATGCCATGCAGAGAAGGGCAGTGGAAATAATCCAGGAAAGGTATACCTGGGACAAGGTGGTCTTGAGATACATGGATTTTTATGGAAGGGCATCAAAATAGATCGTGTTTCTTTTAAGGCGCTTAATATAACGACTCTGATATTATATTTTATCATGGGTATGTACACACCCAAATGAGAAAGTCGAGAATATGGGATATGAAATTTGAGCTAAAGTGGCTTGCATGGGAAATAACAAGAAGGTGCAATCTCCATTGTGTCCATTGCCGTTCATCATCGGAATTGGAGGTGCAGGAGCATCCAGACTTTCCAACTGAAGAGGGGAAGAGGATAATAGACGATATAGCAGCCTTTGCAAAGCCTGTAGTGGTGCTTTCAGGGGGCGAGCCGCTTCTTCGTGAAGACTGGTATGAACTGGCTTCGTATGGTACGGGAAAAGGCCTGAGGATGTGTCTTGCCACAAATGGCACCCTTGTCACAGAGGAGCTTTGTAAAAAGATAAAGGACGCTGGCATACGTATGGTATCTCTAAGCCTTGATGGCTCCACTTCCGAGATCCACGATGACTTCAGAAACCAGCCTGGTGCCTTTTCTGGCACCATGAATGCGGCGAGGTTGTTCCGAAAGCATGATATCAGCTTTCTCATAAATTCCTCCTTTACAAAGAGAAATCAGTCAGATGTGGCAAATGTCTACAGGCTTGCGAAGGAGCTTGGTGCCACAGCCTGGTATATGTTCATGATAGTGCCAACTGGCAGGGGAGAGGAGATAATGGAGGAACTCATTTCCCCAGGAGATTATGAAGATCTTTTGAAATGGCACTATGAAATGGAAAAAAACGAAAAAGATATGCTTGTAAGGCCCACTTGTGCTCCACACTATTACAGGGTACGCATGCAGCTTGCCAAAAAGGATGGCGAAAAGATGGAGCACAGGAGCCTCAAGTTCTCTACTGGTGGTTCAAAGGGGTGCCTTGCAGGCCAGCTTATATGTCTCATAGATGTTGATGGCAACGTTCTACCATGCAGCTATTTTCCACTTGCTGCCGGCAATATCAGGCAAGAGTCCATCAGTGAAATATGGCATGGTTCAAGCCTTTTCAAGGAATTGAGGGATTTTTCTGCTTATAAGGGAAGGTGCGGGGTTTGTGAGTACAACAGGGTTTGTGGAGGATGCCGGGCCAGGGCCTATGCGGTTACAGGCGATTATCTCCAGGAAGAGCCCTTTTGTAATTATCAGCCTCGTAGATCAAGGAAGGGGGAAGGGACATGACAGACAATTTTTTAAGGGCGTGTAAAGGGGATAGGACCAGTCCTGTGCCTGTCTGGTTCATGAGGCAGGCAGGCAGGTATCTTCCAGAATATCAGGAGATTCGCGGCAAGGCCGACTTTCTCACCATGTGCAAGACACCGGAGCTTGCGGCTGAAGTTACCCTTCAGCCCGTGGAGCTTTTGGGGGTAGATGCAGCAATCTTGTTCTCGGACATACTTATTCCCCTGGAGGCCATGGGTGCCAATCTTGCCTTTGAAGAGGGGAGGGGGCCTGTGCTCGAGCCTCCCCTGAGGGGAGAGGCAGACCTTGAGCGTCTCCATTCCATTGTGCCTGAACGGGACGTTCCATTTGTCCTTGAGACCATAAAGATCTTGAGAAAAGAACTCCAAGGCAAAGTGCCCCTTATCGGTTTTGCAGGCGCTCCGTTCACCTTGGCTTCCTATCTCATTGAAGGGGGTGGAACCAAGAGTTTCGTCAACATCAAGCGGATGTTTTTTGCAAATCCCAAGCTCTTCAGAAATGTAATGGACCTTATCACCGATGTGACCATCACCTATCTTGAGGCCCAGATAAAGGCCGGTGCGCAAGCCATCCAGCTTTTCGATACCTGGGCAGGCGTACTTACCAGGCATGACTTCAGGGATGCGGCACTGGTCTATGCAAAGCGTATCTTTGGCGCCCTCAAGGAATTTAACGTGCCCATGGTGTATTTTGTATTTAACGGCGGCCACCTGCTGGATCTTATAAGGCTGTCTGGAGCAGATGTCATAGGCCTCGACTGGAGGACAGACATCGAGACCGCATTATTCCTCATGGGAGATAATGATGTTGTGGTCCAGGGAAATCTAGATCCTTGTCTCCTGTTTCTATCAGAGGAACGTCTGAGAGACAGGATTGCCGAAATCCTCTATCAGGGCACTTTGGCAAGGAGTCACATATTCAATCTGGGGCACGGCATTCTTCCAGAGATTCCACCAGAGAAGGTGAAGCTTGCCGTTGATATCATTCACGAGCTTTCAAGTTGATTTTTCTATTATGGTTGGTTGATCTGGCCAATCAGGCAGGGCATCTTTTGAAATACACGTTTAATGGCCAATTTATTCACAGACAGGTTTGACTCTTTTTACAGGATGCTAAGCAGATGAAAAAGGTGGTTCAAAGAACCGGGGTTTTACTGTTGAATATGGGGGGGCCAGACAGCCTGGATGCTGTCAGGCCCTTTCTATTCAACCTCTTTTCTGACAGAAAGATCATAAGGCTTGGCCCTTCGATTCTTCAGCGTCCGATTGCATGGATGATTGCCAGAAGACGTGCGCCAAAAAGTAGTGCCAATTATGCCAAGATAGGAGGCAAAAGCCCCCTTCTTGAGATCTCATCCAGGCAGGCCAAGGCCCTTGAGGCCTTGTTGAACAGGGCAAATCAAGGGGAATTCATTTGCGAGCCTGGAATGCGTTACTGGCATCCCAGGACGCCAGATCAACTAAGGGCAATGAAGCTAAAGGGGGTTGGAAGGGTTATAGGCCTATCCATGTATCCCCATTTCAGTTCTGCAACAGGTGGTACTTCCCTTGATGAGTTCAGGCAAGAGTCAGAAAGGCTCAAACTGGATTATTCGGTTGTGGACAGTTACCCTGACCATCCGCTTTACATCCAGGCCCTTGGTAAGGCCGTGGAAGAAGGTCTTGGCAACATCAAAGACAAGGATTCCTTTGTACTCGTATATTCTGCCCATTCTCTGCCAAAGAGCATGATAGAGCAGGGAGACCCTTATGTTCACCACCTGAGGAGGACGATTTCAGCCCTTGAAAAAGAAACTGGTATAAAGGGCAGGCTCTGTTTTCAGAGTAGGAGCGGGCCGGTCAAATGGCTTGAGCCAGCGACTGATCACATGCTAATGGATCTAGCAAGCAAAGGCGTAAAGGAGATACTCTGTCTGCCAATCAGTTTTGTATCGGACCATATCGAGACCCTTTATGAGATAGATATGCTATATGGCTCTATGATGAGAAAAAGAGGGGTGCGCCTCGTTAGGACTCCCTCTCTCAACGAGACATCCCTGTTTGTCCAGGCACTTGGTGACTTGGTTTTGGCTTGCATGAATCCATAGCAGTAACATGGTAAAGGAAATCTTCTTATTATGGCACAAGTAGCAATAATAGGTGCAGGCATGAGCGGCATGTCTCTTGCCTGGTATTTAAAGGGCCTCAAGCCCAACTGGGATGTCACGGTCCTCGAGGCATCGGAAAGGGCAGGTGGCAAGGCGTGGACAGAATACCAGGAGGGCTTTGTGATTGAGCGCGGGGTGAATGGAGTGCTCGACAACAAGCCTTCCACCTTGCAGCTAGCCACTGAGCTGGGGATACAGCCATTAAGGAGCAGGGATGCTGCCAGACGGCGTTTTATAGTGCGTTCTGACTGCTTGTTGGACCTGCCTGATTCCTTTGGCGCGTTTCTTTCATCGAGGGTGCTTTCTCCCGGTGGGAAATTGAGGCTCTTGATGGAGCCTTTTATTGCTCGTGGTGATATGTCCGTGGATGAATCCTTGGAACAATTTGCTATAAGACGGCTTGGTAAAGAGGCATACAGATACCTGATAGATCCCATGGCATCTGGAATCTATGCCGGCAATCCGGCAAGGCTTTCTCTAAGGAGCTGTTTTCCCAGGATTCATGAGCTGGAGAGGGATTATGGAAGCCTAATAAAGGCCATGTTCAGCCTCCAGATGGCTGCCAAAAGGAAGAAAAAGAAAGGCCCTTCAGCAGGTCCAGGAGGAGTGCTCACCTCTTTCAAGAGTGGAATGAGCCAGCTTGCAAATGCCCTTAGAAAGGCCCTTGGAACAAGCGTCAGGCTAGGCTGTCAGGTGGAGTCCGTAGAGCCCAATCCCAAAGGATGGCAAGTTGAGCTATCAAATGGTCAATCTATTGAGGCAACCCATGTAGTGGTTTCGTGCCCAGCCTACGCTGCCTCCAAGCTTTTTAAGGCTTCTATACCAGCTCTTTCCCAGATTTGTTCCCATATCGAATATCCTCCAATAGCCATTGTAGCATTTGGTATAGCCCAAAAGGCCATCTTGGGAGACCTTAACGGATTTGGTTTTTTGGCACCCTTTGTAGAAAGGAGAAAAATCCTAGGGGCACTGTGGGATTCGTCTGTTTTTGATGGCAGGGCGCCAGAAGGCTATCATTTGGTGCGTTGCCTCATAGGCGGCACTAGAAATAGGCATTGTCTCCTTAAAGGTGATTCGTGGCTCAAGGATGTGGCATACCAGGAGCTTAAGGATCTTTGTGGTCTCAAATATGTGCCAGGGTTTTCACGCGTATTTAGATGGCAAAGGGCTATTCCCCAATACCATGTGGGCCATGAATCCTTGATGGAGGGGTTGAGGGAGGTCTTGGACAGATACCCAGGTCTGTTTGTCAGGTGCAATTGGGTTGGGGGGGTAAGTTTGAACGATTGCATCATGCACTCCCAAAGACTTTCAGGGCAGATTGCCTCTGGGAATAAAAAGAGCGGGTTTTGAGCCTATACAAAGGTTAGGAGAACCAAATGATAAGCAGGCAGCTTTTCAGGGAATACGATATCAGGGGCATCGTGGATGAGGATCTTACAGAAGATGCCGTCAAGCTTATTGGCAGGGCTTTTGGCACAATGGTGAAGGGCAATGGGGGCAAGTCTGTCATCTGTGGCAGAGATGGAAGGCTTCATTCAAAAAGGCTCGAAGATTCCTTAATCCAGGGCCTCAACCAGGCGGGTATCGATGTGATAGACATTGGCCAGTGCCCTACACCGGTGCTCTATTTTTCCATATTTCACTTAGATGGTCACGGTGGCATCCAGATTACCGGCAGCCACAATCCCCCTGAATACAATGGCCTTAAGATCTGTCTTGGAACAGAGACCATCTATGGCGACAAAATCCAGGAGCTTTATGAGATCATAGAGGATGAAAGGTTTGAAAGTGGAACTGGCAGCTTAAAAAATTACGATATCATGCCAGATTATCTCTCTTTTTTAAATCAAAATATTAAGATACGCAGGCCAGTAAAAGTAGTCCTTGACTGTGGAAACGGGGTCTCTGCCCTTACTGCGCCTCAAGCCTTTATCCAGGCTGGCTGCAAGGTGACAAGCCTTTTTTGCGAGGTGGATGGTAATTTCCCCAACCATCATCCAGATCCAACTGTAATCGAAAATTTGGAGGATCTCAGGGCAGCGGTCACTGGAGAGGGGGCGGAAGTGGGGATAGCCTTTGACGGTGACGGCGACAGGATAGGCGTTGTGGATGAAAACGGGGATGTGATTTATGGAGATAAGATACTCATTATCCTGGCCAGGAGTGTCTTGGCTGATAATCCAGGAGCAGCAGTCATAGGAGAGGTGAAATGTTCCCATTTGCTCTATGACGACATCAAGGCAAGTGGTGGAAAACCAATCATGTGGAAAACTGGTCACTCCCTCATCAAGCAGAAGATGAAAGAGACAGGGGCACTACTTGCAGGGGAGATGAGCGGCCATATCTTTTTTGCCGACAGATATTACGGATTTGACGATGCCACTTATGCCGCACTCAGGCTTACGGAGATATTGTCCGCGACTGATAAGCCCCTTTCCTCTTTATTAGAGGGCATACCACATACGGTTTCCACGCCTGAGATCCGGGTGGATTGCCCTGAGAATTTGAAGTTCAAAATAGTTGATGCAGCCAAAAAGTGGTTCAGTAAGCGTTATGATACGATAGACGTCGATGGCGTGAGGATAGTTTTTCCAGACGGCTGGGGGTTGATACGTTCATCCAATACCCAGCCAGTTATCGTGCTCAGGTTTGAGGCACAAACCCTCGAACGCCTGCAGGAGATAAGGGATCTTGTTGAGGCAAGACTTTCCCAGATTCGGATGGATTTGGAAAATGGCACGCAGTGAACGAAAGACAGAAAGGGTTTCTTCACTCTTTTCGTCTGTGGTCCCGGGTAAGAGATGGAAGATATTTTTTCCAAGGAACATAATATGGCAGAAATGGGAAAAAATAACTGGAGAGGCTGTGAGCCAAAATGCCTGGCCCTGGTATTTTCAGGATCTTTATTGCCTTGTTGTGGCTGTTTCTGACAATATATGGTTGCAGCAGCTTACTTTTCAAAAGGATTTCATCCTTGAACGGTTGAATACCTATCTGCCTGAGGGGTCGAGGTTAGAGGATTTAAGATTTGTCTTGGCTGATGTGAAATATGTCAGAAAAAAGACCATATTGAGAGATGGTCAGGCTATCCAAGGGCAAGATTCGAGAAAAAGAAAGGCCTTGAAACCAGATCACAAGGTACTGGCACTATTAGAGAATCTATCCGACAAAGAATTGAAAGATGCATTTAACAGGCTCCTGAAAAGGTTGGGCTAAGTCTTTGGGGATAGAAAATTTTGATCTAGGAAAGCTGTCAAAATAGCGACACTTTTTTACGAAGAGTGTCTTTCCATCATCGGTGTTCCACCTTCTTTTTGCCCTGATCAACTTTAATCTCGCCTTAACTGTCCCATATTCATCTTCTTATCATGGTTGGAGATTCATTTTAATTGCGCCTTGCATATTTAAGAATTCTGGTTTGGCATTTTACTTGCTTTTACCAGGCTTGTTATGGAAGGCAGACAATGGTCAGAGATAAAATTGATACAGATTATGGGCAGTTGCATGTTACATGCGCTAAAGACCCTGATCTTGGTTTCCATGTTTCTCACTCTGCTTTCCGTCTCTTCTGGTTCTGGGGCAAGTGGTCAGAAGAACAAGCTTTCAATGGATGAATTGGCTTGGCAGGCCCTTGTTCCAGAGATAGAGGTCTTTTGGCACGAATATCAGGCAAGTCCCCACAAAGTCGCTGATGATGTATGGCCCTTCATAGCGGCAATGAAGGATTTCATAAAGAGGTATCCGAAATCACGCAGGATTCCAGAGGCCTATTACATACTGGGAGAGGCATACGCAGCCGCATCTTATTGGCCAGAAGCGGTTGCTCACTGGAAGATCGTTATCCGTTATTATCCAGACAGCAAGTGGACCAGTTCAGCCCTCAATTCCTTGGTGGCATACCTAGAAAAACAGGGAGATCAAAAAAGGCTCAAAAAGTTCTACAAGGATATTTTGCGTCAATTTCCTGACAGTGTTGCTGCAAAGACCACAAAGGTTCTGCTGGCCGAAGAGGCACTTAAGGAAGGTAAGGTGGATCTAGTTAAGAGGGTGGTCAAGAACATCGAAAGATCTTTTCCCATGGCGGACGTACAGATTCCAGAACTCCTGGATTTGAAGGCAGGCATAGCCCTGAAGGAGGGAAGGCCTAAGGATGCAATAAGTTTGTGGATTCATTTCATTAACCTGAAGAAGTCCCCTGTTGCAAGGGCCTCAGCCCTTTTCAATATTGCCGAGACCTACAGGACAAGTGGCGATTGGCTCAAGGCGCGGAAATATTATGCACTCATAAGAAGGGATTTCCCCACCCAGCCAGAAGCCCTTTTTGCCAGATTCAGGATGCTTCAGATGGCAGAGATTCAGAAGGCCAGGCTTGCAAGGTATGTTCGCGGCAAGGTCAAGCAGGTGAATCTGAATGAGTCGGAAAGGGTGTTCCGAAAGATAGTGGAAAGGTATCCCAAATACCCACTGACCCAGGAAGTCCGAAAGGAACTCATCGCCACCAAGATAAAGAAGAGGGAGTACATCAAGGCGCTGCAGCTTGCAGACGATTTCATCCGTACAAATCCCAGCGGCCCCTTTGCAAAAGAGGTCTTGCAGCTTGCTGGCATAGCCAAAGAAAAGTTGTTGAAGGAAGAGTTTCATGCGGAAAAACTCGAAAACATGATCCAAGCCGGAAAGGCGTATCTTGGTAAAAAGCCCCAGAACAGGGTTCAGGGATACATTCAAGAGGTGACCCAAAAGCTGTGGGCGAGGCTAATTAGCCAGCTTCTCCAGGAAAAGAGGCCCCTTGAGGCAATCGAGAGCTATTGGAGTTATAGGAAGAGGTTTGAGGCGGACAAAGAAGGGCTGAAAGAGGTCTTTGCCGCTGCGGTAAAGGCCATGGAAGAGACCGACAAGTGGTTTTATTCCAAAGGCAGATATTCTGACCTTATCAATTACGATTTCTTTCACCAAAAAGAAATAGAGGAGCTAAAAAGCCCTGCCCACTATTACTGGTTGGCAAAGGCCTTCTCAAGGGTCAATCTCGATAGGATGGCCCTCAGGTCTTATTTCAAGGCTTGGAAGCAAAGGCCTCCACATTCTCAAAGATGCGAGATCCTTAGGGACTGGACTCGTAAATGCCTTGGAATGAATGAGGTGATAATGGCCCAAGATACAATAGGGCTACTGGACCTGTCATGTCCTGATTATGCGCTCCTTCCTGATGTGCTCTATTACAAATCAAAAATGGCAGGTATGCAGGGTGATTGGATCGCCGCATTCAATATGGCAAAGGACAGTATTTCAGGCAAACCCGATAAAAAAAACGTATACCAGGCCATTCTTTCAGGCATAAAACTTGGTGAATGGGCGCAAATAGAAGCCATATACCGTAAACACAGCGAGCTTTTGTCGCCTGGGACCAAGATCCAGATCCTAAAGAAGTGGGGAGATGAGGCCGTACGACTTTCCGAATTTAAAAGGGCGATGGTCCCCTATAAGTTGTTGGAGGCAATAGATCAAGAAGATCCCTCAGCCAGATTCAGGTTGGCAGTAGCCAGAAGCGGCGCATACGGATACGAAAAGGCCCTGCCTGTTTGGGAAGAACTTTCGAAAAAGGACCAGGGAATCTGGGGCAGGGCAGCCAAGTCGGAGATATCCTTCTATAAGTTCATGTCTGGTCCTGCGGGGCAGTTATGATTGCAGGTCAAGATTTCAGGCCAGTAGAGATAAAGAACCTCCTGGTTGGAGGAAGCCTAAAGGAGAGGCTGGAAATCCAAGGTCATCTTTCTGCCTTGGGCATTGACGTTACGGCTGCGCCAGATATGGACATAGGGCTTCAGCTTCTTTCTAAAAACAGTTTTCACCTGGTCTTGGTGATACACGACCCTGATTCTCTGGACGCCCTCGATTTTCTCGAGGCCCAGCGTGGTATTGGAGATAACACTGGAGTCGTTGTCTTGGCAAAAAGTGCTGAAATGGAGGATGCGGCAGAGGCCATGAAAAAGGGTGCCTTGGATTTCAGGCTGCCTCCTTGGAGCTCGGATGTCCTTGAATTTGTGGTCAAGAGGGCACTCAAGACACCAAGGCCACAGGCAAAACGTCGCCCAGCACCAAAATCAGCGGAAATAGAGGCCTCGATAGATCAGGAGTGCAAGCCAGATAGAGGCCAGGCAAGTGTCCAGGGCGGGTCAAAGAAGAGCCATAAACATCAGATCCTCACCAAAAGCCCTGCTATGAAAAGGCTTTTAAAACAGGCAAAGAGCGTGGCAAGGAGTAAGGCCACATGCCTTATTCAGGGAGAAAGCGGCACTGGAAAGGAACTTCTTGCTAGATTTATTCACGCAAAAAGCGACAGGGCTTCAGGCCCCTTCGTTGCGCTCAACTGTGCAGCCCTGCCAGAGACGCTTTTGGAAAGCGAGCTGTTTGGTCATGAAAAAGGTGCCTTTTCAGGGGCAGTGATGAGAAAGGCTGGAAAGTTCGAGCTTGCAAATGGCGGAACCCTCCTCCTGGATGAAGTCACAGAGATGGCCTTTGCCCTGCAAGCAAAACTGTTGAGGGTCCTGCAAGAGGGAGAAGTAGACCGTCTTGGCGGTACAAGCCCTATTCCAGTGGATGTGCGGATAGTTGCCACTACCAACAGGGACGTGTCAGCTGCGGTAAAGGAGGGCAAATTCAGAGAGGATCTATATTTCCGCCTGAACGTGATTCCCCTCAGGATTCCTCCTCTCAGGGAGAGAAAAGAAGACATCGCCTACTTGGCCGTTCACTTTAAGGAATATTTTGTGCAGGAATATGGAAAAAACGGGCTGGATTTTGCAGAAGGAGTCCTCAAAGAGCTTGAAAAGAGAAAATGGTCGGGAAACGTGCGGGAATTAAAGAACATTATAGAACGTGGAGTGCTTTTGGCCACTGGGAAGGAGATTACCCTGCAAGATCTTCTCGGCGAGGAGGCGGAAATGGAGGCACATTTGTCAGCCCAGGCAGATGGAGTCGGTATCACAGGAGAGACATTTAACTTAGGAGACATGGAAAAAGAGATGGTAAAACGGGCCCTTTCCAAGACTGGAGGCAACCGGACGCATGCTGCGCGGCTTCTAGGAATAAGTGTCAGGACCCTGAGGAACAAGCTTGCAGAATACAGAAAGATGGGACTCGTCTTGTGAGGTGTTTATGAAGACCCTTTTTGGAAAAACCTTTCAGGTCATGCAAAAGGCCCTGGAGCTAAGATCCAAGGCGAATGCTGTAATAGCTTCAAATATCGCCAACGTGGATACGCCAGGCTACAAGGAAAAGGCTTTAAACTTCAGACAGATCATGGAGGGATATTTGAAGGAGCTCGAAGCCAAAGGCCCGAATGCCTCTTTAAGCTCCCAAGCCCAGGCACCCTTTATACCTCTTGATGGCAAAGGCCAGCCGGAACTGCCTCTTTTGACAACAGATCCAAGGCATGTGAACAGTGGCGGCTCCTTCGAGCCTCTTGAAATAACAGAATCGTCTGAAAGGGGTGTGCCCAATAACGTAGACCTGGATGAGCAGATGGCAAAGCTTTCGGAAAACAATCTCCAATATCAGGCAGCCATCCAGCTTCTTGTGAAGAAGTTCGAACTCCTCCGGGAAGCAGCCACTGAAGGAGGTAGACAGTAATGAATCTTTTAACCGCACTTAAGATCAGTTCCAAGGGATTAACCGCCGAAAGGACCAGGCTCAATATAGCTTCTATGAACCTGGCCAATGCACATGTCACCAGGACACTTGACGGCGGTCCTTACAGGGCTAAATCAGTGGTTTTTTCCGCAAGGCCCTTGGGGCCAAACGAGGATCAGGACCCTTCAACAGGCGATCACAGCTTTGAAAAGAGGCTGTCGGAGGTGCTCCAGACAGTGGAGGTGAGCCAGATCGTAGACGACAAGACCCCATTCATGGAGGTCTTTGATCCTGGGCATCCTGATGCAGATGCCAATGGAATAGTCAGACTGCCCAATGTGAACGTGATGGAGCAGATGGTGGATCTCATGAGTGCCCAGAGGGCTTATGAAGCCAACATATCTGCCATTGATACGGCAAAGTCCATGGTGCTAAAGGCCATAGAACTCGCCAGGTAGGGGAGGATAACGAGACCATGAAGATAGACGCACCTGCATCCACTTTCAAGAATCTTGCTACTGGCCCAACGGGTTCAGCAGAAAAGGCCGATGATTCCAAGGCCAATGGGGAGTTTTCCCAACTCCTCGAGCAGGGAATGGAGAAGTTGAATGGCACCATCAACAAGGCAGACGATATGGCCCAGAGGCTGGCTGCAGGCGAGGACGTGGATGTTCCCGATGCCATGATCGCCATTACCAAGGCGGATATTTCTTTCAAGATGTTTCTTCAACTCAGGAACAAGGCCCTTAGCGCCTATGAAGAGATAATGAGGCTCCAGTTCTAATTTATAGTATTGCATAGGAGGCACCTGGATGGCAAAACCCGGAGATTATCTGGCCCAGTTGAAAAGGCTTTATACAGACTTGACCTTGAGACAAAAGGTGATTTCAGGTGTGGTGGCTGCCCTGGTACTAGGGGGTTTTGCAGCCATGTTCTTCCTAATAAATGCGCCCAATTACAAGACTCTCTATTCAGATCTCGATCAGAAGGATGCGAGTGAAATCGTCCAATGGCTGAAAAAGGAAGGGGTTCCCTATAAGTTGGCCAAGGGAGGCACCACAATAAGGGTGCCTGAGGACAGGCTTTACGACACAAGGCTTGCTTTGGCAAGTGCTGGGCTTCCAAGGACTTCTGGAGCGGGGTTCGAGCTTTTTGATAAGACCAATTTGGGTACCACGGATTTTGTTCAGAAGGTCAATTACCAGAGGGCTCTACAGGGAGAACTGGAGAAGACCATATCCAGGTTTCCTGAGGTGCAATCAGTAAGGGTACACATCGCCATGCCCAGAGACAGCCTGTTTGTGTCACAGAAACAGGCCCCTTCCGCTTCGGTGGTACTTCAGCTAAAGCGAGGCCAGGAACTTTCCCCAGTGCAAACAAAGGCAATAGTGCACCTGGTTGCATCAGCGGTTCCACGGTTGCACAAGGAAAATGTCTCTGTGGTGGATACGTCTGGAAATGTCCTGTACGAGTACAAGGCCGATGCCTCAGACCCCCTCAAGGCCCAGACCAACTTGAGATTGGTTTACCAAAGGAGGTTGGAGGAATATTTCAAACACAAGATCCAGACCATGCTTGATGATGCCCTTGGAAAGAAGAAGGCAGTGGTTAGGGTCTCGGCCTTAGTGGACTTTGACCAGGTAAAGACCAACGAGGACAGGTTTGATCCAGATAGTACAGCCATTCGAAGTGAGCAAAAAAGTGAAGAAACCCTTAAGGGAGAAGAAACTGGAGGAGTGCCAGGGGTTAAAGGCGGGTTAGCCGACAAACTTCAAGGCAATGTGGGCACAGGACAGGAGACGCCTCTGACCTTGAAGAAGAAGGAAACCACCAACTACGAAATCACCAGGATACAGCGGCAGATACTGGGCACAGTTGGAAGGCTTCAAAGGCTATCTGTGGCCGTCATGGTGGATGGTAAGTATAAGACAGAAAAAGGAAAGACGGTTTACGTACCCAGGACACCCGAGGAAATTGCCAGTCTTGAGCAGATCGTAAAGGCAGCAATGGGGTTTAGCGATGACAGGGGTGACGAGGTGAGTGTGGTGAATGTCCCCTTTTCAGAGCAGCCTTCGCGTGCTGGAATCCTGGAAAAGACAGTGGATCTCTTTTCCAGATTCATAAGGCCAGTTGCCAACTTGATCCTAGCCCTCATCTTTATCTTTGCCATCTTGAAGCCACTTTTGAACAAATTTGTGCTGAGCCCTCCTGAAGAAATGGAAACAGGAGAAACTCCTGCCCTCGAAGGCGCAGGTCCAGAGGGAGAAGTGGCTGCTCCTCCGAGCTTTGAGCCAGTGCCCGATGTGACTGGAGAATTGAGAGAGCTAGCAAATGAATATCCCGAAAGGGCTGCTGCCCTTATCAAGGTATGGCTGAGAGAGAAACAAGACAATGCAGACAACGACGCCGAAAATACCTGAAATATCGGATCTTAAGAACCCCCATGGCCCTGTAAAGGCGGCAATCTTTTTACTCGCCATGGGAGAGGCCTTTACCTCTGAGGTATTCAAATACCTGAAGGAGACCGAGGTGCGTATGGTATCGGCCCTCATGGCTCAGATACAGCATATACCAGGTGAGGCTGTCAAGAAGGTACTGGATGAGGTTCGCGCCAAGATGGGCATGGTCCAAGGTGAGGTGAGCGTGCCAGTCGAGGAGTTTCTCAAAAAGGTGCTCTTTTCTTCTATGCCAGAGGAACAGGCCAAGCAAATATATGAAGACATCATGCGCCAGCTTCATCCGTCCACGTTCCAGAAGCTGTCGAGCCTTGAGCCAAAGGTGATAGTGAATTTCTTGAGTAATGAACATCCCCAGACCATAGCCGTGATACTCGCCCACCTCGATCCAGCCCTTGCTGCACAGATACTCGAAGAGCTCAATGATAAACTACAGGCTGATGTGATGCTCAGAATTGCCAACCTCGAGAAGATTAGCCCTGAGATAGTGGCTGAGATAGACAGGGTCCTTGAGGAGGAGCTTTTTTCCGTTGAGATGAGCGATGCCACCAAGGTGGGTGGGGCTGAGAAGGTGGCCGAGATCTTGAACAGTGTGGATCGTAACCTTGAAGACACCCTGATGGAGCAGATCGAAGACACATCTGAAGAGCTTGCGGAAGAGATCAGAAAGCTCATGTTCAAGTTTGAGGATCTCCTCCAGGTGGATGACTTGGCAATAGTTGCAATTTTGAAGGAGATAAGCACAGAGGAGTTGAAACTTGCCCTAAAGGCGGCATCAGAAGAATTGAGGGCAAAATTTTTCAACAATATGTCCGAAAGGGCGGGAATGATGCTCAAAGAGGATCTGGAGGCAATGGGCCCTGTGCGATTGAAGGATGTGGAACAAGCTCAACAGGCCATAATCAGGGTAGCAAAGCGTTTGGAAAGCGAAGGCAAGATCGTACTTGGTGGCAAGGGTGGAGACGATGTATTGGTTTGATGCCATGTTTTCACATGAGCCAATGAACAGGTGGTTTTGAACGTGGCCAGGGTCATAAAACAAGGGAAATGTGCCTATCATTTCCTGAGCGGGGACGGAAGCGCACAGCAAAATGGAACCAAGCAGGAAGAAGGCAAGTTCAATTCCCTGAGCGGTCTTGTGCCACCGGAACAGGATAGCGAAGGCCCTTTGGGAGTTGAGGAAGGAAGCAAACGTTGCCAGGACGAAGTGGAGATGGCCAAAAGGAAGGCCGAAGCCTTGATAAGAGATGCAGAACGGCAGGCCCAAGCCTTGAAGTCAGAGGCTCAAGAGACCCTTGCGGCCGCAAAGGCCAAGGCCTCGGAAATAGAAAGCCAGGCTTATGCCCAGGGATATGAACAGGGGCAGAAAGATGGAGAGCAGCTTGGTCGTAAACAGTTTACTGTGGGGCTTCAGCACTTGGAGTCCGTGCTTGAGAATCTCAAGAAGGAAAGTGCTGCCCTTGCTATAAAATATGAAGCCCAGATGGTTCAGACGTGCCTGATAGTTGCAGGGAGGCTTCTGGAAAGACAAGTCACAGAAGACGACGAATTGATGGCAAGGGTGCTTACAGCTTCCCTCCAGAGGGCGGTGGAAGGAAGCAGTATAATCGTCCACATCAATCCCAGGGACAGGGAAAACCTCGAAGATGAATTTCTGTCGAGACTTTCAGCCCCAGGAGGCAACAAGATAGAGATCAGGGCAAATGCATCGGTTAGTCGGGGAGGCTGCCTCATAGAGACGGAATTTGGCCTCATAGATGCGACCATAGAGTCCAGGTGGAAGGCCATGGTGGAAGCGATAAATGAGAGCTTGAGGGAACGTACAGGGATTGAGACAGATGACAACATCAAAATGTTGCTAGATTCGCCTAAAGAGCAATGAGCGGCATCACTGAACAAGGCACCAACCTGAATATCTTGGGAGATATCGATCTTTCGCCTTATGGCAAAGTGGCAAAGGAGGCGGATCTAATCCGCTCCTGTGGCATCGTTCAAGAAGTTATAGGAATGGTGATAGAGGGCCTTGGACCAGGAGTGCCTGTTGGCGGCATATGCTCTGTGGAGGTGAAGGGGGCCGATATCCTTCAGGCAGAGGCTGTTGGGTTCAGGAAAAACAGGGTGTTACTCATGCCCTTGGGCGATATGAGGGGCATTGAACCTGGAAGCAAGATATGGGTGCGGGAGCAAGAGGCTAGGGTGGGGGTCGGCCAGGGGCTGCTTGGCCGCATACTCGATGGCACGGGTTCTTCCATAGATGGCAAGGGGCCCATCAATCCCACCAAGCAGTATCCTCTATATGCAACTCCTTTAAACCCCATGGAAAGACCACGCATAGATACACCTGTAGACGTTGGTGTAAGGGCAGTCAATGCATGCCTGACACTGGGTAAAGGCCAAAGGATAGCCATAATGGCTGGCTCAGGAGTTGGTAAAAGCACACTTCTTGGGATGATTGCACGGCACACGGCAGCAGATGTCAGCGTCATCGCCCTTATAGGTGAGCGAGGAAGGGAACTTAGGGATTTCATAGAGCGCGATCTCGGTAAAGAGGGCCTGGAGCGGTCAGTAGTGGTGGTTGCCACGTCCGATCAGCCTCCCCTGATAAGAATGAGAGGGGCTTATCTTGCAATGGCCATAGCGGAATATTTCAGGGATTGCGGCAAAGACGTGATATTGATGATGGACTCCGTGACCAGATTTGCCATGGCCCATAGAGAGGTAGGGCTGTCCATTGGAGAGCCCCCAACTTCCAGGGGTTATACCCCATCGGTTTTTGCAGAGCTTCCAAAGCTTTTGGAAAGGGCGGGCAGAAAGGAAACAGGAGGCAGTATTACTGGTATTTACACCGTGCTTGTCGAGGGTGACGACATGAACGAACCCATTGCCGATTCGGTTCGAAGCATAGTGGATGGGCACATAGTACTCAAAAGGGATTTGGCTCATCAGGGCCATTATCCTGCTATAGACATCCTTTCGAGTGTCAGCAGGCTAATGGCAGATATCGCAGCGCCTGGCCAAGTGCAGTCGTATCGGCAACTGGTGAAGGTGTTGTCGGTCTATGAGCGTGCCGAGGATCTTGTAAACCTAGGCGCCTATACCATGGGAACCAACCCTGAGATAGATTTTGCCCTTAACAAGATAAATGATGTGAAGGCATTTTTGAGACAGGAGGTTAATGAACGTTCCAGTCTTGAAGAAAGTATTTCAAGGCTGATCGAGATCTTTAATTAAAGGGGATCATGGCCTTTAATTTCCGCTTGGAAACCCTGCTCAGGATAAGGAAGCGCATGGAGGAGGCGGCTGAGATGGAGTTTGCTTCCCTTGCGCTCAAAAGGGACAGGGCAGAAAAGGCGCTTCATAGGGAACAGTCGAGATTAGAGGAGGCCAGAAGAGATATGGAAAAACATATGGAAAGGGGAATATTGTCTGATGAATTCCAGCTTAAATGGCTTCAAATTTCTCATCTTGAGCAAAGATGCAAGGAGTTGGCTTCTGAGCTGGAAAAGGCGGAATTGGATCTCATGGAGGGAAGGAGCGAACTGACCAGGAGGCACACGGATAGAGAGCTTGTGGAAAATTTGAAGGAGCGGGACCTTAAAAGATATTTGCAAGAGGTGGACAGGCAACTTCAAAAAGAGCTGGATGATCTCGCCTCTTTAAGGCATAACCGCTCAAAGAATAGACCAGCCTGATGGGCTATGGGGTATGGGCCATGAAACTTACGAGAAGAAGTTACTGTGAGAAAATGATCCGTTTCGTGTATAGGGGGCTCTTTTTGGTCTTGATGTCCTTGTTGGTTTGCCAGAGCCACGACTTAACAGCTGAGATCACCACTTCTGACGGCGTTTCTGGCAAAGGCCCCAGTAGCAGCCATCTTGATGATGTGTCAAGGAATTGCCATCCCAGGTTTCTTGCCCTTTTACGCCAGAAGAAGTTGGACCTCCAAAAGAAAAACGAAAGCCTTGAAAAAGAGGAACAGGATCTGGATTTTCTCAGGCAGGAAATGGATAACAAGGTAAAGATCCTGAAAGACCTCCAGAGGAGCCTGGAAGGACCGGTCAAAAAGAGGAAATACCAGGAGCAGGCAAGGCTGCAGCATCTTGCAGGAGTGTACGGCTCCATGGAGCCTTCCAGGGCGGCAGCCCTTCTCGACAAGATGGACGAAGATACCGTTACCAAGCTCTTTTCCATAATGAAGAGCAAAAAGGTGGCACCGATCCTAGCAAAGATGTCTCCTGACAAGGCTGCAAGGATTAGCGCCTATCTCTACAAAAAGCCTCCCCCAGATCTATAGAAATTGTGGAAATGGCCTTGGCAGCTTGACATTTAACCTGTTGTTCATATATTATTTCTCACTTGATCCAGATGACAGGGCCTTTTGATAATGGTCCTCGTAGCGCACGGATTATTGTTCTTAACGCCGGGAAATCTTTGGCATAGGGCCAGGGGCGTTCAGCCACGAGCAGTTAAGGTCCATGTCTTATTCGTTTATTTCCAGCGATAGTTGATTATTAGGTTGATGCGGGTGTAGCTCAGCTGGTAGAGTACAAGCTTCCCAAGCTTGGGGTCGCGGGTTCGAAGCCCGTCACCCGCTCCATCCCTTTTTGAGGTTGGACTGCCTTTAGCCGTGAGGTTTTGCGGTCATGGCAGTGCTTACTTCGATGAGTGGAGGTATAACATTTTATATCTTTGTCTCTAGTGAAGTGGGCTCTGCCCACTTTTTTAGTTTTTACTTGTAGTTATGGTATTTGAACAGAGAAAGAAGGAAATAGAGGCTCGGGTTAGCGAGTTGCTCGAACCCTTGGTTATATATCATGAGATGGAGCTTGTGTGTGTGGAATATGTCATGGGTCCAAGGGGGCCAGTGCTCCGTCTCGTTATTGACAAGGATCAGGGAGTAACCCTTGATGATTGTACACAAATTAGTAGGGTGGCCAGTGATGTGCTTGACGTGCATGATCCTGTGCCTGGGAGCTACAATCTCGAGGTTTCTTCACCTGGAATCAACAGGCCGCTTGTCAGGGAAGAAGACTACGAAAGGTTTTCTGGGAAAAAGGTGTTTGTTAAGACTGCCAAGGCTATCCAGGGCAGAAAGCGTTTCAAGGGGGTCTTGAGAGGCGTGAGAGATGGAGAGGTAATAGTAGACGCCTCGAATGAAGAATTTGCACTCCCCCTGGATCTGATAGCAAAGGCAAGACTCGATATTCTTTGATTGGGGATATTAATCTATGGAAATTGGACTTAAAAGAATAATAGATCAGGTGAGCCGGGAAAAGGGCCTTGAAAGAAATGTGCTCATATCCGCCCTGAAAGAGGCCATAACATCTGCGGTTAAAAAGCGGTTCGGCTCTAAGATGGACATTGAAGTCAACTATAATGAAAATACAGGGGATCTTGAAGTATATCAATTCCGCACTGTAGTGGAAAAGGTTTCTGATCCAGATATCGAAATCTCCCTGGAGGAAGCCAGAGAACTGGATCCGGAAAGTGAGCTGGGAGACAGTATCGGAACCAAGATGGAGATGGCGGAGCTCGGTCGGATCGAGGCCCAGTCCGCAAGGCAGGTCATCATCCAGAAGATGAAGACCGCTGAGATGGATGTTATCTACGATGAATTCAAAGACAGGGAGGGAGAGGTAGTAAATGGCATAGTCCAGCGTTTTGAACGGGGAAACGTAGTGGTCAACCTCGGTGGTACTGAGGCCATCCTTCCACCTGCCGAACAGATACCTACAGAGAGTTACAGGCGTGGGGACAGGATTCGCGCCTACATAGTGGAGGTTAGAAAGACCCAGCGTGATACACAGATCATACTTTCCAGGACACATCCAGAGTTTCTAAAGAGGCTTTTTGAGATAGAGGTTCCTGAGATTGCAGAAGGGGTCGTACAGATAATGGGCGTAGCCAGGGAGCCAGGGAGCCGGTCCAAGATAGCTGTCAGCTCCAGCGACATGGACGTGGATCCAGTAGGGGCCTGTGTGGGTATGCGGGGTTCGCGGGTTCAGACCATTGTTCAAGAGTTGAGGGGCGAGAAGATAGACATCGTCCCGTGGAGTCCAGACCCTGCCAAGTTCGTATATAATGCCCTGGCTCCTGCTGAATGTACCCAGGTGACAGTGGATGAGTCCAATGAGGTGCTAGAGGTGATAGTGCCAGACGATCAGCTTTCCCTGGCTATAGGCAGGCAAGGGCAAAATGTGCGGCTTGCCGCAAAACTCATGGGTTGGAAGATAGATGTAAAGAGTGAAACCAGGTTCAAAAATAGCCAGGATCCCAATTATCAGGCAATGCTTGAACATCTCAACATGAGCGAAAATATTGCTGATCATCTGTTCAAGAAGGGGATCCGGAACATTGGCCAACTTGCCCAGGCAGATCCTGAAGAGCTCAGAAAGGATGCTGTGCCCTTTGTAGAGGCAGCCGGTCAGTTCTTGGAAGAACATCCAGAATACGCAGCTCTTTCGGTTCCTGATCGGGATGAAGTGGAAGAGGAAAAGGTGGAGACCGCCTCCGATCAGTTACTGCAACAGGCAGTGGAGCAGCCTGAAGAGCCAGAGGAAAAGACAGAAAGCACACTGGTTGATGAAAAGGATGAAGAATCTGAGGCAGAAGGCCAGAAGGGCAGCGAGCCTCAATAAAAGTGCTGCTGGTGCATACGAGAAAAGTGCACAAACAGAAAGGATGTGCGTATTTTGTAGGAGGCGTTTGCCCAAGGTGGAGCTTATAAGATTTGTGGATCAGGATGGAATCGTGGTCAGGGACGAGCAGGGCACTTATCGAGGAAGAGGTGCTTACTGTTGTAAAGAGCCGGTATGCATGCAGAAGGCGCAGCAGGATAGAAAGGGCCTTCTGAAGAAGGCCTTGAGAATAGGTTAGAAGTAATCGCATTTTTTGGGGGTAATAACTGGAATGGCAAAAATCAGAGTACATGAACTGGCCAAGGAATTTGGTATCTCCAGCAAGGAGATGGCCGCCAGAATCAAGGATCTTGGCTATCCTATCAGGAATTACATGAGCACGCTCGAGGAATACGAGGCTCGTGACATCAGAAAGAGATTGAAACTCCAGGAGCAGGAGGAGTCCAAGGACTCAGAAGGCCAGGCAAAGCCCAACAAGGTGATAAGGCGTCGCCACAAGGTCCTTCACATCAAAAAGGTGATTCTTAAAAAGAAGAAAGAGCCAGAAGAAGGATCTAGGGAGCAAGAGGCTGTTGAAACAGCTCCTCCTGTCGAGGCTGAAAAGACTGTTGAAGAAAAGCCTGTATCCACAGTTACCCCCACAGAAGAAAAGCCTGAAGCCACCGAGGTAGAAACACAACAGGAAAGAGTCGTTGAAAAGGCCCCCGAAGAAAAACCTGTTGAGGAGAAGAAAGAGCCACTTGCCAGGATCATCAGGCCTGCTCCTTCAGCTGTCAAACCAGAGGAGCCTGAGGAAAAAGGTGTTCAGGAAAAAGAGACTGCTCAGGAAGTAGAGAAGATAGAAGAGGAGGTTTCTACTGCCACCACTGAGACAAGCGTAGAGGTATCTGAAGAAAAGCCAGAAACCAAGGAGGCCAAAGAAACCGAAGAGGCTTCTGCCAAGTCCGAAGAGGTTTCTGAGGAGCAAGTGCCTGAGGTCAAGCCAGAAAAGGAATCCGCAGAAAAGGTCCAGGCGAAGAAAAAGGAGCCAAAGAGCTTTGTCAAGATCCTTGATAGGCCCAGGATCGAAATACCCAAGACAACAAAGGAGGAAAGGCCGACACCCAAGCCAGAAAAGAGATCAAGATCTTCTGCCAGAAAGGGGGTTGGCGCTCAACCTGGAGCAATGGCTTCAGGTCCGCCTCCTGCTCCAACCAAGACCAAGAAAAAGGGGAAGAGGGTGGTAAAGGCATCCGATCTCGAATCCCTTGGTAAGAAGAGGAAGCCTCTAAAGAGAAAGGCCAAGAGAGAATCCATACGGAGGATTCTCGATGAAGAGGCAGGCGTGTCAAGGGTGGGAAGAAAGGCTGCCAAGGCCTCCAAGGCCGAAAAGGAAAAACATGTAGGCACGGCTCCCATCAGGGCTGAAAAGAGAAAGGTTCAGATGTCCGAGACCATTCAGGTGAGCGAACTGGCCAAAAAGATGGGTGTGAAGGTGGGCGAAGTTATCATGAAGCTCATGGGCCTTGGAGTTATGGTGACTGCCAACCAGACCATCGACTACGATTCGGCAGCCCTCGTTGCATCCGAATTTGGCTATGAAGTTGAGCAAAAGGGCGTGGCTGAAGACATCATCCAGATGCAACAACAAGTAGAAGGAGGGGAGCCTGTCCCCAGGCCTCCGGTAGTAGCCGTGATGGGCCACGTGGATCATGGCAAGACCACACTGCTTGATGCCATAAGACGTTCTGATGTGGCTGCAAAGGAGGCTGGTGGTATCACCCAGCATATTGGCGCATATGAGGTGCAGCTGCCTTCAGGAAGCCAGGTGGTATTTCTCGATACACCTGGCCACGAGGCCTTTACGTCCATGCGCGCAAGGGGGGCAAGTGTTACGGATATGGTCATACTCGTGGTAGCCGCTGACGACGGGGTCATGGCCCAGACCAGGGAAGCGATCGACCACGCCAATGCTGCTGGTGTGCCCATTATAGTAGCTGTCAACAAGATCGACAAACCAGGTGCAAACCCCGACAAGGTGAAAAAGGAGTTGGCAGAGCTGGGGCTCATTCCTGAAGATTGGGGAGGAGAGACCATCTTTGTAAATGTGTCTGCCAAAAAAGGCACAGGTATCGAGGACCTCCTCGAAATGATGGTTCTTCAAGCAGAGGTCCTGGAGCTTAAGGCTGATCCCGAAAGGCCTGCCAGAGGCCATGTAATAGAATCAAGGCTCGACAAGGGACGGGGGCCTGTAGCCACTCTGCTAGTTCAGGAAGGAACACTTCACGTAGGGGATCCCATTGTCTGCGGCCTCCATTATGGAAAGGTCAGGGCAATGATAAATGATAAGGGCGAGAAGGTCGACAGTGCAGGCCCGTCTTCGCCAGTGGAAGTACAAGGCCTTTCAGGAGTGCCTGAGGCAGGTAGTGAATTTGTAGTGCTTCCAAATGAGAAGAAGGCGAGGGAAGTTGCAGAGTACCGTCAGAGAAAGGCAAGAGAGGCGGAACTAGCAAAGAGCACTAGGATGAGCCTGGAGACAGTCTTTGAGAAGATGAAGGAACAGGACCTCAAGGTGCTTCATGTGGTGCTGAAAGCTGATGTGCAAGGCTCTCTCGAGGCCCTTTCGGATTCCCTCAAGAAACTCAGTACCGACAAGATAAAGATAGATATCGTCAGGGGTGGAATAGGCGCTATTACTGAATCAGATGTACTTCTTGCCTCTGCCTCCGATGCAATCATCATAGGCTTCAATGTCAAGCCCAGTCCTCAGGCTAAACAGCTTGCAGATCAGGAACATGTGGACATCAGGTTCTACGATGTGATCTATCATGCCCTCGAAGAGGTGAAGTCTGCCATGACAGGACTTCTGGAGCCAGTTTTCAAGGAAGTTGTCCTTGGCAGGGCAGAGGTGAGGCAGACATTTCACATATCCAAGGTGGGTACCATTGCCGGCTGTTATGTTCTCGATGGACTCGTCAAGAGAAACGCCCTTGCACGGCTGTTACGCGACAACGTAGTTGTCTACAAGGGTAAAATAGAGTCTCTCAGGCGCTTCAAGGACGATGTAAAGGAAGTTCAAGCAGGCTACGAATGCGGAATCGGTCTTGAGAAGTTCAACGATATCAAGGTGGGTGATGTAATTGAAGCTTACGAACTCGAAGAGGTTGCGCCAGAGCTTGGTCAGACGAGCGCTGAACGCCAAGAGGCCGAAGATGGTGGCAAGGGCAAGGCATAAATGATCGTTGCAGTCGCCAGGATCAGGTTTCGACTTCCAGCCAACCATTCTCTCAAGGGCAAGCGGAAGGTGATGAAGAGTATGCTCAGCCAGGTCAGGAACCGTTACAACGTGGCCTGTTCTGAGACCGCTTTTCACGATGTATGGCAGTCTGCCGAGATTGGGATATGCACAGTGGGCAACAGTGAGCCAGTTCTTTCATCCGCCATGGAAAAGGTGCTCCATTTTGTTGAAGATACCTGCCCTTGCGAAGTAGTCGATTCAGAACTTGAGATCATCCACATGGGTAGAAATTAGTTATGGACTATGAAATATTTGAAGGTTTGCTTTCCAGGCAACCGCCATTTTCAAGATCAGAAAGAGTTGCCGACCTTCTGAAAGAGGAAGTTGCCAGAATGCTCCTTGCTGAGATCAAAGACCCTAGAGTGCAGGGCTTGGTCACAGTGATTTCAGTCAAGGTTACAAAGGATCTTAGACATGCGAATTTTTTCGTGACAGTAATAGGTGGAATGGATGCGGAAAAGGCAGCTATGAAGGGGTTGGCAAGGGCTAGTGGCTTTATAAGGAAAAGCCTTGGGAAAAGGCTTCACATGAGGCGTATTCCAGAGCTCCATTTCCGCCTCGATGAGACTGTCAAGGCCCAGGAGCACATAGAAGGCCTCCTCAGGAAGATACATGAAGAGCAATGACGACTCCATAAAAGAGGTGGCGGAATTCATGAAAAGGGGCAGTTCCTTTATCCTGACAGGCCACGAAAGACCAGATGGGGATGCTGCCGGTTCTGTGCTCGGTCTTGGTGAGGCCCTGGCCAGTCAGGGCAAGGATGTAATCATGTTTGCATCAGAGGCCCTTTCCAAGACCCTTGCCTTTCTGCCTGGATCTTCACGATTCCAAAGTGTTCTGCCAGACAATCTGCCCCATGGTTACACCCTGGTGATGCTGGATTGCAACGAGGCGGAACGGGTTGGAGAACAGGGTGAGAGGCTTGTAAGGGATGCATCTTCAGTGGTTATCCTTGATCACCATTTGGGTGAAGGATTTTGCAAGGAGATTTCAAAACCGTGCATCAGCCTCATTGACACAAGGGCCTGTGCTACAGCCGAGATATGCCTAAGGCTGATAAAGGCGCTCAACTGGACCATGACTAAAACTATTGCCACATGTTTCTATACTGCTGTTGTCACAGATACAGGAGGTTTTCGCTACAGTAACACCTCATCTACCACCTTTGATATAGCAAAAGAGCTGGTTTTGTATGGAGCAGACCCGTATGAAATCGCCCTTCATTGTTTTGAATCCAGGCCTGTTTCCAAACTTAAGCTCTTGGGCCTTGCCCTTGAGACCCTCGAAACCTTTTACAATGGCAGGGTTTCTGTAATGGTTCTGACCCCTGAAATGTTCGCAATCTGTGGGGCAAAGGAATCAGAGACAGATGACTTCGTTGCCTACGCAAGAGGTATAGATACAGTTGAGGTGGCTATACTCGTAAAGGAGATAAAATCTGGGCGCATATCCGTTAGCTTACGCTCCAAACATTTTGTCAATGTGGCTGAGTTGGCTGGCAGGTTTGGAGGAGGAGGACACTTCAATGCAGCTGGTTTTAAGACCACGGGTGACCCTATAGAAATAAAGGAGCGAGTCGTAGCCCTTGCTGGTGAGTATCTCCTGAAAAAGAAATCATGAATTCTGGTATAATCTTGATAGATAAACCTGCTGGGATTTCTTCTTTCCAGGCTGTTAGTAAGGTGAGAAAGAAGGCTGGGATAAAAAAGGCTGGCCATACTGGCACACTGGACCCTATGGCCACTGGCCTCCTGACTGTCTGTATCGGAAGAGCTACCCGGATGGCAAGATTTCTGACAGATGCCAGAAAGACATATAAGGGGACAATTACCCTGGGTTTGGAGACAGACACCTTTGACGCAATGGGTAAGGTTGTTGCCCAAAGAGTCGTGCCTGCCCTGGACATGGTTGAGTTGCAACGAGCTGCCAATGAGTTTACAGGGCGTATAGAACAGGCTCCTCCAGCCTTTTCAGCAGCCAAGTTTAAGGGAAGGCCCCTGTACAAACTTGCCAGAAAAGGCGTTAAGGTCCAGAAGGAACCACGTCAGATAGAGGTGTACCGATTCAGGATCGATTCTTACGATCCACCTATGCTTGCGTTTACCATCGATTGTTCCAAGGGCACTTATATAAGATCCCTAGCCCATGACCTAGGCCGGTTACTTGGCTGCGGTGCCCATCTTTCAAGCCTCAGGAGGACAAGAAATGGTGCCCTCACAGTGGATGAGGCGGTTGCGCTGGACGATTTTCTCAGCGCCTCTCATACTACCCAGATCAATGGCTGGATTTTACCAGTGGAGTTGGTTCTTTCGCATATTCCAGCCATCTTTGTCGATGCCAGACAGGCCCTTTTTATCCAGCATGGCCAGGGTATGTATTTGACGGATGCGTTGAAGTGTTTGGATGAACAGGTGCCCGAGTACCAGGCGGTCAAGTCGCGTTATATGCGGATTCTCACCAGAGGAGACAATGGGCAGACACGTCTAGTGTGCATGGCCAGATGGCCAGTTGCTTCCAGGACAGTTGAGGCGAATGACAAGATTGAAATTTTAAGGGTTTGGAACCCGAATTGATTTGTTCCCTTGGTGACATAAAAAGGGACACTGAAATTAAAAAAAGACATTTTATAGACAAGGAGGAATAAAGTTGTGGCTTTAGACCCTGTACGCAAAAAAGAGATAATCGATCGTTTTAAGACGCACAGTGGAGATACTGGTTCCCCAGAGGTGCAAATAGCCATACTCACCACCCGGATCAAAGATCTCACCGAGCATTTCAAGACCCATAAAAAGGATCATTCGTCAAGAAGGGGGCTTTTGAAGCTTGTAGGGCAGAGGCGCAGGCTTCTCGACTATCTCAAAAGGCGGGATGTGGGACGATACAGGAAACTTATCCAGGAACTGGGTTTGAGAAAATAAAACCAATAACCAATGATAAGGACGTAATTGAATGGCAATAACGAGATTAGAAATTGAACTGAACGATCTGCCCTATGTGATGGAGACCGGCCGCCTGGCCAAGCAAGCCAATGGCGCAGTATTGGCCAGCCAGGGTGATACGGTTGTGCTTGCCACTGCGGTTACTTCTGGCAAGCCGAGAGAAGGAGCAGATTTCCTTCCCCTAATGGTTGATTATCAGGAGATGTACTACAGCTCTGGGCGTATACCTGGGAACTATTTCAGGAGAGAAATAGGAAGGCCCAGTGAAAAGGAGACCTTGACTTCCAGGTTCATAGACAGGCCTCTAAGGCCTCTTTTCCCTGAAGGTTATTTCTATGATACCCAGATAATCGTTTCTGCTCTTTCTGTGGATCCAGACATAGATGCTGACGTCGTTGCAATAACTGCCGCTTCAGCAGCGCTTATGGTATCTGATATTCCCTTTGCTGGGCCTATAGCAGGGGTCAGGATAGGACATGTGGGGGATAAATTTATCGTAAATCCCACCAGATCACAGTTGATGGAATCCGATCTCAACCTGATTGTGGCAGGCTCCCGTGATGCAGTGGTCATGGTGGAGGGTTGCGCCTCCATAGTGCCAGAGGAAGAGGTTTTAGAGGCCATCTTTTTTGCACAGGAAGCCATTCAACCTCTGATAAAGATGCAGGAAGAATTAAGGGCCAAGGCGGGCAAGGAAAAGTTCAAAGTTGTGCCGCCAGACAAAGATCAGGAGCTCGAGGCAAAGGTGAGACAATCTGCCTATGAGGAGCTTGAAAGGATCATGGCTATTCCTGCAAAGGTAGAGCGGACCCACGAAAAGAAACTTCTCAAGGAAAGGGTGATCGAGGAGATCTCTGTTGCCTGGCCCGAAGCACAGTCTCAGATAGCAGGAATCTTAAAAGATCTGGAAAAGGAGATAGTTAGAAAACGCATACTCAATGAAGAGATTCGTATAGACGGGCGAAAATTCCACGAAATCCGTCCAATAACGTGTGATGTGGGTGTATTGCCGAGAACCCATGGCTCGGCCATATTCACCCGTGGGGAAACCCAGGTACTCGCAGTGGCAACCCTTGGTAGCAGTGAAGACGAACAGAGAATAGAGTCTCCTGCAGGGCAGGAGTTCAAACATTTTATCCTCCACTACAATTTCACCCCTTTCAGTGTGGGAGAGGTACGGCCCTTAAGGGGTCCAGCCAGGCGTGATATCGGTCATGGTGCCTTGGCAGAAAGGGCTTTGGCAGCTGTAGCTCCACCTCCAGAAGACTTTCTTTACACCATAAGGGTGGTTTCAGAGGTGCTGGAATCAAACGGTTCCTCCTCTATGGCTACGGTTTGCGGTGGCTGCATGGCCATGATGGATGCTGGAATCCCAATAAGGGACGTGGTGGCAGGAATCGCTATGGGGCTTATCTTGGACCAAGAGACTGGAAAATCTGTAATCCTATCTGATATCCTCGGAGATGAGGATCATCTCGGAGACATGGATTTCAAGGTGGCTGGCACCCAGGAAGGCATCACCGCCCTTCAGATGGATATAAAGGTCACTGGAATATCAAAGGAGATCCTATCCAAGGCACTTTTGCAGGCCAAAGAGGGTCGTGAGTATATCCTGAAGAAGATGCAAGAGAGGATAGCAAGCCCGAGGAAGGAGCTTTCCCGTTATGCCCCACGGCTTACCAGCATCACCATCAATCCAGAGAAGATAAAAGATGTCATCGGGCCAGGGGGCAAGACCATTAAGGCATTGGTGGCAAGTACTGGAGCCAAAATAGATATAGAGGATACTGGGGAGGTCCATGTCTTCAGCGCATCCCCTGAATCTGCTGAGAAGGCAATAAAGGAAATAGAGCGAATCACCAAGGAGCCGGAAGTGGGTGAAGTATACGAAGGCGTGGTTAAGAGAATCGTTGATTTTGGCGCCTTTGTTGAGATATTGCCAGGTACAGACGGACTGCTTCATATCTCCCAGATAGCCAATTACAGGGTGAACAATGTCCGTGACGAGTTAAAGGAAGGAGACAAAATAAAGGTCAAGGTAATAGGCATAGACGACCAGCACAGGATCAAGCTCAGCAGAAAAGCACTCTTATAAAAGGAGGTCAGCCATGGGGAAGGGATACGCCTTTGCAAAGACCGTGCTATCTAACGGGATCAGGGTGCTTACTGAAAAGGTGCCTGCCAGCCGTGCGGTATCCATTGGGGTCTGGGTGACTGCAGGCTCCAGGGACGAGCCCTACGAGCTTTCTGGCATCTCTCACTTTATAGAGCACATGATCTTCAAGGGAACGGAAAACCGGACAGCCCTTGATATCGCCAAGACCTTTGACCGCCTCGGCGGCTTTTCGAACGCCTTTACCTCAAAAGAGACCACATGCTTTCATGCCAAGGTGCTTGACGCACATCTCGATGTTATCATGGATCTGCTGTCTGACATCTTCTTGAATTCGGTCTTTGATCCCTTGGAGGTCGAGCGGGAAAGGCAGGTAATACTTCAAGAGATCAATATGATGGAGGATTCTCCCGATGAGCTGGTGCATGAACTTTTCAACATGAATTTCTGGAAGGGTAATCCAGTAGAACGTTCTATCCTCGGCAATCCGGAAACAGTATCCAAGATCTCATCAGATACCTTGAAGACCCATATGAAGGAGTTTTACACTGGAAAAAAGGTACTGATATCGGCTTCTGGCAATATCGATCATGACGATCTGTGCAACAGGGTGGAGGGCTTGTTTTCTTGCTTAGGAAACGGAAACCATCTGCCTGCAAGAACACCACCAAGACCAAATTTCGATGTGTTCTTCAAAAAGAAGGAACTAGAGCAGACACATATTCTCCTGGGCCTTCCAGGTCCATCCTCCACTGATCCAGACAGGTACAAGATCCTCTTGTTGAATGTGATACTGGGAGGATCCATGAGTTCAAGGCTCTTTCAGGAGGTACGGGAGAAACGAGGTCTCGCCTACGCCGTCTATTCCTTTGTCTCAAGCCTTCACGATTCTGGTCTCTTGGGCGTATACGCTGGAGTTGCCCCTGCCAACACCCTCAAGGTGGTTTCCATTATAAAAAAGGAGATGGAAAAGATGGCCACCGACACCATAGAGGAGGTGGAGATTCAAGCTGCCAAGGACAATATCAAAGGAGGGCTGCTCCTTTCGTCTGAGAACACCGATGCCAGGATGTCCAGGATCGCCAGGAATGAGATAGATCTTGGGGAGTATATATCCTACGAAGAAGTGGTGGACAAGATAGAGGCGGTCACAGCTCAAGAGATAAGGCAGTGTGCTGCCAAGCTCTTGGAAGGAGGGATCGCAGCGGCCTTTGTAGGCCCTTGTCGTCAAGGTGAAATAGAAGAATGCAGAAAGAAACTCCTGGACAAGTGAAACTGCCTGTTCTCAAGCTTCCCCATTTCAAAGGCCTAGCCTTGCCAGCGTATGTCACAGAAGGGGCCTCAGGGGTGGATTTGCCTGCTGCCATAGAAGGGGCACTCAGTATGAGGCCAGGAGATATTGAACTTGTCCCCACTGGTCTCTGCGTGGCCATACCACAAGGCTTTGAACTTCAGATCAGGCCCAGAAGCGGTATGGCCATAAGATATGGAATTACAGTGGTAAATGCCCCTGGGACCATCGATTCCGATTACAGGGGTGAGATAAAGGTTGGGCTCATCAATCTAGGCAAGGAAGTGTTCGTAATAGAAAGAGGGATGAGAATTGCCCAGGCGATCCTGGCCCGGACTATCAGGCTTGATTGGCAGGTTTGCGACACCCTGCCAGAAAGCAGCCGCGGTGAAGGCGGTTTTGGACATACTGGCTTGTAATTTCTGGCATCTTACAGGGCCTCCTGGCGGTTCGTATCTTTTTGATAATCTGTCCTGTTTCTTTTTCCCACTGGGACAACCATTTGTGTATTTGTTGAAGTCAAAAAAACAGGAGGTACGTGAGAATGAGAAATAACCTTATGAGTCTGATGTTCCTAGCGCTGGTGGTGACAGGTGCAGTTACATGCTTTTCAGGTCATGTTTTGGCTTACGATGACTATTCTGGCTGGTGGTATGTGAGGGGACAGGAAGGGACAGGCTTATCGGTAGAGATTCAGGATGACTATGCCTTTGTGGCCATCTACGACTACGAAAACTATTCCCCCTTTTGGATCACTTCTTATGGAACAGTGGAGGAATATCTTGTTGAAAGGGGGCAACCTTCTGGCTTGTATTATTCTGGTGATATCTACCTTTGGAATGGCTGGCCTCTTGGAACCCCATATGTTGCACCAAGGGGTTGGGCAGTAGGCAGCATGAGTATAGAATTCGAGAGCAAGTCAAATGCCAGGATTACCTATACCTATTTCAAGGAATTCCTTACAGGTGATCAGGATGTGACAGCATCTGTAGATTTATCCAAGTTTATGCCTGATGTATCACCAGGTAGCCTGGATGCCAGGGACATCAATGGATGGTGGTATGATCCAGTTTATGATGGCATGGGCTTTTTCATAGAGGCCTACGGTAATACCGTATTCATGGCTTGGTATCACTATGGACGGGATACCAGCCCCTGGTGGTGGACATGTTATGACACCTTTTCACAAGATGATAAGGATTTCGGCTGCGATTTACAGGAGTGGTATGGCGGCGAGCCCCTCGGCTATGAAGAATATTTGAGGCCCTCTTCAACAGTTGTGGGCCACGGCGATTTTCATCTCAATGATGATGGAACTGCAAATTTCACCTGGTCGGGCGAAACCTTTCACCTGGAAAGATTTCGTTATAACTGAGCCTTTTCACCTGTTCCAAGATGCATCTTTTGAGACTGGTGCGTGATGTCTTGAAGGCCTGATATTGGTGCTGACTGGCAAGGCCCTTTCCAAGTGAATCTTAGGGCCTTGACTTTACAGCTGTCGATACACTCGCCGCAGTTCCAGCAATAGGGCGAGAGGGTTTCATTGATTGCTGGGTCAAGGCCCAACGGGCAAGCCCTTTGACAGAGACCACACTGGATGCACGTTTCCGCATCTTTTACTACAAGAAGCCTTCGTTTTATTCCTATTATTCCAAGAAGCGCGCCAAGGGGGCAAAGATAACGGCAAAAGAAACGGCGCGATGCAAGGTGCAGCAGGAACACAGCTACGATTATCATCCCTTCCAGGGCCAGGGTATGGAAGAGTGTGGCCATCATGATCTCGCGTCCTACAAGGCCTGGGGGCGAAAGAAATACAAATATTGGCGCTCCTATAATCAAAGTAAGGACAATTTCTCCCAAAAGGGCAAACCACAGCATGGATTTTGGCATTGGGGAATGCTGCTTTCTGTACCTTTTTCTTGAAAAAAGCCTGATGCATCTATCGGTTATTTCCGAAAGAAAGCTTATGGGGCATATCCAGCTGCAAAATACCCTTCCGAGTAAGGATGCAAGCAGTACTGGGCCAAGCATGCCTATCAGGAGGGGGCCATAAAGTTTCTTGGATGTAAGAATACTTTCTATCCCTTCGAGTGGCGAAACGAACCAAAGATGCCCTATACTGAGGCTTTGAAACCAGCCCTGAATAAAACTAAAGTGTAAATATTTATTCAGAAATGGGACAATCAGCAAGAGGCAGAAAGCAAGGCTCAGGCACAGTAGCCTCAAATGGTTATAATGTGTCTTGACAGGTGAGTTGCTCGGCATGATGGTCACTACCACTTTACAGGTTTAAAGGCATAGATGGGTTCTATGTTGATGGCCTTGTTGCCATCTTTCCTGGTTATTGGGCAGCCGTGGGTGCACAGGCCGCAGCCAGTACAATATTCTTCTATGACCACGGGTCTTAGCTGATCCAGTTTAATGGCCTTTTCCTTAAAGGGGCAAACATTGTAGCAGGTCCGGCAAAGGGCCAGTTCCTGGTTCCAGGTAACGCATGAGTGTTTGTCAATAACTGCCAGGCCCATTCTGGTTTCTGTCTGCGAGATCCTCGAAAGGGTTCCTGTGGGGCATACCTCCACGCACTTCATACACAGGTAGCAAGGGATCTTGGTGACGTCTATAAGAGGTGTGCCAGCATAGATACCGTTTCTTATGTCACGTGGGACTATGGCCTCATAGGGACAGACCTCAACACATCTGCCACAACGAATGCACTTAGCCGGAAATATTTCTTCTGGAACAGCGCCTGGAGGCCTCAAGATGTTTGTCCTGACAGGTGAAGACAACCCATTTTCAGCGTGACAAAAAAGGCTGTTCACCATGGTGTCACCTGCCAAAAGCGCTGCAAAAAGGCCTTTCAAAAGCCTTCTTCTACTAGTTGAGCCCTTTGCCAAACGATCTGTTTGGCCTGTTTCTTCCTGAATCGATTTTTTCAACTTCATCCTCTGCATTGAAATAGGTAAGACCTACATTTAGGACCTGTTCCATAGCCATCAATGACCTGACCATCTCTTCCATCTGCTCAGAGGTTTCGCTCTCTAGCACCACTACTACATTGCCTCTTTCATCCGAGCCGTGGATTTCCAGTCCTTCTACAGTCTTCAAGGCCTCTATGGCCGCATCAATGGTGTCTGGATGGACATTTACCACAAAACCGCCTATGGGCATGGGGGTTCTCCTTTAAGGTCTAATGGTCTGGCCAACAGCCTGTTTGCTGCTTTGGATACGCCGTTCCAGGTATGACTTGGACCTGACGTTCGATGGCCTGGAAGGAGACTGGATGTTATGAAGAAGATCCATGGTTATGAGGCCATCGAGAGAATCAGGATCATTAAAGCATGCCTTAGTGCCATGCTTGGGTGTTTTGATGGAGCTTAGTGCCTGGCTTCTGAGGGTCTTCATAAATGTGGGATTCCGTTTTTCATCGCCCATGATGATGGCGGAGCATCGTGCAACAAAGGCCCTTATACGCCCCTGAAAGCAGTCGATTCCTGCCTGGGAACACAATTTTTCAAGGTCTTCTGCAGAAAGCCTGTTCAGCTCTTCATAACGGGCTTGAAGATCTATCCTTCTCAGAAGCTCAAGCCATTCGTGCTGTGCGTATTTGCCTTCAATGCCTTTTGCCATCGCCATAACAGCTGGTGTTGCCCGTAGATATGGGAAGCCTTCTATCTCGAGTACCTCTTTGCAACGCACATTGTCCTTTTCAATGAGTTCATCCATGAGAAGCCAGATTTTACCACAGGCTTGGGCCTTTGTGTGGCTGAAGAGAAAAGGTTGTTTGTGGGGCCCAGCTTTATCCTGAGCAAGGAGGCTAGAGCAGAAAACAATGATAGAAAGTGTGGCCATTAGGGTAACGGTTATGTTTTTCATATATTGCATCAGTGATCTAAACAGATAAGGCCGGGCAACTTCAAGTAAGTCATCCGGCCTGTGAGTATTAATAATATGTTACGTCAATTCAACTATGAACGGTTTGAGCGGTTTAGGGCCTGATACCTTCCTGATTTGGCATGCACATATCTTGAACTCTGGCTCCTTGGAACCTGGATCAAAGGCATCCTTTGTGACCCTGTTTATCATCCGTTCTTCTTTCATATCGTGCCAGTACACGAATACCATGCCTTCACACGGACCTACGTACACCTTTGCAGGAAGGATGTTTTTCCCACGCCTCGAAGATACCTCCACCATGTCTCCTGGTTTTATCCCAAGTTTTTCAGCATCCTTGGGGTTGATTTCGACAAAGGCGTAAGGATTTGCCCTTATGAGTTCCGGTATCCTTCCTGTCATGCTGCTTGTGTGCCAATGGTCTATAACACGCCCAGTTGACAGATAGAATGGGTACGTGGAGTCTGGCATCTCTTCTGGACCCTTTTGGGGCCTGAGCCAGATCCACAGTTTATGGTCTGGGTGTGCAGGCCCATAGAACTGGTAGGGCATCTGATTCTTGGCATGCTCGTCTGCCAGGGGGTCTATACCCCGTACGAATTTGATATCAGTGCCGCCTTTAAGGGCAAATTCCTTTGTGGGAGCAGGCCACTGCACACCATCTGGCAGCTTTTGAAGCACTTCATAGGTGGCGCCCCTAAGATCGTTGTCTCTGCCCTTTGTGAGTTTTTGAGTGTATTCCTCCCATATTGCCTTTGGAAGCTCATAATCGGGCTCTTTACCCATGAAGGGTTCTACACATTTTTTTATGACTGGGTCATTAAGCTTCTTTGAGAGCCTCAGTGCCCATTCCCTTACGATCCAGACCTCCGGCTTTGCCTCGCCTGGGGCGTTCACGGCCTTTCTCGTAAGCTGGGAGCGCCTTTCTGTACAACCATATACTCCGGTTTTTTCAAAGATGAATGCTGTAGGCAAGATGAGGTTTGCAAGCTCAGTGGTCTTGGTTGGGAATATGTCTGTCACTACCATGAAGACATCGTCTCTGGCCATTCCCTTTCTGTACTTGTCGCAGTTGGGAAGGCTTTGGGCAGGACTCGTGCAATTGATCCATATTGCCTTGATCTTGCCCTGATTAACCGCCTCGAACATGGCGATCGTGTGGTAGCCTGGTTTTGGGGGTATGCGGCCCTGAGGGATGTTCCAAAGCTTTTCCACCTGATGGCGGAGTTTGTCCTTTTTGACAAGCCTATGGGCTGGCAGAATATGACAAAGCCCTCCTCCTTCGCGGACACCTCCGCAGGCGTTTGGCTGGCCTGTGAGTGAGAAGCTGTCTGCCCCTGGCTTACAGAGCTGGCCAGTCAGGATGTGCAGGTTGTGAATGAGATTGTTGGCCCAGACGCCTCTTTTTCTCTGGTTGATTCCCATGGTCCAAAGACTCATGGTGCCCTCTGAGGTGGCAAACCAGCGGGCGGCAGTGCGTATCTTTTCAGGTGTGATGTTTCCCTTGCAGATCTGAGCAGCTTTTTCAGGCGTGTAGTCAGCAAGGAATCTTTTGTATTCGTCAAAGGTGACCTGTTTTTTCTCCTTGCCCTTTCTGAAGACAGAGTAATTGTTGAGAAAGTTCTCATCGTAGAGCTTTTCATCAACTATTACATAGGCCATTGCATTCAAAAGCGCCAGGTCTGTGCCTGGTTCAAAAACGAGATCCAGATCTGCAATTCTTGACGTGGGAGATATCCTTGGATCTGCATTTATCACCTTGACGGTATCCCTATGGTCCATCTTTCTTCTCATTATCCTTCGAAAGAGGACTGGATGGGCTTCTGCGGTGTTGCTTCCGATTATGAAGAAACAGCTTGCCCTTTCGAAGTTGGAATAGCTGCCTATTGGCTCATCGGCACCAAAGGATGTGATGTAGCCTCCAACGGCACTGGCCATGCAGAGCCTGGGATTGCCCTCAACATTGTTGGTTTGAAGACCTCCACGCATGACCTTCTGAAAGATATACGTTTCTTCAGTAAGGGCTTGGCCTGAACCATAATATGCCACAGAATCGTTCCCATGGGTCTTGACCGCCTTGGCAAATTCTTTGGCCGCAATATCGAGGGCTTCATCCCAAGATATCTCCTTGAAGGGCTGGTCCTTCTTGGCCCGGTATAAGGGTTTTTTGAGACGATCTGGATGGTTGTTTCCCATGAGCTTGTAAAAGAGCATGCCCTTCATGCACAGGTATCCGAAATTGGTCCTGGATTTGGATATGCCCCGCAGAGCCACGGCCCTGCCGTTTTTTACTCCCAATTCGAGCCGGCAACCAGACCCGCAAAGCCTACATGTGCCTGGATGCCAGCTGTCTGCGTCGGCTGCCTGGGCTTCTCCATCCAGACCAATGGGCAGATTCATGCCAACATATGATGCTGCTGTGAGTGCTGCAGTCCTTTTTAGAAATTCTCTTCTTGAAAGGCCCATATTTAACCTCCTGTTTTACTTATGAACAAAAAAGTTATGTGCCGGATGACAGGCCCAGCATTTTTTATCCTTCGGGCGTTTGAGGTACTGCTTGTTGTGGCATGCAGCACAATGGGTTTCATCGGGCTCGACACGAAGGTTTTCATAGGTGCCATGACACTGAAAACATTTCACATTTGCAATGCCATGAACAGAATTGTACCATTCCTGATAGATGTCGGGAGTGGCATCCTTATGGCACTGGGAACAAGGAGTGAGTTTTTCCTGCTCCGACAGTTTTGGGTGAGAGGTCTGTCCTGCATCAGGGTGGGAACCTGCTGAAAGGCAGAGTGCAGGAAAGACGACCATGAGCAGAAGGGTTATGACCAGAGTAAGGGATCTTTTCAACGTTGTTATCACAATCTACCTCCTTGACTGAAAAAGGCCGGCTTGCAAGCCGGCCTTTAATCCTTTAGAACCTGATTATTCCTTCTACATAGAAGAAATTCATGTCTTCATCCTTGGGGAAGTTGTACTCTATGACATCGTCGCCAAAGATATGGCTGTAGTAGAGATTCAATCCCAGGGAGGCTCCCTGATATTTGTATATGTCCTTGATGAAGAAGGATATGTCCCACATGGTGCCAATGGAGTCGTCTCCGTGGCCTATATGGGCTGTCTTTGCACCGTAGCCGAACTGATCTGGCCTGGTCATACCAGAGCCTTGATACCATGCATCGTCCTCTTCTGTAAGCCAGAGCCTTGTAACGTCTGTTCTTACAACGACCTTGGGGCAGGGTTTGATAATGAGCTGTCCAAAGGCATAGGTGGTGTTCATCAGGTTGTAAAATGGAGTCATGGCATAGACCCTGAGGGTGGGAATCATCATGAAGAAGGTATCGTGGTCTCCATCGTTTGGGTCATCATCACCAGAACCCTGGAACCAGCCGCCCCTTATCCAAGGTTGCCACATCACGTCTGAGAACTTGTAACCACCTTCTACTGCTACTGCATAGGCACTGTGGTCAAGCCTCTTTCCTGCCTTGACGCTGGAATATGTGCCTGTCTGGTAGTCTCCCCAAACCAGGAAGTCAAAAGAACCTGGTCCAACTTTGGGTGTATTGTAAAGGAGATGGCCACCAAAGTTGTTGATCTCGTCCTCGTCTCCGATACCGTCCTTGTAAAGGCCGCGATGGTCGTTGTAGTAGTAGTAGAACAACTGTGCGTCCACGCCCTTCACAACGTTGTCTTTCATCGTTGCAGCCACAGTGATCATGTCTATGTCGTTTGAGCTGTAGCCGTTCACATGGGTATCATCCCTCTTCAGATAAAATCCACCTGGTGTGGGATGCATTGCAGATACGGTCAGGTTCCAGTCCTTGTCGTTGTAAGCTGCTTGGATACCGTCGTAGGCACGTCCAACCCTTGACCAGTCGAAGGGACCAATTAGCCTTTGGGAGATCCTCTTCTTCCTGAGCCATGCCAAGGTCTTGTTTTTGGGAAGGGTTTTGGGTTCCAGACCCGATTTGTACAGAAAACGGCCCACCCTGAGGCTGAGCTGTTGATAACCTGGCATTCTGCCCCTGATCCATCCCTGGGACAAACAGGCATAGCCAACGTTGCGGCTGCCATTGTTCTGGGCGTAGTAGAGGCCGCCTGTTCCATACATGGCGTCATCTGGCATGTTGATCAGCTGCGTCCACTGGAACTGGGCATATGCGTCAATGAGCCTCGTGTCAAAGCCAAAGCCCAGGCGCATCTTACTCGACATGAAGGTGTAACCGTCATCCTTTCCAGGAGCCCCATTATCAAACGTGTCCCAGGTCTCTGATCGGAACTGTTCCAGAAAAGTCACCTTTATGTTGTTGTTGATCTTGTAAGCAAAGGATACGGCGCTAGCGGCGAAGACTGCCGCAGAAACCAAAATGGCAACAAAAACTCGCTTCATGATCTTATCCCTCCTTTTTCTAAGACGTATGAAAGCATTAAAGGGCTGCGGTATCTTGAAACCGCAGCCCCGTGATCCCCGGCCTTCATCAGGCCAGGCCTTGCCTATTAAAGAGGACCGCTGCTCATTACAGTGCTGAGATCCTCTATCTTGTTGTTCTTCATGCGCCAGTCGTAGATCTGCTGCATATCCTTGTAGACCTGGAATATCTGGAAGAAGCCGTGCCAATGGGCATAGTCAGGACCATTCATGGCCGCACCCTGGCGAGCACGTCTTCCAGTGTGGTGCCACAAGTAGTACATGAGTTCTTGGAATCCATCTTTCCACGGATCTTTCCCAAGAAGCCCCTTGGCCTCAAGTTCCTTTTTCATCTTGACTGCTCCATCCCAATACATGTTGTAGAGGGCCACTGCATCGTCAAGTGTACGTATCTCTTTATTGATCTGGGTCGGGCCATGGCAGTTGGCACAGACTTGCCTCATGAGCTTTGCGCCCTTTTCTCCATTTCCTCTTTCTCCCGATCTGATGACACTCTTCTTGTGAACCAGATCCCATTTCAGCCTTTCATTGATGTTGTGGGTGGTAGTGAGATCCCCAATGCCGCTCATGTGGCAGGTTGCACACGTTGGGGCCGTGTAGTCTCCAGGCTGCCAGGCATCAGGTGCGCTGTCCCACTCCCAGTCTTCCCCGTGTGTGCTGAAGATCTGGCCGTGCTTGCTCTCTATGTAGATTTCGATGTCTGGATGGTCTGGACCAAGATGGCAGCTTGCACAGGCCTCGGGCTTTCTTGCTTCTGTAACAGAAAATTGATGCCTGGTGTGGCATACAGTACAGGTGCCGATAGAACCGTCAGGATACCTGGTTCCGACTCCACCTGGCCAGGTATTCTTCACTGGCTTGTGGTCTGGGCCAAGTTCAACCTGGCCACCATGGCACATCTGGCATCCAGCCTGCCTTGATGCCCAGTTACTCGAATTGGTCTTTTGGTTTCCAATGAATCCGGCTCCTTCCAAGTGATAAATGAGATTTATCATCTTTTTGTTGTCGACTACTGGAGCGCTTGCCAGCTTTGCATGCCCACTTTTCAGAAATTGTTCCACTTCCTGTGGGTGGCAGCGGGAGCAAGTCTTTGACGAGACCATGGGAGAAATATAGATGTTGGAACCCTTGATGCCGGAGCACTGGCTTGCCATAGGGGAGCTCTTTTCCACCACGTGGCAGTCATAGCAAGAAACGGATGCATGTGCCATTTTGCCGAGTTTCCAGGAATCCACGATGCCTGGTGTCTTCTTGGAATGGCATTCAATACACTTGGCTGCCTCTGGAGACACCCCTCTTTTGATTACCAATTCCTTGTGAAGCTTGGGTGTTGCCTGTTTTGGGGCTTGCTCCTCTGAGACAGCTGTACCGGCTGTAACTGCGAGAAAGCAAGCTGTCATGCAGACAATGCCCAATTTTCCAAATAAACCTTTCATGTTTACCCTCCTTTTCTAAAGTTGATTCCTTAATTTTGTCCTAGTCTATTTGTGGATCCTGGGAGATGCCCTGGACTTTACGACCAATAGCACCTTACAGGTCAATTTCCATGGAAAACACAGCATTTTTATTTGATTACTTCTTTTCGTTTTTGGCTATCTCCCTGAATTCACTAACGAGATCGCCGTGGCCAACCTCATGGTGGCAATCTATACAGGTTCGCTCGGTTTGGCCCACCAGATATGCCTTGTGCGCTGTAAATGCCTTGACAGGAATACCAGGTGCGACGAGCTTTTTATGGCACTCTTTGCAGCCAGATTCATAAGCTTCATGTACGTATGGGCCGCGGTTTTTCCAGATCTCAAGCCAGGCAGTCTTTTTCTTCATGATATGTGCCTTCATATCGTGGAGACCCGCCTGCGTCTTGACCTTTAGGTAGTTAGCCAAGCTGTCATGAGGGAGATGGCAGTCAACACATCTAGCCCTCACGGCCCCCATTGCATCGACTCCATGTTTGCCAGCAGCCCAAGTGTGATAAAAGGTATTCATCTCGTGGCAGGAATTGCAAAATTCTACAGTACTGGTAGATTTTACCTGTTTGGCAGTGATAAAGGCGATCAAAAGAGCGATGAGGAAGGCGACAATGCAAGCAACTACCGTCGATCCTCCGTGGCTTTTCAAGATTCTCATAAAACCCTCCTGAGTTGGACAATTAGACGATAAATGTATCTCACTAAATATAATAGCGAATTTTTCTGTAACTATGTTGTTAAACATGTTACAAAAATGTTACAATTCTGTTATCATAACGATCGATAAATGTTTAAAGGCAGTGGAAGGGGAAACAGATGGCCATTTTTTATGAAAGAGATGGTATAACCTTTAGCGATCATCCCTTATTCAAGGGAGTTAAGATAGCCAAGTTGGCAGGGAGCAACGATGGTTCACCAATAGGTAGCTCTATCCTGAGAATAGAAAGGGGCATAGAAATACCCGTCCACACCCACGAAAAGAGCATAGACTCAATTTATTGTCTAAATGGGTCTGGAGAAGTCTTTATAGATGGCAGTTGGAGGCCTCTATCAGAGGGAGACTATTGTTTCGTGCCCCCGGCAGAGGAACATGGAGTTAGAAATATTTCAGAACAGCAGTTGGAGCTTTTTATCGTTCATTGTCCCCCTCTGTTTTGAATAATATAAACAGGCAGTCACCCCCACATGATTTCTTCCAAGCTGGAAAATAAGATCCTTCTGTGGATCGTGGTGATCCTTGGAATATTTGGTGGCGTTTTGCTTTATTGGCAGGGCAGGCAATACCAGAAGGCTGGAATAAACCAGTTGAGGCAGCAGGCCAGGGGCATCTACCATTATGTCGTGCTTACAAGGGAGCTTATATCTGGCTGGAAAGGCGTCTATATCAAAGAGCATGGCGGCATTTACAAACGGAAGACTCCATCTCAGTTTACTGCGGACCTAGCCTCATTTGCCGGCCAGAACGCACCGTTCTCCATAAAAATCGCTGTGGATGGGAGCACTGACCGAAGCAGAAGGCCCGATGCCTTTGAACAGGATGCCATTGACAGGATGAAAAGGCTGGGTGAAACCGAGATATGGACCATTGTTTCGGATCATAAAAGGTACCGGTTCAGATATGCCGGACCACTCATCTTTGAAAATGAATGCCAGACCTGCCACAACAGGGCGCCTGCAACCAGACTTGTAGGCTGCATCTCAATAGGCGTAAATGCCACGAGATTTTTTCAAAACCTGGAACATGACGCCAGATTTTTTACTGGCTACATGATCTTTGCCCTCTTCATCATAATATTCCTCCTTTGGTTCATGCTCAGGGCCTATGTCCTTTCCCCGTTAAAGGAACTTAATACGGCTGCGGAAAAGGTCAGGCACGGAGAACTCGATGTGTCTGTGAACTTAAAGGCCAGTGGAGAATGGATGAATGTTGGGGAAAATTTCAACAACATGGTGCAAGCCCTTGCCATAAGACAGAACCAGCTTCAAAGAGAGGCGGAAGATGCACTAGAAAAGATGAAATCGGCCTTTGATGAACTTAAGCGCACAGAGAAATACAAGGCAGATTTCTTCACCAACATCACCCACGATCTCAAGACACCAATAACTGCCATAAAGGGTGCCATCGAGCTTTTGAAGCGGAAATGCAGTGAACAAGGCTCCACCTATCTGGACATACTTCAGAGGAACACCGAAAAGCTTTCCTCAATGGTCCAGGACCTCCTGGACTGCTCAAGGCTGGAGAGCGGAGAATTGCAGCTCAATATCCAGGAGGCTGATCTTGCTGAAGTCCTGGAGGATGCAATTCTCATGGCAATGCCCCTTGCCTGGCGGAAAAATATCGATCTCGAATACAAGGTGATGGACCAGCCTTGTATTGCAGCTATCGACGTAAAGAGGATGGAACAGGTGATCATAAACCTCCTTTCCAATGCCATTAGGTTTTCGCCAAAAGGGGAGAAGGTGGAAATAACACTCCAGCGCCAGGGTGATTTCTGGGAAGTTAAGGTCCAGGACAGGGGGCCGGGGATCCCTCCAGAAGAAATAGACCTTGTTTTCAAGAAATTTTTTCACAGGGATGACAACGTCCAGGGTACGGGAATGGGCCTTGGGCTTGCCATCGCCAAGGGCATCGTGGAGGCGCACAAGGGACGAATAGGAGTTAAGGGCAGGGGCCAGGATGCTGGCTGCTGCATCTATTTTACTGTCCCGGCAGCCTAGAAGAAGAGGCTATCATCATGAGACCTGCCAGGGTTTTGGTTGTCGAAGACGACAACGACATACGTACTGTTCTTATGGACCAGCTGACCTTAGACGGATATGTGACAGCAGGGGCGTCCAGCGGTAGAGAGGTGATGGAGGCTTTTGAGACTTTCAGGCCAGACATTGTCATCCTTGACCTCAAATTGCCAGATGTTGATGGCATCATCATATGCCAGCATCTTAGAAAGGTCTCTAACGTACCCATTATAATAGTAAGTGCCAGGGACACTCTGCCTGACAAGATCCGAGGCCTAGAGGTAGGAGCCGACGACTATGTGACCAAGCCCTTTGAATATCTTGAGCTCGAAGCCAGGATCAAGGCGTGCCTGAGAAGAGGACGAGAGGCCAATCTTCTTGAGGAAGAGGTGCTGGACCTGGGTGAGCTCAAGGTCTTTTGCGAACAAAGAACAGTTGTGACAGGAAGGCGCAGGGAAAGGCTCACAAGAAAGGAATTCGAGCTTTTGAAGCTCTTTATAGAAAACAGGGGGAAGGTGCTTTCACGGGAATTCCTAAGTTCCAGGTTGTGGGATGAAAAGGAGGTATATCCCTGGAGCCGTGCATTGGACGTGCATATTAGAAGACTCAGGAAAAAGATCGAACCCGATCCAGCAAATCCCCGATTCATACTGACTCATTCGGGAGTGGGTTACAGATTCAATACGGAATGAAAAAGAAGAGACAGGATGGATCGATTTTCTCACTTCAGGATGGTTTCAGGTGTGAAGGCGTACCTTCCAATCCAGGCGTATATCTCTTTCGGGCAGAGGATGACACCCCACTTTATATAGGAAAGGCCAAGCGGCTCAGACACAGGCTCTTGAGCTATTTCAGGCCTCTTGACGCCTTACCGGCACGTACCAGGCTGATGGTGCAGAAGGCCTCCTTCCTGGAAGTGATACTGACCAGGACCGAAAAGGAGGCACTGATCCTTGAAGCTGAGCTGATAGGTAAGCACAAGCCAAGATATAACGTTAGGCTTCGAGATGACAAATCCTATCCATTTCTCAGGCTGGGCATAAAGAGCGAGTTCCCCAGGCTAAGCGTCGTGCGGAAGAGGCGTCGGGATGGTGCCCTCTATTTTGGGCCTTATACCTCAGGACAGGCTTTGAGGCAGACTTTGAGGATCATATTCACCATCTTTAGATTGAGAAGCTGTAGTGACAGGGCCATGAAAGGAAGATCGAGACCTTGTTTGAAATATCAGATCCAGCGCTGTTCCGGGCCGTGCACAGGCGCTATCTCGACACAGGATTACATGGCTGATGTCCATAAGGTAAAGGCCTTTTTGGAAGGAAGGGCCTCTTTTGTGAAAAGACAGATAAAGCAGGCAATGGAGGAGGCTGCATCAAGGCTCGAATTTGAAAAGGCAGCTCTTTACAGGGATCAGCTAAAGGCATTGGAAGGGGTACTGGAAAGGCAGGCGGTGGTATTATCCTCTGTCCCCGATATGGACGTAATCTATATTGCAAGAGACGAAGATATAGCCCAGGCCGTTGTGTTGAAGGTGCGGGAAGGCATCATCTCCTCAAAACACCCGCTTCGGCTGGAAGTGAATATGGCAGAGGGCGACCGTGCCCTGTATTCCAATTTCCTGAAGATATATTATTCTTCTTCAGCGCCTCCAAGACAAGTGATTGTGCCTGTAAGTCTCAGAGAACAGGTTGAGCTTGAATATCTTCTGAGCCATTTCGGACAGAAAAGGGTATCCATAAGGACTGTCCAACATGGAAAGAGAAAAGAACTCCTGGACATAGCCAAACTGAATGCACATCAGGCCATTGCGGATCAAAAGGCGAGACATGCCAAGTGGCTTGCGCTTACGAAGATCCTTGAGAAAAGACTCGAGCTAAGACGGCTGCCAAACAGTGTTGAGGGTATTGATATATCAAATACCTCTGGAGACCTTCCAGTGGGAAGCCTTGTGAGCTTCTATATGGGCAGCCCCAGAAAAGCAGGCTATCGCCACTATTTTCTCAACACACCGGGCATAGACGATTATGCCATGATACGGGAGGTTATGGCCAGACGGCTCAAAAGGGCGCAAAGGAAGAGGGACCTGCCAGACCTTTTTATCATAGATGGCGGCAAGGGCCAGTTGATGAGTGCAGTCAAGGTATTGCGAGAACAGGGCATGGAGGAACAGGTGGACATTGTTTCCATAGCAAAGGAAAGGGGTGATGAAGGCGATAAGATTTTCCTTTGTGGCCATAACGATTCATTGAAGCTTGGGCCGTCGGACCCAGTGTTGCTGTTTTGTCAAAGAGTTCGGGATGAGGCGCACAGATTCGGGGTCAAAACCCATCGGGCAAGGCGCAGCAAAAGGATGTTGGATTCTGGGCTCTTAAAGATTCCTGGTGTTGGCAAAGCGCGTCAGGCAGCCTTGTTGAACCATTTTGGCAGCCTTGAAAGCCTGTCTCAGGCCACTGTCGAAGAAATCAGAGCCGTCCCAGGCCTGCCAGAGAAGGTATGTAGGAATATCCTTGATTATTTTGAAAAAAAAGAGGACAGAAGTGGGAAAGATTAAACGGCTGCCATCACATGTAGCCAACCAGATAGCTGCAGGAGAGGTAGTTGAAAGGCCAGCATCTGTTGTGAAGGAGCTTGTGGAAAACTCCCTAGATGCAGGTGCCTCTGCCATAGAGATAAGGCTCCATGACGGCGGACGAAGGCTTATTGAAGTGAAGGATGATGGAGAGGGGCTGTCAAGAAAAGACCTGGAGCTTGCCGTAATGCCCCATGCAACCAGCAAGATTTTTTATGAAAGCGATCTTGCCTGTATAACCACACTAGGGTTCAGGGGTGAGGCCCTTTCGAGCATATCTGCCGTTAGTGATCTTCGGATACTTTCCCGGCCCCGGGAAGATGATCAAGGCTGGCAGCTTTCCGTTTCCTTTGGAAGGGATCTGAAGATCGTGCCTGCAGGATGTCCGCAAGGAACAATTATCAAGGTTCAGGATCTGTTTCTCAAGGTTCCGGCACGTTACAAGTTCCTGAAATCGAGGCAGACGGAGCTTTCGCGTTGCCTTAAAGTCGTAAGGGCCTTTGCTGTGTGCTGGCCGGAAGTGGTTTTTACGGTGAGAAACGAAAAGAGGCAGATATTTCGGACCAATCCAGACGCAAGTGAAATGGGGCGGCTCGAACCCTTGTTTGGCCAGGAAATCATTGCCCAAATGGTAGAGGTTTCAGGTGGAAGCGAAGGCATGAAGCTTAAAGGCTTCATGGCGTCTCCTGATGAGGTAAGGCTTTCGTCAAGGCACATGTATTTTTTTATGAACAGACGGCTAATTTCAAGCCCAGTCCTTTGGAAGGCAGTAAATGAGGCGCTCAGGGGAATGATGGTAAAGGGCAATTATCCTGCAGGCGTGCTGTTTTTGGAAGTGGAACCAAGGCTTGTGGATGTGAACGTACATCCATCCAAAAGCGAAGTGAGGTTTCAGGAACCGGAAACTGTTTACCGATTGGTCTATCACGCCATAAGAAGAGCCCTTGGACAAAGGATTGCATCCTTGGATGAAGAAGAAGTAGCCTCTGTCCAGGATGAGGTCTCAGGACATGTCAAGGAGGGTGACAGGGCCTATAGGTCCACTTTTTCCCAACAGGCTCTGGTAAAAGGGTCAGGATCTATCCCTTTGGATGGAAAAAATCCTTTGCCTTGGGAGGAAGATGCCAGAAAAAAGGGCGGTTTGGTTGAAGGGGTATCAACAAAGGGGCCTTTTCCCAGCCCTGGATCTCTACCTTCTTCCATTGTCGATGATCATGATCTGAAAGAGACAGATAGCATCAGGGTCATCGGCCAATTTGCTGGAAGCTTCATACTATCGGAGTTGGAAGACAAGCTGCTTATTTTTGATCAGCATGCCGCCCATGAAGCCCTTCTTTTCAAAAGACTCCTCCATGAATTTGAGTCAAGGGGTTCCATGGAAAGACAACCCCTCATGTTTCCCCATCTTTTAGAGGTGGATGAATCCATGATGGAAGGCCTTGAGAATGCATCTGTTACGCTTTTTGAGCTGGGTATAGAAGTGGATGCCTTTGGGTTGAGACAGGTGGCGATACGGACAGTCCCAAGCTTTTTGTCCCCTTCAAAAGAGACTATCAAGGTGGTTGAGGAGATCGTGACAGGGCTTCTTTCAAACCCAAACAGGTCGGGTAGGGAAGCTCTCCGGCAGTGGCTTGCAAAGATGGCCTGTTCAATGGCGATAAAGGCTAACAGTTGCCTGCACAGGGAACAGATGAAGTCTCTCATTCAGGACTGTATCAAGGAGGGAGTCAGAAATTGTCCTCACGGACGCCCTATTATGAGGGAGATCTCCATCAAGGAGCTTGAAAGAGACTTTTACAGGCAGTGAAGAATTCATCCCTATGCCCTGTAAACTTTCCTGTTGTGGCTGTGGTGGGACCTACGGCTGTTGGGAAAACATCTGTTGCCATAAGGCTTGCGAGGAGTATCGGGGCTCATATAATCAATCTAGATTCTATCCAGGTTTACAAGGGGTTAGACATAGGTTCCGCAAAGCCATCATTGCGGCAGCAGGCAATGGCAACTCACCACCTGCTGGATATCAGGGAACCCTATGAACCACTTGACGCCGCCTCTTTTGCAAGGATTGCAACAAACACGGCGAACAGGTTACTGTCTGACGGCAAAAACGTCGTCTTCGCAGGAGGAACAGGCTTTTATCTCGATGCTGTGCTGAAGGGCCTATCTTCCATGCCTGGCAGGTTGCCTGGGCTCAGGGAATTTTTGAGGAATCAAGCGTCGAGATCTGGCACGGGGCCGCTTTATGCCTTTCTGAGAAAAATAGATCCAGTTGCTTCTAATCGTATTCATCCAAATGACCTCTACAGGGTGATAAGGGGGATCGAGGTCTTTTTGTCTTCGGGTAGACCCCTTTCGTGGTGGTACTCTAAAAAGACGGATCTCAAGGCCGACTTTTCCAGGCAGAGGGTGTGTGTCAAGGTGGGGCTTTGCCTTCCCAGGCCCATGCTCTATGAGGTCATAGACCAGCGTGTTGACGAGATGATGGCCTCTGGACTCGTTGAGGAAGTAAAGGCCTTGTTGCAAAAAGGCCTCGATTACAGACTTAAACCCTTGCAATCCCTTGGCTACCGGCATATTATCCGCTACCTCCAAGGCTCTTGTAGCCTTGAAGTTGCAATTTCAGAAATGAAAAGAGACACCAGAAGATATGCAAAAAGGCAGCTTACATGGTTCAGAAAAGATCCCCAGATCAAGTGGTTCAGACCCGATTATCTCATGTCCTGTCATGATATCTGGAAGGCGGTAAATTGAATATTCCAAATCTACTCACCCTTGTCAGGATACTCCTGACCCCATTGTTGATCATATTTTTGATTGACAAAAGGTATGAGCTTGCCTTTCTGGTCTTTTGCATAGCTGGCGTTACAGACGGGCTGGACGGCTTTATCGCAAGGGTCATGAAGCAAAAGACCAGGATAGGGGCTATACTCGATCCAATTGCCGACAAGGCCCTCCTGGTTTCATCCTATATCACTATGGCTGTAATAGGGATCATACCCGATTGGCTTGCAGTCATAGTCATAAGCCGGGATGTCATCATCATCTTCGGGGTAATGGTATTGCTCCTTTTTCATTCAGGAGTGGAGATATGTCCGTCTATCATAAGCAAATTGACTACCCTCTTTCAGCTGGTAACAATATTCTTTGTGCTTGGTGGCATCGTTTTTAATTTTAATTGTAAGCCTGTAATCACCAGCCTATATGTAACCACTGCAATTTTGACCATTGCCTCGGGTCTTCACTATGTCTACAAAGGGGTTAAGATCCTTGGAACAGAAAATAATGGTATTTAAAACCCTTCCAATTTCATCCAAGGCAGGCCCAAGTACAATTGGCGGTTGGTCTCAGGCAGCCAAAAGTTTGCTCTTTGCTATGATATGTTCCTTTTCCCCTTCTGCCCATTTGACCATTTCCGCATAGGCTTTTTGATCAAGGCCTAGGGCGTCGAGTAGGGCTGTTGAGAGTCCTGCCTGATTGACATTTAACACGCAGCATCCCATGCTGTTTGACAGATGGTTGGCCAGGGCTATTACAAGGAGGTATTTTGTTGGAGCTGCATCTTCCAAGGGATTGTGGTGGCGGAAGGCAACTACCTGAAATGGCTCTGGCAGGTTCCATTTCTCTAAAAGTTTTCCTCCCCACAGCTCGTGATCCACACCCCATGCCTCTTCCAACTCGTCAAGGCCTTTTCCTGTTTCTCCAGCCATGGAAAGAAAGACCTTTGGAGCCTGGGACATGAGCACCAGCCAACCCACGTCATGGAGGATCCCCAGGGTATAGAGGTCCGGTTCCTCTGAATCTATCTCAAATTCCTTTGCAAGTGTAGCTGTTGTGAGAAGATGCTGCCAAAGGGCGTCTGCATGGGTCTTGAGTTCTTTGCTGACAGTGAGAAATCTCTTTGCCAGAAGGGAGCCCACAGCCAGTTGAATGACCTCTTGCTGGCCGAGAAGAACCACTGCATGTTTTATGGAAGTGACCTCAGAGCTGAAGCTGTAGAGGGCGCTGTTACAGATCTGGAGAACCTTTACGGTGAGGGCGGGGTCCTGGCTGATGAGTTCATACAATTCCTGGGTTTCCACATCCTTCTTGCACAACATTTCTATCAGCCGGTAGGCAATGAAGGGCATGGTGGGAAGTTCACTGCTGTTCCAGTCTATGGGTAAGAGCCTTCTTTTTTCTCTGTTTTTAATGGTTCCATCCATTTATGCATCGTCCTTGTTTTTCCCATGGCCCTGGAATCCTTCCACAAAGGGCTTGAATAGGTCTATTGGTATTGGGAAAAGGGTGGTCGAATTGTTTTCGGCAGATACCTCCCTCAGCGTCTGTAAATACCTCAGTTGAAGGGCCGCAGGTACCTTTCCTATGATTTTTGCAGCGTCAGCAAGCTTCTGGGCTGCCTGATATTCGCCTTCTGCGTTAATGATCTTGGATCTCCTTTCCCTTTCCGCTTCTGCCTGTTTGGCCATAGCCCTTTTCATCTCATCAGGAAGATCTATCTCCTTCACCTCGACCTTGCTCACCTTTACACCCCAGGGTTCGGTATCAAGATCCAGGATATTTTGTATCTTGGCGTTTATTTGATCCCTTTCCGAAAGGAGTGTGTCGAGTTCCGCCTGTCCACACACGCTCCTGAGTGTTGTTTGCGCCAGCTGGGAAGTGGCGAAATAGAAGTCTACGACCTCAACCACGGCTGCCACAGGATCGAGCACCCTAAAGTAGACCACAGCACTTACCTTTACCGACACATTGTCCTTTGTGATTATGTCCTGGGGTGGCACATCAAGGGTCACCGTCCTGAGGTCCACCTTTTTCATCTTATCGATAATTGGAATAAGAATGATTAGTCCTGGCCCTTTGGCCTTAATGATCCGTCCCAGCCGGAATATGACTCCCCGCTGATATTCATTGAGTACCCTTATGGATGTGGCCAGGAAAGCCACCACCAAAAATACTATGAATGCAAATGAAATAGGCATGTTTCAATCCTCCAGAGGTCTTATTACAAGGGTCAAACCATCCACAGACTCCACTACGACTGTTTGATCCTTTTCAAGGTGATGGGCAGATCTTGCCTTCCACAGTTCTCCATGGATAAATACCATATATAGGTTTGGCCCTATCTCCTGCCTGACCACCCCCTTTTCACCCTTGAGGCCTTCCATTCCAGTCCTCGGTTTTGAAAGGGCAGCCTTTGTGGCCAGGAAGCAGATAGTTCCAAAAAATAGGGATACGGCAATGAGGGTTGGCCAAAGCACTGTTGCTGCTATCTCGATTCCAGTGGCACTGGCATCAAAGAGCATCAGGGAACCAAGAACCAGTGAGATAGTGCCAGAAAGGGCAAGAAGGCCATGACTGGTAATGAAGAGTTCCAACACGAAAAGCACAAATGCAAGTATCACAAGGAGTACACCGGTCGTGGATGCAGGAAGGGCCTGGAGGGCATAAAAGGCAAGCACCAGGCTTATGGCACCAGCAGCACCAGGAAAGATAGCTCCTGGGTGCGCAAGTTCAAAGTAAAGGCCCACCATGCCTATCATCATGAGTACATAGGCAATATTCGGGTCGGCTATTACATGTAGGACCTTTTCCCTGAAGTTTTGCCCTATGGGGACAATCCTTGTTGCATCGGGGTATATTCTTACCTTTTTCCCGCCTGCCATCTCCACTACTCTACCCTGCACCTTTCTTATGAGGTCATTTAGGTCCGTGGCAATAAGGTCTATGACGTGAAGCTTCAGTGCAGCCTCAGCAGTGACAGATTTGCTGTTCCTAACGGCCTCCTCTGCCCATTTTATGTTTCTGCCCCTTTTGGCAGCAATGCTTTCGGCCATGGCAGCAAGGTCGTTTTCAACCTTGATATTCATGGTGCTGTTATTATCCATGTTGTGGCCAGGGCTCACTGGATGAGCCGCTCCTATGTTGGTGCCTTGAGCCATGGCGGCTATGTGTGCAGAGAGGGTCAGTATGGCTCCAGCAGAGGCCGCCCTTGCGCCAGGAGGATACACATATACTATTACAGGCACTTCTGACTGCATTACAGTTTGAACCATTTTCCTTAGTGTGGCCACCAATCCTCCTGGGGTATCAAGGAGTATTACCAGGCAAGCTGCGTGGTTGGATGATGCCACCTTTACCGCCCTATCCAAAAACTCCCTTGATCCTGGATTGATTGTGGAATTTAGGATGAGGGTATATACAGGGCCTTTTATTGTATCCACCTGGTTATTGGGTTTGCTTGAATCTGCAAAGGTGTTTCCAAGAATCATTGAGAAACACAGACAGAAAAGTAAACACCTTGGAACGATAGATTCAGTGGGCTTTTCCCAGATGTTTTTCATATTCCCTTTGGAGCATCTGGAGGTCATGCCAGGCCCTCCTTTTGAGATCCTTTTGTTTAAGGCCACCAAAACGCAGGAGATAGGCAGGGTGGTAGGTTACAGCCACCTTTTTGCCTTTGTAGTCGTAGAATTTACCTCTGAGGCTTGAAAGGGACTTAGGGACCTCAAGAAGTGATTGGGCAGCCGTGGCTCCAAGACACAGTATGATCCTTGGATCAAGGAGCTCGATTTGTCTTTTCAGATAGGGAAGACATGCATCTATCTCTTCCCTCAGAGGAGTGCGGTTACCAGGAGGCCTGCACTTTATTACACTGGTGATGAACACATCTTTTCTGTCTATGTTTATGGCACGAAGCATCTTTGTGAGCAGTTCCCCTGAGCGCCCGATGAAGGGCCGACCCTTGAGGTCCTCTTCTCTTCCTGGTGCCTCGCCTATTATCATGAGAATAGGGGTTTGGCTGCCTTCTCCAAAGACAATGTGGTTTCTCGTCTTAGAAAGGTCACAGAGTTCACATCTTTCCACTACAGATTTGAGTTCCGCAAGGTTGCTTATCAGGTCTAGCTCAGGAGATGTGGCCTTTGTGGAAGCCTTTTTCATATTTGCCATAACGATTTGGTCAATATGTTCCACCATCCCTGCTGGAACCTTTTCTACCCCTGCCTCCTTTTGGAATTTCAGCCATCCAAGGAGATCTTCAAGGAGTTGCTGGAGGTTTTTCTGCATCATTTTCTGCGACATGGCAGAGTAACAAAAGGATGATCAATGCACCTATGAATGTGCCAAAGGTATCTGCAGCCCAGTCTCGCGGGTCAGGGCACCTGCCTGGGACGAAATGTTGATGGAATTCATCCAGGGCACCGTATATCGAACCCGCCACTACGCAAAAGGCCAAACACGAATAAGGGAACCGTTTCTTGGCACTGGAGTCCCTCTTTTTTCTGAAAAAACACCACCTTCCAATGAGTATCCCCAGTACGGCATATTCAGCAGTATGCATCAGGTAATCAGGAGTGGCGATGCAAGTCAATTCCTGTCCTGGAATCGAGGAACCTCCAAAAATTACAGCCATCCATACCAATACGGGTGTGAGTCTTCTATCCATGGGATACGGCAGTCTCAATCCAAATGATTATTTGTTTATTAAATAATTTACAGGCTTTTTCAGCCTAATACTATAGCAACCTTGACGCCTACATGAGAGTAAACTAAGAATTGGCATCTGTCAGTATACATTTTTGACAGAATTCTCGGGAGGAATACCAGCATTGAGCGAAGAAAGCCAGATTATCAAGCAGAGAAGACAAAAGGCCTTGGAGCTTGAAAGACAAGGGATAGAACTTTTTCCAAACGATATCAGAAGACCTGAAAGGGCAGGCGCCATCAAGAAGGTCTACGGCAGTTATGACCGACAGGCCCTCGAAGGAGTAGAAGATTCCTTTAGGGTCGCAGGCCGCATAATGGCCTTGAGACGTTTTGGAAAGGCGGCCTTTGCAAGCCTGAAGGACAGTTCCGGCTCCATTCAGATACATGTTTCCAGAGACAAGATAGGTGTCGAAGACTACAAGATTTTTAAAAAATTCGATATCGGTGACATTATAGAGGTCGAGGGCAGACTATTCAGGACCAAGACCAACGAACTCACCATTGAGGCGGACAGGGTACGATTGGTTACAAAGTCCATGCGGCCACTTCCGGAAAAATATCATGGCATCAAGGATAAGGAGCTGAGATATCGCAGGCGTTACGAAGACCTTGTCATGAATGAGCAGGTGCTGGAAACATTCAGGGCCAGGGCGCGCATTGTTCAGATGCTTCGTGCCTATTTTACCTCAAACGGCTTTCTGGAGGTAGAGACCCCTATGATGCAGTCGATAGTTGGGGGTGCTACTGCGAGGCCTTTTGTAACACATCACAATGCACTGGGAATAGATCTTTTTTTGAGGATAGCTCCTGAACTCTATCTGAAAAGGTTATTGGTAGGTGGTTGTGAACGTGTCTTTGAGCTTAATCGAAATTTCAGAAACGAGGGGATTTCCATTCAACATAATCCCGAGTTCACCATGTTGGAATTTTACGAGGCCTATGCCACGTATGAAGACCTCATGGTGCGTACAGAGGAACTGTTTGCACAGATAGCAATGGACATAAAAGGGGATACCAAGTTCACCTATCAGGGGCTGGAGGTTGATCTGACTCCACCCTGGAGGAAGATGACCCTTAATCAAGCCCTTGTGGAGGTAGGGCATGTGGATGAAAAGGACTTGGGCAGTGGGGAAGCCCTTTTAAAAAGGCTTTCTGATCTGGGGGTTGAAATGGATCGTGGTGAGCCCATTGGAAAATATCTTACCAAGCTTTTCGACCTTCTGGTTGAACCCAATCTTATACAGCCCACTTTCATTACGGAATATCCTACAGATATCTCGCCTCTTGCCAGGAGAAATGCCAAGAATCCAGAGGTCACAGATCGTTTCGAGCTCTTCATAACAGGAAGAGAGATCGCCAATGCATTTTCTGAATTGAATGATCCAAGAGATCAGAAGAAACGTTTTGAGGAGCAGGTGGCCAACCGTGGCGATGACGAAGAGATCCCGCCAGAGGTGGATTACGATTATATTCGCGCTTTGGAAATCGGCATGCCGCCAGCTGCTGGCGAGGGCATAGGAGTTGACAGGCTCGTGATGCTAATGACCGATTCAGCGTCCATAAGGGACGTTATCCTTTTCCCCCAGCTGAGGCCTCAACCTTCAGGGGGTTCAGGGGATCAAGGAGCTGCCAGGGGAAAGAAGTGAAATACGAATTTTTCATGGCCCTGCGGTATTTGAGGGCCAGGAAGAGCCATAAGTTCATCTCCCTCATCTCAGTGATATCCACTGGTGGAGTGGCTGTGGGTGTGATGGCTCTAATCGTAGTGATAGCGGTTATGGCCGGTTTTGAAAACCACCTCCGCACCAAGATCCTTGGCGTTAATGCCCATCTGCTCGTAAGAAATTACGAAGGGTCCTTTGATGATGTTTCTAAGCTTGAAAGACTCATAAAGGCAACCAGTGCCAAGCCAGAAAACAGCATTCTAAGCCTCATTGACAAACTGCATGGAGGTGAAGGAAGGCCCACCGTTACAGCTGTAACTCCCATCGTTTACATTCAAGCACTTCTCAGTTCCGGCAGGGCAGTTAGTGGAGTGGCCATAAGAGGTGTGGATCCTCAGACTGTGGGCACTGTTATCACATTTGGAAAGATTATAGATGGCAGTGGGATAGAGGCATTCAAGGGATGGAATGGCAAAGGCCCGCCTCCTGTACTCATAGGAAAGGAGCTTGCCAAGAGCTTAGGAATCGGGGCAGGGGATTTCATCAAGATCGTACTCCCAAGTGGGACCATCACCCCTGTGGGGATGATGCCCAAGATCCGCACCGTGAGGGTGTGCGGGGTTCAGACGCTGGGTATGTACGAATATGACATGTCTCTTGCCTTCATGCCCCTTTCTGCTGCCCAAAAGCTTCTCGGCCTTGGAAACAATATTCATGGTTTTGAGATAAAGGTATCTGACATCTATGCGGCTGACAGGCTTGCAAAGGCCCTTCAGAAAAGGCTTGGTTTTCCGTTTTGGGTTATGGACTGGCAGCAGATGAGCAGAAATCTATTTTCAGCCTTGAAGCTGGAAAAGTTTGCCATGTTTGTGGTTCTGACGCTTATAGTGTTGGTTGCGGCATTCAATATCATAAGCACCCTGACCATGATGGTCATGGAGAAAAAGGGCGATATTGCCATCCTCAAGGCTATCGGGGCAACCGATGGCCAGATACTTAGGATTTTCATGTTAAATGGCCTTATGATAGGGCTGCTTGGCACCTTCATAGGGGTAGGAGGGGGGCTTGGGCTTTGTTGGCTATTGAAACATTACAAGTTTATAAAGATACCAAAGGAAGTCTATTATACCGATAGCATACCAATACTACTCTACACCTCTGACGTGGTGCTGATTACTGTTTCGGCCATATTGATCTGTTTTTTTGCAACCATATATCCAGCGCGCCAGGCTTCAGGGATAAATCCGTCAGAAGTGCTTAGAAATGCCTGAAACGGTACAACAATGAAAAAGGTTCCAAAGGTCAGCCTTGGAAAACAGTTGAGCCTTTCACAGACCGTTCGCCAATTGGATCTGAAGTGCAACTGGCAGGACTACACAAGGCGGGAAAGGGAGCTATTGCTCGGTGCGGAAAAGATCTATTTCCCGACGTTATTTTATTGCCACGTCTTCTTTGCCATGGGCAAGGAAATCTTTCCCAGCCTGGCCTCATACAATCTCATAGGAAACAAGATCAGGCAGACCTGTCTATTCAATACGTTGGGTGTGCCGCATCCGAAAACAAGATTCTTCTTTGGAAGCGGAAGGGAGAAAAAGATCCTGTCCATGTTTCAATTTCCCTTTATAGGAAAAATTCCAGAGGCGTCCTCCCTCGGAAGAGGAGTCTTTTTTATCGACTCCCCAAGGGCCCTGAGTGGCTATCTCAAAAGGGTGCATACCGCATATATCCAGGAATACCTGCCGATAGACAGGGACATAAGGGTAGTGGTGATAGGCAGGAGGGTGGTTCTTTCCTACTGGAAGATTGCAAGGGCAGGGGAGTTCAGGAGCAATGTGGCAAGGGGTAGCCATATAAGCTTTGAGGATGTGCCTGATGAGGCACTGATGCTTGCCAGAGATATTGCAGAGAACTCTGGGATAGATCATGCAGGTTTCGATATCTGCATGACAGAAAATGGCCCCATGGTGTTTGAGGCCAATATCCACTTTGGAACCGAAGGATTCCGTGCCTGTGGTCTTTCATATAAAGAAGTTATTGCAGAAATGGCTGATAGCGGCGAGATCTAAGGCCTTGTATTTACGTCTTGGAAAGGCTGCGCCTAACCTCTCTTTCTTTGCAATCCGTGCGTTCCTTTTGAAGACAAAAAGGTGTGGCTGGCCTGATGTTGGGCTCGGCCTTGGGTGTTTCATGTGCTGGAAGAACCACTTTTTTCTCCCAAAAGTGCCCCTGCCGTATTATTCGGCTTGAACGGTTTTCCTGTCTGTGTTAAATAGAGTGTCCCAATGGTTCGGGGCGTAGCGCAGCCTGGTAGCGCATCTGCTTTGGGAGCAGAGGGCCGGGGGTTCAAATCCCTCCGCCCCGACCACAATTCCTTGAAAGCATTCCTTGATAATCAAGTCCTAAAATCGACCTAGAACTATATCGCTAAATCTAGGCTGGTGTCTTAAGAGCATGGCGCATATTTTCCCAGCCTGACCAATTATCACCGGGTGTTACGATTTTTGATATTATGGAATGGGTTACATTGGTAACGTGAAAGAATCATTAGGCAATTTTGTAAAAAAAATCACTATGTAAGAAAAATTTAACATCAATTTTTCATTAGTGATGTATTTTCGTGTGTATTTAAGGCATAGAGGGGAATTAGTTTGAATGACTTTCGTCTTTATCGGCCTTTCAGAAATAAAAATTTAAAAATACGAAGTTTTTGAAAGATATTAAAAGATTTTTAAGGCTCTACAGCGTTGTTGAAAAATATCCATAACATGATAACGTGCTGAAATATAAAAGAAAAAAATTAGCGGAAAAATCAATAATTCACAATCAGTTATGGTGTTTATGGCAAAAAATCACAAAAAATTCAAAGGATACAAGGCTGTTGAAAAATTGGTGTTTCTCTTTTGTTAATCGGCTCTAATCTTCTTTGACAATGAAATGGAGTGGCAGTAAAAATTTTGGCCAAGAGTTTGGAAATTTTGCAATTATTTCTTGAGCTTTCGCTCAAAAAAGATGATCATTTTTCCCATGGGGAAGTTTTTCCGGTTTCTTATTCTAATCGGGTATTGTCAGGTCTTCAGTAAGTCATTTTGTAAAAACATCAAATCAGATTGCACCAAGAAGTGTAGCAGCGGGGTTCACTATTATGAGGGAGATTTGGGAGGATCTTAAGAACAGGTTGCGTTCACGGATTTCTGAGGGAAGCTTCAGGATTTGGATCGCGCCCTTGAAATTTGGAGGTGTAGAGGATGGCACCCTAATCTTGAGATGTCCAAATCAGTTTTTTGCTTCATGGGTACAGGAACATTATCTGCCCTATATCATGGAGGATCTCATCAGTTTGGGTCAAGACCTCAAGATCCGGCTCAAACCTGTGGAAAAGGTGAAGGAATCTGCAAGGAATCAGCTCCATCTGCCTAAATTTGCACCAACTGAGCTTCCAAGGCCCCATTTCTGTGAACGGTTCACCTTTGAAGAGTTCGTTATTGGCGAAAGCAACCGTTATGCACATGCAGCCTGTTGGGAGGCAGCCAATGGGGGTTCTTCTTCACCAAGGACCATATTTCTTCATGCCAAGTCAGGGCTAGGGAAAAGCCATCTTACCCAGGCGGTTGGCCACAGGATTTTGGAAAAAAAGCCAAGGGCCAGGCTTTGCTATCTTACAGCAAATGATTTTACACAGCAGGTGGTCACTGCCATAAAGAATAACGGTTTGGATGAGCTGAAAAAAAGGTTTTGTAACCGTTGTGACGTCTTGATGATAGAGCAGGTACATTGCCTGTCAGGAAGGGAGCGCACCCAGACAGAACTTGCCATGGCCCTCGATCCATTGATCGACAGAGGAAAGATCATTATTTTCACAGGAAATCAGCTCCCAAGAACCATACCAAACATGAACGATGTGTTGCGGTCGAGACTGGCGAGCGGCATCATCACCTCTATTAATCCCCCAGATTTTGAGACGAGGAAAAGGATACTCAGGAGAAAGGCAAAGAGCCAGGGTATAAATCTCAGCCCAGATACAGTAGAGTACCTGGCAAGACACCTAAGGGGTGACATTCGAAGGATAGAAAGTGCAGTCATAGGTCTTATCACAAAATCTTCCCTCCTGAAAAGACCTGTGAACATAGAGCTTGCAAGGGAGATCATCCACGAGATCGTTGGAGAGCCAGAACCCCTTTCAGTTGCAAGGATCAGGGAGATGATATGCAGCTATTTCAGCCTGGAGCCCAGGCAGATTTGTTCCAGGTCCAGAAAACAGGAGATAGCCCTTCCCAGGCAGATTGCCATGTATCTATCGAGAAAATATACCGATTCGTCTCTTCAGACCATAGGGAGGGAATTCAACAGGGATCATGCCACTGTGCTTCATTCTGTTAAGAAGATAGAAAGACAGATGAAGATTTCAAGCAAATTCAGGAGCCAGATGGAATATCTCAAGAACCAGCTTGAAAAGCAGAAATGGCAATCGTGATGTAAATATATGAAAAGGATAGGCAGGCATCTTGTCCGCAGGTTTAGGGATGTCCTCGGGTCGGATTTCTTCCTGACTCAACCGGCAGATACAGCCTGCTATTCCTTTGACGCAAGCGGTTTCGAATATGTCCCCCTTGCAGTAGCTCTTCCTGGAGACACCAGACAGGTGAGCCAGGTCCTCAAACTTTGCAGCAGGGAAGGCATTCCTGTGATACCAAGGGGGGCTGGAACTGGAACCACAGGTGGGGCCGTGCCTGTCTCCAAAGGGCTGGTCGTCAGTCTCACAAGGATGAACAAGGTCAAATCCATCGACCAGGTGGAGCTTTCCTGCGTCGTCGAGCCTGGCGTGATTACAGGAAGGCTTCAGCAGGAGGTAGAAAGACTCGGATTGTTCTATCCACCAGATCCTGCAAGCCTAGCTTTCTGCACCATAGGAGGGAACGTTAACACGTGTGCAGGTGGAGCCAGGGCAGTCAAATACGGTGTAACCAGGGATTATGTGAGGGCGCTCAAGGTGGTCCTTGCCAATGGGGAAGAGATAATGGTAGGGGCATCTACTGCAAAGGGAGTGGTGGGTTATGATTTGAGACATCTTTTTGTAGGCGCAGAAGGTACATTAGGCATAGTCACTGAGATTACATTGAGGCTCATTCCCAGGCCAGAGGCCGTTGGGACCATTGCTGCATGTTTTCCATCTGCTCACCAGGCCACTGATTCAGTCACATGTCTTTTTGGTTCTGCCCTCCTGCCACGGTGTGCAGAATTTCTCGATGAGCTGAGTCTAGGATGTATAAAAGAACTCCTTCCTTTTGATCCAGGACCTGATGCAAAGGCACTCCTCCTCGTGGAAGTAGATGGGCCTTCAGGTTCCATTGGCTCACAGATCGATAAGGTCAAGGCTTGCCTTTCAAGGCACAAGGCCTCCTTTATATACCAACCAGACGACCATCACGACTCCTCGAGATTGTGGGCAGCAAGGCGCAAGCTTTCACCATCCATCAAGAAGCTTGGTTATGAAACGAAAGTAAGTGAGGACATCTGTGTGCCCAGGGCCAGGCTGTCGGCCATGTTGGATTTCTTGGAAGATGCCCAAAGGGTTTATCCCGTCAAAATCTTGACTTTTGGCCATGCTGGTGATGGAAACCTCCATGTTAATCTGTTATTCAATAAGAAAGATTTCGAGTCGGAGACAGAGGTAAGAGACCTCATTGCGGCCGTCATGAAAAAGACGGTTTCCCTGGGAGGGACGATTTCTGGAGAGCATGGGATCGGCCTGTCGAAAAGGCCCTATCTAAGTCTTGAACTATCAAAAAGGGTGATTTCCCTCCATAGGGAGATAAAGAAGGTCTTTGACCCAGGCAATATCTTGAATCCTCATAAGATATTTTGATTATTTTAAAAAAGGCCCTGTTATGGCACTTTGTTTGTGGGCCATAATCCCATTTCATTAAACCAGGGGGTTTTTCATCATGCTGGTATCTGGAATAATTGCAGCAGGAGGCACAGGAACGAGGCTTGGAGAGAAAGTGCCCAAACAGTTTTTGGATCTTGCAGGCAAGCCAGTAATTGCCTGGAGCCTGGATGCCTTTTCCTTTGCCAATGAGGTTGGCGAGATCATTTTGGTCTGTCCAGCAGACTATGTGGAAGAGACCAAATCGTATGCAGAGAAATATTGTATAGGCAAGTCTTATCAGGTGGTGGTTGGCGGCACCACGAGGCAAGAATCTGTGTTGAATGGACTCCGTGCATCATCCAAAGATCTCAATTGGATTGCTGTCCACGACGCAGCCAGGCCTTTTATCACCTCCAATGAGGTGGATTCTGTTTGTCTCATGGCAATGGACGTGGGGGCTGCCATCTCTGGTGCCAAGATAGTTGATACAGTAAAGGAGGTTCACAACCAGATAGTCACAAGGACTCTTGATAGATCTACACTTGTATCTGCCCTTACCCCCCAGGTCTGCAGGAAGGAGGATCTTCTTTCAGCCTATGAGATGGCATCCAAGACCCGCTTTACAGCCACTGATGAGGCAAGCCTGCTAGAAAATGCAGGAATCAGTGTCGCTGTCCATTTTGGCTCCACCCTGAACTTCAAGATAACCACGGCCGACGATCTCGAACTCGCAAGGGCCGTTGCTGCATATATAAAGAAGCAAGACGGCCATGAAGATTGACCCTTTTCAAATAAGGACCGGTTTTGGATACGATGTCCACGAGCTGGTGGAGGGCAGGCCTCTTGTGCTAGGGGGTGTTGCAATCCCATTTGAGCTGGGCCTTCTTGGACATTCTGATGCGGATGTCATCTTGCACGCAATAGCCGATGCGCTCCTCGGCGCTGCAGCCCTGGGAGATATTGGACGCCATTTTCCTGACACCAACCCAGCATACAAGGGTATTTCAAGTCTCCTCCTTCTGAAAGAGGTGGGAGCAAAACTGATCTCGTCTGGTTGGAGCATAAACAATATCGATGGTACCATTGTGGCTCAGAGGCCCAAGTTGGCTCCTCATATCCCGGAAATGGTAAAAAATGTGTCTGCCAGTCTTGGTATTTCGACCAACAGGGTCAATATCAAGGCCACAACAACCGAGGGTTTAGGTTTTACTGGACAAGGCCACGGAATTGCTGCATACGCCATCTCCACCCTTGTAAAGGGTTGATATGGGCATCAACTAAGGTCTGGATCTATTGATTTTTAGCGCTATTCCCGTGGGAATGGCGGTAAAGAGCCAATACATTGTTGCGGAGCCATGTCTGAAGCCATCTGTGAACATGTTGGTGCCCCAAAACATGAATATGAATATGAGGCCCACTGCCATCAATGGCGCCTCATTGCCATGGGGAGTTTTTTTCCAGGCGGTCCAGAAAAGCCAAGCCTGGGACAGTATCAATCCTAAGAGCGCCAAAGAGCCCTGCACACCCATATAGAATGCAAAGTTCAGAAACGTATTATGGCCGTGGAGCAGGCCTGCCTTTTTCACCAGTTCTGCCTGGTATTCCTTTATGAGTTTTCTGCCTAGGCCGTGGGGTTTAAAGGGCTCCTTGAGAATCTGCTTGGTAAATACTTTATAGGTACTGATCCTCAAGGGTATGGATCCGCCAAGATCCTTGGCCTTTTGAACCTCACCCTTCATTAATAACTGCCAATTTTCACGGATGAAATGTTCGCTGTTTCCAGAGACAACAAAGACTAACACCAAGACAGCCAGGAAGGCGATGGCCACCTTGAGATACCTAGCGCTGCTCTTGAATAACAATGGCGCAAGACAAATACCTGAAAAGACGGCCAAGCATGCTGCGCGTCTTGTGGTGGTCAAGAGTGTGAAAAGATCCAAGAGGAATATGGCCATACCAGTTATAGAGAGCATTCCTCGGGTAGCCCACACCGCCCAATATGCAAGCATCAGGGTAAGGAACATACTGGTATGTTTTATACCATGAAATAATGAGCAGCCGTTTCCAAAGGCAAAGATGGCGTCCCATCGTGAATGGATCCTTGCAATTGCCTCTGGCCTTATACAAAGCGGATGGTTTGGAAACATGATCCATTGGATCATAAGGCCGAGATATGCTAACAGAAATAGGATATTGGCTATACGGATAGATTTTTCCCATTCAATGGATTGGGGACTGTTTGCCACAAAGATGGCCATGGAAGAAAACAAGATGCTGTTTAGAAACAGGTCTTCGAAAAATACGGCCATGGAGTATCTAGGCTCTGGGCTGCTCGATATTGATATTATCGCCAAGATATTCAGCGCAATCAGAAAAATAACTACAGGTGAGCGAAGAAATTGTGTAGTGGATACATGTCGCCCCTGTTCCAAGATGTGTTTCATGGCTGCTATTATGAGCATGCCTGAAAGGAGATATCTTGCAGTTGGCCCTATCTGAAATGGTAAAAGGGCCAAATAAGAAGTAAACAAGAACTGGATGGCGCTGCTGCAGGTATTCGTGGTATCTGTTTGCACTCTGTCCATCTTTCGCTTCTAATAACGTGGCCTGACACCTATGGGAGCGAACCGCCTGTATAACTGGATATTGGCGTTGACCATGGCTTCCTTGCTGAAGTGTTTTTCTACATGAGTCTTTGCAGCCTTTCCAATCCTTACAAGTTCATTGGGATCCATTGCCCTGAATTTGAGCATGGAGGAGGTGAGGGCCTCTGTATCCTGGGCCCTCACCATCTGGCCAATTTCAGCACTGGTATCAAATATGTCTCTTATACCTGAGGCATCTGTTGAGATTACTGGCAAAGACGATGCCATGGCCTCAAGTATGGCAACTCCAAGGCCTTCGCGAAATGAAGGGTGCACAAAGCAATCAAAGGCCTTCATGGCCATGGGCACCTCGTGGTATTGAACCCTTCCAGTAAAATGACATCTTTTTTCTATGCCTAATCTTCGAGCCAGTGTTTTCAGTTTTTGTTCCAGTGGCCCGTCTCCCACAACAGCAAGTCTGGTGTCAGGAAAGGCCCTTTGCACGTTCTTGAAGGCCTCAAGCAATATATCGTGGCACTTGGCCTTTTTCAGCCTGGCAACTATGCCAAAGTAAAAGCCATCCCTTGGGACATCCAGCCATTTCCTGGCCTCCTCCTTGGAGACATCCAGTTGGAACTGTTTTATGTCCACACCATTGTGGATGACACTGATCTTTTTAGCGGGTACGGACCTGGTATTGTCCAGGATGTATTCCTTGACCCCCTTGCTTACACATATTATTTGACTGATCCTCTTTGTAAGGAAGTTGAAGACCAGGCGTCTGTTCCAGTTTCGAAGTACATTAGTCGCCCTTACAGTGTAGAAAAGGGCAGAGGCCCCTGAGCCTGGCATGGCAAAGCCGGCATGTACCATTGCCCTGTGGCGTTGACAATGAACCATGGAGATTTCTCTTTCCTGAATGAGTTTTTTGAGCCTTCTGACTGTTGATGGCCGGAAACCCTTGAATTGTTCCTTGGGTAGATCTAGGGAAATTGCCTCCACTCCGTCTCCGGTCATGACAGAGTCTTTGGCATTTCCATAAAAATAACATATCAAAGGGTTGAAGCCTGCAGGAGGAAGGGCCTTGAGTAAAAAAAAATGGACAGGTTTGTCCTTGGTTGGATCATCCAGCATATAAAGGGTATTGATTTTTTTCATGGCATCGTGCCTTTTCGCCTTCCTCTAAAAGTTTTAGAATAGAGGTGCCAGCTATTGCTTCTTAAAATCTGTCAATTTTTTGTAATTCTCTACCGTCTGCCTGGCGGATCTTTCCTGGCTGAATGCCTTGAGACGCTTTGTCCCTGCCATTACAAGGGCATTGGCCTGCCCCCTGGTCATCAAGCAATAGCCTTTCCATCTTTCCATGATATTTCTTGATCTGCCTCGTATCCATTGGGTCTACCGAGATAGAGCATCTCTTGCCACTGCTGGCATAGAGGAACAATTGGAGGTGATTACAGGAATCCTTGCACTGAATCCCTCCAGGTTAGGCTGACCAAAGCCTTCATAGAGGCTGGTGTAAATGAGCCCTTTGCTACAGGTGAGCCAGGGAATTATATCATCAACAGGGCCAGGAGTAAAAACATGGCTGGAACAAATGGAAAATTCAGGAGGCAGGCATCCCAATATCACAAGCCCTGTTTGACGGGGGATTTGTTTGCGTGCAGCCTCAAGGGCCTCGGCAGTCCTTTTTATGTTCTTCCGGTGGTCCCTTGATGAAAATGTGACCAGGCAATCAGGAAAGGGCAATTTGTGCCTCCTAATCATGGCCTGTTTCCGCCAAAGCGGCATCAAGGTCAAAGGCTGGGCGCATCACTCTTTTGCCAAGGCCTTTTTCAGGTTGAGTTGCCGCACCTTTTCAGCAATATCCATCCATTTGTGGTGCCAGGGCAAATGGAATCTTGCATAATGGTTCAGGAAACTTTTCGTGATATCGCTGTCTGGAGCCAACTTTTCAAGGGAGCGGCACAGGCATGCAATGTCTGAAATACGCATCTTGTCCTTTGCCCTTTTCAAAATCTGGGTGGAGTCGAGGTCAAATATCATGAACTTTTTGTGGGATCGGGGGCCATAGATGAAATTTGTAATCTTACAGTCTCCATGAACCACTCCCTTTTCGTGCATTTGCCATACAAACAGGGCCAGTTCCTTTAAGATGTGATTGTCAGGTTCCCTTTCAAGGGCCATTCTTATCAGCTTTTTCGTGTCTTCTGCCTCTTTGATCCAGGGGAAAATTACAGCACCATACAATTTGTTCCACGGATTTTTTGCCTGGACCGCAGCAAGGGGAAGGACTACTGGAATATTACGGTAGGAAAGACGGTACGAAAGCTGCCATGTCTTTATTGCCCTGGGAGTTCTGAAGAGGTACGAGAAGGATTTAAGATGGCCAGAACTCCTATATGCCTTTATGAAAAAAGGCCGTTGTTCAATAAGTGCCCTGATGCACAAGGTGTGGCGAGAATCCTTCAATATCTTTAGGCTACTGCCAGCCTGTCTTGACCATGTCTCTGGTTTATTTATGAGGTTGCCCAGTTGATCCAAAACGGATCGATCTGTGGAAGATGTCCTCAATTTCAAAAGGCCGTTTGCCCTTGAGACAAGATGCTCCTTGAAAACCTTTCTCTTTTCCTTTTTCATCCAATGACTTCGCATGTTACTAAAGGAAAGTTCTTGTATCTCGTATCTCTTGTCTCTTTTTTTCAGGGCAGGCACTCTTTTTGATAAAAAAGAGGCTGTTTCTATAAGGTTTCTTCCTGATAACATGTCCACAAATGGGGGCATCACATATATGAGTTGCTCCATTATTTCCAGGTGTGTAAGCGGTCGGTCATAGAGCCTTGCCCTATGGAGATCCAATAGAAGGAGCCTCCTGGTTTCTTCCTGATAAAATACGTTGTCAAGGTGGAAATCGGGCTGGAATACCCCTGCTTCTGCAATGTCCAGGAGAAATCTGGAAAAAATTTTTTCAAATTCCCTTATTTCTTTTCTAGAAAGATCTGCGAGATCTTGTTCCAAATACCTGCCAAGCTCCTTTCCAGATGCTGCCCGTGCGGCAAAGTATGACCATCTGCCATAAATGCCATAGGCGGCGGGTCTTGGAGTTAGTCCCCTTTCTGCAAGCCTTTCAGAAATGATCCATTCCTTTCTTGCAGGGTCTCTTATCCTGCTCGCAGGTCCAGGAAGAAGACAAAATGCCTTTATAAAAAAGTCATCTGCTCGAATTACACGCCTCTTTCTGGCAGTTTTGATCAAATCCCCCCCAAGTTCCCAGATCCTTTCTGGATTGAATGTTGGCTCTTTAATGGTCCAGGCAGAAGGAGGCGGACAGGGTGTGGGGAATATCATCACTTGTCCCCTTCAACGGCAATTGGTGCTTTTCTTTTCAATGGGGTCTTGGCATCGAGGCTTTCGATAGCCGCTTCAAAGACCTCTTCTACAGGTATAAGGCCCATGCAATGAGGTTCTTTGCAATATTTTTCAAAACAGGGCCTGCATGGCCGGCTCTTATGGATGACCTTGTGTATGTCTAGATCCTGAATAGGCCCTGTTGCCTTGTAACTACTGGGTACGAAAAGTGAAATGGTAGGTGTTCCAATGGCAATGGCTACGTGGAGTGGGCCCGTGTCGTTGGTGATAAGAAGATCCAGGCCGTGAATCATTTCAGCAAGGTCCTTGATCCCGATTGCACCAGCCAGGTTAACCACCCTTTGGGCAGCGCCTTGCTCTTCTGTCAGGGCTGCCTCGATCCTCTTTGCAACCTTTCTGTCTCTAGGGCCACCAATCAGGCATATGGATGGGCGATGAGAATGTCTCAAAAGGCGTTTGCCAAGTGTTATGAAGTGCTCCTCAGGCCATTTCTTGTAATCTCCAGAGGCAGAGAACTGGAAGCCTATTTTTTTTCCAGCAAGGCATGGCATCCTCATCTTTTTCAAAATATCCTGCCAAAGACTTTCGGATCGCTGGAGGTCAACCGGGAGATCCATTCGAAGGTCTGACTCTTCATCAAGGCGCACCTTGAAAATTCGTCTTATTACCTCAAGCCTTTGATCAATGGCATGCTTTTCAAGATCATATGGCATACGGCTCGAGAGGTATCTGCTAGTATTTTCATCCCTGAGACCTATCCTGAAAATAAACGGAATTCCTGCCAGAAATGCAACTTGGGCAGGGCAAGGATCACTGTCATGGAAGATGATGCAAAGATCATAGCCCTGTTCCTTGATCTGTCTCAAGAGGCTGAGCCAACCCTTGTATCTACCCTTGTAAGCCAAGGTAGAGTCTGTCCAGGAATTTGTGACAAACAGGGGAAGGAATCTATCCCTTACGAGGAAATCAATCCTTGCATGAGGAAGCAAATGCCTAAGTGCCCTAACAGACGGCGTGGCAAACAGGGTATCTCCTATGGCTGTGCAAGATACTGCAAGGATCCTTTTGACAGCCCTGGGATCAAAGGCCTGTAAGGGCTGGGGCCTGCTTTGGCCCCTCAGCTCCTTTAGGAGGCAACATGTCTTTAGTATGGTCTTCGCTAAGGCCTTCAATATTACTTAGTAGGAATCTTGTGCGGTCTTGCGCCTGTGCCGCGCTTCAATCCTGTTGGCCTTTTTACAGATGGCCTTTACAAGGCGCGGATGTCTTTTTAGATCAAAATCGGCTGCCTGTGAATAGGCCTTACAAAAGGTGTCGATTTCTGTATCGGTGACAAAGGGTTTCGCAGAAAAAAGAAGCTCGCCCAGATCCTTGATGCGCCATCTGTCTGACAGCTTCTTTTCCTTGATCACCCTTTGAAGATCAATCAAATGGGGAACCATATCAGGGCCTTTTAGGAAAAAATGCACAAGGTAAAGGTCTTGGTGGGCAATGCCGGCACTATGCATTTTCCCTACATAAAGGCCTATTCTTTTTATCAGTTTGTCTCTTTCTGCCTGGCCGTATCCTTCCTTTTTTTTGAGTACCTCTGAAGCCCTCTTATAGTTAGTTATTCCAAGGGTCATGTTGAAAGTGCCGCCTTCGACCTTGCCTGCTGCTATGGGTATGACAGTGGGAAGCTCTATCCTGTGAAAAGCCAGTTGGGCATGCCACTCATGTAAGGCATCGAATTTGAAAAACTTCAGGGACAAGATGTCTTTAATCTTTTCTGAAAGGGGAGGCCTGGTATAGCGTTTAAGATAAGTCTCTATAGTTTTTGGGCCATTTGGAGAAGACAGAAATATCCTGCCGGTCCTTCGTTCTTTCACTACCTCCTTTACCCCTTCATCCTTCAGTTTCCAGATATCTTGGGCCCTAAGTAGGCCATTGGCCTCAAGAAGGCTAACAAAATCCACATTCACAAAGAGGTGACCGTTATCGAGGGTCTTGGCCCTTATTTCCATGATGAAACTATAAAAAGAGACGGTTTGGACATACCCATAAAGATATTGCCTTTCATCTGATAGAGGCATCCACCTGGCTGGATAAATCCAGCGGGCCTGGAAGCTTATTGCCTTTTGAGTCGAAGAGCCTTCCCTTTCGAAGTCTTATCTCCCCTTGGGCCAGTGCCCTCAGGGTCTGGACTATCAGGGGAAGCTCCCTGATTTCTCCTTCGTGGCGGATCTTTTTGAAAAGTGGCAGTTTCTCACCAGGGTCGGCCTTTACCCCGTCCATGCCCCGTTGTCTTTTGAGCTGTTCAAATTCATCCCACAGGGCTGCCCATTTTTCGCCCCTGATGGAAAAGGAAAAAAAGGTCACTGCTGGCCCTTTGTCAAGTTCTGGCGTCACAAGATGCATCATTGCCCCTGTCTTTTCCGCCTGGCTTTCTAAGAGTTGCCATATGACTTCCTGCCAGGTTCCTGCAGGGCCTCCAGGAAGGGCAGGGTGGAGATTTATTGCATCCACCTTGGCGCAAATCTCTGGACTTAAGACCCACATATAACCAGCAAGTACAGCCAGGCGACACGCATATTTCCCTATGAGTTCATAGACCTTTTCATGGTAGAGGCTTCGCCATTTGGCCCTGTCTACCTTTCTAAGTTCAGGTTCGTACTTGACCGCAGATAAGCTCTCAACAGGTATCTTTCTGTCTGCGGCAAGGTTCATTATCTCATCACTGTATGGACCTTCTCCCTTTTGCCTAGAACAAAAGAGATAGGCCATTTCTGCCTCGATCGTTCCATCTGACATGGCTTGCCATACTGTATTAAATAGATTGACAGCGGCCTGGTCCCTGCCAGTTGTCCACCATCCAAAACGAAAGTCAGTCAAGGCCTCTTTCTCCTTTTTATTCTCGGTCATCAAAGGAACTTGGAATCCCTTGTTGTCCTAGATGTTCTATCCAGCTCCTGCCTGGAAACCCCAAAGAGAACGCTGCAAGGGAAACAGCTTCACAAAGTGCCTCATAGGGGCCCTTACCCCTTAGAATAGCAGCTAACAGCCCAGCGTTAAAGGCATCTCCTGCACCAGTATTGTCCACCACTTCTCTCACAGGCTTGGCTGAGCAAACGTAATTGTCATTCAGGGAATAGACGGCTGCACCTTTACCACCCATCTTTTTTGCTATTATTGGCGGGTACAGGTGTCTGAAAAACATAAAATTCGTAAGTCTATTGGACCCTTCATACCTTTTGAGCCACTTTAAGATAATTTCTCGTTCTTCCATTTTTCCAAAAAGCTGATCCAATTCGTAGCCTGTGGAAAAAAGGATATCCGTCCCCTTGAGAATTTCCCTAATCGCTGCCTTGCCCCTTGCCGCATATATTTCTCCTGGATCAAAGGATGTGATGGCATCCGTCTGGATGGTGGACAGAAGCCGTTTTTGGAGAAAAGGCCCGTTCTCCTGGGCTATGGACGTCAAGTGCAACAACTGGATTTCAGAAAGTAAATCTCGAAGATGTGGATCATCAAAATCAATTTTTACCTGTCCAGGGGCCACAAACATGGCCCTGTCCCGTCTCTTTTTCTCAAGAACTATGATACAAAGAGAGCTTTTACCTTCTCGTTTCACAAGGGAGCAATCAACACCCTTCATAGATGACATGATGAAATCTCCAGCATCATCTCGACCCACCGAGCCTATGAAATGACATTCAAAACCAAGGCGTGCCAAGGCGCATATGGTGTTTGCCGCTGACCCTCCACCACTTTTTGTCAGGAGTTTGCCTTTTTCCTCTAGTTCTGCCAAAAGCTTTTTGGCAGTGCTGTGGCTTCCCCAGGTTTCCCTCCCTGGTAAGAGGTTGATATCGTCAGCCCTGATATTTTCAAGGTCTTGGACCTCGTAAATGAGATCGAGGTTCAAGGCTCCAGAGCCCGCAGCCTTCATGTGCCCTCTTTTTGGTTGAATTCCACTATCTCTTTGAAGGTGACCCCAGCACCCCCAAATATATCAAGGGCGCTACCTATTGTGAGATCCAGTTTGCCTAGCCCAAGTTCCTTTACCACATAGGCATCCTCCATGGATCTGGCACCTCCTGCGTAGGTTGTGGGGATGGGTGTGATTTCTGCAAGGAGTTTGACGAGTTGTCGGTCTATTCCCTGGCATTTCCCTTCTACATCTACTCCATGAACGAGAAATTCGTCAGCATAGGAGGACAATTCCTTCATCAGTCTCGCATCTATTTGCACGTTGGTAAAATTTTGCCATCTGTCAGTTACCACAAAGTAGGAGCCATCCTTCTTTCTGCAGCTAAGATCCAAGACCAGCCGTTTCTTACCTACGGCTTGAACAAGTCTTTTGAGCCTTTCCAGGTTCATCTGTCCCTTGTAAAATACATAAGAGGTCACGATTACGTGGGAGGCGCCTTGATCTATCCACCAGGGGGCGTTTTCCGCATTGATTCCACCTCCCACCTGAAGGCCGCCAGGCCACTCTTTCAATGCCTCTATGGCAGCGTCTTCATTTCCTGGCCCGAGCATTATTACATGGCCTCCAGTGAGGCCGTGATCCCTGAAAAGGGCAGAAAAATAGGCAGGGGGTTTGTCTGCGGAAAAATTTTCTATTAGCTCTGATCCTTCTCCGTCTTTGAGTGAAGAACCAACAATCTGTTTCACCTTTCCATCATGTAGGTCTATGCAAGGGCGTATCTTCATATTTTGTCTCTGAACTGGGTTGTATTCACTCAGTGGCCGGGTCTTTTTGCCTTCCAGTCCTGCCTGTGGTGATCCCTGCCCGAGAAGAAATTTATCCATGAAGATGACCTGTCGAGGCCCCAATCCCTGGGCGGGAGTATATGTACATCCTGAAAGAGCAATTTGTCTATATCCTTCAACCTGTCATACTGCCTGACATAGAGGCAGCGTTTTTCTCCAGGCCATACCTCACACCAGCCATTCTTGCTGCCACCACAAGGCCCATTTACCAGCCGCTTGGCACATTGGGACTGGGGGCACAACAATTCCATGTCCGCAAGGTAGCAGTCGCCACATCTATAGCAATCGAAAAGGAGGCCCTTGAAGAAATATTCAACTTGGGTGACGAGCCTGATTGTCCTCTTGTTTCTCACCGATGTCAACAGCTTGCACGCCAAGTTGAAAAATGGGCCTTCAGGATCAAAGAAGAGATAGTGTATGGACCTTCCAATTAGGAAACCAGGGGAAAAACGTTCTATGTTGGGGCTATTTCGCCTTCTTGTGTTTGGTCTTTGTTTGAGTTTCCTCTGGGCATAGGGAAAGGTGCCATCTTTGGGCATCTTGTTTAATCCTGTATCCTGATCCAATTCGAAAAGCCAGAAGTCCCATTCTTCTGGAAACAGAAATTCAGGTACGAATTCCTTCCACTGACGAGTGATCTCTGCGGCCTTTTCCATGACCTGACGGATATGGCTATATTCCAGACCAGGCCCACTCAAGTGTGCTCCTTCATATCCCATGCCGGCAAGTATGGCCACCATCTTGGCAGCCCTTTCAACCATGCTTGAAACACCTAGGTCTGCACAGGAGCTTTCTGCCTCAATGGTGGACAGGAGCTTGTCTGGCATGGTGCAACCTGGAATAACTCCCTTGTTTATGATGCGGGCGAGTCTTGCGTCTGGAATGAATACAGTGGCCAAGATGGGAACTTTTATCCCTAGGACGTCGAGCAAGAGACGAAGTTCGTGGTATTTTCTCACATCAAAGCCCATTTGAGTGATGACAAAGTTTGCACCAGCCTTGATCTTTCTTTTGAGCTTAAGATACTGTTGCACCTGTTCTGCTTCTGTGGCCTTGAATGGTGACACCACACAGCCTGCATGAAAGTTCATGGGTTCAAGCCTAACTCCACCACCTGGGGCCTTGCTGTTTATGACCAGGCCTTTTCTAATTTCTTCTATCATTCCAAGCACAAGCACCGAATCAAGGTCGTATACGGGCTTGGCCCGTCCCCTAAAACCATATCTTGGGTAGTCTCCTGTGATTACCAAGAGGGTATTGAGACCCGCCCTGTCCAGCTCAAAGAGCTGGCTTTCTATGAGATTTCGGTTTTTGTCCTTGCAGGAAAAGTGAATTATCGGCTCAATGTCAAGGCTTCTGATTTCCTTGCCAAGTGCCGTTGGGGTAAGGGCGGGGTGGCCTCCAGCGTTGTCTGTGATGGAAAGCGCGCTGATCCTTCCATCTCTTGCAGCTTCGCTGGCAAAAGCAAGTGCCTTGTCGATCATCTCATTCCTCGAGGCCCTTGCTGGCACGAGTTCAAAGGTGAAGACAAACTTGTCCATTGGCGTGCCAGTTCCAGGCCTTCTTTGCGCGAGTGCAGTTGCCAGTTTATCCGTTAAGGTTTCCATGCAGGGATTGTTCTTACATTTTATGGAAATATGGGGAAGATCTTCAGATCTTAGTCCTGAGCCTTCTCTTGTCTCCTATACGAATGGTGATTTTTTTTGAATCCAGATGTTCCAGGAGTGGTATCAAAAATTTTCGTGAAAGCCCGCCTGCCAGGTTACGGAAGTCTGAAACAGACATCTCTTGGTTCTTCTGGAGAAAATCCACGACGGTTTCTTCTAGCTTGCCCAGCACTTCCGGGTGAAAATAGAGATTGTCCTTGAGACGGACGAGCTTGCCTTCCCTGACCAGAAGGTCGAAGATCTCAGAACCGTCTCTGGTGGAATAATTTGTCGAGGATACGGCCTTTTTTATCACCTCTTCACGAGCAGGCGTGGAAAGGCCTGCCTTCAGGTATGCCTTTTCTATATGAGTCTTGATGGTCTCTTCTTCATCCTTGAGGCGCACCTTATGACTTGAGAGTCTGGCGTTTTCCTTGTCCATTATGATCTTGCCTTCCTTTTCGAGAAGGTCAAGGACCTTTTGAAATAGACGCTGATGAGACAATTTGGAACTTGAATCAGGGGTGCCACGCCACGTCCTCGAGATATTCGTCGAGGGGAAAAGTCTTGATTTCAACTCTTCTTTGGGCATGCCCTGAAGGAGTGGCTTTTCATTGTGGTAATGGGCAAGAAGGGAGATGGTTTTTTCCTTGAGCTTTTCTATTACCCTTGAGGAGATGAGCTTGTCGTCCGAGCCAAATCTTATGATTTCTTTCTTGCTGAGTAGTGGTTGAAGTTCCTTTTCAAGGCTCTTTCCAAAGATACCGCTGCGCATAGAAAGCTCTGCGGTGGACAGCCCACGGGGGCCAGATTTTTCCAGGTGAAGCTGGATGATTTCAGTGGGCGTTCCCTGGGCCAATGTCTTCAATTCATCCCAAAGCACCTTTTTGGCTCGCTTCCTTTTTCTGGGAAGTGGGTTCAAGATGCGTCCACCGCCTATGGTTCTTATGGGGGAGTAGCTCCTTATTACATATCTGTCTCCTGGCAACACCGCCACGGGTTGTTCAAGCTTTATCTGCACATATTCCTTGTTGCCTGGAAGAATTTCATCCTGTTGCATTAGTATCCTGCCTATGATCTCTGAAGTACCCACGTGGAACCTCACAGGCGCTCGGTGCTTAATGGGTTTTTCAGCACTGGACAGATAAAACAGCTCAAGGTCAAGCAGATAGCTCGGCCTTAGGCTATAAGGGAGGGCAATCACATCTCCACGTCTGATCTGTTCCTTGGTTACACCTTGGAGATTCAAGGCCGTTCTCAGGCCAGGTATGGCACGCTCGCTTTCTGCCCCGTGGATCTGTATGCCTCTGATCCTTGCTTCAAGCCCTGTAGGATAGATGGCTACTTCCTGGCCAGTGGTAATGTTGCCAGAGATGACGGTTCCAGTGACCACTGTACCAAAACCCTTCATTATAAAGGACCTGTCCACAGGCAGGCGAAAGGGCCCCTGGGGCTGACGACCTGGCACTTTCAACACGAGGCTGTCTATCTTTTTCAAAAGGTTGTCTAGCCCTTGGCCTGTGACTGAGGAGACGGGTACAATAGGGGCATCTTTTAGAAAGGTGTCATTAAGGAATTCCTTTATGTCTTCACTGACAAGTTCAAGCCATTCATCATCCACCATGTCTGTCTTGGTGAGGACTACGATGCCGCGTCTGATGCCTAGAAGCTGACAGATTTCAAGGTGTTCCCTGGTTTGGGGCATGACGCCTTCATCGGCTGCGATTACCAGTGCCACTATATCCACACCTGTCACACCAGCCACCATGTTCTTTACAAAGCGTTCGTGGCCAGGGACATCCACCACTCCGACTGATGTTCCCGATGGTAGGTCCAGCTTGGCAAAACCCAATTCTATGGTAATACCCCTTTGTTTTTCTTCCTTTAATCTGTCTGTATCTGTGCCGGTAAGGGCCTTTACCAATGTGGTCTTGCCATGATCAATATGGCCTGCCGTGCCGATGATGACTGTCTTTGTGTCCAATTCAGCTTATCCTCGAACCTGGTTCGGTGTCTTGAGATACCCTCAAAAGATGCAGTCCGTTTTTGTCCTTAGCCACAAGGAGCATGCCCTTTGATTCAATGCCCCTTAGCCTTACAGGCTTTAGGTTGGCCACAATGACAACCTTTTCCCCAACGAGTTCCTCTGGTTTGAAATGTTCAGCAATACCTGCAACAATAGTTCGTTCCTCAGGAGCTCGAACCGTAAGCTTTAAGAGCCGATCCGCATTGGGATGTTGTTCTGCTTTTATTATCTGCGCAACCTTGAGCTCCACCTTCTGAAAATCATCTATGGTGATCATATTTCCGTCTGAATCCTTATCCTTGCTCACTTCTTGTTTTTGTTGTTTCTTTTTTGGGCCTTTTTGGGCCTGCTTCCTGGAAGGACCAATCCTTGGAAAAAGTGCCTTTACCCTGTTGGCCTTAACCGCTGGAGCCAGATTGCCAAATTCGACTGCCCTTATATCCAGATGACTTTCCGGTTCCAGGCCAATGGCTTTAAGTATCTTTTCTGAAGCCTCAGGCATTACTGGACTTACCAGGACAGCACATATTCTGAGGGTTTCCATCAGGTTGTAAAGTACGTCGTCCAGGAGATCCTGTTTTGTTTCATCCTTTGCCAGTTCCCAAGGTGCGCTTTGGTCTATCACCTTGTTGGCTAGGTTGAGGACCTTCCAAATGTTCGAAAGGGCCCTGTTGATCTGGAAATTTCCCATATCTGTCTTCCAAGAAGGGATGAGGTCAGTACATGCATCCTCCAAACCCGTTTGTGGCCCATCCACACCGTGTCTTTGTGGGATGGAGCCTTTTCTGTATTTGAAGAGCATTGTGAGAGAGCGGCTCAACAAGTTGCCAAGGTCGTTGGCCAGATCTGCATTGATTCTCGTGACAAAGGCGTCCTGGCTAAAAGAGGCATCCAAGCCAAATACCATTTCACGCATTAGGCAGTACCTCGTGGCATCAGCCCCGAATTTTTCCACAAGCCACTCGGGCTTCACGATATTTCCCAGGCTTTTTGACATCTTAACGTCCTTGGTCTTCCAATACCCGTGGACATGGAGCCCTTTATAAGGTTCCAAACCGAGTGCCTTTAGCATGATTGGCCAGTATATGCCGTGGGGTTTTAATATGTCCTTTGCAATGACGTGGTTAGCCACTGGCCAAAAGCTTTTGAACCTTTCTCCATCAGGGTAATCCAGGCCGGTAAGATAGTTGATAAGTGCATCGAACCATACATAGGTCACGAAATTTTTATCAAAGGGCAGGGGCACCCCCCAGGTCAATCTGGATACGGGCCTTGAAATGCACAGGTCGTCCAGGGGGTCTTTCAGAAAAGAAAGGACTTCGTTTCGGTATCTCTCAGGCGTAATGAATCCAGGGTTTGCCTTTATGTGGTCAATGAGCCAGTCCTGATACTTGCTCATGAGAAAGAAGTAGTTCTTTTCTTTCAGGTGGGTGGGCTCCACCTTGTGATCTGGGCACTTTCCATCCACTAGCTCCCTTTCTACAAGGAATCTTTCACAACCGAAGCAATAGAGGCCTTCGTATTCACGGAATTCTATGTCCCCCTGGTCAAACACCTTCTGAAGGGCCAATTGGACAGTTTTAACATGTTGAGGATCTGTGGTTCGTATGAATCTATCTGGTTTGATGTTCAAAAGGGGCCAGGTCTGCCTGAATTTTTCGCTGATCCTGTCGGTATATTCCCTGGGGCTTATGCCAAGCTTCTTGGCTGCTTGCACGATCTTATCCCCGTGTTCGTCAGTGCCTGTGAGAAAGAAGGTTTCTTCACCGATGAGCCTGTGAAATCTGTTTTGGACATCTGCTACTACAGTGGAATAGGCATGGCCCAAGTGGGGTTCGGCATTGACGTAATAGATGGGTGTGGTGATATAAAACCGTCTGTTCATGATTTTTGGTTATCGCCTTTCTTTTTGGGATTTTTTCTGCCAGACCGTTTTTTGTTCTGGCCTCTTTTCCTGGCTGATTTCTTCTTGTTCTTTTTGGGGCCCTGTCCCCTTCTTCCCTTGCTGGCGTTTGCCTTTTCGGAGGACTGCCTCGGTTGTTGATTTTCCTTCTTGGACGAGGACTTGGTGCCCTTTTCCTTCTTCTGTTGTCTTTTACCAGAACGCCGTCTTCCCTCTTTGGCCTGGGCTTGGGATTTGGAAGCCTTCTTTTCTTTTGAGGGCCGTGCTTCCTGGACAGGAGGCTCCTTGCCTGAACCATCGAGCTCATCCATTGTGTATTCCACAAAGGTACCGTCAGGCATTGCAATGGTCACAGCCTGGCGGAATATGTTGTGGCGCACCACCTTTCCCTGTCCTTCTGGAGTCTCGCACGCCTTTCCAAGCCCTGGAAGGTCTTGGGACATTTCCTTGTAGGTTTCATATTCATAAGTGAGGCAGCACAAGAGCCTTCCACAGAATCCAGAAATCTTGTTGGGGTTCAAAGGCAGGTTTTGGGCCTTTGCCATCTTTATAGAAATCGGATCAAAGCCAGACAAGAAACTTGCACAGCAGAGCTCCCGTCCGCAGCAACCTATTCCGCCAATGAGCTTTGCCTCGTGCCTGATTCCGATCTGCCTCATCTCAACCCGGATACGAAGTTCCTTGACCAGCTGTTTCACGAGTTCCCTGAAGTCGACACGCCCCTCAGCGGAGTAGAAGAATATGATCTTGCTGCCATCGAAGAATCGTTCCACCTTCACCAGCTTCATCTTAAGACCCAGGGAACCTATAAGCCTTTGGCATACCCTGCGTCCATGCTGCTCCATTTCCAGGTTTTTGTAATAGTCTTCTATCTCACTTGTAGTGGCTAGCCTGGTGACACAGGGAGGGATATGATCCTTGGGAAGTGGAAGACTTACAGGATGTCTTATGACCTGGCCAATTTCCGGCCCGTGATCCGTGGGAACAAGCACCCATTCCCCTTCCTTAAGATTCAGGTTCTTTACACAATAGGTTACCGGAGGTGATTCCGGCCGGAGCCGGACATGACAAATGGTGCATTTGTGCTCTTGCTTCTCAAGGGCAGAAGAAGCTTCTATGGAAGTATTTTCTTTTTCAGTCAACGTCTTAGCCATATGATAATAGGGGAAGACCCCTAAAAAAAGCTTAAAGTAAGCCCTGATTCTCGGCCTTCAACCAGAAAATCAGGAGTTTGTCAGAAATCATCTCCGGATTCACATTTCTGTCAAGATACCTTTGGGCATTCTCAAGACTGATCCGGTATCCAAACAAACTATCATAATTTATGATTTGAGCCAACTTGGTCAATTCCTTGATCTTGTCCTGGTTCACCAACAGGTGTTGGGCAGCTTGGCCGGCCTTTCCCATCAGGTACAGGTCCCGTACAACCAACTGAAGTATCTTTATGGCAATCTCCAGGCTATCCTTGGTGCTTGAGATGGCCTTGGAAGTCGAAAAGAAGAGTTCCATTTTTTTTTCAGAACTCAAAAAACTGAAAATGGTCTGCCTGGTCTGGCAAAGCCCTGCCTCCACCATCTGTCGTGCAAGTTCAGGGTTTCCCCCTGAGACATACCGCAAAAAGGGCAATTCATCCCTCGGCAAAGTATCTTCAGTGAAGAGCTCATCAAAGACATGTTCATGGGCATAGCCCTTGAGGGGAAGGAGCTGACATCTTGATACAATGGTTGGAAGCAGCCTGGAAGTGGAGATGGCTGAAAGTAAGAGGTGAGTGTTTTCTGGAGGTTCTTCCAGTGTTTTCAAGAGGGCGTTTGCGGCATCTTTGTTGAGGCTATCCGCTGAAATGATGGTACAAATGCGCCTTTTGGCCTCGAGGGGGGCAAAGGAGAGCATTTTTTGCATATCCCTCACCTGGTCTATCTTTATATAACGGCCATGTGGCTCCAGGATTAAGAGATCAGGATGCACACCCCTTTCGAATTTACGACAACTTTTACACTGTAGACAAGGCTGAGGATTTGGTTCGGAAATCGGGCTTACACACAGCAGGAATTTGGCACAATCTTCCATGAAGCGTTTCTTGCCAGATCCTGCTGGACCTGTCACAAGATAGGCATGTGCCAACCGGTTCTGTTCCAGGGCCTTGGCAAATAGACGCAGGTTCGAAGTCTCCAGATACAGATCCTTTTCACCCGCTTTCATGATCAATCCCCAAGCCTGAAGAAGGCTCCTATTCCCTTGAGCCAGTCGGGCATATTCTGCCAAATACTGGTTTCTGGATGAAGGGGTGGCAGACTGTCCTTCTTTAGGGCTTCCCACACGATAAATTTCTGGTTTTCCTGGGAAGGAGTTACTATTTCGCCAGTGCGTTTGTCCACTGGGACAAAGGCTATACCGTCTGGGATCTCATAGCTCCTAGTTGTCATACTTTTAACAGTGGTCTTCATGAATTCGGTCCAGATGGGGCAAGCCGCTCTGCCGCCAGTTTCCATGCGCCCCAAGGATTTTTTGTCCTTTCTGCCCACCCAAACGCCTGTGACAAATTCAGGGCTAAAACCCATGAACCAGGCATCCTTATAATTATCCGTAGTTCCTGTCTTCCCTCCTACAGGTATGCCAACGGCCTTTGCCCTCCTGCCTGTGCCATTCTCCACGACCCCCATAAGCAGATAGGCCATTTGGAAGGCAGTTAGAGGGTCCAGTGCCTCATGAAATTCGGGGTCGAGCATCTCGATTATGCGGCCATGTCTATCTGCTATTTGTTCAATGAGCTGTGGGGTTACCACTTGCCCCTGGTTGACAAATGCGCTGTAGGCTTCAACCATTTGTATCAGGGGTACGGCCGAAGAACCAAGTGCTATAGAGAGGTTATGGGACAGAGGTACAGTAATGCCCATTTTCCTTGCCTGGTTTATTATTGCGTTAATGCCAGCTAATCGGGCCACCTTGACCGATACGACATTTCTTGAAAATGTGAGCGCAGTTCTGATGGTTATTGGCCCCATGTACGCCTTGTCAAAATTTTGTGGCTCCCACATCTTGTTGTTGTCGGTTCCTTTTAAGGAGATGGGCTCATCTATGATTATGGTGTTTGGCTGTATGAGCCCCATTTGCATGGCTGTGGAATAGACTATGGGTTTAAAGGCACTGCCTGGCTGCATTCTGCCTTGAGTGGCAAGGTTGAACTGGCTTTTGGAATAGTCGGAGCCGCCTACCATCGCTTTTATGGCACCAGTCTGGGCGTCCATGGAAAGAAGGGCACACTGAATGTTCTTTTTGAGGGCCTTGTCTTTCTTGTGCCGTTTTATGACATTTTTTATGCCTTCTTTTACAAAACGGTTTGCATTCTCTTGCCAGTTGGTGTCAATGGTGGTGTATATCTTTAGGCCATCGTTGAAGAGGCGCTTGGCCCCGTATCTTCTTTGCAGATCCTTTCTTACCTCTTGCAAAAAATATTGTATGCCTGCTGGCGGATGAAGTTTCTCACTTTTAAATTTCAACTTGTAAGAAAGCGCCTTGTCGTGTTGCAGCTCGGTAATATAACCCTCTTGGTACATTCGCCTGAGAACATATTCCTGCCGGCGCCTTGCGCGGTCGTAATGTTTCAAGGGGTTGTACTTGCTCGGGGCCTGGGTGAGGCCTGCTATCATTGCACACTCGGCAATGTTGAGTTGTTGAACATGTTTCGCAAAATAGGTCCTCGCAGCCGCTTCTACGCCATAGGCACCACTTCCAAGGTATATCTGGTTCAGATAGATGTTGAGTATTTGGTCTTTGGTGAGGGTTCCGTCTATCTGCCAGGCGAGAATGGCCTCCTTTAGTTTTCTTATCCAGCTTCTTTCAGGGGTGAGAAGCAAGGAGCGGGTTACCTGCTGTGTTATGGTGCTTGCACCCTGAACTATGCCTCCTGCCTCTACATTTTTGAGTGCGGCCCTCATCACACCTATGAAATCGATGCCCCGGTGCTCATAGAATCTTGAGTCTTCGGCTGCCAAGAATGCGTTGACGAGTCGTTTGGGGATCTTGTCCACAGGTACAGGCCACCTCCGCTGGTTGTACCAGTAGGCCAAAATTTCACCATCAGAAGAATAGACCTCAGTGACCATAGGAGGTTGGTAGTTTCTAAGCTGGCTTATGGGAGGCAGATCAAGCGTCATATATCCCATCATCAAGAAGACCGCGCCCGCTGTTACAAAGAGGCAAGATGTCCAGAGGATAATAAGAAGCGGTTGTGCCCCCCACCTTCGAGGAACTCTTTTTTTGCTTTTTTTAGCTTTTCTGGCCATTGGAATCTTTACAGCGCCACAGTTTAACTAACCATAATCCCAGAAACAACAGATTTTGAACAATGGAATTCAGTTAATCCCGGGAAAGTTGTCCATAGAATAAAAAAACCCTGTAGCCTTTTGGCTACAGGGATGATGAATGGCCCTTTCGGGAACAATTTGGTTTTTGAAATTGTCTGTTTCTACTTGGCCTGCTGTTCAGCCGCGTGACCTGCTTCCTTTGCTGTGTCAACTACCTTGTCGGCTGCTTTTTCTGCAGTGTCAGCTGCCTTCTCAGTGATAGCCTTCACGGCTTCTTCGGACTTTTCTCCAGCCTTGTCCATTGTAGCTTCGGACTTTTCAGCAGTTTCCTGTACCTTTTCGCCAACTTTTTCCTTGCCTTCTTCAGTCTTCTGGGCGGTGGTATCCGTCAGCTTTTTGGCCTCTTCAGTTACTGCCTTCGCTGCTTCATGGGTTGCCTCTACTGCAGACTTTGCTGCCTCTTTTGCCTTGTCAGCAGCCTTTTCCCCATGTTCGCTGCTGCAGCCAAAGGCCACCAAAAGCAAAAGCCCCATAACGATGATTAAAATCCTTCTCATTTTCCTACATCCTCCTTTTTTTGATATACTGCTCTTCAAGAGAACAGAATCTTATTATCGCAAAGATTACCTGCGTATCCACCTATAAGTCTGTCAAAATACGATGATTTCTGCTAAGGTGAGGTAACTTTGACGCCACAGATTCAGACATTCACGGCCTGTACAGAGCATCTTATGGGACACATAATAACGAAACATTTTTAAAAGGCAAAGAAAAATAAGCAGGCAAGTTTTGTTCTTGACATACAAGGAGACGCTGATTATTAAGATTGCCGTAATTTGATAACTGGGCCGTTAGCTCAATTGGTAGAGCAACTGACTCTTAATCAGTAGGTTCGGGGTTCGAGACCCTGACGGCCCACCAGAAAGATCCAGGCACTTAGCTCATTTGGGCTAAGTGCTTTTTTGCTTTAGGGCTCTTACTTACCAAACTTTCCATCCCAAGCCACTGCCATTGGTTTTATATGCTTTTGTGTCTTAAACGAATAATTTTGGTTAGAGCTTGATTCTGAAGAATAAGATGCCATCTTTATGATAATGATGGCGAAAAGAGAAGACAGAACAAAAGTCCTTATTATAGAGGATGATCCTGTAATTACGGAATTTCTGAGTACTGGTTTGAGGTACGAAGGATATGATGTAACTGGTAAGGACAACGGAAGGGCAGGGCTCGAAGCCTTGAAGCGGGAGGCTTTTGATCTTGTTATTCTCGATATAATGCTTCCAGATATTGATGGGTTTGAGGTGTGTCGTCGTATTAGGGCCAAGGCAATCGAAGTGCCTATACTCATGCTCACTGTCAAAAAGGATATATCTGACAGGGTCATGGGGCTTGACAGTGGTGCAGACGATTACCTGACCAAGCCCTTTAGCTTTGAGGAACTCCTTGCGCGAATGAGAGCCATTCTCAGGCGAAGTGGCAAGGCTCGGGAAAATAGTAAGCTTCATGCCGCTGGTGTCGTGCTCGATCCTGCAACAAGGCGTGTAAGCCTTCATGGAAGAGGAGTTGAGCTCACACCTACAGAATTCGGTTTACTGGAGCTTTTCATGCGCCATCCCTACCGGGTGTTCACCAGGGATACGCTCTTGAACCGAGTCCTTGGATATGATTTCGACGGGGGTACCAATATTATCGATGTGCACATAAGTCATCTAAGGAACAAACTGGGCGACAGGCCTCCGCGTCTTATCAGGACTGTTTATGGTGTCGGATATGCCTTTCATCCAGGAGATGATGCCTCGTGAAGTTGGTCGAACGCCTTTCCCTTAGGGCCAAATTAGGCCTTTTGTATGCCGCCTTGCTTATCTTTTCTGTGGTGCTCGTGGGCTTTTGTTCCTATTGGAATATCTGGGAACTGTTCATAAACAACAAGAGCAGCCACCTTCGGGCCAGGGCCAAGCCTGTGATTGAACATTGGCTTATTGGAAATGGCTTGGCAGGCTCGCCCCATCCGCGTCTTGATCCTGACCGTGCTGCAGCTCTGGCAAGGGATCTCACATCTCGGGATTCTGTTGCAATTATCCTGAATAGAGAGGGCAGGATAATTGCGACTGGCAGGCGTCTTCCAGAAGAACCTGAGGCACCTCTTCCAGACCAGCAAGAGCTCAAGAGGGCTTTTGCTGGGGAAAACGAAGTTACTTATTGTAGTCAGGTACACGGAGAACCTGTCCTTGTGATGCTCATACCACTTCGGCCAGCACCAGCAAGCCCCCATATCTTTGGCGTGATCCAGTTAAGCTCGACACTTGCGGATATCAACCAGATCTTGTTTCGACACGGCGCTATGTTGATGGGGCTTGTGGCAGCCATTTTGATACTTGGTACCTTGGCAGGTTATTGGCTTATAGGCGTCAGCCTCGGTGATCTACAGGGCCTTTTGGATGCATGCCACCAGATTAGTAAGGGGAATCTTTCAAAGAGGGTCCCGTTAAAAAATCGTAAGGACGAGATAGGTCAGCTCGCTTCTTCATTTAATGAGATGGTTGATCGGCTTGAGGCCACGTTTGCATCCCAGCAGCGCTTTGTGGCCAATGCAGCACATGAACTTTTGACTCCCCTTACAGGGCTTAAGGGCTCTTTGGAAGTGCTTCTGAGGGGTGCTCAGGATGACCCTGTTGCAAGGGCGCGCCTTTCAAAGGGCATGTACAAGGAGGTGAATCGCTTGATCAGGTTGTGTGATCAGCTCCTTGGATTGTCCAGGTTGGAAAGCTCGTCTCACATACACAGGCAAACAGTAGGTCTTCAGGATTTCTTTTCTGACTTCATGTCCCAAGCGAGGCTTTTGGCAGGCAATCGTTCTGTCTTGTTAAGGCCCGGTCCTTTTGTGACAATATCGGTGGACCCTGATCTTTTGCAGCAGATACTATTGAATCTTTTGTCAAACGCACTTCGTCACTCCACTGACGAAACTCCTGTTGTCATAACATGGAGGCTTAGACCTGAATTTGTGGAAATAGAGGTTTCCGATCAGGGTGAGGGCATGGATCAAGAAACCCTCTCTCACGTGTTCGAGCCTTTTTTCAAGGGAAAATCCACTGGAAGATCTCTTGGGAAGAGGAGCGGGCTTGGCCTGGCGTTGGCAAAATCAATGGTAGAGGCCCACGGAGGATCAATCCACATTAGAAGCAATCTAGGCAAAGGCACAACGGTCACCTTTACCCTTCCCATAAAATAAGAGTAATTTCAGCCCATTGTTTTCAAAAACCCATCTTAATCTTTTCTTAATGTTGTCTTAGAGATTTTTTAATCTTTAATGACAATAATTTTAAATGAAATAAAAGGCATTGGAGGAATCCATGGGAATCTCTATTTGGAATCGTGCAAGATGGGTGGTGTTATTGATTTTGGCGTTTATTGGAGGCTGTGCACCAGGTCCTCCTCCTCCGGTACCTCCAGGCCTTTTCTCAAATCTGTTGAGTTGGATTTTGGTAGCCCTGTTGGTGTGGATCTGTGTTTTGCTTTGGAGAAATGCCACCAAGGGCCCAGACAAAAAGACGGACCATCTGGCTGATGCCATGAATCAGATCAACGAGAGGCTTTCTGTTCTAGAAGAAAAGATAGAGCAGATGAAAAGTAACCAAAAACATTAAGAAGGAGGAGAAACCATGAAAGTATTGATTCTTTCAGCCCTGCTTATCCCTTTGGCAATGTCACTTTTTGCACAGGAGTCAAGTGCCCAGGAGGCACCACTGCCGCCTCTGTTGATGAATAACCAGCAAGTCGGTCCCCCTCCGGCTCCTCTTGCTCCTCCAGCATCTCCAGAGCAACAGGCTCCAGTGCCTCCACCACCTGGCCCCAAAGCCGCGCCTCCTCCCCCAGGACCTGGTGTTGGCCAAGCTACACCTGTCCAGACCCAGCAACTAATGGCAAATCTTGCAACTGCTGCAGCTACTGCGGAAAAGGTGAGGAGCCATATTACACCTGGAAAGGTGTGGACAAGGCAGGGCCCGTCCGGTGAGATAGAGATCAAGGCGGGTTTGGTTTATCAGGGCAGTGTCATTGCAGTTTTGCATCTCAGCCCTGTGGATGGCACTGTGCTTCCCCTTGGATTACATCCGAGAGTTACACAAAACAGTGTGGAGCTTCAGCAGATGAAGAGTGTTCTTTCGAGCCTCATTGGCAGGCTCAAGGTGCTTCCTGCTGCTGAATTCAGGGAGCCTGAGGCAAGCTGGCTATTTCCTGTCTGTCTCGACCACGCTGTTGTGGCCCATCTCAAGGTCTATTACGATGGCGTGCACATTGTTCCCGATTACCCAGCGAATCAGGAAATGACTTATTATGGCAAATGATTTGTCGAGTAAACTGCTCTATCTTTTAAGGAAAAATGCCCTCACAGCGCTGCTCTTCGTGGCAGCGCTCGGGCTGAGCGCTGTTCACAGTCAGCCCATTTCCGTATTCCCCTCACTGGTAGATTGGAACACCATCGTGACCTTGAGTGGTCTTCTCCTTCTCACTACAGGAATTAAGGAAAGTGGTCTTTTTTCCTTCCTTGCGTACAGGATTTCACGGCGAATCACCAATGAGCGGTTGTTGGCACTGTTTCTCATATTTCTTGCAGCTGTGTTGTCCATGTTTTTGACAAATGACATTGCACTTTTCATTGTAGTGCCCCTGACCCTTAATCTGCAATCCATCGTGGATGATGATTACAGTAAGATAATCATCTTTGAAGCCATCGCTGTGAATGTGGGTTCCTCCTTAACCCCCATTGGCAATCCACAGAATATCTTCCTTTGGCATCAGTGGGACATATCCTTTCCCGTGTTCGTAAAGGAAATGGCACCTCTTGTCCTGTTAATGGCCGTATGCCTTCTCATAATGGTACTTGTGTCCTTTTCTTCAAAAAGGATCAAGGTAAAAAACCACCAGGATGGCAGCGTGGACAAAGGCCTTTTCATCCTTTCGTTCATTTTACTTGTATCCTTCATCGTGGCCATAGAGCTTGGCTTTGGGAGATACTTTTTGTGCATAATCTTTATGGCCATGCTCCTTATTCGTAAGGAAGTAATTTTGAAGCCCGACTGGGGCTTGGTCCTTCTTTTCATCCTTCTTTTCATAGACCTTAATCTTATCAGCGAGCTGAAGACAGCACGCCACTTGCTAAGTATGCTTGATTTTTCAAGTGCGAGTACGGTTTTTCTTTCAGGGGCATTGTTTTCGCAGGCCATAAGCAATGTGCCATCTGCCATCATATTGGCCAGCCATTCCGGCAACATCAAGCTGATTGCTTATGGTGTGAATGTGGGAGGAAATGGCTTTCTCATCGCCTCATTTGCCAATCTGATAGCGCTCCGTTTTACAAACAAGGCCTATAATTATCTGTCATTCCACTTTTATTCCATCCCTTATTTCATTGTAACCTTAGTGCTGTCCTATTACCTGTTGATCTGATTGGCCTACTTGCGCTTGCCAGACATTAGGATTATTTCAAAGCTCGCTCTTATGGCACCAAACTGTTCCAAATAGCACCTTTGGAGTCTTTCAAGGCCTCTGGGTGATGACAGAAGGGCAGGGCGCCTGCTTTTCCTTGGCGAGACACCCGTCATTTTCAATATCCTCAGAAGCTCTAAAATGTCTTTATATTGTCGTTGAATTAGTCGTTTCCCAATGTAAAGATCAGAAAAGATGGATGTCAGGACCTCAAATTTTCTCAGCGGGTCTGGAAAAATGGCCGGAGGCATGGTGGTATCCCTTTCTGGAAAGGCCAATGAGAGTGCCTTTGAAAGCTCTCCTAAGGAATTTCCCCCAAAAAGGGATGCATGGAAAAATCCTCCCTTTTGGAGGTGGTTGGTTGCAATCTTTTCAATAGACTGCCCAAAGTGGCTGAACCACTGCATGGTGCTTGCAGAGACGATGAGATCGAAACGTTGGTCTGCCCCAATAGGCAAGTTTTCTGCGTCACAACAGATGAATTCAACCTCCCTCAGCCCCTTGAAGCCCCTTTGAGCCATTAAAAGCATGTTTGGAGCGATATCCACGGCAACAATCCATTCAGGCTTTATTCTCTCATGAAGTTTTCTCGTAAGGCCTCCAGTGCCACAGCCCAGCTCCAATATTGTTTTAAAGGGCATTTGGGGCAATTTTTTGAGCAAAAGTTCGTTTGCCACCTGCTGAATATGTGCATGGGCGTCATAGGTGCCTGCAGCCTTTGAGAAAGAAGCCTTTATATCCTGTTTAGAAATTTTCAATGATTTCATGAAAAGATGGATTCAAGAATGGGACATGGCCTGAGGAGTCGAGGACAAACTTTTTGAATTTTTGTTTGGATGTAACAGACGGCACGAAAGACAAAGGTGCTACTAAGTCTTCGGCCCCATGGATTATTAATAGATTAATATCGGTAAAATTATAAGGTTTAATAGGGTATTGCAATAGAAAATTCAACCCTTTTATTAACTTTGTGGTAGACCACAGCCCCAAAAGCCTTTTCATGTGAAGCTTTCTAAACCATCGGTAATCCTCTCTTTGGGAATAAAATGACGTAAGGTAAAATCTTTTCAAGGCTGCATCTTTGTCTTTTACGATTTCACTGGTCAGTTCAGAGATCATGGTCTTTGGATAGCTGTTTCTGGCAGATATCAAAAAAAGGTTTCTAACGAGTTCCTGGTGCTCTTTGGCAAAAAGATAGGCACATACACTACCAAGGGACCAACCTAGTATATCCACCTCCCCAAGGCCCTTTCCCAAGATGAGCTTCAAAAGTGCTGTCGAGACATCTCCACATAGAGGGGAGGATGGTGAAATGATATTGTAACCAAGCCCCCTTATGGGAAATATTTTGTGGTCAAAGGCCCATCCAGGCAAGACCACCAAGGTTTTATCAAATCCTCGGTCGATAAAAGAAAAATCCATTTTTTAGGAAGATGAGAAAAATACTTTCAGTAAACTATTAACTTTTTCGATGACAGATTTCGTATGGTTTGCCGTTACGGAAAACCTGATACGAGGTTCATTCTTGGGAACGGTAGGAGGTCGGATGGATCTAACGAATATGCCGTTTTCAACCAGGTATCTTTCCAGCTCTACAGTCTGTTTTATATCGTCAAGGATCAGTGGGACAATGTGAGATTCGCCCAAGGTCTTCTTTTTGAGCCTGTCTTTTATAAAGGATCTGAGTTGTGTGGCTAGCATCAAGACCTTGTTTCTGTCTTCTTCAGATTCTGCCACCATCTCTATGGCCTTTAGGTTTGCCGCAATAACACCAGGGGGTAGGGCGGTTGAAAAGATAAATCCCCTGCACCTATTTAAAAGAAATGTCTTCATCTCCTTCGTGCACGCTGCAAAGGCCCCATAACTGCCTAGGGCCTTGCCAAATGTCCCTATCATGACTTCCGGCTTATTCTGAAGGTGTCTTGGAATCAATCCTTCTGCCCTTGAGCCAAATACGCCTATTGCATGGGCTTCATCAACCATCAATAAAGCGTCATATCTGGCCTTGAGTTCCATGATCAGGTTTAAGGGGGCAATGTCCCCGTCCATGCTGTAAAGGGATTCAACAAGAATGAGTGCACGCCTGTATTTCACCCTTTTTTCCTTCAAGAGGCGTTCCAAGTGTGTGGCGTCGTTGTGGGAAAATCTGAAAAAATGTGCGCGTGACAGCATCACCCCATCAATGATGCTGGCATGGCAGTACCGGTCCAAAAAGATCACATCCCCTGGACCTACAAGGGAGGGGATGATGGTGGAATTGGCAAGATAGCCATTTCCGAGGCAAATGGCGTCCTCTGTGCCTTGAAATTCCGCAATCCTTTTTTCAAGCAGGTCAAAGAGTGCCATGGAGCCGCTCATGAGGCGTGAGGCCCTGCTTGAACAGCCCCACTCTTCCACTGCCTTTATGGATGCCCCCTTCAATTCTTTTCTGGTGCTCAACCCAAGATAGTCGTTGGAGGCAAAGTCTACGAGTGTCTTTCCTCCTACAATCACCTTGCCTGGTTCACCTGGGGCAATGGGTACCGTGCGGCGTAAGAGCCCGGAGAGGCGAATATTGTTTATCTCTTCCCGGATCCAAGAGTTCATTACAGGTCTTTGATGCTGTTTTTGAGTTGTGAGATTATTTCTTCAATTGGCCCTTGGGTATCCAGCTCGATGACGAGGTCTGCCTCTTCTTGTCGAGGTTTTTCGAATATCTCTTTTTGTTTCTTATAGATCTCGATTCTCCCATCTGATATTTGACCCTCTTTTCGGGATCTTTCTTCGAGACGCTTTTGGACAACGTCTTCGCTGCAGGTGCATAATATGAACAAAAGGTCAGCTCCAGATGCCCTGGCCACATCCTTTAGCTGTCTTCTCTTTTCCACGTCTATGTAAGTTGCATCGAGAACAACAGAGTCTCCTACTATTAGTCTTCTGCCAGCAAGTCTCGACAGTGCCCGGTATGTCTTTTCCGTCAATCTGCTGGAATAGATGCCCTGGCCAAAAGGCTCTATCCTGGACTCTGTGGCTGGAATGCCTGCGATGAATTCCTTTCTAACAAAATCAGAGTTGTAGGCGTCAAGCCCTTCCATTTTGGCAAAGGCTGAGGCAACGGTAGACTTGCCAGTGCCTGAAAGTCCCATGAAGACATAGAGCTTTGGCCTTTTGTCAATACCACCTGAGTATCTGAAGGCAAGGCGGAAATACCTCTTGGCCTGTTTGAGGCTCCTTTCTCTGGTTTCTTCATCAACGCCTGGAGAGGCCCAGGTGAAACATCCTATCTTGCCCCGAACCACTGCCCTGTAACACTTGTAAAAGTTCAGGAGCACAGAAATGTCCTCATCTTCCATGGCCTGCTGAAAAGAATTGGCAAAATTCATAGACAGGTCGCAAAGGCCCAAGAAATCCAGATCCATTGCGAGAAACGCGATGTCGACGGCCACGTCTCCATACCTGAACCTTTCGTTGAACTCTATGCAGTCGAATATATAGATCTTGTCCTTTGGCCTGTCGAAGCAGATGTTGGCTGAATACAGATCCCCGTGGCCTTCCACGATCCATCCTTCTTTCTGCCTTCTGGAGAATAGTTCCTGGTTCTCCTTCATGAATTGTCGAGTATATGAAACGATACGCTCATTTGTCTCTTCCGAAAGGGCCTTACCTATAAAGTCACGAATCTGTGAGAAATTTTCTTCGCAGTTTTCCCTGACTGTTTCTATTCCACCTAAGAACAACTTTTCTTCGGGTGCCTTGGCGTGTTTGTAGAAGGGTATCAAAAGCTCATTGATGCCTTCGAGGTCTTTTCCTGTCACCTCGTCTTGTTCTATGAGGTATGACATCAGGCCATCATCAGGCATTCTATTCATCTCTACAGCCCATTCCACTGTTTCACCTGGGCCATTTAGGGAGTATCTGGCCTCATTTTCCTTGGTGATGGGTATGGTGCCAATATAGATTTCTGGGCAAAGCCTCTTGTTAAGCCTTATTTCCTCATTGCAAAAGAACCGGCGTTTTTCCAGGGTGGTAAAGTCCAAAAAGCCGAAGTCAACAGGTTTTTTGATCTTGTATACCAGGTTTCCTGCAAGAAACACCCATGAGAGGTGAGTTTGGATAAGCTCGACCCTTTCAGGCTTGTGGGGATAAAAGGACGGCTTCAACATGGAGTCCAGCCATTGAGGCTCATTTTTCATAGCTTTCTCCTAAGTCTGTATATTGTTTTAGTGTTTTCTTGATGCAAGGCTGCTAAGTGATTATAAACTTGTTTTGAACAAAGGGCGAGTTTGGCCTAGAGTCTGACAATCTGCAAAGATTATGGAGGTAAAATGGCAGAGATAAAGAGTGCGTTTGAGATTGCCATGGAGAGGGCTGAGAAGATAGGTTCCCTTACCAAGGAAGAGTTGGCTGCGCAAAAGTGGGAGGAAAAGGGCAAGAGAGTGGCTGCGGCCTTTTTAAATGGAAAAATAAAAAATCTTCAGGAGGGGTTAAAGGATATTCCTGGGGAACATATTCAGACTGTCCTTTCCGGCGCGAATGATATTTTGCTTAGGAACATCGTGTTGCCACGGGATCCTCATCAGTGGGATACCATAAAGAGGGCAATGGCAGGCCTGGTGGAGATAAAGGGTAGTTTGGCATCGCAAGTAATGCCTCAGATAGAGCAATTGCTGAAGAATTATGAAAGTACAATGGAACACTACAGACAACAGTTCAAGCAACAAGTCAGCCAGACAATGGGTGGCCAGGACATGGCGTCCATGCAAATGGATTCAGAAGGGCTAAATGCCCTTGCATCAATGCAGGAGGAATGGAACAAGTTGTCAGGAGAGATAAGCCAACAATTTGAGCAGCAGCTACAACCTTTAAAGGCTTATCTTAAGTAGTATAGGACCTTCCGTGGCTAGTTTGCAAAATGTCAAAAAGATCCTTCAGGACGTGAGGCATGGCAAGATATCTCCTGAAGAGGCCCTGGACCTTTTGAGAGCTTTTCCGTATGAGAAGATAGACGATATCCTTTTTGACCACCATAGGCAATTGAGAAAGGGTTTCCCAGAAGTCATTTATGGCAAGGGCAAGAGTTCAGGCCAGCTCAAGACCGTTCTCAAGAGGTTGTTGGAACAGGACGAACCCATCCTTCTTACCAGGGTGGATCAGGTAAAGGCCATGGAGGTATTGGAGAAATTTCCAGGTCTTTCCTATGATTCAATGGCAAGGGCCATCTATTACATGCCTCGAGGAGGAAACCAGAGCCCAGGGACAGGACAAAGAGAAGAAGTGGTTGTGGTCACTGCTGGCACCTCGGATCTTCCAGTTGCAAAAGAGGCATCTATAGCCTTGAAGTTGATGGGTATATGTCACAAGGAGGTTGTCGATGTGGGTGTTGCCGGCATCCATAGGTTATTTAGCCATCTGGATTTATTGACGGATGCACGGGTGATTATATGCATAGCAGGAATGGAAGGCGCCCTGCCAAGCATAGTGGCAGGGCTTGTGAAATGTCCTGTTATCGCAGTGCCCACAAGTACCGGCTACGGCTCCAACATGGGCGGACTTGTGCCTCTTATGGCCATGCTGAATAGCTGCGCCCCAGGTGTCGGGGTGGTAAATATAGATAATGGCTATGGAGCCGCAGCCCTTGCTGCTTCCATCCTTTGGGCTCAATTAAACTAGTGCGTCAAGGCACAGCATTGAGGAAACACAGATCAGTTCAAGGCGATCTGTTAAGAGTCTTGATTGGCTGGCGGCAAAAGGCCCTTCGCGCGTAGCTTTTTCCTCTTTTTTCTCCGTCTCCTCCGCCTTTCTATCTCCCTTTCGCGTTCTCTCTTTTTGTGTTTGGCCATGACGAGATGTCCTCCTTTCCGTGATGAGTTTTTCTCTGTGCCTTTTTAACCCCTGCGGGTTGCACTGTAAATAAAAAGGAGGGTTGGAAGGTTGATTTTTTCTTTTCCATTGAAAACAAGTGGCTGCTGCCATATTATATGCTCTGTTGTTTAAAAACCGTGGCAACATCTATGCCGTTTTCAATCCAAAAAGAAGAGGGAGAGGAGCCTCAACACAGTGAAGGTCAAAAACTGGATGAACAAAAACGTGATCACCATTCCTCCTGATGCGGGATTGAAGGATGCTATAGAGATAATGCATCACCATTCCATTAGGCATCTGCCTGTTATTGACCAGGAAGAAATGTTGGGATTTGTAACAGAGAGCAATCTCCGCCAGTATCTGCTCACAGATCTGATTAATGATCTAACAATGGCAGATGTCATGATCATTAATCCAATAACAATTGACCCTAATGCAAGTGTCGATTCGGCTGCCCGCCTAATCTACCAGTACAAAATCGGGGGGTTGCCTGTCCTGGAGAAGAGAAAGCTGGTTGGCATCATCACCATTACCGATATCCTTGGAGCATTCATTGAGCTTCTCGGCCTGTTAGAAGAAAGCACACGGCTCGATATAGTAATAGATGAGAAGCAGGGCAGTATAGACGACGTATTGAAGGTGATCAGAAATCTCGGTGGAAAGACCATAAGTGTTGGGGTGGATACCCAGTCTTCCAGGAAGAAGGTCTATTATATAAGGCTCGAAAAGCTCGAGATTGAACCCATCATACATGCCATAGAAGACATGGGGCACAAGGTCCTGTCTTTGATAGATTGAACCAGAGAAGAAAAAGAAGAGATGCCAAATTTTCAGGTAAATAAGACCTTTCAAGAAATAAACGAAAAGATACGCCAGGGCAGGGCCGTTGTGGTAACTGCTGAAGAGATGGTGGGGCTTGTCAGGAAGAAGGGTGCCGTAAAGGCAGCAAAGACCGTCGATGTGGTGACTACCGGCACCTTTTCTCCCATGTGTTCGTCTGGAGTATTTTTGAATATTGGCCATACAAAGCCTGGGATCAAGGCGGCCAAGGTGTGGTTGAATGGTGTGCCTACGTATGCAGGGCTTGCGGCAGTTGATTGTTATCTCGGCGCCACTGAGCCCAGAGAGGATGATCCCCTGAACAAGATCTATCCAGGTGAATTCCTTTATGGTGGAGGCCATGTAATCCATGACCTCGTAGCTGGAAAGGCAGTTGTGCTCAAGGCAGAAGCCTATGGTACCCACTGTTATCCAAAAAAATTCCTGGAGAAACGCATTACACTTGACGACATCCCCTTTGCACAACTTTGTAACCCCAGAAATGCTTATCAAAACTACAATTGTGCAATTAACCTTACGGACAAGACCGTCTTCACCTACATGGGTACCTTGAAGCCTAGAATGGCAAATGCGAATTATTGCACTTCTGGACAACTGAGCCCCCTTTTTAACGATCCCTACTACAAGACCATGGGTATAGGTACCCGCATATTTTTGGGCGGAACATCCGGATACATAATGGGGGCTGGTACCCAGCACAAGCCAGATGTTCAAAGGACGCAAAAGGGCCTGCCTCGTACGCCTGCGGGAACCCTCATGGTAATGGGAAATTTGAAGTTTATGTCGCCCAAATGGCTGGTGGGAGTGAGTCTATTAGGCTACGGCTGTTCTCTGGCGGTTGGCCTAGGGGTTCCCATTCCCATCCTCAACGAAGAAATTGCCGAATATACCGGCATAGGTGATGACGAAATCGTGACACAAGTCGTGGATTATGGTGCGGCTTATCCGAAAGGTAACGCCTCGAGCCTCAAAGAGGTGACCTATGCAGAACTGAAGAGTGGGTCAATAACGGTTGACGGCAAGGTTGTTAAGACTGCACCGCTTTCAAGTTACGTCAGGGCCAGGGAGATTGCCGAGACATTGAAGGAATGGATAAACAAGGGCCAGTTTTTGCTCGGGGAACCCCAAGAACTTTTACCATCTTGAGTGACCGTCCTTTTTGAAAAGGAAGCTTGAAAACCTAAGAGGCTGGATACGAGATATAGACACACCTGTTGGTTTGGGCTTTTCGGGTGGGGTGGATAGTGCATTTTTGTTGGCCGCATTGAAGAAGTGGTGCAGGTATCCTGTTACACCATTTTGTTTGATTTCTCCCTTTCTTTCAAATAGAGAAAGGGTTCATGTGGCGAATATATCAAATGAAATTGGTCTTAGACCCCGTTATCTCAGGTGGAACCCCTTTGAAGACAAAAAGATCTATATGAATGACAGCCGGCGCTGTTATTTCTGTAAGGGGCGTATCTATTCGACAATACTGACCAAGGCCAGACAACTCGATATTCCTCTGATACTCGATGGCACCCAGTTGGATGACATTGGAAGGGAACGTCCTGGACTTTTGGCACTGAGGGAGCTAAATATTGGAACTCCCCTTGCTGATTGCGGTATGGGAAAGACAGATATAAGGGCGGTTTTACGCCAGTGGGGCTATAGTTTTTGGAAGAGGGAATCCGAGTCGTGCCTTGCCACACGCATAGCAAAGGATACACTGATTTCTAAAGAAAATTTGAATATTATTGAAAAATTAGAAGATTTTTTTAACGAGAAAAGGTTTAACCTCCAAAAAATCAGAATAATAAACAAATCGGTTTATATTTTTATTGATTTTAAAGAAATAGAACGCATTAAAATGTATTTTAAAGAGATAGAAAGGATAAGTGAGGGATTTAGTTTTTTTTTCAAAATTTAAATAAAACTCTTGCCTTTTCTTTTGATTTCCCTAATATAAAAGCAAATATGCTCGGTGTTCTTGTGGGCAAAATCTGTATAATGATGGGAGGGCCTTTATGAATAAAGGACAATTGGTGGAACAGATGGCAACAGGAGCTGGTATTTCCAAGGCGGCGGCTGAAAGGGCGCTCAATGCCTTCATGGACGCCATTATGGACGCTATGGGATCTGGAGATAAGGTTACACTAGTAGGTTTTGGAACATTTTATGTAACGGAGCGGAAGGCTAGGACAGGGAGAAATCCCCAGACTGGCAAAAAGATGAAGATTCCTGCAAAGAAGGTTGTGAAGTTTCGACCTGGTTCAAGGTTGGCCGATGCAGCAAAATAGCTGAAGTAAATAAGGCGAGATAAACGTTACGGCCGGTTTTTAACCGGCTTTTTTTTGTCCTTTTTTCAGCTCAAGCCGTTGATAAATTCAAAGGTGCAAAATTTAAGTTTTCTTGTGGTCATGACGAATACAATAACAAGATATAGAATCAAAAAGGCAAAAAAGGCATGATTAGCCACTATGAACATAACCTCCTTTCACATACAGCATGTTATCAAGGCCTACGGCCAAAGGATTGGCAGGCGGAGTGGCAGCAGGTTAAAGTTGACTGGAGGCTCTAAGGGCCAGACCCCAGATATAATATCAATTTCTACAGAGGCGAAACGGAGACAAGTAATAGATCAGATCACCCACGATATTGTATCCAGGGCCAAGGGGCAGGACAAAGGATTTGCCATCCAACAGAACGTCTTTGAAAAGATTGGTGAAAGGTTGGGTGGCTCCATCGACTTGATCAAGGGAGACGACCAGGAACCGGATTTCAAGTTCAGGGTCTTGAGCGACAAAGAAGGCGATGGCGAGACCCTTAAAGAACTTTCAATCAGCGATTTGAAAAAGATGGTGGATAACTTATATTCAGATGAAATACATACGGAGAATGAAAAATGAAAATCGGAGATCAGAGCCAAAATCTTCAAATAGAGAAATATCTCAATACACAAGGTGTTAATAATCAGCAAAACAAACAGGCCGATGCCTCGCAACAGCAAGCGGCTTCAAATATAAAGACGGATACAGTGCAGATTTCAGACCGTTCAAAGCTTTTGAATAAGGTCCAGAGCAATGTAAATTCACAGGAACCACAGAGGGCTGAGCGCCTTCAGATGATAAAGGAACAGGTTCAAAATGGCACCTACAAAGTTGATGCAGAAAAGGTGGCAGATGCCATGCTGAAGGATCTGATCAAAGACTTGGGTTAACTATTTTCTTCTCCTCCTTCCTCTCCCTCCTCATGGAAAAGGGGTGATTTATCGCCCCTTTTTCTATTTTCCCCCAAAAGGCAAAAAGGTGGCAGGTTTTCCAGGCCTATTTGCAGATATTGTTAATGTCGCATAAGATACATTATGTAAAATAAATTAAACCCAAATCAAAACAGGCTATTATGTGGCGCAGTAGCGCAAATCCCTTCTTTATTTAGATCTTTGTGAGGCGGTTTATTTTCTGGTTGATATCTGCTGAATAAAGAATCTGACCCCTTATCTGGGAAAGGATCTCCTTGATCTTCTCAGGCTCCACCCTACCGCTGTCAAGATCGAGAAGAAGCAGCTCAATCTTGCCGAGTATGATTTGTAGCGGCTGGTTCAACTGATGTGTTGAGGCACTGATTGCAGAAAGGCTTTGGGCATAGCGTTCAATATCGCCACCTCTTTTGCCTTCTTTTTCAAGGCCTGAAAAGGCCTTCAAGATCGAATAGGAGAGAAAGTCAGGGTCACAAGTTTCTGGCAGGATCAAATCGAAATCTTCAGAGTCGGTTTTCCCAAGAAATATCTTAAAGATTTTTTTTAACCCTTCATGATTCTGTATCTTTTTTAAATTCTTAAAGTCTTTGTTTAATACCAATACCAAACCATCTGCATCCAGAGGTCCAACCTTTTTTTGAATTTCAGGGTTGAACAAGGTCACGTGGCAAAATGGTTCAATGGTCCCTATGACTTGTTCGAGGCCATTAATGGATTCAGGCAGGACCACAAGATGCCTTCGGGAACCAGGTGTGTTATCCTTCTTGTATGACCTTGGAAGGCTTTGGCAAGTATTGTCCCTTTTGAGATCCCTTTTCAAGGCCTCTATGATCGACTCTGGGCTTTGAAGTGTTTCCTGACCCATGCTCACAAGGCCAATACTTGTTGCTATGGTGCCTTTTGAAGATCCGGCAAATTGTGAAATATTTCTTTTGAGCCTCAGCGCAGCACATTCGCCACCACCTTCGTGGGTATCTGGAAGAATGGCTGCAAAAGTACATGGTGACGAAAAGAAGTATAAACTGTCGCAAGTTCTCAGCTTATGTCTTATCTGGTCGTATAAAGATTTTATATAATCGTCGTTTATTTCGCCAGAAATATGAAGCTCAATGAGCATGAAGGTTGCCCTGTGGCCATATCTTGTAATACGGCCGATTTCCTTTTTCAGGTCTGAGTAAAAGGCCTCTTTGTTTAGATAAGAAGCGATCTTATTATTTGAATTTTCAACTAATTTTGCCATTTAATCCTGCTGAATTTTTTAATACTTATCGGAAAGTGATAAGGTGAGGAAAAGTCCTTGAGTGGACGAGAAGAGTCTTGCCCCCTTACTTTGAAGAGGTGGGAGTTTTTTTAGGAATCGACAGGCAAAAGATTGCACCGTGGGCAGGGGGTCGCTTGTTCTTGACCCATACCTTCCCACCATGGGCCTCTATGATGGTTTTTACTATGGCAAGCCCGATTCCACAGCCTTCAACATTGCCAGAGTAGTTGGCCCTATAGAATGGATCAAATATGTATGGCAGGTCTTCTTCCTGGATACCTGGGCCACTGTCTTCTACCGTGATTATGATATTATTTTCAGTATCTCTACACTTGATTCTGACCACAGAATTTTCTGGGGAATATTTTATGGCATTATCGAGCAGGTTCAATATGACCCTTTGGAATTGGGTCTTGTCCACATATATAAGCGGCATGTTTTCAGGTACATCTATCTCTATCTTGATGCCTTTTTGGCTTGCTTTGACATTCGCTGAATCGAGTATGTCTGAAAAGAGCCTATTCAAGTCACAGAGCTCCCTGGCCAGAGATATCTGGCCAGCTTCCATGCGCACTATGTCAAGAAATGACCTGATATACTTCTCAACCCGGTTCACCTCCTTCAAGACAGCATCCACGTATTGTCGTTGTTTGTCCGTTAAGGGACCTGCCTTTTCCTGCTGAAGCCTTAGAAGTAGTCCGCCTGCAACAGAAAGAGGCCCCTTGAGGTCATGAGCAAACATGGAGATCAGAACACGTCTGTGCTGTTCCAGTTGTTTCTCCTTTGTCACATCCCTGAAAACCGCTATGGCACCTTTGAGTTTGTTTTCCTTGACAAGGGGAGCTGCCGTATAGCGTACTGGTATCTCATGTCCATCCTTGTGGCGAATTATCCCCTCAGCATGGACAAGGACCTTTCCCGAGGAGGCAGACTCTTTCAAGTCTGACAAGTAGCATGGTATGCCCAGAAGAACCTCGTGGCATCTCTTTCCGTAGATCTCTTCCTTCTGGAAACCAGTGATCTCCTCTGCTGCTGGATTGAACTCAAGGATTTTTTCATCACTGTCCAGGATTATGAGACCCACGGGAAAATTCTTTACAATAAGGTCAAAGAGTTCATCCTTTCTGACAGAATCTAGCTCAAGTAATTTTTTGGGTATATTTGGGTTGTTAGAAGGCATCTTTAATATTATTTCTGAGCTTTTTTGTCTTGCATGCTCAGTTCTATAACCTTATCGGCAAGCTCTGAGAACACCTTTGTGACTTCACTGTCTGGGTTTAGGACCACAGGACGCCCCTCATCACCCCCTTTTCTGATCTCAGGGTCTATGGGCACATTGGCAAGTACCGGCAGCTTGAAGGCCTTGGCAATCTTTTTGCCACCTCCTGAACCAAAGATGTCGATGACTTCATCCTGTCCAGGAATCTTGAAAAAAGACATGTTTTCCACGATTCCCAGAACTGGAATCTCGTGGCTATTGAAGAGGGCTATAGAGCGCCTTACATCAGAAAGGGCCACCTTTTGGGGAGTGGTCACTATTATGACACCAGTGAGAGGTATGGCCTGGGCAAGGGTCAATGGGGCATCTCCCGTACCAGGAGGCAGATCCACTATGAGATAATCAAGCTCCCCCCAGTTGACATGGCCCAGGAATTCTTTGATGGCCTTGTTCACCAAAGGGCCTCTCCAGATAATAGGGGTTCCTTCTCCAGCCAGGGTGCCCGTGGACATCATCTTTATGCCGTATTTTTCGAGTGGTTGAAGCATACCGCCCTGCCCCACTGGTCTGTCTTTGATACCCAGCATTATCGGGATATCAGGCCCATGCATGTCGGCGTCGAGGATGCCAACCTTGAGGCCCTTTTGGGACAAGGCCAAAGCTAGATTCACCGATACCGTGCTTTTGCCCACACCTCCCTTGCCACTTGCAACGGCGATCACATGGCGCACACGTTTCATGCCCTCCATCTCTGAAGGTTCCTTGCCAAATATCTTTGCCCTTTGCTCTGAAGTCATGGTGGTGAGCACTACTCTTACCTCTTCTACTTCTGGAATATTGAGCAAGGCTTCTTTCACGTCCTTTTTTATCTGGTCTTTAAGGGGGCAGCCTGCCATGGTGAGGGCAATAGTTACCCTTACTGCATTTGCCGATATCTCAACGTCCTGGACCATGCCAAGATCAACCAGGCTTTTATGGAGCTCAGGATCCTCTACCTTTCTAAGAGCATCAAACACCTGCTGCTTTGAAATGGACATTTTGCAAGTCTCCTTATAATCTATATTAGAACATCAATGGGTGAATTCAAAATGGCAGTCGTGGATCTCCTTGATTTGCGAAAGATGAAACCCTTGCATTTCAAGATACTTTGCAAGTCTAACATAGATAAATAGATCATGGCAAAAGAAAAGCTCAGGCTCGATTCCCTGCTCAAGGAGAAGGGGTTAGTGCAATCAAGGTCAAAGGGTCAAGCCATTATAATGGCTGGCTCTGTAGCAGTTGACGGAAATATTATCACAAAACCTGGGCACTTCGTGTCTCCAAGTCAGAGGATCGAAATCAAAGAAGATCCTTGCCCCTTTGTGAGCAGAGGAGGCCTCAAACTCCAAAAGGCCCTGGAGAGATTCCAGGTTAGTGTCAGCCAGAGGGTGTGCTTGGATGTCGGTGCTTCAACTGGAGGCTTTACCCATTGTCTCCTTCAACACGGTGCAAAACTCGTATATGCCATAGACGTTGGATATGGCCAGCTGGACTGGAACTTGAGAAACAGAGTGGATATAGTAAACCTTGAAAGGACCAATATCCGCCATGTATCCCAGGATATATTTCATGAGATCCCTGATCTTGCAACAATAGACACCTCTTTTATATCCTTGAAAATCGTGGTTCCCAAAGTTCAAGAACTCATTCAAGAGAAAGGAGATATCATCGCCCTAATAAAGCCTCAATTTGAGGCAGGAAGGGAAAAGGTGGGAAAGGGGGGCGTTATTAGAGATCCAACTGTCCATAAAGAGGTATTGGCAGACCTGGAACTTTTTTTTACCAGGGAGCTTGGACTCGAGTACTGTGGCGTTGTTTCTTCTCCTATCACTGGTGCCAAGGGCAACAGGGAATTTCTCGTACATCTTAAAAAACTTTTTTGATCCCATGGTATTGGTGCATAAATGGGAAAAAGTGTTATATTTTAGTTAAATTAATGAGTTAGCAACATTGCATTTGAGTAAGGTGTTTATCTTTTTCACGAAGTCATTTCTGGTTGCCTTTGTAGGGCATCTTATAAAAGAAGCGTCGCTTTTTAGGGAGGCGTTACGGTATGGCACTTTCTGATTTCGATCAGGACCTTAAATCAAGGAAAGAGACAGAAGATGAGGTGCAGGAACCGCCCAGGTTTAGGGTTCTCCTGCACAATGATGATTTCACCACAATGGATTTTGTGGTAAAGATCCTGGAAGAAGTGTTCCATAAGAGTCCATCAGAGGCCACTAACATAATGTTGCACGTTCACCATAAGGGAATAGGTGAATGCGGCACCTATCCTGCAGAGATTGCAGAGACAAAAGTGGATACCGTGCATGCACGGGCAAGGGCAGCAGGATTCCCCCTGCTTGCCACCATGGAAAAGGTTTGATGTATCATGATTAGCAAAGACGTAGAATTAATGTTAGGAGCTGCTGCCAGAGAGGCCCATTTGAGGAATCATGAGTACCTCTCCCTGGAGCACCTCCTTTTTGCCATAATTCACCACGAAAGAGGTGAAGAGGTTATCACCGCCTGTGGCGGCGATCTTGGGCGATTGAAAAAGAGAATAGAAAACTTTTTTAATACCCATCTCGAAAAGCTATCAAGGGGCAGTAACGAGACTCCTCAGCCAACCACATCCCTGCAAAGGGTTTTGCAGAAGACCATAATGCATGTTCAATCGGCAGGTAAAGAAGAGGCGGACATAGGAGATCTGCTCAGTGCCTTGATGACAGAAGAAAATTCGTATGCCGTGTATTTTTTGAGGCAAGAAGGCATTTCCAGGCTGGATATCCTCAATTATATATCCCACGGTATTGCAAAGGTCTCCAGCTCGTCTTTTTCACCAAAGGTGGCTGGAGGTGAACGAGAGTCACACCAAGGCCAAGGTTCGAGTCAGATGGAAAAGCCTGCCCTGGCTTTGGATAAATTCACAATAAACCTTACCCGCAAGGCTGCATCTGGCAAGATAGATCCCCTTATTGGCAGGGAAAACGAACTTGAGCGCACCATGCAGATCCTTTGCAGGCGGCGAAAAAACAACCCCATATATGTGGGTGAACCAGGGGTCGGAAAGACTGCCCTTGCAGAAGGTCTTGCCAGGAAGATATGGGAGAATCAGGTTCCAGATGCCCTTAAGGGTGTTACTATTTATGCCCTGGATCTCGGATCGCTACTCGCCGGGACAAAATACCGCGGAGAATTCGAACAGCGGCTCAAAGAGGTCATTGAGGAGCTTGTAAAAAAGGACAATGCCATACTTTTCATAGACGAGATCCATACCATAGTAGGGGCTGGAGCTACGAGTGGGGGCTCCCTGGACGCCTCCAATATCCTGAAACCGGCTTTGGCGGGTGGGGATATAAGGTGTATCGGCTCCACTACATATGAAGAATATAGGAATTATTTTGAGAAGGATCGCGCCCTTTCCAGAAGGTTTCAAAAGATAGATCTGAAGGAACCCTCCATTCAAGAAACCGTGCGCATTCTTCATGGGCTTAAGGGCCATTATCAGAGGCATCACAATGTACGTTATACAAACAATGCCATAAGAGCTGCAGCTGAACTTTCAGCCCGTTATCTGTCAGATCGCCATCTCCCAGATAAGGCTATAGACGTCATTGATGAAGCAGCTGCCCTTCTGAGGCTAAACAGGCCTGTGAACGAAGGTCCAGCCACCATCACCATAAGACACGTGGAAAACGTCATAGCAAAGATGGCCAACATACCTGCCCGTAATCTCACCAGGTCTGATATCGCCAGGCTTGAGGCCCTGGAGCCTTCGCTCAAATCGGTTGTCTTCGGACAGGACGATGCCATAAAAACTGTGGCAAAGGCGATAAAGCGTTCCAGGGCAGGTCTTACCCATCCAGACAAGCCCATTGGGTCCTTTCTTTTTACAGGCCCCACAGGCGTTGGCAAGACCGAACTTGCTCGTCAGACAGCCAGGATCCTTGGTATACATTTCCATAGGTTTGACATGAGTGAATATATGGAAAAGCATGCGGTGGCTCGTCTGATTGGTGCGCCTCCTGGGTATGTTGGCTTTGATCAGGGAGGTTTACTCACTGAGGCCATCAGAAAACATCCCTTTAGCCTTCTGCTACTTGATGAGATAGAAAAGGCCCATCCTGATATATTCAATATCCTTCTCCAGGTCATGGATTATTCGAAATTGACCGATAATACTGGTAGAACCGCAGATTTCAAGCATGTGATCCTCATCATGACCTCCAATATAGGTGCCAGGGAAATGGAGGCGAGATCCATTGGTTTTGGCGCAAGCGAGAAGGATGATGGTAAAAAGAAAGGGGCCTTTGCAGTCAGGAAGCTGTTTAGTCCAGAGTTCAGGAATAGGCTTGATGCAGTTGTCCAGTTCAATAAGCTCACGCCCTCTGTCATGGAATTGGTAGTGGACAAACTCATGGATGAAGTAAGGCTTCAGCTTGCCCCAAAGAAGATCGACATTCACGTATCTGAAGATGCAAGGAAATGGCTGGCTACAAAGGGGTTCGACCCCCGGCATGGGGCACGCCCTCTCGGAAGGCTGATACAAGAAAAGATAAAGGATGCCATTGCAGATGCCCTTCTTTTTGGAGGTCTCAAAAAGGGGATGGATGTGGAAATCGTGGTGGATGACAGCTCAGATATAGCCATTCGTTACCGGAGATGATCTTGATATGCCCATAATCCGTACCATAACCATAAGCCCCAATCTGCCTGAAAAGTTAAGCCCTCTTATTCAAATAGCCAAAAATCTGTGGTGGACCTGGACACCTGAGGCCATATATCTTTTCAAGGACATGGATGCTGACCTGTGGGACAATACAGGCCACAACCCCATAGCCATGCTCGGTGCTATCGAACAGCCTCGGCTTGAGGAGCTGGAACGAGACGAGGTCTTTCTGGCCCGCATGGATTCGGTGCTGACTGAATTGAACCGCTATCTAAATGCCCAGACGTGGTTCAAGAAGGTCAACGGTTCCTCTGGAGAGGGCTATTTTGCATATTTTTCTGCGGAATTTGGCCTTCATGAAAGCCTGCCTCTCTATTCAGGAGGTTTGGGCATACTTGCTGGCGACCATATGAAATCTGCCAGTGACCTGGGGCTTCCCATGAGGGGCATAGGGCTTTTGTACAAGCATGGCTACTTTCAGCAGTATCTCAACCCAGACGGATGGCAGCTTGAGACCTACCCTACCAACGATTTCTACAATATGCCCCTGTCCCTGGTGCGGGATAAGGACGGTGCCCCTCTTATGGTTCAGGTGGAGCTGGACAACCGCAATGTCTACTGCCAGGCATGGCAGATAGTTGTGGGCAGGGTGAAGATTTACATGCTCGATACTGATGTGCCCCTTAATAGCAGAAAAGACCGCCAGATCACGTCCCATCTGTATGGAGGCAGCATAGAGACAAGACTTGAGCAGGAAATAGTGCTTGGAAGAGGCGGTATAAGGCTGTTGAGGGTGCTTGGAGAGGTGCCTTCTGTGTGCCACATGAACGAGGGACATTCTGCCTTTATGGCCATAGAAAGGCTTCTTCAGCTCATAAAGAATGAAGGACTCAGCTTTGACGAGGCTTTGGAGGCAGTCAGGGCCACTAGCGTCTTTACCACCCATACCCCAGTGCCTGCCGGCATAGACCGGTTCCCCAACGACCTCATGAGGCACTATTTTTCCAGGGTTGCAGATGAATTGGGCATAGGGATAGAAAGATTCTTAGATCTAGGGCGCATACAGCCAGGAAATCAGAGCGAACAGTTTTGCATGGCTGTACTCGCCATAAAGATGGCCTCTCAGACAAATGGCGTGAGTAAGCTTCACGGAGAGGTCTCAAGAAACATGTGGGCCCAGATATGGCCCCAGATACCAAAACATGAGGTGCCAATCACCCATGTGACCAATGGCGTCCACACCCTTGGCTGGCTTTCAAGGGAGATGTCGAGGCTGTATGAAAGATATCTTGGTTCCCGCTGGATAGATGAGCCTACGAATCATTCCATATGGAAGCGGGTGGAACACATAGCTGATTTTGAACTATGGAGGAGCAGGGAAAGGCTCAGGGACAGGCTCATTTCATTTGCGCGTCAAAGACTTAAGAAACAACTTGAGAACAAGGGTGCTCCAAAATATCAGATCAAGATGGCAGATGAAGTCCTTGATCCAGAAGCTCTCACAATAGGTTTTGCCAGACGTTTTGCCACCTATAAACGTGCAACCCTCCTTTTCAGGGATGAAGAACGGCTCATCAAGATACTCACAAACCCTTCAAGGCCAGTCCAGATAATACTCAGTGGCAAGGCCCACCCAAAGGACAAGTTTGGAAAGGAACTCATACACCAAGTGGTTCAGATGGCCAACAGGCCAGAACTTAGAAATCATATAGTCTTCATAGAAAATTATGATATAGAGGTTGCACGTTATCTGGTACAAGGTGTGGACGTGTGGCTGAACACACCGAGAAGGCCAATGGAGGCGAGCGGCACAAGCGGCATGAAGGTCACAGCCAATGGTGGCATTAATTTGAGCATACTGGATGGCTGGTGGGTGGAAGGTTTCAATGGCAAAAACGGCTGGGCCATTGGTGCCGGAGAGGAATATGATGATTACGAATATCAGGATGAAGTTGAAAGCAGGCTCCTCTATGAGCTTCTAGAAAATACGGTCGTACCCCTGTTCTATACCAGATCCAGCCACGATATCCCTACTGGCTGGATAGAGATGGTCAAAAATTCCATCCAGTCAATATGTCCCTATTTCAATACCAATAGAATGGTAGAGGAATACAGCTCCAAGTTTTATCTGCCCAATGCTGCCAGATGGAAGGTGTTTTTGGAAACCGGCTGGAAGGAGGCAAGGGAACTTTCCAAGTGGAAGAAGAGGATTTACTCAGTTTGGGAAAGGGTGAAGATCGTAGAAGTCCAGCTTCCCACCACCAATTCCCCGAAGGTGGGGGATAGAATACCCATTACGGCCATCGTTCATCTTGGAGAGCTTACTCCAGATGAGATCAGGGTGGACGCCTATATTGGCCATCTTGATGAAAAGGGAGAACTTGCCGAAGGCCATCCCTTGCCCTTGCTCTTTACTGGAGAACAGACTGACAAGGGTCACGTGTTCAGGGGGAATCTCCTCTGCCTGTCTAGTGGACAGATAGGTTTTACAGTTCGCTGCTATCCATACCGCAAGGAACTGGCGCATCCTTTCGAGATGGGCCTTCTAACATGGTGGGACAGTAACAAGTAGCCTGCCGTCATATTATTTGAAATTCTACACTTAACCTTCCCGCAGCTCCTGTTTCTGGGTCTTGGGCCTCCACAACCATGGTGTAGGTTCCTGGACTGTTCCATTTGAGGGAACCGGAAAATTCACTGGCATTGCCATTATAGAAAAGGTCAGCACTGGCGACCTTGCCATTTAAAGAGAACAAGGACGCCTTTACACGAAAGCGCCTAGGGTCCCATCTGCCACCTGCACAAGTTGGAAGGCCGCAACTCAGGCATACCTGCACCAAGACAGGGATAACAGATTCAGGCACCCCTTTCTTCTCGGCAGGTATTGGGGAAATGGGTTGAATAAAGAGTTGAACAGACATGGGTTTGATCCTTTTTTCATCTTTCAAACTTGAAGAATATATCGGCAGATGGATTGTCGCCTGTTTCTGTCTGGATCTCGATCCTCCTGGTAAGACTGTATTTCACCTTTAAGGTGGTCATGTTCTCCCCAATGTCATTAATGAATTGCACATAGAGGTCTGGAGTGAGATATGTGCCAATAAGTATTGATATGTCCTCTGTCCTCTGTCCACTTTTTACCCTGAGATCTTCAATGCCCAAAAATTGTTTGATCTTTGATGCAAAGATATTGGCTGCCCCTGCTATGGCTGCGCCTGACTTACTTCTCGTCCCCTGGCCTCCGCCTCCTCCAAGTAGAAATGAAAGGATTTCAGATTCAGCCATGGATGGATCCGAAAATAGGGTCAAGACTGGTTTTTTCAGATTGCCCCTGATTCTGAAGCCAGCAGTGACATCATCTGTCTGTCTCTCAGCTTCCAGTTCTATCTCTGGATTGTCTATCGGGGTCGACGAAAACAGGAATCTGCCCCTTGTAAGTTTGAGGTCGCTACCAAAGACGTTAAAGGTGGCATCTTTTACATACAGGGCCCCATTTCCCAGGGGAGGCTGTCCAGGCTCTTCAATGACTTGGATTTTACCCTTGAGCCTTCCCTTTAAACCAAAGCCATCAAAGCTGACGTGTTCACCAAAAACGATGGTGATATTTGCCCTGAGCTTTGGTTTGTTCTCATCCTGTCTGTTTTCAGCACCCTTTATGACTATATCGGGAGAAGGTTCCACGGCGTCCTTTTCAAACCCCTGGGGTACGATGTCTGCCTTTGGCACTATGATCTTGCCTGTAGCAGAAATATCCTTTCCAACGACTTCGAGTTTGATATCAGGTGAGACTACAGCCCTAATTTGTGGAATGTCAGCGATCAAGAAGTCTGTTCCTGAAATGCTGGCAGATACCTCTAAGGATTGGCCTGCCAACTTGGTGATGCCCTTAATCCCAACCTCGCCGTTTCCCGATTGGACGGAACCGATAAAGCCGATGCCATCATCTTCGCTTCGAAACCTCATTTCAGGAGATGAAAGAGTAAGGCCAAGGGCAGGAAGTTCAAAGGAAAGATCCTTTATGGAGGCATTGCCTGAAATCTTCATTCTGGACATTCGACCAGACGCCATTATGTCCCCATGTGCCTGTCCTTGAAGCTGTGCAATCTGAGGGACGAAGGGCCCGAGTATGCCCAATTGATTGAGCGCAATTTTGGCAGAGGCGATTACTGCTTGTTCTTTGAAATCCTCTGGATATCTCAATCCAGGAAGTTCTACCCTGGCTTTTACTGCGCCTATTTTTTCCATGAATAAACTGAGATCTGCTCTTAGCCCTTTTTCTTTTAGCGTTCCCCAAAGTTTCCCATTTACAAATGCCTTTTGGGCACCCTGTCCTGCCTGCCATGTAAGTTGAAGCCCCTTTTGTATCTCTATGTGGAAATCACCCCTGAGCTGGCCAGTTGCTCTATTTTCAATGTTCAGTCCACCTGTCAGAAACCCAGTTGCCCTTAATCGGTCTTTCATGAAAAATGACAATGCCTTTAGATCCAGTTTCCCTATGGCGGCCTTAACCTTCATGTCTGATCTTTTCTTTGCAAAATCGAGACAAATCTTGGAGTTGTGATTGACTCCCCTGAGACAAAGATTCTGGACAAAACCCGCATGTCTTGAAACAGAAAACTCTGCTGGAGTATTCATATCCCACTTCTGGTCTTTGACTGAAACCTCAAATCGGTCTATTTTCCCACTGTACCTTTCTATGTCTTCGAAACGACCCTTGATAGAAAGCTTTGCCTCGATTTCTTGACCCTTTACCATTGCCCTTAGACGGTTATCTTCAGCTGTTCCATCAAGGCCTATTTTCAATTTACCAAGGTCTAGATCGCCTATATTCAGGCCGCTGGCCTCTATCCTTGCCATCAGGTTGCCTTTGATGCCAAAATCTGTCTTGAGTACGGCCTTCAGGTCCTTCAAGGACAATCCCTCCACAGAGACATTCGAGGCTTTTGTTTTAAGATCAATAGCTGGCCTATTTAATGGGCCATTTACACGGGCCTTGATGTTCAAGCTGCCACTTAAACCAGGTGCTACGTCTGATAGATCTGGGCTTGAAAGGAGGCAAGAGGCGTCAAGAACCTTGGAATCAAGGCTTCCAGATAATGTCAACCGGGATTTGCCACTACTTAACTCCAGCCCAGAAACTCGATACCTTTCACCCTCTATAGACGCCTTGCCCACTGCGAGTACTGCTTTGTGGTTGAGGGTTCCTGAGATTTCGTGCAGAACAAGATCCATGTGGATGGGATGCCCTGCCCCTATCTTGCCCTTTGAAGAAATGGTTCCAGACAAATCCCCCTTCCATTCAGGCCACTTGACAGAAGGGTCTATTTGTTTGGCCACTGTGGTAATATCCCAACTGACTGTTTTCCCAGGAGTTATCAAGCCAGTGGCCGATAATTCGCCTCCCAGTGTGTGCATATTGAGACTGGATAGAAAAAAGAGGCCGCTTTCATATCTTCCTTGGGCTGAAAAGTCCTCTATGGGCAGCTCACTTTCCCGTAAGACGCCATTTAAAACTATATGGAAACGGTCAAGACCGCCTATTATGTGTCCTTTGGCAGAAACCTTTGCAGCAAGGCTGCTGGTAAAGGCTCTGGTATCCAGTTGCTCCAAATCGAAGTTCAAGTCCCAATTGATTTTTGAAAGCATGGATTCAAGGACGCATTCAATCTGCCCTGTCACCATGCCTTTGCTTGCAAGGGATATTTCCATCCTTTTCAAGTCGCCTTTGGCCTTAAGAGTGGCGTGGATTTTTTTCTCTTTTTGTGCCCTGTATTCAAGAGTTGCAAGAAGATCCAGTGGAAGGTAGGGCGTGGAGGAATCGAGTATACCCTTCACATTCACTGAGATAGGCTGGTCATGGAATTTGAGGCCTAGGAACTTAAGACGTAGCCTTTGGTTTTTAATAATGAAATGTGAATAAATGTCAGATAGAAAAAATGGGTTGTCTCCGTAGGGCTTCCAGGAAAATTGTGACACACGAAGGCCAATTACTTCTGTTGGAAGGGGCAGATCAAAGATCCCTCCGAGGTCTGTGGCATTGGTTTCCCCCTCTTCTTCACCACCCTTTCCTTCGGATATACTAACCTTTTTGGCCTTTAACACCTTTATAGTAAAGTGTCTGGAAAGCAGCCTCGAAGGCTCCCAATCCAGAAATAGATCTTCTATGAGTATGTGATTTCCATCCTGGATATATTCTATTTTCGAGATCTTGAGCGGTCCCTTCAATGAACCAGACAGACCAGTAAGCTGCAATTGTGGCAAGAGCCAATTCAGCGCTTCTGCCCCACTCCTTAGACCCTGGGGGGTTGAAACGAGCCACGCCAATAGGCCCGCAACCAAGATTGCAGTAGCTACAAAGAAGGCGATGAACCAAGTTGTCACCCTGGATTTCACCATTTGAAAGACCCTATCAAAAGTCAGGCCCTACGCTGATATAAAATTTGAAGGGCATCGAACTCCTGCTTACCCCAAAGCCAAAATCAAGTCTCACAAGACCCAATGGGGAGCGCCATCTGATTCCAAAGCCTGTGCCCACTTCCACCCTGTTTTTCAAGTCCGGGTCGAAACTGTTGCCTATGTCGCAAAATAGTGCGCCCAGCCACTTACCGTGGATCTGTCTTTCCAGTTCCACGCTTCCCACTGCAAGGTATCTACCGCCTAGCACATCCCCTGTCTTGGAATCCTCTGGACCCAATTCGTCCAGGGAAAAACCCCTGATGCTTGCCTGTCCACCTGTAAAAAAGCGTGCAGATGCAGGAAGATCCCTCAAATCCTTCGCAAGGGTGGCTCCAAGGTCCATTCTGGAAATAAACCGGTAGACATTCTCGAAGGCCCTTATCCACTTAAGGCTGAATCTTGGCCTAACATACGACTCATCTGCCAGAAGCCCCTTAAGCGCACCAGTTGTGCCAAATCTCACCATGTATCCTTTGGTTGTATATATTACATTGTCTGCTACTGTCTTATACCAGGAAATACTGGGAATGAATTCTCCGCTACTGCTTGAATCGTCTCCAACATTATAGGTTTCATATCCAAGATTAAAGCCCAGATTTCTCCTCCATCCGCCTTCTGTAATGACTGAGTAGGTGAATGAAGTCGTATAGTGCCAACCATCCCTGCTCTTTGTGTCATATCTTTCGATCCCTGGCTTTAAGGAAAGGTATTCGGACTCGGGTCGTTTCAAGGGGATTATGTATTCTCCTTCAAGGTAACTGTCTTTAGGGGAATAGAGGAGTTTCACTTCCCCGTGATGTCCAAATCGCCCAATATACCGCCTCTTCCAGTCCAAGGTGATGCGGGGGCCTGTGTCAGATCCATATCCCACACCTGCCCTGTATACATTGGGTTTGTTCATGGAAACAACGACCTCAACTGGTATGTACTTATCAGGTGATGCCTTGGTCCATTGGGGTTCGATATCCACTGTCTTAAAATAACCAGAATCGAGCAGGCGTGCCTTTATCTTGACTAGTCTGTTTTGGTCAAAGGCGTCCCCTTTTTGGATATTGGTATATCCCTTTAAAAAGTCAGGAGAAAGGGTTGAACCCTTGAATATTACGGCTCCGAAAAAATATTGGGGTCCTGTGTCGAAGACAAGGTCAATGTCAGCCTGGTATCTTTCCAGGTCTATGATGATCTGGTGTTTCAAAAACTTTGCACTGTTGAAGCCGTGTCTCTTTGCCAAGAGCAGCAAATCATCCTTGAATTTTTCGTATGTCTCTTGGTTGAGCTCCTGGCCTGTCTCAAACGGAGGTTTTATAGAAAATGTCTTGAGCTTTTTACCTGGCCCTTGAATGAGAAAATTTATCCGTCCTATTCTTATCTTAGGGCCTGGGTCTATCTTGTATGTGGCCTGCCAGGTATCTTGGCCATTTCCTGGCGGAATGAGGCTACTTTCAACACTGCACTTGAAATACCCAAAAGGCTCCAGGGCCTTTTTGATGTCGCGACACGCCTTCTCATGAAGAAATCTCAGACGGCCTAGAGTAAGCTCAGCCTTGTCCTTCTCCCTATAGATTTCAAGGAGTCTTAGCACGTTTTCCCTGGCTTGCCCTTTCACTCCCGATATCTTAACAACAACACGTGGTTTGGCAGTACTTGCTTGTGGCGCTGAGGTGGAGATGAGCAGCAGGGAAACTAACACAAGGCCTAGACATGCAGGTGGAGACTTGAGATAAGAATGTTTGCTGATGCCTCTATGGAATATGGTTTTGGTCATTCAAGCCTCTCTGAGAGGATTCTTTAAAGACCCTATAGCAAGTCCATGAGCTGTCTATGTGTAGAGATGATGCTATCTGCATCCTTCAGGTGTTCCGGAGGAAGTGTTGTGGTGATGGCGACAGTCCAGAGGCCAGCCGATTTCGCAGACAATATGCCCGAGGGGGCATTTTCAACTGCTGTGGCCCCTTGACCATTTTCTATGCCTAGGGCATTGAGTGCCTGAAGGTATGGATCTGGATGAGGTTTTCTCCTTTTGACCTCATCTCCTGTTATGACCTGGTCAAACATGCCAAGGAGGTTCGCCGGGAGGACTGCTTTTAATATTTCTTTATGGGAGCTGGTGACCAGACCGAGTTTAACACCATGCTGTTTCATGTGGGATATGAGATCAGGCACTTCTGGAAATGGTTTGACCAGGCTCCTGAACTGAGAAACGAAGATTTCTTTTTGGCGCTTCAATATCTTGTGAAATTTTTCTTTGTCCATGGTGCAGCCTTCTGTTGAAAAGAGTTCAACAGCCACATCTGGTTCTATAGCCCCTTCATACAGGTAAAGCATTCTTTCCCTTACATCGAAGCCAAGTTCCCATAGGGCCTTTTTCCATGCCGCAACATGGTAGGGCATACTGTCTAGCACCACCCCATCCATGTCGAGTAATAGGGCCTGATTGTTCATGAATTAAACCTCTTCCTCCAATCTAAACCATCCTAGAGCCATACGGTCTTTTCCACAGGCAAAACGGTTTTGGAATCCTTATTAAGGCCTCTGGAAGGTAAATCGCAGGTTGGGTCGTGTCAATCTGAAGGACGAACTGGAAGAAACGAGGAACAGGGGTCAGCTTTGTCAAAAACAGAGGTTCAGGCCAGGCCTTGGCAGCATACTTGTCAGAGGGCTTGGAAAGAAAGAAGCTGGAACAGCAGGTGATTAATGGAAAAAGGGCCCTGTTCTAGGGCCCTTTAGCAGTTACTTTGGGTGATGGTCCGTGCTCTTTATGGCGATTATTTGTTCACGCCTTTTTAAAACGCATACTGCAATGAAAGAACGTAGGCATGGTCGAATGCGGCCTGGCCGCTGGACTTGCTGTCTCCTGTATAGGCCCAGGAGCCAACAAGGGTCAGGTGGTCATTGTACATATATGCTATATGTGCTTCCCACATGGAGTGTGTGGTATGTTTCTGGCCACTTTCTCCCTTGAAAACGTCTCCAACTTCGGCCTCTTGTTCATATTCCCAGCCCACTATAAACTTTTCGAAAAGGATGGTGTCAATATTTCCAAAGAACACCCAGGCCCTGTCGTCACCAAAGCCCAATACTCCCCTAACATAACCTTTGGTGTTGAGAACGCCTGCGTTTAAGATCAAAGGCACAGGAAGTCCTGGAACCATTTTTGTTGCCACGAAATAGAAATCAAAATCCTCTGTGTCCTTGAGTGCAAAATCATCATCTGCATCGGTTGTTTTATAGATACCGCCGAATGAGAATGCTGGCAGGAACTTCATGCCAAATTCGTTTTCCTTCAACAAGTTGAGCTTGAAACTAAAGTTGTTCTTGTCAACTGTTTTTGGAACATCTTCAATGTCGATGAATTCATGGGAATAGCCAAGCTCCAACCTGTTGAAAAAAGAGATATTGCCACCAACAGTGAACCAGTTTACTCCACTTTCCGACAACCTGATATTCCAAATGCCAAGCTGAGGTTTTGACACTATACCAGCACCAAAAAGCCCCTTTTCACCCTCTTTGATGGGGTTTGCTATGTAGGCCATGGGATTCAAGGCCACACCTCCAACACCTTCGGCATTTGTCAAAGGTGCGCCTGCGTGGACATTTCCTGCCATGGTTAGAATGAATGCTGCAGCTAATGCAATCGCAACGGAAATACAACTTCTCCTCATAAGTTTTTTACCTCCCTAACCCTTCGTCTATTTGGTTTTGTAGTCGTTCCATCCCCAGGAGTATCTGACGATGGGAACATGTTTGTCCTTTGAAGCCTCGAGCATGGAACCATCAAACAACCTAACGTTTTTGTAGCCAAGTATGTCGTTCAGGACAAAATAACCCAGAGCTGCCTGAAGACCCGTATTGCTGTAGACAATGATCTCAATATTTGTATCAGATGGGATCCCAGAACCCTTTGCCATGTGGAGGAGGCTGTTTTTGTCCCTGAGATATGCTGGTGAGAAGTCCTGCCCTCCTATGGTCATATAGGCTGCTGGCATCAGAAGTGAGCCTTTTATGTGGCCAAACACCGGAATAAAGCTCTTTTTTTCGTGGCCAAAGTGGTGATGAGGCTCCCTCAGGTCCACGATGACGCAGCCTTTCTTGCCAAGCTTCTTCTTGAGCTGGTCAAGGGTAATGAGCTTGTTCTGGTTCACTGAAGCCTTGAAGTTCCCTGTCAAGGGCACAGTTGGTTTGCTGGTGAGGGGTTTTTCCCTCTGTTCCCATGCATTGAAGCCTCCGTTTAGTATGGCACACTTTGTATGTCCCAGATAATGGAGAGTCCAAAGCGCTCTAGCGCTTTTTGCAGTATCACTCGAGGTCATACCCTGGTCATAGATTATTACAAAGGAGTCGTTGGAAACCCCGTATTGACGAAGCATATTCTCGAGCTGGGCAACAGGGGGCATCATGAAGCCTACATAATCCTCATTCATGGTCTGCCATGGACCAAAGGCCCTGACAGCACCTGGGATATGGCTCTTGATGTATTTGGGAAAGGTGCGTACGTCTAAGATTACCAATCCCTTGTCGTTTATATGTTTTGACAGCCACTCGATTGTCACTAGTCCCTTTGCTGCTGAAGCCTGCCGTGGCCCACAAAGACCCGCGCAAACAAGCATGGCGGCGATGAGAGCTGCGGCAAAGGAAATATGTATTTTTGGGTGCATAACTTGTCCCTCCTTGTCCTGCTACAGATTTTTCTGAGCGTTGATGCTCCAGGAAAAACGCTCCAGTGGGAGTTTTCCCCTGACTCTGCAATATTCCAGCATGGAGCCGTCGTATACCTTGACATTTTTGTATCCAAGGATGTCCTTGAGCACTAAGTAATTCAGTCCAGCCAGCTGTGCCGTGTTGCAATAGACTATTACCGGGGTGGATTTGGCCTTTGGCACTCCCACTCCTGTCACCATCTTCTGGAGGTCCTTCTTGTCCTTGATAGTGGCAGGTGCCCTGTTGATCCCTGCATTTGACAAAAAGTCTGCCGGTAGATTGATGGCTCCTGGGATATGTCCGTAGCAGGTTACGTCTGCCCGCTTTTCATGGCCGAAATATTGGATGGAGTTTCTTGCATCCATCAGGACGGCTCCACCTTTTCTGACTATCTTTGAGACCTCGTCAAAGTCGGCTATTAAGGAAGCGTCCCTTTTTGCTTTGAAGTTTCCAGCCTTCTTGTTGGGTGCAGTATTGGTTACCACTCTGCCTTCAAAGGTCCATTTGGTGAAACCCCCGTTGAGCATGGAGACATTTTTGTGTCCCATGGCCTTGAATATCCAATAGGCTGCACCTGCCTTTGAAGCATCGCTTACCGTGTTCCCGTGGGCATAAACCACTACGTGGGAATTGTTGTTTATGCCCGCTTGCTGAAACATCTGGTTGATCCGTTTTTCATCGGGGATGACAAAAAGCCCTGTCTTGGACTTGGGTTCAAGCTCTGAATAGGGAATGCTTACTGCATTTGGGATGTGTGCAAATCCATAGTTGGCGCTTGTTCTCACATCCACGATGACAACAGCCTTGTCGGATTTGTGTTTGTCCAGCCAGCTTGTTGATACCAGGGGGGATGTCCCTCCTGCAAAAGACCTGACAGGTACACTTACAATCAACATCAGGGCTGTTAGTACCAGTAAGAATATGATGGTTCTGTCTTGTATTGTCTTGCACATATGGCCACTCCTTTCCTGGTAGTTCCGCTATTTCTTTATCTTTGGTGGAACTTCTGCCACCACCTTGTAATTGGCCTTGGGATCTTCTGGTCTTATGTCGTCCTTGGTAAGGAATAATTTCTTGACCCCATGGCAAGAGTTACAGGATTGGTTCTGTCTCGTCTTTCTCTGTATGCTGTGAACAGCTGCGGAGTTCCAGGTTGGAAGCGCATCCCAGTTGGCAATGAGGTCTTCGGGGCCTGGTTTGCCCTTGAGCACGGCCTGGAAATATCTCAAAGAGGCCAGGGAATCCTTGCGCATTGGAGAATGGCGGACCAGATTGTACTTGTATGGATTGTTTGGTCCTATATCTATGTTCTTGCCAATCTTGAAGGTATAGAGGGGATCTGATGGAAATATGACCTTTATCTCACCCTCTTTCTTCACATCCAGGGATACGTGACAGTTCTGGCAATTGAAATATGTGGTTGCATGACATACCTGGCAGGCCAAAACGTCTTTACCATGGGCGTTGTGCATGGGAACCTGGGACCTTCCAGGTACTGCATCTGGGTGGCATCCCTCACACCTTGGGGTTTCTGTTGCGTAGTAACGTTTTACTCCCTTGGGTTTTGTCTCATGGAACTGCGATCCCTTGTGACAATCGTAACATTCCATCTGTCCCTTTGTATAATGGACATCAGCATTTTCTCCGAGGAATCCCACATATTCGCCGGCAAAACGAGAGCCGTGACATCCGAAGCAGGTCTTTTCCATGGGTGGCTTCTTTTGAAACCTGTGTCTGTCGATAAGGCCACCCTTGGAGACATGAGGCCATGCCACATGACAGCTCCCACAACTTGCATGGCACTCGGCACAATCAAGCTTCCATGCTGCAGGAAGAAGCGTGTCTTCCATTTTGTGGGGCTTGGAAATGGTCTTTACTATGTCCATAATGCCAGTGAGATTGTAGTGCATGGAATCCTTGTAGGTGGAAGTGATGTCTTCGTGGCATTCCTGGCATACTCCGCCCCCCTGAGGATCTGAAGGGTCCTTTATGATGCCTTCGTGTGCCTCTTCTTCATCGTCGACATTCTTGCCCTTGTGGCAGTACCTGCATCCAAGCTCACCGTGGGGTGTATCCAAAAAATCTTTGGCCACGCCAAAGGTATCGCGTCCCCTCACCTGGGGCGCCGAGACACCTCAGCCAGCCACCGCAGCAGCAGCGCTTGCGGCCTTGGCCCCATAGTCATCCATTTCTTCAAGGTCTGTATGACAAGCAACACATTGACTGCTGTCAGACGCGTCCTTTTCTTCAGCCGCCCATACGCTCAGGGCAGGTAAAACAGCAAAAAAAAGCATGGTTAATAGAAATCCTTTGGAAAATGGACTCTTCATCCGAAGTACCTCCTCTTGTCTCCCGAAGTCAGCAAACCATGGATTGCCAAACTCGATACAAATCATGGTACCACAATGTGGTAGTAGTAATAGTTTTCACATATCCCAGAAAACAGGAAATGTCAACTTATTTTTCTACAAAAAATTAACCACCTAATGTTGACTAAAGGTTGCCCTTGGGTTTGGATATTTATTAAAATCGAGGATTATGGACAAAAAAGAATTTGCAGGAGCCAGAAGGATTCTGGGAAAGACCCAAAAGGAGATGGCCCAGCTCCTCGGAACCTCCATCAAGGCGGTATCGAGTTACGAGCAAGGTTGGAGGTCTATCCCCGTCCATATAGAAAGGCAGATATATTTTTTCCTCTCACGTATGGCAGGCGTAAGTGATGCCCTCCACCCATGCTGGGAGGTGAATAAATGTTCTGACGACGTGCGGGAACGCTGCCCTGCATGGGAGTTCAATGTAGGTAGGCTCTGCTGGTTCATCAATGGCACGTTCTGCGAAAAATGCCTGAGTAACAGCCCAAGAAACAAGATACACATGTGCAGGAATTGTAAGGCGTTTAAGCCCATAGCAAGAATGCTGGATGGCGGGATAGACAGGGATTAAGCCAATGATTTGAAGATTGGTGGTGCCGGAGGTGAGAGTCGAACTCACACGGGCCGAGGCCCACTGGATTTTGAGTCCAGCGCGTCTACCAGTTCCACCACTCCGGCACATCCTGACGCTGGAGCCTTTGATACCATCTTGAAAAGACAGTGTCAATTGCTTTGCCACAAAGATCCTGCCCTTTCAAAACTGGAATCGAGGATGGCTCTTTTGAGAGATGCCCATCAGAAGGGACGCAGCAAATCTATTTTTTCTTGAAGACGATTCCATCCTCTGGGATCTTTTTCCACTTGGGCTGTATGGGAAATGGTTTGGTATTCCATATCTCCTGGCAGTATTCCTTTATGGACCTGTCAGATGAAAACTTGCCCATCCTGGCTACATTCAAGATGGACATCCTCGTCCAGTTATCCTGGTCCATGAATGCCTGCCCCACCCTGTCCTGGCAATCTATGTAAGACCTGTAATCGGCAAGGAGCATGTATTCGTCGTGAAAAAGCAGCGAGTCCACCAGGGGGCGAAAAAGATCTCTGTCTCCGTGAGAAAAATATCCAGAACCGATGAGGTCAATTGCCTGTTTCAATTCAGTATCCTCATTGTAATAGTCCCCGGGGCTGTAACCAGACGCCTTGAGCGCCATTACCTCTTCAACCGTGAGGCCAAAAAGAAAGAAGTTTTCAGGGCCTACCTCTTCTCTGATTTCCACATTTGCTCCATCCAGGGTACCTATGGTAAGGGCGCCATTCATGGAAAACTTCATGTTACCAGTGCCAGAGGCCTCTTTGCCTGCAAGCGAGATTTGTTCTGACAAATCGGCCATGGGATACACCTTATGCCCGGTTTTTACATTGTAATTTGGGATGAAAAAGACCTTGAGCCTGTCTGATACAGACTTATCGTTGTTTATGACCTCTGCAACTGAATTAATGAGCTTGATGATAAGCTTTGCCATGAAATAACCTGGCGCCGCCTTGCCGCCAAAGACAAAGGATCGGGGTGCGAAATCCATATTCGGATTGGCCTTCATACGGTTGTATAAGGTTATGATGTGAAGGACATTGAGGTGTTGGCGTTTATATTCATGAATGCGCTTCACTTGCACGTCGAACATTGATTTCGGATCTACCTTCACTTCCTTGGCAGATGCCATGGCAGCGATATCCTGTTTGTTTTCCTCTTGAACCCTTTGCCATGCCTGCCTGAAGGCGGAATCTTCCACGAATTCTTCCAGCTTTTTGAGTTGGTACAGGTCTGTTATCCATTTCTCGCCTATGGCATCTGTTATCAAGGAGCTGAGCCTTGGATTCGACACCACCATCCATCGTCTTGGGGTTACCCCGTTGGTCTTGTTGCTGATCTTGTTGGGCCACATTTCATGAAAGTCCCGCAGCGTATGCTTTTTGAGCAACCTGGTGTGAATGGCAGCCACTCCATTTATCGCATGGCTGCCAACGCAAGCGAGATTGGCCATGCGTACGAATCTTCCACCCTCCTCGTCTATTATCGACATGCGTCTCAGTCGCTGTTCATCCTTTGGAAATCTTTCCTCGACCTTGTCCAGGAACCTTTGGTTGATCTCAAATATGATCTCAAGATGCCTAGGAAGGAGGGAAGCGAAAAGGCCCAGGGGCCATTTCTCCATGGCCTCTGGCAGTAGCGTGTGGTTGGTGTAGGCCATGGTATTTCTGGTGATCTCCCATGCCTCATCCCAGCCCATGCCATGGATGTCCATAAGAAGGCGCATGAGTTCAGGAATAGCTACTGCCGGATGGGTATCGTTGAGTTGGACGGCAAAGCCTTCATGGAAATTGTGCAGGCTGCCGTGTTTCTTCTGGTGAATGCGAAGCATGTCTTGCAGGGAAGCAGAGACGAAAAAGAATTGCTGCTCTAAGCGGAGCTGTTTTCCCTGGCACTGCTCATCATTTGGATACAACACCTTTGAAATGTTTTCTGCCTTTACCTTTTCTTCGATGGCACCAAAGTAATCCCCTATATTAAATTCCTCAAAATCAAAGGATTCCACAGCCTCTGCGCTCCAAAGCCGTAGCATGTTCACATTGTTGACCTTATAGCCAGGAATTGGGGTATCATATGCCACGGCGTTCACCATCCGGGCAGGCACCCAGCGCATGCGGTAATTTCCATCGTCATCGGTGTATGCCTCTGTGTGCCCGCCAAAACCTATCTCAAAGCACACCTCTGGTTTTTTGATCTCCCAGGGGTTGCCATAATGGAGCCACATATCGCTGAGCTCTTTCTGCCAGCCGTCTTCGATTATCTGGTGAAACATGCCATGTTCATAGCGAATGCCATAACCAATCGCAGGCACCTGCAGTGTGGATAAGGAATCGAGATAGCATGCAGCAAGGCGTCCAAGCCCACCGTTTCCAAGCCCTGGCTCCACCTCGTGGTCTATTATCTCGTTGAGGTCAAGTCCGGTTTCTGTAAGCGCCCGCTCAACCTGCTCATGGATGCCAAGGTTTACGAGATTGTTGGCAAGATGGGGTCCAACGAGAAACTCAGCAGACAGATAGCTTACGATCTTGACAGGCCTTTCCAGTATGTTTTCAACAGAATTGATGAAAAGATGTTGCATACGGTCCCTGACGGTATGGGCCACAGCCATGAAGTAATCGTTAAGTGTCGCTGTCTCTGTGGGCTTTCCTTGGTTATAGAAGAGGTTATAGGCAAAGGCCCTCTTAAGTTCATTGATATCCTTTTGATTCATGTTCCCAGATTGTCTTTCCTTGGAATTGTTGCTCATTTTTTTACTCCTATCATGTTGGAAGCTGCTGTTGGACGTGCAGGGTACCCCTAAAGACGTTCATGGCAGTCTTATACCCGCCACCGTCGAGGATGAAAGTGCAATTTTTGATGTATTTTCACGGTAAATTGCTCTCTTACACACTGGCTTTGTTGCATTCGAGAACTAATATTGGAGACATCAAGACGATGTCTGCGGTTACTCCTTTCATGCGCCTCGGCCTTGAAAAGATTTCTTGTTCTTTGGGATACCATGCAGCTAAACGATATATTTTTCTGGTCCTGGTCATTTCAAGCTTATGATCTCGAGCCTGTGGTCTGTGTGTGGATGTATTATGGAAGGCCCTTCGGTGACAATTGCGGCTTTGCCTTTGAGTCCATACTCCTTGACGTAACGTTTGACATCCTCGCTCCACTTGATGGGTTTTTCCTCCTGGAAAACGGGCCAAACTCCATAGGAAAAGAGCAGTTCCTGACATGTCTTCATGCTCGTGCTCGGCGCCATTATCCAGCATGGCAGCCTGAACCTCGTGACATTTCTGGCAGTGGTGCCAGAGTCTGTGGGGCAGAAAACAGCTGCTGTATCCATCTTATCCACAATGTTGTCCACGCTGGATGCAATGAGATCCACGATTTCATTATCCTGCCGTTTTGCAAGGTCTTCCATTGCCATCCGGAAATGGGATCTTTCAAGGAAAGGCTCTGTCGCCTCAGCGATCTTTGCTAGCATCTCCACCGATTCCACAGGGAAATCTCCCATGGCTGATTCTTCAGAAAGCATCACACCATCGCTCCCATCCAATATCGCATTGGCAACGTCTGTTGCCTCAGCCCTGGTAGGTCTCCTATTGTGGGTCATGGATTGTAGCATCTGGGTGGCAGTTATTACGGGTTTTGCCCTAACATTGGCCTTTTTGGTTATGAATTTCTGGGCTATTGCAATCTTTTCTATGGGGATCTCCACACCCAGATCGCCCCTTGCGACCATGATGCCATCTGCTTCATCCACTATGGCGTCGATCTCGTCCATGATGCTCGAACGTTCTATTTTGGCAATCACAAAGGGGCTAAATCCCAATCCCTGGGCCGCTTCCCTGACATCCCGGACGTCCTGCGCCGTTCCCACAAATGACTGGCTGATAGCATCCACCCCATTTTCCAGGGCAAATTTCATGCATGCAAAATCCCTTTCAGTGAAGGCGCTGGTGCCTAGTTTTATTCCTGGGATGTTTAGTCCTTTTCTGGAGCGGAGCTCTCCTCCTGCCACCACCTCACAAATGATGTCACCGCCTTTGACCTCTTTCACCCTTAGCTGGATCAAGCCGTCGTTAAGATATAGGAGATCATCTTTTTTAACTGCCTGGGGCAGTTCCATCATGGTGATGGATACTGCCTCTTTGGTGCCTATGATCTTTCGTGTGGTGAGGATGAATTCATCCCCCCTTTCAAGGACGACAGGCTCTTTGTCAAAATCGCCTATGCGCATTTTGGGGCCAGGAAGATCAGCCATTATGGCAACTGGCCTGGACATCCTTTCCGAAGCCTTCCTGATCCTTTTGATGGTCTGGGCATGGCTTTCAAATCTTCCATGGGAAAAATTGAGCCTGGCCACGTTCATGCCGGCATAGATCATCCTATCGAGGACTTCGGCAGAATCAGACGCAGGCCCTACGGTGCAAATTATCCTTGTCTTATGAAGGGGTAGTTTTTTCATATCTCTTGATTCAAATACCATTAAGTGCGCTCTGAGCAAGGGTTGTAATGTGTGCCCAATCTCCCTTTTTGAGGGCGTCGGTTGGAGCAAGCCACGAACCTCCGACACAAACCACGTTTTCAAGGCAGAGATATTGTTTCATGTTGGCCAGGGTAATTCCACCTGTGGGGCAAAACTTGACCTGGGGAAACGGGCCATATATCGCCTTGAGCATCCGTGTTCCTCCAGCCGCCTCTGCTGGAAAGAACTTGAAATGATCATATCCCCTGTCCAGGCCTGTCATCAGCTCAGACACCGTGGAGATACCAGGGATGAGTGCAATAGGCCCGTTAACCGCGGCATCAAGGAGAGGAAGGGTCAGACCTGGACTTATGGCAAAAAGGGCGCCTGCATCTGTAACCTCATCCAACTCTTTTGGGGTTGTTACAGTACCAGCCCCCACAATGGCACCTTTAACACCGTTAGACACTTGTCTTATGGCATCTATGGCAACAGGGGTTCTAAGGGTTATTTCCAGGACCCGTATTCCACCTGCAACCAGGGCTTCAGCCAGGCCAATGGCATGTTCTATCTCTTCTACCTTTATTACAGGGATTACAGGTCCATCTGCCAGGATCTTATTGGCAGAAATTTTCCATTGAGTATGGCTCATGATTACTCCTGATGGGTTTATTTTTAGTGTCTATTGCTCCGATTCAAGGCTATAGCGTTCTATTTCGTGAGTAAAACAGCTACTGGCGCCTTGTTCAGCGTGCATCAGCACGCCTCTGAGGGGTGCGAAGATCTGTCTTGCCATGCCGCGTCTTTTCTCCTTCAGGTTTATAGGAGGCCAGTTTCTTTCCACAAGCTCCTCCATGGGAACCTTTAATTCCAGGCGGCCTGCAGGGATATCGAGCCTGACTATGTCGCCATCATGAACCTTGGCGAGAAGGCCTTCTGAAAAGGCTTCAGGGCTCAGATGTATGGCAGAGGGGACCTTGCCTGAAGCGCCAGAAAGCCTTCCGTCAGTAACGAGCGCAACCTTGTAGCCCCTGTCCATTATGATGCTAAGGGGCGTTATGACCTTGTGAAGTTCAGGCATGCCGTTGGCCCTCGGGCCCTGGAATCTGAGTACGGCCACAAGGTCCCTGTTGAGCCTGCCCTGTTCAAAGGCATCGAGTAGCTCATGCTGGTCGTTGAACACCATGGCAGGGGCCTCAACAACAGTCGAAGATCGGTCTTTTAGGGAAGACGTCTTTATCACGGCCCTTCCCAGGTTTCCTGATACCAGCTTCAGCCCTCCTGTAGCGTCAAAGGGTTCGTCCACAGAGGCGATTATCTTTCCGTCCAGGGAGGATTGGGGATCTTTTGAGTAATGAAGCCTGCCATTTTTCAATGATGGGGTAAGGGTATAGCGCTCAAGGCCTCTACCAGCCACAGTATAAACATCTGAATGGAGGTATTGCCCCTTCAGGAGTTCCCCGATGAGAACAGCCATACCCCCAGCCCTTTGAAAGCCATTAATATCAGCTGGCCCGTTGGGATAGATCCTGGCCAACAGAGGCACCACATCTGAAAGGTCTGAAAAGTCGTCCCAGTTTATCTTTATTCCAGCTGCCCGGGCTTCTGCAACAAGGTGCAAGGTCTGATTGGTGGATCCTCCTGTGGCAAGGAGTGCCACCATGCCATTTACAATATTTTTCTCGCTGATGAGCCTCCCAATGGGTGTGTATTCATCCCCAAATCTTGTGATCTCTACCACCCTTTTAGCTGCTGCACAGGTTAAGGCCCTGCGTAGTTCCGTATCTGGATGTACAAACGAAGAACCTGGCAGGTGCAGGCCCATTACTTCGGCCAGGAGCTGGTTACTGTTGGCAGTCCCATAAAACGTGCAGGTGCCAGGGCTATGATAGGCCCTGGTCTCTACCTCAAGCATTTTTTCACGGCTGATCTTGCCTTGGGCAAAGAGTTCTCTTGCCTTGGCCTTTTCACGGTTGGCAATCCCTGTGCGCATTGGCCCTGAAGGGACTAATATCATGGGTAGATGTCCAAATTGAAGCCCGCCCATCAAAAGCCCGGGCATGATCTTGTCGCAAACGCCAAGGAGTAAGACGCCGTCAAAGAGGTTGTGGGAAAGGGCAATGGCAACCGACATGGCTATCACGTCCCTGCTCATAAGGCTCAGGTCCATACCAGGTTCTCCCTGGGTAACACCATCGCACATGGCTGGCACCCCTCCTGCGACCTGTGCCACCCCTCCTGCCTGAGCTACTGCGTCCTTAATGAGGGCTGGATAGGTTTCATAGGGTTGGTGGGCTGAAAGCATCTCGTTGTAAGAGGTGATAATACCTATGTCCGCCACCTTTTGGCTCTTGAGTACATCCTTCTTCTCACATGCTGCCATACCATGGGCAAGATTGCTGCATGGAAGGCAGTGGCGCACAGGTCTGTTGTCACAGTATTTCCGGTCTTCTTCAAGCTGCCTGAGGTAATCCTTTCGGCTCTTCTTGCTTCTTTCAATTATACGCTCGGTTACCTTTTTAACTCTTTGATTCATAATTTCCTCTAAATGGGCAAGCTCCCAGGAAGGGTCAAGGAGCCCAGTAGATGTTTACCGGCCCCTTTGCACAAGACAAAACGAAACGAATTGGCATCTGTTCCACGGGGCCTTGTGATAGGGCCTTTTGGAGCACCTGTATTTTCTCCTCGCCTGTAATGTGAAGAAAGATGTTCCTCGACTTCAAAAGGGCTTGCAGGGTCAAGGTCATCCTCTCATGTGGCGCATCCGCAGGGCTGATGGCCATGCACACACGGTCCGATTCAAGGTTTACTGCACTTGCGAGGTTATCGGCACCTGGGAAAAGAGACGCAGTATGTCCATCACTTCCCATGCCAAGAATCAACAAGTCGAAAGGCGGCCCTATGGTCCGCACCCGTTCTTCACATTCCTTTTCACCCTGTTTTGCGTCCTTGGCACCTGTGTAAAGACCTACGAATATCGCCTTTTGTGCCCTTTCCTTCAGGAGATGTCGCCTCACCAATCCTTCGTTGCTGTCATTGTGGGAGGGAGGCACCCATCTTTCGTCAGCAAGGGTAATGTACACCCTGGACCAATCGATTTCCTGCCTGGCAAGCTCTTCAAATAAAGGTACAGGAGTGGAGCCTCCAGAAACCACGAGGCTTGCCCTTCCCTTTTCTCTGATGCTTATATCAAGTAGAGATGTGATCTTGCCAGAAAGTTCTTGGATGAGATGCGTTTGGCTCGAGAACTTAAACCATCTCACATTACTATGGCTCAAGGTCTATTCCTCCCATTCTCTGCCATCTTTTGCCAGCAGGGTGACGGCTGCTACCGGCCCCCATGTGCCAGCTGGATAGGGCTTGGGAGGCTCGTTCATCTCTGCCCAGGCGTCCTGGATGGAATCGATCCATTTCCATGCCTCTTCCACCTCCTCCCTGCTCACAAAAAGGGCTTGATTGCCGCGCATGGCCTCGAGCAGGAGCCGTTCATAAGCATCTGGAATGCGTTCTATTTTGAAGACCTCTGAAAAACTCAGATCAAGCATGGTCTGCTGGAGCTTCACTCCTTCTGCTATGCCCGGCACCTTGTTCAACATCATGATTTCAATGCCCTCATGGGGTTGGAGCCTTATTATGAGCTTGTTGGGAGGAAGCTTTTTGTAACTCTTGCTGAATATGTTGTGGGGCAACTGTTTGAATACTATCACAATTTCTGACAGCTTGGTGGGCATGCGCTTGGCAGTCCTGAGATAGAAAGGCACATCAGCCCATCGCCAGTTGTCTATGTCCACCCTGAGGGCCACAAATGTCTCTGTTGCACTCTCATGGTGAGCATCGTCTTCCTCGTTGTATCCTGGTACAGGGCCACCTTTGAGAAAGCCAGCGGTGTATTGGCCCCTGACAGTTTTAGTGTCGGCGTTGTCGATGGTTATTGGCTTCAGGGCCTTTAAAACCTTGAGCTTTTCACTCCTTATATTGTCAGCGTCGAGTTTTACAGGAGGCTCCATGGCGATCAGGCTCAATATCTGGAGAAGGTGGTTCTGGACCATGTCCCGCAGTTGGCCCGATTTGTCGAAATAACCCCACCGTCCTTCTATGCCAACCTCTTCTGCAACTGTTATCTGAACGTGGTCAATGGTGTTGTGATCCCAGTTTGTGGTAAATATGGAGTTGGCAAAGCGAATGGCCAGGAGATTCTGAACCGTCTCCTTTCCGAGATAATGATCAATCCGGTAGATCTGGTTCTCTTGGAAAAATTCCGCCACTGTATCGTTTATTTCAACAGATGAGGCGTAGTCGCTGCCTATGGGCTTTTCCAGTACCACCCTCGTGGCGTTATTGATCATGCCTGAAGCAGCAAGGCCCTTGCAAATCTTTCCATAGATGGCAGGCGGGACAGCAAAATAATTGACACTCACCCTTTTTTCAGTGTCCAGAACATCATGGAATCGGTCATAATCCCCTGGCAGTTCCATATTGATCCTTACATATTCCATTCTGGCAGAAAGCCGCTGCCATATTTCCGGATCGATGTCCCAGTCTAGGAATTTTTCCAGTGCTTCGGACATCCTTTGTCTGAAGGAGTCAGAAGTTTCGTCTCTTCTGGCCACTGCTATGATCTTTGTATCCGGGTGAAGGAGCTTGGAACGCTCCAGATGATAAAGCGATGGCAATAACTTTCGCCTTGCAAGATCCCCAAGGGCTCCAAATATGATAAAATCACAGGGTTTGTTTGTCGGGTTTTCCATTTTTTTACTTCCTTAGTATTGGTTTGACCTCGATTCCTGAAAAAAGAGCAAGAACTTCCCTGTATTTTTTTGGCTCGTTTCAGCAATCAGTAGCACGGATAGAGGTATGCCTTCTCCACTGATATCTCTAGTTATGTTTTGATTTTTACAAGGACAGTCAATGAGAATTGATTACCATATTGGGAAATATCCGATCTTCTCCAACAAGTGTGTTTCATACTAATTACTCCCAATGAGAATTTCAAGAATGATGCAATGTTTTCCTTGATATCATAATAGATTATGAAACAGGAGAACCTGCGCCAATGCTGTTCTTGAGTCGCAACCTACAGGTCAATACAGGGCAAAGTGTCTTTTTACAGGTGTGAAGATATGTTGGTTCCTGCTAATGAAAAATATAAAGCAAATCCGGGGCCAATTTGCTTTTACAGTAACGCTGTTTTTAAAAGGGGCCTTTAGTCAATTGCCCATAGATTGGCGCACACAACCAAAATACATGGAACCAAGGGGCGCATTTAGATAAGCTGCTACCACATTGCATTTTATCTTAAACAGAAAAAAGATCTCTTTTGGCTCGTCGCACAGGGTTTCGAAATTCCCCTGCCCTTTGCTTACTATAAGAGGGGCCTTTTCAAAAACGTGGCGGAATTGGTCACTGGTTTGATCAAGTACCACACCTGGTGCCCTGCAACCAGAAGACATCAGGGAAGCAACCCTTTCGAGGCCAGCTTGGTGAGCATCTTCAAGTGTCACGTCATTTATGATGGGACCGTCTCTTACGACGTAAGTGACGGGTTTCTCCAAGGTTTCTATGAGCAGCCTGTCGAAAACGGTCTCTCCACAGTTGTCTCCAAGATACAAGACCGTTGTGGCCTCTTGAAGCCTTGAAAGAAAATATTCATATTGCCAGACATGAAAATCCTGCTCCAAAACCGTTTCTAGCTCGGACCGGATATCGTAAGTCGAGCCAACGCCATAATCTATGACATTTCCGCAGGCAGCGTATCTTATAGCTGCCTCTAAAGGGTCGTGGTGGTCTTCTATCCTTTTCTTGAGCTCTTCATAGAGGGACAGGGCATGAATGGTGCTTTCTTTCTTGATCTGGCTGAAGGGGTCTGGGCTGCCACTGCACTCAGAAATCATGTCATAGATAGCCACTGCATTTTGAGGAGGAGGCAATTTTTCATCCATTTCTGACAAAATGCCCCCTGCCCTTTTCAAGAGTTGCCAGATGGCACGCTCATCCATTCCTAGAATCTTTCCTGTACGGGAAGCCTGCTTCAAAAAACAGGGGAAACAATCAAAATGGGTCCTCAACTCACCGCTCCTTTTTATTCTGAAGCTCAAGCAGCCTTTCCCTCACTGCGTCTGCGTGGCGAAATTCCTTGCCCTTACGTTTTGTTCTCACCCTGACATTTTTCCAGACGGCGGAGACTTCCTGGCCTGGTGAAATGATGAAAGTAGACCGAATCACGCCCTCATATTCCCTGCCGTAATTCTTTTTTTTGCCCCACGCCCCGTATGCCTTGAGAACCTTCTTGTCAGGGTCTGATAGAAGTATGATGTCCAGGCCGTGTCTTGCAATGAATTTTTTATGTGATGCCTGAGAATCTGGGCTGACGCCTATGACAACCGCGTCCAGGGATTCAAGTTCTGGCCTTAGCTCAGTAAAATCGCAGGCCTCCTTGGTGCAGCCAGACGTGTTGTCCCTGGGATAAAAATAGAGCACCACCCATTTATCCTTGAATTGAGATAACCTTACCTTTCGTCCAGTAGCATCTGGCAATTCAAAGTCGGGTGCCTTCATGCCTGTTTCAATCACGACTTCAGCCTCCCTTTTTTAAGTCAGTGGCTATTTCGAGGTCACAAAATCGAAAAATGCAAGGATATCTTTCCCCTTTTTCGCCATCAGATCTGCTATGGTGGCATCATCCATGGGAAGCAGGATCTCTGGATTTTCTTCCTTGGGTCTTCCAAACATCATTCGTTTGATTTCACCCTTTTCTATAGTTACGACAAAGGCTACATCCTGTTCGCCCTGATAGTCCAGGCCAAATTCGAACTCATCGAAATCTTCTGGCACATCAGGTGCGTAGCGTAAGGAAATGGCCCACTGTGAAAGTGCTGCCGTGTCTGATGCCCTTTCCAAGTTCAAGGGCTTGTCGAGATACTTTCTCAATCTTTTCATCTTCGATTTTTCCTCCCTGCCCTTTTGACGAGATTGTAGGTTTCGTTGTTATTATTGTAATACAGTTTCACTTTTGGCATATTCTATCCATGGGTTCATTGGACAATAAGGCATGTCTAAAGATATTGCACCAGGAAAAGGTACCTATCCACATTATCAGGCACTGTGTAAAAGTTTCAAGCGTAAGTTGCAAAATTGCATATAACCTTCTAAGAACTGGATATAAATTGGATATAGACTTGATAAGGGCTGGGGCCCTTCTGCATGATGTCGCCAAGATGAAGGCATTAAGACATGGTGGGGACCACGCTGAAATGGGAGCCAGACTTCTTGAGGCCATGGGATATGACAAGATTGGAGAAGTAATTCGGCAACATGTCTTTTTGAGGCCAGCACTTGAAAACCTAAAGGGCCTGAACGAGGAACTTGTGGTAAACTATGCAGACAAAAGGGTCATGCACACGAGGATAGTGAGCCTTGAGGAACGATTTTCAGATCTGGTGGAAAGATATGGCAAAGACCGTCGAGCCAAAGAACGGATTAACGAATTGTATTTGCAGACCCGGCTCATGGAGCAAAGGATCTTTGAAAAACTTGACATAGGACCAGAGGATATCTAACAGGGTAGCACAACATAAAAGAACGCAGCTGGAGGAAAAAGATGGCGAAAAGGAATCACCTGACCTTTTTTGGTCATGCAGCTTTCAGGATTACCACAAAGGAGGGGCTGAAGATTTGGATCGATCCATGGTTGGACAATCCCTCGGCTCCAGACAATGCCAAAGAGGACACGTCTGCAGATCTCATCCTGATTACCCATGGGCATGGAGACCACATTGGAAACTGTATGGAAATGGTCAACTCTTCAGCAACAGAGATAGTGGCGATTCATGAAATCCAGCAATACTTGTTGGCCAAGGGTTTTCCCAATGTCACAGGCATGAATATAGGGGGAAGTTATTCCACAAAGGGCATCAATATCACGATGGTGGCAGCCATTCACAGCTCCTCCATTCAGGAGGGCCAGGAACTTGTATATGCAGGGGAAGCTGCAGGTTTCATCATAACCCTGGAAGACGGCCTCAAGCTGTATCATGCTGGTGATACGGCGCTTTTTGGTGACATGGCCATCTTGAGCACACTCTATCACCCGTCAATAATAATGATACCCATAGGCGATCACTATGTGATGGGGCCCAGGGAGGCAGCCTATGCATGCAAACTTTTGGATCCAAAGGTCATAATCCCTATGCATTACGGCACATTTCCTGCTCTTACAGGCACTGTGGGGGAATTCAAAAGGCAGTTAAAGGCCCATCACATTGAGGCCAACCTGGAGGTGATGGAGCCAGGGGATACTATCGAGTTATAAGCCTTGCCGGCAATAATCCCCTGACTGAATTGCCCACATAGATCGAGTTTGCATTCAAGAGGTGATCCATGGTGAGGATAAGCTCCTTCGCCCTGCCTTGTCGGATAAGTGCCTGCCTCAATGTTCCTGGCAGGAGCCCACAATCCACTGGAGGTGTTAAGAGCATTCCTCTCCTGTCTTCAACAAACAAGTTGGTGATGGTACCCTGAGTGAGTTCCCCTTGTCTGTTCAGGAATATGGTGTCAAAGAGTCCTTGCTCCACAAGCCGCATCCTTTCCTTGTCGAAAAGCTCCCTGCGGCTTGTTTTATGGTAGAGAAAGGGGTCTTTTGGGTTCACTGTCACTTTGGATATGTCGATTTTCACTGGGGTCTCGATCTTGGGTATCGCTTCCACGTGGGTGATGGCGAAGTCTCCACAGGAATCGAGAGTGCACCTCACCTTTTGGTCTTGTGCTACCTTTTCCGGCCCCTTTTTTAGAGCCCTTGACAGCTCATGAAGTGTCTGAATGATCTCTCTTTCCCGATACGGAAAGCCAAAATATGAAGCTGATTTCCGAAGTCGTTCGAGATGGAGATCCAGGAGCTTGAATCCCAACGGCTGCCCACGTGCGTTGGTGCCATGCCGCCAAAGAATCGTTTCTATTAGGTAGAAATCTTTCATCATCTAAACAGTGCCCTTTTCCAAGATGCATTCAGGGCCAAGAAACTGGGCCTTGAGGAGGGTTTCTTCATATTCACTGTCTGGATCAGAATAGATGGTGATGCCAGAACCTATACCCAGTACGCCTATTCCATCTCTCAGCATGATGGTCCTTATGGCCACATTGAAGCATGCATCCCCATTAGGGGTGATGAAGCCTATTGCACCTGTATAGATCCCCCTTGGTGACGTTTCCAGGCTTGCAATTATCTCCATGGTTTTCATTTTTGGGGCACCAGTGATTGAGCCGCAAGGAAAGAGTGCTTTGAAGCAGTTGAGCCAGGAAAACGGCTCCTTGATGCGCCCTTCCACCCTGGAAATCATCTGAAACAAGGTCTCGTATCTCTCTATAGTAAACAATTCAGGGACCTTTACGGTGCCTTCACGGCAAATCATGCCAAGGTCATTCCTGATAAGGTCCACTATCATCACATTTTCAGCCCTGTTTTTCTCATCCTCCCGAAGAAATTTTTCAAGCTCCCTGTCTTTGGCACTGTCAGATCCCCTGGAAATGGTGCCTTTCATGGGCTTTGACCATATCTTTTCTCCCCTTTTCTTAAAAAAGAGTTCTGGCGACAGGCATAGGATTTCCAGGGCTCCTGCCCTCAAAAAGGCACCATAGTGCACCCTTTGGCTATTTCTGAGCTGCGCGTAAAGATCTATTCCCTTGCCTTTGAAGTCGAAAAGCCCTCTTATGGTATAGTTGACCTGATATGTCTCTCCCCTTTTAATATGTTCATGGATCTTCTGGATTGCTTTCTTGAATTCACCCCTTGAGACATCAAGCTTTATCTTGGGGCCTTGTGGGAGGAAATCTGTGGAGGCAATGGCTGGATCGAATATAAGGGTACCTGCCTGTATGATCTTTGGTCTCCTGTAGATACCTGCCCAGGCAAGAGGAATGCAAGGCTTCCTCCTTTCCAAGAGATATTTCAATGGTTCATGAAACAGGTAGCCCAATTCATAGGAAAACCAGCCTGCTACATAGTAACCCTTTGAAAGAGAGGCTTCGATTTCCGAGAAGAAACGGACAACATCATCGGCCAAGTTTATCTCAAGTATCTTTTCTGGAGCATCGAATAGATAGGATTGGTTGTCTTCACCATTCTGCCTGATGGAATCCAAGAAGACGACTCCCTGCCCATTTTGTATACTTTCAAACACTACCTCTGATCCCACTTGAACTTTCCAATGTTGAAATATATCCACTTCTGAGCTAATCTACTTGCGCGTGGGCGGTTAACTCAGCGGGAGAGTGCCACCTTCACACGGTGGAAGTCACTGGTTCAAACCCAGTACCGCCCACCAGCTTCTTTTTTAGAGCTGGTATTTTAGTCCGCATGCTTGAAACCTACGCATTCTTAGAGTAACCTGTTCTTCCAGTAAAATTCAGCCTAAAAAATAACAGGTTTATGGAACCATGCCTATGAAGGCGCCATTTTATGGAAGGCCTTCATGTGAAGGTTCATTCCACAACAACGGGAAACTGCTTGGCCGAAGAACGAGGATGGCCGTTCAGCTGCTTTCCTGATTTTTGAATAAGCCGAACAGCCCACCCTATACAAAGTTCAGTACAAAAAATGAACGGAATCTGCAACAATAATCCTGCGGCTCCAAACTGTGTGCTGAACGAATGCTGCAGAGCTGAGGCTAAAAAAGGAGTTTGAATCATGGCAGAAACAATCAAACGAATGTTGATAGCCAACAGAGGGGTTCCTGCTGTCCGTATCATGCATACTTGCAGAGACAGGAGTATCCCTACCGTGGCCGTGTATAGCACCCCTGACAGGCTTTCCTACCATGTGATGATGGCAGACAAGGCAGTAAATATTGGCGATGCCCCTCCAATAGAATCCTATCTGAATATGGAAAAGATTATTGAGGCGGCCCATCAAACCAGGTCCGATGCCGTAAATCCTGGATGGGGTTTTCTTGCAGAAAATGCAGATTTTGCTCAGATGGTCATTGACAGCGGTCTCAAATGGGTGGGGCCAGATCCAAAGGTCATCCGTATGATGGGAGACAAGATAGAGGCCAAGCGATTGGCTCAAAAGGCCAACGTCCCCACCATCCCAGGCATTAGTGATGTAAAGGATGTAGACCAGATATTGGAGTGGATGGAGAGGGAATCCATAGAATATCCCATCATGATCAAGGCGGCAGCAGGGGGAGGTGGCAAGGGTATGGTCAAGGTCTCAGACGCATCCGAGCTTCCAATGGCCCTTGCACAGGCGAAATCTGAAGCCAAGAAGAGTTTTGACGACGATGTGCTTCTTGCAGAGAAATACATCGAAAGGGGGCGCCACATCGAGGTACAGATCGTGGCAGACAACTTTGGAAACGTATTTCATCTATTCGAAAGGGAATGCACCCTCCAGAGGCGTAATCAGAAAATCATAGAAGAGGCCCCTTCCCCTTCAATCGATGAGAATATCCGCCATGAGATCTGTTTTACAGCCGTGAGGCTCATGAGGGAAATCGCCTACAACACTGCTGGGACAGTAGAGTTCATCTTCGACAGTGCCACCAAGAAGTTCTATTTCCTTGAAGTAAACACCAGGTTGCAAGTGGAACACGGGGTGACTGAATTGATAACAGGCCTTGACATCGTTGGCCTTATGATCGATGTGGTGGAAGGCAAGGAACTTGCTCTGAAACAAGAAAAGATCCACATGAACAGATGGGCACTTGAAGTGCGGGTAAACGCTGAGGACCCCAAGACTTTCAGCCCTTCTTTTGGCACCATAACCAGGCTTCAAGTGCCCACAGGCCCTGGAGTCAGGGTGGCAACCGGTGTCTATGAAGGTGCAGATATCCCTCCCTACTATGATTCCCTTCTCATGCTTCTGATGACCAGCGGACGCACCAGAGATGGCGCAATAAAGGTGATGGACAGGACCTTGAGTAGGAATTTCAGGGTGGAGGGAGTAAAGACACTGGCACCCCTTCTTCTGAGCATTATTAGGCATGAAGCCTTCAAGAGGGGGGAATTTTCCACGAGATTCATAGAGAACCATCTGGATGAGCTTGTTTCATCCTTCAGGGAAACAGACAGCCAGGATGAGGTCTTGAAGATAGCAAAGTTTGTAGCTGAAATAACGGCCCTTGGCCCACAGGAGTGGATGTAATCATGGATGCAGCCAACATAAGAAAAGAAGACTGGATCAGGCCGGGAATGACCCCGGCAGAGATGGTCAAGATTTTGAGAGGACTTGATGGGGTTGCCCTCACTTGTACTGGTATGAGGGATGCCGGTCAGTCAGACTTCAAAAACCGCCACAGGATATACGATCTGACCACACTTTGCCCCTTTTACGAAGATATGTTGTTGTTCAGCTCAGAATGCCATGGTGGAGCAAGATGGCACGTGGGCATAATGAATAGGAAGGAAAGCCCCTTTGAGGAGATCGAGCTTCTCAGAAAACAGATGCCGAGCGTGCTGCTTCAAACCCTGATACGAGAAACCAACCTATGGGGATACAGGCCCTATCCCAAAAACGTTATTGAATACGTGGTGGAGAGGGTGGACATAGACGTGTGGCGCTGTTTTTCATTTCTGAATGATATCAGAAACATGCGCACAGTTGCCGAGATCGTGATGAAACGAGGCAGGCTCTTTCAACCAGCCATATCCTTTACTCAGGCAGAGTGGACCACCAACGAATACTATCTTGGTGTTGTGGATGATATTGTGTCCTTGTGTTCAGGAACTGACGAGATAGTCCTTTGTATAAAGGATATGGCAGGCGTTGGCAGCCCCAAACGCATCAGGAGCCTCGTGGATGCCATCAAGCAAAAATACCCTGATCTCGTGATACAATATCACAGGCATGCCACGGATGGTCTGGCTATGCCAGCACTTTTGGCAGCCGCAGAGGCTGGAGCCAAGGTGCTGGATGCAGAAGAGGATTCCCTCACCAGGTTTTACGGTCAGGCCCCTATCCTTGCACTCCAGAGCTATCTCGAGGAGTCGGGTATAAAGGTGGTACTCAACCGTGAGATGGCAGTTAAGGCGGTTCAAAAGATTCGGGACTGGATAGGCCAATATGAATGGGCAGAATCGCCATTCAAGGGTTTTGATCATCAGGTGACATTTCACCGTATGCCAGGCGGCGCCTTTCCCAGCTCCTTTGAGCAGGCCCAAAAGGGTGGATTTTTGCACCTGATGCCAGCCATACTCCAGTTGATGTCTCTCTATAACCAGATAGTGAAATATTTCGATGTGACACCAGGTTCACAGATTACCTGGGTTACCTGTAGTGGCATCATAAACAAATACGAAAAAGAGCTTGGAGCTTCAGGTGTTCAGCACATAATTGACCTTCTGACCAAGTTCGTCCAGGATAAGGGACAAGATTTTGATTCCATGGAGCCAGAAGAACAGAAGGAACTTCTGCAGCTTTTCAGGAATGCCCCTGGGGACTTCAAAAACCTTATCCTTGGTGGCTATGGCAGGCTGCCTTTGGGCTGGCCAGCCGATTGGGTATATGAGAGCACCTTTGGGGACGAATGGAAGGAAAAGATCAAGGAACGGGATGATTCCTCACCCCTTGAGTCGCTGAAACATGATGATCTTGAGCGGATCAGGAACGATTTGGGTGTCACCCTTGGACGAAGGCCCACTGATGAGGAGTTCACCCTCTATCTCATGCATCCAAAGGACACCATAAGTTATATAGATTTCAGGGAAAAATATGGCGAAAGCCCCCTTGTGCTTCCCACAGACGTGTGGCGGGAAGGCCTCAAGAATCCAGGGGACAAGGTCGAATTTGAGCTCTGGGGCAAACCCTATTGTATAGAGCTGCTGTCTGTGGGTGCGGAACATGATGGCTTGATACATGTCGTCATGAAGATCAACAACAAGACCAACGTGTACAAGGTGGAAACACCAAGGGCACAAAAGGTGGAGATCAGAATGGCCAGTGGCGAGGAGGAGATTGGTGCACCAATTAACGGGAACGTATGGCGCATAGGCAATCCAGACCGCGGGACCATCAAGGTCGGTGATATCGTCCACCAGGGCGAGGAAATTGCCAATCTTGAGGCCATGAAGATGGAAAATGCTATAATGGCCCCCTTTGATGCCCACGTGGAGGAGATAGCTGTCAAGTTGAACGATCAGGTTCAGGAAGGGCAGTTGTTGTTTGTGCTAAAAAAACTATGAAGTGTGGCTGAAGGGTCGCTAACCATTTCGCCCCTGGCCTTTTCTTGACCATACGAACACAACAAGGCCAGAATAGCATGGTGCAGCATTCTTTACCCAATATGACAACGTTAAACAGGAATCGTACCTATGCAGGTCGGTTCCTGTTGCATTTGGAAAAGGTGGAATCCACAAATTCCCTCTGTCTTGACACAGATGCACTCATTGAAAAGGCTGGCCTTGTCGTAATGGCAGACAGGCAAACAAGGGGCCGGGGGAGCAAGGGTAGAAGATGGGATTCAGGAAGAGGTGACCATCTTTTCTCCTCCTTTGTAGTTCATCCAGGGTTGGAGGCAAGCTCTATTCCTTCCATGACTGTTTTTGCTGGTCTTGCCGTCTTTAGGGCCCTGGATTCCATTGGAGCGCCAGATCTTTCCATCAAATGGCCTAATGACGTCTTGCTTCATGGCAAAAAGGTGTCAGGGATACTTTGCGAGTCCAGGCTGACTCCAGAGATGAAGGCGGTCGTGATAGGCATTGGAATAAACCTTAATGGAGATGCTTCCCAGTTTTCACAGCCTCTCAGGCAGAAGGCGACAACGCTTTCAGAACATGGCATCCATGTACGCCGGCTGGAGCTTGTAGACAAGATAGCTCGAGAATTGGATCACATTTTATGCAAGGTGAGAGAAAAAAAGGCACGAATGGCCATCTACAGGCAATGGGAGGAGGCATCGAGCTCCATAGGGAAGATGGTGAAATTTCGTGGAGATTCTGGTGAGTGTAGGGGGATCATAACCGGCTTGGACCCCAAAGGCCGTCTTTTAGTAAAAAACTGGAGTGATGGCCGTCTTACCAGTGTGGTTTCTGGTTCTGTGGATTATTGTTGATCTTAAAGAAACAGCTCTGCCCTATTGCCTCGATCGTGTGTGATGGACGGGGGTAAATCAGATGCGTCGAACCTGATAAAGACTAGTTGTCATGCCGTGCTTGTTTGACTTGACACGTTTCATGGCCGCAACTAATTTTACATATTGAAAACATGGTTCCAATACTGATTGATAAAAGGCCGAAATGTATTGCCGTAGCTTTGGGTCAAGGGATTTTTTTCTGCCGTCCCATATTCAGCTGCTTGAAAAGGCAGTTATGGTTGCAGAAGACATAATAAGTAATTTCTTTCATCTCACCACTGATTATTGGGTGAGAAATCCCTATGAGGTCAAGACGTTAAAAGATACCGGAACCATTGATATCCCTGAGGGGGTATATGCCCATCTCATGAAATATGGTAAAAGATTTTGCCAGAAGGATTCTGGTACCGATTACAGGGACCTCTACACCATTCAGGTTTACGATCACAGGGTGCTAAAGGCTACAGGAGGAAAGGAATCAGTTCTTCGCCCCTTTCTGGTTTATATTATGACTCATGAGCTTGTTCACATAACCAGGTTCGCCAAGTTTGAATGTCTTATAAGCAAGGAAGACAAGGCCGCAGAGGAAGAAAAGGTCCATGGTCTCACCAATGAGATCCTTTCCAAGGTGCCCATTTCAGGACTTGGAGACATAATAGATTTTTTTCAAAGTAAAGAAGCGGCAACAGTTATTGTTTGAAGGAGGTTGATACTATGCCCATATATGAGTATCAGTGCGAGTCTTGTGGGAATATTGTGGAAAATTGGCAGAAGATCACGGATCCACCCCTTGAAGTGTGTGAGGCATGTGGTGGAAAGATGAAAAAGCTTATTTCCCAGTCATCATTCCACTTAAAGGGTTCTGGATGGTATGTAACAGATTATGCAGGGAAGAAGAACAGTGGTGTTGAAAAAAAGGCTGACACCAAGGCCAAGAGCCCTGCTGACAAGAAAACGAAAAAGGCTGATTCGACTTCTGCAAAGCCGTCCACGTAAAAGAACTGATCTGATAATATATGATAGCTTCTTGCCGGTCTTAGCGTAGTCGAGGCTGGCCAAGAAGCTTTTTTATTGGAGGAAGCATTAGATGCTCATAGTCATGCATAAAGAGGCCACTTCCAGCGACCTCGACGCAGTAATCAAGCGTATCGAAGACCATGGATGGGAGGCAAAACCCATACCTGGAGGAGAAAGGACTGCCATAGGGGTACTGCGAAACAAGGGGCCCGTGGACCCTGCCATGTTCCTTGACCTGCCAGGGGTAAGGGACGTGATACCGGTATCCAAGCCCTATAAGCTTGTTAGCCGGGAGATGCGGCCAGAAGATACAGTAATAACCCTGGGCGAGGGTGAAGGTTCCGTGGAGATAGGGGGCAACAGGCTCGTACTCATGGCTGGGCCCTGTGCCGTCGAGTCTGAGAATCAGGCTATAGAGATAGCTCATGCCGTCAAGGAATCGGGTGCCAAGCTATTTAGGGGGGGTGCGTTCAAGCCAAGGTCTTCGCCCTATTCGTTTCAAGGGCTTGGAGAAAAGGGCCTTGAAATCCTTGCTAAGGTCAGGGAAGAGACAGGACTTTATATCGTTACTGAAGCCACGGATCATGAAGTATGTGACCTCGTCGAGGACTACACCGATATCATACAGATAGGCACAAGGAATATGCAAAACTACAGGCTGCTCAGGAGGGCTGGCCAGGCCTCAAAGCCGGTTCTCTTGAAAAGGGGCATGTGGGCCACTATGGATGAGTTTCTTATGGCTGCAGAATATATAATGTCTGAGGGAAACAACCAAGTCTTACTCTGTGAAAGGGGTATAAGAACGTTTACCAGGCATTCCAGAAACACACTTGATGTAAATGCCATCCCCTATATGAGAAAAGAAAGCCATCTGCCCGTGGTCGTTGACCCAAGCCATGCAGCAGGCAGAAGAGACCAAGTCATACCCCTTGCCAGGGCTGCCGCAGCCATGGGTGTTCATGCGCTCATACTTGAAGTTCATACACATCCTGAAAAGGCCCTGTCGGATGGTCCTCAGTCTCTTTATCCTGAGCAGTTCCAGGAACTTGTGGACGGTTTGAGGGCTATGAACATCAATGTTTGAGACCTTTGGCCTTGTCAAAAAAGGCTCTATATGTTAATGAACTGAATCCGTCTGAGGCGGCGTAGCCAAGTGGCTAAGGCGACGGTCTGCAAAACCGTTATTCCCCGGTTCGAATCCGGGCGCCGCCTCCATTTTCTGAAATCAGCTCTTGACCTCAAACCTTTTTGGGCTTCCTTTTTTGTATAATCCTTAAGAATCAGTGATTGAACAGATATCCAAAAAACAGATTTCTGGTCTTCCTGTCAGGACCGGGCCTTGTTCAAGCCTTGAAAAACGATTCAAAGACCGGTTTTAAATCCAGAGGTTAACTTAAATGGCTATGATGGAAATAAGTATTGTCCCTATTGGTACAGGGCAAACAAGCCTGTCTGGATATGTGGCCAGCCTCGTCAAAATCGTGGAAGGATCAGGCCTCGATTTTGAACTTCACGACATGGGTACTGTGGTTCAAGGAGAAATTGACGAATTGTTTGCCCTTGCACATGAGATGCACCAAGCCCTTTGGGTTCATGAGGTAAAGAGGGTTTATACAGTCATCAAGATAGACGACAGGCGGGACAAAAAAAGCTCGCTTGGCCAGAAGGTATCTTCAGTAAGGCAAAAGTTATGAAAAATCGACTACCCCTATTTCTATTTATACTGTTTTTCCTCCTTTTTCTCACTGGTTTGGTCCTTGGTGAGGCGGGCAATGTCTACCAAAAGGGCATCACCATCTGTCTGAGTTGCATTGGAATTGGTTGATGGAACGTTTAAGGCGGTTTATTCAGCTTATTTCAGCCCTTGTCGCCAACTGTAGGCTCTGGATCACTCCCTCGAATCCTATTTACACAGGGCCTCTTAAACATGTCTGTTTTCCAGGTCTTAACTGTTATTCCTGCCCTGCTGCCATCTCATCGTGTCCTCTGGGAGCGCTTCAAAATGTTCTGGCCTCCCTCAAGATGAATCTCCAACTTGGGCGGCCTGACTTGGGGTTGTATGTTATTGGGTCCATAGGGATGATCGGTGCCCTTATGGGCAGGATGCCATGTGCCTGGTTTTGTCCATTCGGCCTCTTTCAGGATGTCTTGTTCAAATTTATACGTTTGCCCAAATTGCCCTTTTGGAGGCCGCTTTCTTATGGAAGATACATATTTCTCTTCCTGTTTGTTTTGCTTCTTCCTGTCTTCGTAACCGACGCCACAGGATTTGGCCAGACATGGTTTTGTAAGTTCATTTGCCCTGCGGGCACGCTTGAGGCTGGGTTGCCGCTTATCGCCCTTGATGCAGGGCTAAGAAGTATTATTGGGGCACTCTTTTTCAGTAAACTCACCTTGCTCATTCTGCTCATATTGTGGAGTTCAGTAAATCTTAGGCCCTTTTGCAGGGCCATATGTCCCTTGGGGCTTATACTGGGCATGTTCAACAGGGTGAGCTGGTTACGGTTGAACTTTAATACAGACATATGTGTAGATTGCCGTGCCTGTGAGCTTATCTGTCCCACAGGGGTTTACTTTGCAGATGGCAGAGATGACATAAATTCCACCAAATGTATCAGGTGCATGAGATGTTTCAAACTATGCCCTGGAGGTGCTATAACCGTGGAGTTTTCCACAAAAAGGAGAAAGATCAGGAATGAAGATCGTTCTTGCCACAAAGAATCGGGGTAAGGTGGTAGAGCTTCAAACGCTTCTGGCAGACCTCGGGGTTGAGATCATTCCCATGGATGAGGCTGGAGATATCCCTGAGATAGTGGAAGATGGCAATACCTTCTACGACAACGCCATGAAAAAGGCCTTGGTCGTGTCAAGGGCCACAGGCCTGGTTGCCATAGCAGATGATTCCGGGCTCGAAGTGGATGCCTTAGACGGAAGGCCAGGTGTTTATTCTGCAAGATACGCAGGGGACAAGGCAACTGATGAAGAAAATTACCAGAAACTACTTGTTGAATTGAAAGGTGTCCCAAGGGAAAAACGCACTGCTAGATTCAAGTGTGTGGTAGTGGCATACAGACCCGATGGCAAATGGATTACATCTCAGGGAAGTTGTGAGGGCCATATAGCCGATAAGCCAAGGGGTGAACATGGATTTGGATACGATCCTGTATTTATACCCGAGGGGCATTCCAGGACTATGGCTGAACTTTCAAGAGACGAAAAGAACAGTATCAGCCATAGGGGAATGGCCTTGAAGGCCTTGAAGGAAAAGTTGAGAGATTTTCTCAAAGATCAATAACAAATTATCATACGAAACAGAATAGGAGGAAAGCGACAAAGATGACAGATACATCAGACTATACACTCTTTAGCGGAGGCTTGAAGGGTGCAGAGGCAGAATTTGGCAGGTGCGCTGAAGAATGGGGAGTTCAGGAAGTGAACTTCTCATTCAAGGGCCATAAGATGGACAGGGTGAAAGACGTTCGCGTCTTATCTGAAGAAGAGCTGAAGCAGGGTGATATCAGCATGGAGATCGTTTCCAAGCGGATGCATCGGACCTATGCCGAGGCAGACAAGATCAGAAAAGTCATTCAGTCTATATTCCACGTGGTGAACAACGGTTATCAGATATTTGCCATTGGATGGATTCAGCCAGACGATACGGTCAAGGGGGGTACTGGATGGGCAGTGGAGCTAGCAAAGCTTTTCAATAGACCAGTCAGTGTCTTCGACCAGGAAAAGAACAAGTGGTTCAGCTGGAAGGATAACCGCTGGATAGAGGATACGCCCAGGATCGAGCACAAGACCTTCGCAGGCACAGGAACAAGGCACCTTACCGAGCAAGGCAAAAAGGCGATAAGGGAACTCTATGAAAGATCCTTCGGGCCGCCAAAGGGTTAGAAAGGGCTTGCTGTGCTTTTCGGACACGGTGGTGATGTTTATTCCCTGAGCAGGGAGCTTGGTCTAGATCCTACAGAAGTATTGGATTTCAGCTCCAACTGTAGCCCCCTGCCCTATCCTGAAGGTTTTACTCAGTACCTTTATGAGAATATAGAGCAGCTGCATCTTTTGCCCGAGGTGGATAGTTATTCGGTTAGAACGAGGCTAGCTGAACGATACGGTCTTGATGAAGATTGCTTTCTGCTGGGCAGTGGCACTACACAGTGGATATACTCTCTACCGCGTATTCTTGGAGCAAGGCGAGCCTTCATACCTCTCCCCACCTATGCAGACTATGGAGATGCTTCAAGGGCTGCTGGCCTCGAGGTTCAATATTACGGGCCATATATCGACGGGACTAAAGAATCCGCCCAGAGGTTCTTGTCAGATTTCGAATCACTTGAAGGTAGAAGCTCTGGAGACTCCATGGTATTTGTCTGTAATCCTAATAATCCCACAGGGCTTTTTATTGATCCAGATAGGCTTCTAGATCTGGCAAAAAGTATCCCAGAGGTCACATGGATAATAGATGAGGCTTACGCCCCTTTTGTTTCTTCAGACACGAAAAGCTCTCTACTTGTAAGGGATATTTCCCCAAATGTAGTAGTATTGCGCTCATTTTCAAAGATCTATGGGATTCCGGGCCTCAGGATTGGTTGCCTTGTTGCAAAAGGCACTATAATAGAAAAACTTCGTTCCCATGAACGTCCATGGGCTGTCAACAGGATGGCCCAGCTCGCCGCCAACTTTCTGCTCCAGGTTCCGGAATATGAAGAAGAGGTCCGAACTTATTGCCAACATGAGAAAAAACGCATTGTTTCAGGGCTTTCCACCATAAAGGCCCTTACTTATGTGGAGGGAAAGACCCACTTTGCCTTATTCGAGGTAAATAGGCCCCTTGATGCCGATACCATTTCCCAGGTTCTTAAAAAACGCGCAATGCTCGTCAGAAACTGTGCCAACTTCCCTGGTCTTTCGGGAGAATTTGTTAGGATAAGCCCGAGGATGTCGAAAGAAAACCTTACACTCATAGCGGCCTTGAAGGAGTTGGCGGATACTGCGTGAGGAGGCGTGTTTTTTGTCTGCTCAAACCTCAAGCAGGTTCGATGATCAGTTCCACCCTCCTATTGAAACGTCTTTGGGATTGATGCTCCATACTTCTTGCTGGGTACAAAGCGCCAAAACCTTGGCAGATGATCCTGCCAGCTGGAATACCATCTGTTATGAGCTGGCTTGCAACAGCTGCTGCACGGTGCAGGGAAAGATCAAAATTACTGGCCCATTTTCCCTTGGCAGCTACGGGCAAGTCATCTGTGTGGCCCAAAACCCGTATCCGGTAGTGCGTGCCACCTTTTAGTTTCTTGGCTATCCTCTTTATTATGTCAATTCCTTGGGGGGATAGGCTGGTAGATGAAGGATCAAATGAGATGTCTTGTGCCAGGACTATCATTATGCTGCCGTTTGGCGTCTCAACAGGAGAAAACTCCAAAAGTGTGTCCTTGAGGCCCTCGAATTGCTTTTCATTAGAGGCAAAGGACATCTGGGGAGTGGTTGAAGGTGTGGCTTCCTCCCTTTTTAAATGTGCCATCTTGAGGGTTGTCCATACTAGAAAAAAGATCAACAGCAGGGACATGAGGTCACTTAGGCTCAAGACCCATGTATCATCGCAATGATGGTTGGAAAAGTCGTGAAACGTGTGGACTGTTTTGTAATTATGGATGTCGAATGGTTTCATGTTATGGTTTTTAATTTGCTGAGATTTGCCTGATGGCACCACTTCTGCCTATCTTCTGCACTGAAGGCCTCGGTTTTGAATTCATCTTGCAATAAAGATCGAATGAATTCAAACGCTCGGCAATACGCAAGGGATGTTCGCCCTGGTGAAGTCCCATGATGGCCTCTATCAACATTATCCTCCGGGAGGAATTTTCTTCAGCATGCCGTTCAAGTTTGAGCATGATTGGCAGAAATAGGAGATTTGACAACATGATTCCATAAAGTGTGGAGCTTAGGGCAAGACCGAGAGTTCCCCCTATTGAATCGAGTTCACCAAGTTCCTGCATCACCTTCATGAGGCTGATGATTGTTCCTGCCATGCCTAAAGCAGGAGAAAGCCTTGCCAGGGTGCGAAGGACTCTAATGGGTCTTAAGTCTTCTGCTGTTTTGAGCCTGTGTTCCCTTTCAAGGGCTGTGTATAGGTCGATCTTTCCATAGCCTTCGGCTACAAGGGTTGCTCCAAAACGCAAGAATTCATCCTTGACCCTGAAAAGGGTCTTTTCAAGCGCCTTTGGCCCATGCATCCGGTGTACCCTCGCAAGTCTCAACACGTCACTCAAAAGCTTGCTCTCCATGTCTTGGTTCTTGTTGGCCCTAAGTGCCCTGGATACACACTTCCATGTATGGCTTATTTCATTCTGGGGAAACCCAAACCATAGCACCAGCAATATGCCGCCAACTACAATCATGAGGGATTGGAGATTGAGTAGCTGCCTGGGATCCAGACCGTTCAGGAATCCATATCCAAGAAAGATGCACAACAGGACAATGGCTGTAATGGTTTTCAGATTCATGTCTTGACTCTGCCTTTTATGGGATTTTTTAACATCGATGCCATAAAAATGAGCAAGGCAGATGCCATAAATATTTTGGGTTTATCTTGTGGAAAACGGCTACAAATGAAACATTCTTACAGTTTGCAACCCACTTGAGACCAACGAGTAGGAATTTATTGCCAGGCCTTGAAAAATCGACCTACCTGAAAATGATGAGTTGCGCCTTTTATGGCACAGAGGCTACGATCACCCTGTCGTGACCAGAGAGATCCTTTGCAAGGAAGACATCTTTGTAAACACCAAGGCCCCTTACGTACTCCAAGGCCTTTTTGCCCTGTTTCCATCCTATTTCACAGATGGTTACGCCACCTGCCACTAGATGTTTGTGGGCATGTCTGAATATCCTTTCTATTTCATAGAAACCGCCCTTCTTACTAAAAAGTGCATGCCAGGGTTCGAAACCTGTGACGTCTTCTGACAACAGGTGCATTTCTTCATTGCTGATATAAGGCGGATTGGCTGTTATTAGGTGGAACCTCTTTTTTGTGGCTAAGGCCTCAAACCATTCACAACATACAAGAGTCATCCTTTCTGTTTGCTTCAATAATCTAGTGCAATTTTTTTTTGCTACTAGGAGGGCTGAAGGGTCTATGTCTGTCAATATCACCTCTGAGTTGGGCCATTCGAGCGCAAGGCTGATTCCAATACAGCCTGTGCCTGTTCCAAGATCCATTATCCATTCTGGCTCATCTTTTCTCATAGCAAAGATGTCCAGTGCGGTTTGAACGACGAGTTCCGTCTCTGGTCTGGGTATAAGGGTGGATTGTGTACACAGAAAAGATCTTGACCAGAATTCCTTCTCACCAATGATATAGGCTACAGGCTCCATTTGGCTTCTTCTCTGTATCAATGAGAAAAAACGTTGTGCTTCCTGGTTGGTCAGCAGGTGTTCAGGATGTGTGAAAAGAAAAGATTTTTGTCTTCCAAGGCAATGGCACAGTATCAACTGTGCATCTATTGTATAGGATTCTATGGAGGATCTTTTTAATATCTCCGCAGCCCTTCTTAGGGCCATGCGAATGGTCTCAGCCACCTGTTGATTCTGCAGCGAGGGCCTTAGCCTGGTAGTGGGTTCCAAGGGGTTCGATTATTTCATCAAGATCCCCTTGCAGCACGTCTTCAAGGCGGTAAAGGGTAAGTCCAATGCGGTGATCTGTAATCCTTCCTTGCGGAAAGTTGTAAGTTCGTATCCTTTCGCTTCTGTCGCCAGAGCCTACCATGGTACGCCGTTCTTCAGATTGCTGCTCCTGCTGTTCCTTTTGTTTCAATTCGAGCAATCTGGCTGCCAGGACCTTCATGGCCTTTGCCTTATTTTTGTGCTGGCTCCTTTCATCCTGGCACTGTACCACTAGCCCTGTGGGGATGTGGGTGATTCTTACAGCAGATTCGGTCTTATTCACATGCTGGCCGCCTGCTCCAGATGCACGATACACGTCTATCCGGAGGTCTGAAGGGTTGATGTCCACATCAACATCGTCAGCCTCGGGCAATACGGCTACAGTCACGGCAGAAGTGTGTATCCTGCCCTGGGTCTCTGTCTCGGGCACCCTTTGGACCCTGTGGGTGCCACTTTCATATTTCAGCCTGCTATAGACCTTGTCTCCTGTGATAAGCGCGATGATCTCCTTGAAGCCGCCCATACCAGTGTCGTGCGATGAAAGGATCTCAACCTTCCAACCCTTTTTTTCCGCATATCTGCTATACATGCGAAAGAGATCCGCCACAAACAGCGCTGCCTCTTCACCGCCAGTACCAGCCCTTATCTCAAGGAGTATATTCTTTTCATCATTTGGATCCTTGGGCAGCAGTAGCACCTTGAGGCGTTCCTTCAACTCCTCCGCCTCTTTTGCAAGGGCTTCATTTTCTGCCTTGGCGAGTTCCCTGATTTCAGGATCAGGGTCGTTCATCATCTGCCTGTTTTCATCCAGTTGTTTTTCAACCTTAAGAAACCTTTCGTATACCCTGACGATTTCTCCAAGGTCGGCATGTTCTTTGGCAATCTTCCGGAAACGCTTCTGGTCCTTCACTATATCGGGAGTGCTCAACTCCCTTTCCAGCTCATAGAATCGTTTTTGTATTCCTTCAAGCCTTTGAAGCATGTAGATATCACCTGAATCCGGATAATTAAATTGAGAAACGTAGACGCTGTGTTTGACAGATGTCTTCAGGCTACCTCAAAGATAATCCTTGAAATTTCAAAAGAACGTCTTTGGTTATTTTTCTCATGCGCCTTAGAGGTAGTCTTCAACTAGATGGACACTTATCCTTTAAACCAATGGGCCAAAAACACAGATGCCAGTGAACGACCTGGGATGACACTTAAATCAATCCATTAGCCCTTGCTATTCTCCATGGTGCTGCCATATTTCCTCATGAATTTTTCAACCCTGCCAGCCGTATCCACCAGCTTCTGCTTGCCTGTGTAGAACGGATGGCACTGGGAACAGATTTCTACCTTGATGTTTTCGAGTGTGGAACCTACCTGAAATTCGTTTCCACATGCGCATTTTACTGTTGCGAGATGATATTCTGGATGTATTCCCTTTTTCATGATCTTCTGTTTCTCCCTTTACGTCTTGCAAGAAATTTGCATGTTGGCCAGACCATCATTTTCAAGAACTTGATTCAAGTCTCGGCCACAAATTCTCTTTATAAAAAGTTTAGCGGTATAAAGTCAAGGTGTTAATTGAGGGGATAGCGACTATATCTCTACCTGTTCATGGATGCAAGAAATTCCGCATTGCTCTCTGTGTCCTTCATCTTGTCTATCAGAAACTCCATACTGTCTATGGGATTTAGTGGAGACAGGAGTTTTCTGAGGATCCATACCCTGTTTAACACCTCTGGCGGCAACAGGAGTTCTTCTTTCCTCGTGCCGGAACGGTTTATATCCACTGAAGGAAAGATCCTCTTCTCTGTCAATTTTCTATCAAGGTGAATCTCCATGTTTCCTGTGCCCTTGAATTCCTCAAATATCACTTCATCCATCCTGCTACCTGTATCTATGAGGGCGGTGGCAATAATAGTAAGGCTGCCGCCTTCCTCGATGTTCCTGGCAGCGCCAAAAAATCTTTTGGGCCTGTGAAGGGCATTGGAATCAACACCGCCTGACAGTATCTTTCCGCTGGGAGGGACCACAGTATTGTAGGCCCTTGCCAGCCTTGTGATACTATCCAAGAGTATCACCACGTCCTTTTTGTGTTCCACGAGTCGTTTTGCCTTCTCGATAACCATTTCCGAGACCTGAACGTGCCGCTGGGCAGGTTCGTCAAAGGTGGAACTTATCACCTCGGCCTCTACTGACCTCTGCATGTCGGTAACTTCTTCAGGCCTTTCATCTATGAGGAGGACTATGAGAAAGACCTCTGGATGGTTGTACGATATGGAGTTTGCAATTGATTGGAGCAGCATGGTCTTTCCTGTCCTGGGAGGGGCGACTATAAGTCCCCTCTGCCCTTTGCCTATAGGGGTCATGAGATCCATGATCCTGCCGCCGAGGTTGTCAGGCGTGGTTTCCAGCTTTAACTGTTCTTCTGGATAAAGAGGAGTCAGGTTGTCAAAGTGGACCCTTTCGAATGCCTTTTCTGGAGGATCGAAATTGAGGGTTTCAACTTTGAGGAGGGCGAAATAACGCTCACCCTCCTTGGGTGGACGAATCTGGCCAGATATGGTGTCACCTGTGTTGAGGTTGAATCTTCTTATTTGGGATGGTGATACGTAGATATCGTCAGGACCAGGCAAGTAGTTGTAATCCGGACTTCTAAGAAAACCAAAACCGTCTTGTAGTATTTCCAATACCCCATTGCCATACACTGTGCCCTTTTGTTCTGCCTGGGCCTTCAGTATGCTGAATATGACATCTTGTTTTTTTCTGGTATGGGACACATCTATGCCCAACTCCTGGGCCACCTTAAACAGTTCGCTGACGCTTTTTTTCTTCAGTTCATCTAGAAAAAGCGTCTGAGGAGGAGGGCCTTTTGTGTTGTTGTTTTTCTTTTTGGAATTGGAATGATTGGAAAATCTTTGTGAGGATTTATCCTCTGACGTTTCTTTTTTATTGGTTTTAATTCGCCTGGCCATTCGAGATACCTCAACGTCGATATATGCTTTTGTGATTTTTGGGGATTTTAAAAAACAGAAAAAATCTCTTTTCGTCCTAAAAGGAAATTATTCGAAGCCCTGCCTTTTTTCACTGAAGGAAAAAGGGATGCCTGATGAATATATTTTCGTCCACTTCTGATTTTTTGTGGAAATTTTTAGCCGTCTGGATTGGTAAGCCGTTCAGACTTCAATGACTGACAGTTACTTATATAGCCACTTAACTAGGTAACGTCAACACCTTTTTCAATAAGATCGTAATGAGGGCCCTGGATGAGAAAACTGGAATATTTCCATGAAATCAACATATTAATTGGTAACTATCTGTCATCTTGGTATCAGCAAGGAAAATTTTTTGAATACGCATTCAGTCAGCCAGCGCCTATCCAGACAACTCAAACACCTGTTTTGTAAACTGATGCCACTTGGCGCTGGAATGAAATCGGATCAACCGGGTGAGTGTTTCATTTACAGGCGCGTTCATGCCCAGTTCCTGTGCCTTTTTCAATACAGCACCCGTTATGAAGTCTATTTCTGTCTCCTTTCCATTTAACCTGTCTTGTAACATAGATGAGGTATTTTTTCCTGTCTTTTCACAAACCCTCCTCACCAATTCCAGGCAAGAATCCAGATCCATGTCTAAATTTATGCCTGATCTTGTTATGATTTCAAATGCTTCAGTCACAGCTTTCCGTTGAAGTTCCAAGATATGGGGAAATGACAAAATCCCGCCATTTCTGAGCCCAGTCAATGCGGTAAGGGGGTTTATCCCTATATTTACAAGGAGTTTTCTCCACAGGTAGGGGTAGATGTCCTGGACGATTTCCGTTTCAAATCCAGCTGTCTCAAGTGATTTTTGAAATTTTTTTAACTTTTCAGGGAATTTTTCATCAGGCTTGTACGGGCCTATCACTGTAAGGCCGGAGCCTGCGTGGAGAGCCACATTTTCCCCTTTTTTTGTGGCGCCGTGAATGGTCGTTCCAAGAAAGATATTGTGGGCAGGAACAGCCTCTTGAAGTATGTCCCCTGCCCCTATGCCATTTTGAAGGCTGATGATAAGGGTATGCTCTGAGCTTATGGCCCTTAAAGCCTCCAGGGTAGCCCTCGTCTGGTGGGCCTTGACCAGTATCAGGGCATAGTCGGCTGCAGGTACATCCTGCGGATCAACAAATATTTGGGGCATGGCAGAGATTTTCCTCTGATCCTCTATGAGCTTCAAACCGAACTTGTTCAGACGTTGAGCCCTTTCTGGCTTATAGTCCAGGACGCACACCCTATGACCGGCAGCATAAAGTTTGACTGAAAAAAGTATCCCCAGTGCTCCAGGGCCAAAAATTACGATTCGAGACATGGCTTTTTGACCTTGCCTAGTTGTGCCAACTTATTTGTGAACCAGCTGGTTAAGTCGTTGTTTAACTTGACAGTACCTTCTCATCTTATTACACAGAGCAAATCTTAATACCTTTAGAGTAGATAGGGCAAGAAATATGGATTATTGACAGATTCATGTCTTAATCTTTTTTCAAAATGGCTTAATATACACAAAAAATCAATTCAGGAGGGCATTCCATGCTTGTCAAGGAATGGATGGCTACCAAGCCAATTGTGGTAGATGAGAATACTTCGATCATGAAGGCGACCCAGATCATGAAAGAGAACAACATCAGGCGTATCCCAGTAGTCAGGGATGGCCGCTTGATAGGCATAATCAGCGACCGCGATATCAAAGAGGCTGCGCCATCTAAGGCCACATCTCTTGATGTGCATGAACTTTATTATCTGCTGTCTGAGATCAAGATTAAGGATATCATGACCCCAGACCCGATAACCTTGAAAGAAAACGATTCTGTGGAAAAGGCTGCTGTCATCATGCTTGAAAACCGGATTTCAGGAATGCCTATAGTTGATGATGACAATCACGTCATCGGCATCATAACCGAGACCGATGTCTTCAAGGTCATGGTGAGCATTACCGGTGCCTACCGGAGCCCCATCCAGCTGGCTTTCGATATGGAAGACAGGCCAGGCTCTCTAAACAAGCTCCTTAACGCCATTAGGGAACAAGGAGGCAGGATTGTCAGCGTGCTCACCTCTCATGAACACATGCCTGTTGGCAGAAGAGAGGTCTATATTAGATTGAAGGACATGCCAGAGCAGGAGCTCGACCAGCTCGTTGAATCCCTGAACAAGGAATTTAAGGTCCTCTATGTTATCAAGGAAGATCTTGCGAATATCCCAAGAAAGAGGAGCTAAGTCGCAAAAACATAGGGCTTTTCCCTATCTCATCCGAGAATATGTTGCAGGGCTGGGCGGATTTCAGGGTATTGGAAGCTGAAACCCGCCTCCAAGGCCCTTATTGGATAAACCTCCTTGCTGGCAGTAAGTACTGTTGCCGCTTCTCCATAGATCATCCTCAGGACAAATATCGGCACAGGCAAGAATGCTGGTCTATTTAATACACTGGCCAATGCCTTTGTGAATTCCCTGTTGGTGATTGGGGAAGGGCTGACCATATTTACAACGCCGTCCAATTTTTTGTCTATTGCAAATTCCAACATCCTGGCCAGATCGTGGATAGCAATCCAACTCATGAACATGCGGCCATTGCCTATGGGACCTCCCAGACCAAGTGTAAACGGGATTATCATCTTGGAAAGTGCTCCTCCATTTTTGCCGAGCACCACGCCAAACCTTGCAAGGGTAACCCTTTTAACGCATTTGGAAGCCTCATTCTCCCATTTTTCAGTAAGTCTTGCCAGGAAATCGTTACCCTTTTCCGGGCAGCTTTCATCACAAGGTTTGTTGTCTGGATAAATACCAATGGCAGAAGCAGATATGAGGTGTTTGACACCCGTCTCATTGACTGCATTGACCACCTGTCTTGTGGTCTTAATACGGCTGGCCACTAGTTCATCGCAATAGTTTTTGCTCCACCTCTTGATTATTGGAAGGCCTGCAAGATTGATCACCACCTGGGCACGTGAGATCTTTTCTTTAAGGCCTTCTGATTCAAAATCTTCACGGGTGATTGGAATCACTTCCTGGAAAAAGGAACAAAGATATGACCCAATAAAGCCGGTGCTTCCAGTGATTGCGATTTTCATTGCCTTATGTCCTGAATAAGCTTGCAGTCAAAAGATCTGAGATTCCTGTTCTTCATAATAAATACAATTAAAACATAAGTTAACGCAGCCTGCCAATGGCAGCTTTAATAGCATATAAAATAAAAAAAAGAAAAAAATAATTATTTCATTACTTGACGCCAGAATATTTTTCCTTTAATTAAAAAGAGTTATTTCAGCTTGAGAAAATTTTTTTTTGGAGCAAGGAGCATTAGGGAGAGCAAATGACGCTAACCAAGGCAGATTTGGTCAACAAGCTGTATGAATCCGAAGTCCTGACAAAGGCTGAGGCAGTAGAGGCGGTTGAAACCGTGCTTGAGATCGTCAAACAGACCCTTGAAAACGGTGAAAACGTTCTTATAAGCGGTTTTGGCAAGTTTACAGTCAAGGACAAACGGGCAAGAAGGGGGAGAAATCCACATACAGGCGAAGATTTGATTCTCTCGCCTAGACGGGTTGTCACCTTTAAACCTTCAGGTGTGTTGAGGAATAAGATCAACAACCCGTAGCGTTTTTTCCCCTGTAAGTATCATCTGATTGCTTATAAAACAGCTGTCCACAGGCTGCATTTATATCCCTTCCCTTGCTTTTTCTTATTATCACCGTATGATTCAAGCCTTTTAGCACGTCCTGAAACTTCAAGACGCTTTCCCTGGAAGGTTCCTCAAACGCAAGGCCACTGGATGCGTTAAACGGGATAAGATTTATCTTGGAAGGAATTCCCCTCAAAAGTTCCGACAATCTGTATGCGTCGTCAATACTGTCATTTATGCCCCTTATCAACAGGTACTCAAAGGTTATCCTCTTCCTTGGCGGAAGCCTAAATCTCTTGCAGGCATTTAGAACCTCCTTTATTGGATAGACCTTGTTGATTGGCATAAGTTTTTCTCTTTGCCTATCTGTAGTGGCATGAAGGGAGATGGCGAGTCCAACCCTGCTTTTCTGGCCAAGTTCTATTATCTTTGGCGCAATACCACATGTGGATACCGTGATTCTCCTGTGGGAGAAATTTAGGCCCAAGTCGTGTGTCAGGATCTCTATGGCCTTTAACAGATTATCGAAATTGGCCAGGGGTTCGCCCATTCCCATAAAGACCAGATTTCTCGGTCTCATCTCCTGTGAAACGTCCTTGATTACAGTCAGGGCTTGGCCTGCTATCTCAGAAGCTTCAAGGTTTCGCAAAAGGCCCATCCTGCCAGTAAGGCAAAAGGCGCAACCCATGGCGCACCCTGCCTGGGTAGATAAGCACAAGGTGGTATGGTCCTTCTCTGGAATCAGGACGCTTTCTATGGCAAGCCCATCTCTTAAGCCAAAGGCCCATTTGATTGTACTGTCGATGGAGGCTTCCTTCTTTATGCAAACTAGGGAGTAAACATCCAGCTCGCAGGCCAGTTCCTGTCTCAAGCCCAATGAAAATTCCGTGACCTCGTTTATGGACCGTATTCCGTGTTTCCAAAGCCACTTGAAGAGCTGGCGGCCTCTGAAGGCTGGAAGCCCTCTTTTTTCCATAAAGGCCTCTATTTCATTGCAGGAAAGGGCCTTGATGTCGATCATGAAAGTTCCTTCAGAAGCGCTTGAGCTTTTTCCCTTTCAGGAAAGGGCTCCTTTGACTCAAGAGCTGTCTTAAGGTGTTCTATCGCCTGATTCTTTTTCCCCAATCCTTTCAGGGCCACAGCCATGTGATAGTTGATAGTGGGCTGGTTTGGCCATTTTTTCAGGGCCTGGGACAAATCGGCTACCGCGAGTTCGAAGTTGCCCTTTTTGGCCAAGATCCAGCCGGAGGTATCGAGAATTGACGGCTGCTCAGGCGCCGTATCCTTCGCCTTTTGTATGTAGATAAATGCTTCATCCAGTTGATTCTTCTCGGCAAGGAGCCAGGCTAGATTGTTTGCCGCAGGCGCAAAATCTGGTTTCACTTTGAGGGCGTCCCTGTATGCGCTTTCTGCCTTTTTCGTATGGCCAAGTTTTTGCTCTATGGAGCCAATTGCCATGTAGGCCATGACCAGGTTAGGGTTTTTTTCAAGGAGTCTTTTGTATTCCTGTATTGCCTTGTCAGCCTCATTGGTGGCCACATAGATTCTTGCAAGGGCCACATAGGGTTCCACTAGATTTTCATTTATGGACAAGGCCTTCCTGAATACCTTCTCTGCCTCCTGGTATTTTTTCATGCTTCCAAGCACCCGGCCCTTCACTATATAAATGACAGTATTATTGGGATCCTTTTCTAAGAGTTTTTGACACAGATCAAGGGCTTCTTGGGGTCTTTTGTCCTTCATGTAAATGGAAACAAGGGTTACGAAGGCTGGAAGATACTTGGGTTTTTTGTCTATTATGCCCCTTAGTAGCGTTACTGCCTGATCCTTGTTGCCAAGCCCAAGTTTTGCCCTGGCGAGAAGGAACTGGGCACCTATGTTATCGGGTTGTTTGGCCAAAACCTTCTCCATGTCTTTAACCGCTGCATTGTATTCCTTTTTCAGCATGAGGGCAGAGGCGTGCATGCTTAGTGCTATTGGGTCATCTTTTAGCCTCTTCAGGATGTATTCTGTTTGATACAGGGAATCGTCTGCTCTCCTTTCTTTTATGTATAGATCTGAAAGAAGGAGCCTAGCCTTCAAAAAGTTTGGGGCCTGCACTGTACAATTAACAAGATCATCCTCTGCATCCTTTATCTTTCCCCTTCCAAGGTATGCCAAGGCCCTGAAATAGAGGGTCTGAGGATCAGTGGAGGATTTCTGGAGGACCTGGTCGAAACACTTTATGGCTGTTTCGAAGTCTTTGTCCAAAAGGGCCAGTCGCCCCTTCACCAACAAGGCCACTGGTTGGGAGGAGTCCTTTTTTAGGGCTTCCTGGCTAAGCCTTTTTGCCTCGTCCTTCTTGTCAAGGTTGAGTTTTAGAAGGGCAAGTTTGGCTGTAACGTTCGAGTTTTGGGGAGCAATGGCATGTGCCTTTGCCAGTAGCCTCTCTGCCTCATCCAGTCTATTTTCCCTTATTTCAAGATCTGCCTTTAAGACCAGTGGCAAGATATTTTGGGGAAACGTCTCTATGGCCTGATCGAGCTCAGCCAACGCAGCGCTTGTGTCATTGTTCTTGAGATAAAATTGTACCAGGGAAATCACTGGTTCCATCGCCTTTGGATTTTCCCTTTTTGCGTTCAATAAGACATTTTTTGCCTTGTCTTTCATGCCGTTCACTGTATACAGTTTCGCCAGCATGAGTTGGGCTTGCAACTTTTCCTTGGGCGTCTTGCTTACAGATATGGCCTTTTTGATGACCTTTTCAGCCTTTGCATACTCTTTTTTGTCTGCATAGGCATTCGCGAGAGCCATATAGACATTCCTTTTTTGCGGGTCCACCTTGTTGGCCTTTTTCAAGGTGGCAATGGCATCATCCAGCTTTCCGTTTTTGATGTCCAGAGTGGATTTCAGGACCAGGGCCTCAACATCAGAACTGTTTTTTTTCAAGAGATAATCTATGTGTTTTTTGGCCTCTTCATTCTGTTTTGCAAGTATCAAGAACTGTATGAGCTTTATGCGGGCATCCCTATTGGCCGGGTCCACGTCGATGGTTTTTCTGAGTTCCGATAGGGCCTCACCAAACCTGCCGAGCTTGATATCACACAGGGCAAGTTGATAGTGCCCAGGGCCATACTTTGGGTCTATCTGTATGACATTTTTGAACTCTATTACAGCTGATTTGAGCTTGCCCTTATCCACATATTCCATTCCCCTCTTGAAATAGTCTGCCCTTTTTTCTTCCGGAGTGCTGCATCCAGCAAGGATAAGGGAAAAAGAGAAAAAAACGATAAACAAAGTAGCTATCTTTTTTCTGCACATGAAATGCTCCATCTTCTTTTGCAGGTTACTTCTAAAAATGGCTCTTGTTGTGTCGCACTTGAAAAATAATCCTCGAAATATCGACGAGGTGTTAGGAGTCAATCTTTCTCATGCGCCACGCCCCTGAACAAAATTTCTCTATTTTTCGGAGCCGCCTGTAGCTGAAAGACACTAATTTTTCAGAGAGGGCTGCCCCGTTGCTTCAAGCACGCTCATCCAAAACCGGCTGTCAAGTTTTACCCGTTTTTTGCGCATTATGGCACTTTTTAGAGGGATATGAACGTACCTGTCATTCCAAAGGCTTACCATCATTGCCGTCTTTCCAGCCATTGCGGCATGCACTGCATTCTGTCCCAGATTTCCGCAATACAGGCTGTCGTCAACATTGGCTGGAACGCTTCTGATTATATAGCTTGGATCAATATAACGTATGTAAACCTCCCTGCCTTCCGAGGCAAAGTGTCCCAGAATCCTTTCCTTCAGGAATTTGCCAATGTCACCAAGTTTGATGTTGCCAGAAAGATCGGTCTCTTTTGGTTGGTCTTCAAAAAATTTTTGCCCTGCCCCTTCTGCGACTACTATTACAGCATGACCCCTGGCATCTAGCCTTTGCTCAAGATGTTTAAGTAGGCCCTTTTCCCCTTCGAGGTCAAAATCACTTTCTGGAATAAGGCAATAGTTTACCTCCCTAAGAGCAATGGTGGCTGCTGCCGCAATGAAACCTGCATAGCGCCCCATCAGTTTGACCAGCCCTATACAATTCGGTGCTCCAAGGGCCTCGGTATGGGCACATCTAATGGCCTCACACGCCATTTGGACAGCTGTGTCAAACCCAAAGGTCTTGGACACCAGAAAGATATCGTTGTCTATGGTCTTAGGGATGGCAATGACAGATATCTTTCTGCCCCTTTTTTCTATTTCCTCGGCTATCCTGGCACTGGCCTTGAAGGTTCCGTCTCCGCCAATGGTGAAGAGGATGGATACATTCATCTTTTCAAGGGCATCTACGATAGCCTCTGGCGATTGAGGGCCCCGTGAAGACCCGAGTATTGTGCCTCCATATTCATGAATGCGATCTACACCTTGGGGCGTGAGCTCCATCACAGGCAGACCGTAATCTGCAATGAAACCCCTGAGTCCATATCTGATGCCAAGGGTGGTCTGGACTCCATAGCCATAATAACAGGTCATGACTATTGATCTGATCACATCGTTTATACCTGGGCACAGGCCACCGCAAGTCACAATGGCACACTTCGTCTTTGCAGGGTCGAAATATATCTCTTTTCTCGGACCGGCAAGCTCGAAACTGGGAAGCTTCTCGCCCTGCCTTGCCGCCTCGACAGACAAAGCGGATGCAAGAACGAGCACCTTGTCGTTGTCTGACACAAAGCAGGTATAATCCTTCTTGGAAAGCGGAGAGACAATGGTTGTCTTTCCTAGTGTGGGAATGTCTGTAATTATCTCCTCTGGATTTTCGACTTCATCCACCAGACTCTTGATGTTACAGATCTTTGTCACCTTAAGCCTCCTATTGCCTTTTGTTCTGTTTAATACTAAACATAGGAAAATTTTTCATAGATCCTGTTCCTGTGCAGGTGAAAGAATCCAAACCATCCCTTTTCGTTAAAAAGATATCACAGCCTGAAATGAAAAACCATTGAGACTATGAAAATCGGCGTCTTTGATTCTGGAGTTGGAGGGTTCACTGTTGTAAGGGAACTTCTTGAGCTTGTTCCAGACATTCCTGTCATATATTTTGGCGATACGGCAAGATCGCCCTACGGCACCAAGAGCAAGGATACCTTGGTAAGGTATGCTATGGAAGATGCAGAGTTTCTGCTGGCGCACGGGGCAACCGTAATTGTGATCGCATGTCACAGTGCTGCCAGTACGGCTTCTGATATATTGAAAGACAAGCTAGCTATCCCGGTTTTGGAGGTAATAAGCCCTTCTGTGGAACAGGCGTGCACCCTGACCAAAAATAAGAGAATAGGGCTAATTGGAACCAGGGCTACCATCTCCAGCAGCATTTATTCCAAAAAGATCCCGGAAAAGTTGCCTGAGGCCAAGCTTTTTCAGCAGCCATGCCCGCTACTTGTGCCCCTTGTAGAAGAAGGATGGCTGAAGCGCAGGGAGACCAGGATGATTGTTAAAAGATATCTCAGGCCCCTCAAAGACAAGCAGATAGACACCTTGATCTTGGGTTGCACCCATTATCCCCTCTTAAAGGATGTTATTCAGGAAAAGGCAGGCAAAAGGATAAGAATAGTGGATCCTTCCCATGAAGTTGCAAGGCAAGTTGCAACAGTTGCACGAAGATATGGTAAAGGGCCCAACCACCTTCGTGATTCTTCTTTCAGCCAGGACAACAGATTCTTTGTGTCCGACCTCACTCCTCATACCGAAGCGATAGTTACATCCTTTCTTGGACAAAAGGTCCGTCTTGAAAGGGCTTAGCTCAACCGGCCTGCGAGACGGCCTTGAAGAGCAGCCTGGCCTTTTCCAGATCTTCCGCTGTATCTACGTCAATAGGAGCACTTTGTACGATTCTTACGGCAATTCCATACCCATTTTCAAGTATTCTAAGCTGCTCCAGCCTTTCTATAGACTCGAGCCTTCCTGGTTCCATCTTTACAAAGCCTTGCAGAAAATCCATACGGTAGGCGTAAAGACCAAGGTGTCTCAAGTAGGGCCTTTTTTCAGGCTTCAATTTCCCGTCTCTGTCAAAGGGAATCAAGGACCTTGAGAAATAAAGGGCCCTGCCAGACCCATCTATCACAACCTTGACCCGATTGGGATCTCTTGCTTCACTCTCTGTCAAGGGGCAAGCAGCCGTGGCTACCGACGCATCTTGGTCTGTCTCCAGGGCCTCAATAATTGTTTTTATCGCTGCTGGCTCCACAAAGGGCTGGTCCCCCTGGATGTTTACTACTATATCATCTGGATCAAGGCCCATGATGGCGGCAGCCTGAGCGATCCTATCGCTTCCTGAAGGGTGTGTTGGGTCAGTCATGATTGCCCTATATCCATGAGCTTCCACACATTCTGCTATCTCTAGGCTGTCGGTGGCTATGGCCAATCCTTGGATGCAATCCATATCCTTCACCCTCTCAACAACCCTGAGGATCATGGGCCTGCCGCATATGTCCGCCAAGGGTTTTCCTGGGAGCCTGGAAGAGCCCATGCGTGCTGGTATTATGGCAATGACCTTGTAGCTATCCATTATCTTTTTCCTCGAGGATACCGAGTGCCAAATCGTAAACCGTGCCGCGGCTGATTCCTGCCATTTTCGAGATGGCCGTAGAGGCCTCTTTCACTGAAAGGTGCTTATTGCCAAGAAGGCATTCGAGAACAGTTTCAAGGGAAACCACATCAAAACGCTCTTTTTTTGAACCCTTGGGGCCTTCCACCACAAGGGTCAACTCGCCCCTGACCTTTTCATGCTGAAGGAGACTCATCAATTCAGATATGGTGGAAACGATGTAGGTTTCATGGCATTTTGTCATTTCCCTGGCAAGAAAAATCCGTCTGTCTCCAAGGACGGAAAGCATATCCTGAAGGCACTTCATGAGTCTATGGGGGGCCTCAAAAAAGATGAGTGTTGTTTCGACATTTGCAAGTTCCTTCAGCCGTTTCCTTCTTTCACCAGATTTTGAAGGGAGAAAGCCTGCAAAGTGAAAAGAGCCGGCATAAAAGCCCGACACACTTAGTGCCGCTGCCACTGCCGAAGGGCCTGGAATCGGTATCACCTTGAATCCTTCACGCCTTATCTTTTCCACCATCCTGGCTCCAGGATCCGAGAGGCTTGGTGTGCCGGCATCAGAGACAAGGACGCATGACCCGCCGTTTTCCAACAGTTCCAACACCTGACTTGCCTTTTCCGCTTCATTGTGTTCATTGCAGCTGATCATCCTTTTCCTGATCCCCAAATGGCTGAGAAGTGCTCTGGTTCGGCGCGTGTCTTCTGCCGCTATCAAATCTGCGCGTTCCAGGCATTCTATTGCCCTGAGAGTGATGTCTTTCAGGTTTCCAATGGGAGTTGCAACGACAAAAAGTTGCCCAGGCTCTCTATTCATCTATATTTGGACTGCTTTGCTACGACTGCCATTCTCTGGAATGTTGTCACAAAGGTAAGTATGGAGATTACGAGAAGTATTGGTTCTATCCAGCCGGTAACGATAGCGAAGATAAAAAGCACTATCCTTTCAAAACGGGTAAGGATACCAACACTGCACTTGAATCCAAGGGCTTCCGCCTTGGCCCTGGTATAGCTCACAAAGAGAGAGCCAGAAAGTGCCGTGATAACGAGGATGGCAGAAATCGGACCATGTTGCAAATGGACCAACAGATAATATAGGAGGCCGGCATAGACAAAGAATTCCTCGTATCTGTCCATGGTGGCATCGAGAAACGCCCCGAAATCAGACTCGAGTCCACTATCGCGTGCAAGGGTTCCATCAAGAACGTCCAGGGGACTAAATACGATAAGTATTATGGCACACCAGTTGGGATGGCCCGTGGCTAGAACTATAGCTGCTGCCATATAGGCGAGCATGCCCAGGACAGTGAGCATGTTGGGAGTTAGCCCTAATCTGCCCAAAAAACGAGCAGACGGTATTAGAACAGGTTGAGACCATTGTCTCATCTTGTCGCTCAGGGCACCCTCACTCAATGTGGTTTCCTCTTTTTCGATAGGCGCCTTAGCCCAGTTTTTACAGGATGAGCCAATAAGGCATCACGATCCTGAAAGATCCACTTCAAGTCCTTCAAGGACCCTGGCACACCTGGGACACACATCGGGAAATCTAGCATCTACTCCTATTTCTTCGCTCCAAGTCCAACATCGGGCGCATTTTTTGCCTAGTGCCGGGATGACCAAACAAGACAAACCTGGAAGTTCCTCGCTGACCCATATGTGGCCCTGGTCTTCTTGAAGATCGCTAAAGTTTTCGACAATATCGAATTGTGAAACAATGGTAACAAGTTTCAGCGTCTCTTTCAAATCTGTGTCAGGTTCAAGGCCAAGATCTTCAGGAAGTTTCAGCAATACCTTTGCATCCAATGCCAAGCCTATCCTCTTTTCTCTTCTTGCAAGCTCCAGGGCCTTTGTAACCTCACCTCTGACCTTCCATACCTTTTCCCAATAGGTAGCTTCATCCTGTGTAAGTGCAATCGCTGGCAAGGCTGGAAAATTTTCGAAGAAGACGGATGTTTCGTCGTTTCCTGAAAGGTGCATCCAAGCCTCATCTGAAGTGAAGGATAGCACAGGTGCCATGTTCAAAACAAGGTTCTTGCATATTTCATACATGGCCGTCTGGGCAGACCTCCTAAGGTCCCCTTTGGGCAGTTCGCAGTAAAGCCTATCCTTGAGTATATCCAGATACAGGGCGCTGAGATCCACTGTGCAAAACTGGTATAAACTGTGGAAGACAACGTGGAATCTGTAGTTATCGTAGGCCCTTTGCACCCTCTCCATGACCTGTTTGGTTCTGGCAAGCGCCCAACGGTCGATGGGCTCCATATCTTCCAATGGGGTCTTGTCCTTGTTGGGATCGAAGTCGTACAGATTGCCCAAGAGATATCTGATGGTATTCCTGATCTTTCTGTATGCCTCTGTTAGACGCTGAAGGATCTCGTTTGATATCTTGATGTCGTCCTGATAGTCTTCTGCAGAAACCCATAGCCTGAGGATTTCTGCCCCAAATCTTTTGATGACCTTTTCTGGGGGAATGACGTTGCCCACAGACTTGGACATCTTCTTTCCCTGGGCATCCACCACAAAACCGTGGGTGAGGACCTGCCTGTAGGGTGCCTTGTGCCTGGTGGCAACCGAGGTGAGAAGCGAACTTTGGAACCACCCCCTGTGCTGATCGCTTCCCTCAAGATACATGTCTGCAGGCCATGACAGATCATCACGCCTTTCCAGCACTGCCGCGTGGCTAACCCCTGAATCAAACCAAACGTCAAGGATGTCCTCTTCCTTTTCAAAAGCATTGGAGCCACAGGACTGGCATACGGCTGACCCGTTGAGGAAATCTTCAACAGGGTGTGCAAACCAAGAATCTGCCCCCTCCCTTTCAAAGGTCTCCACAATCTTGTCGGCAGTGGCCTGATCCATGAAAGGTTGCTGGCAATTCTTGCAAATGAAGACTGTAATGGGAACACCCCACGCCCTTTGCCGGGAAATGCACCAGTCTGGCCTAGCCTCAACCATGCCATAGATCCTCTCCCTGCCCCATGAAGGTATCCATTTGACATTCATGATATTTTCAAGCGCTTCCTGGCGAAGCCCCTTCTTGTCCATGGAAATGAACCATTGGGCCGTTGCACGGAATATGACAGGCCTTTTGCACCTCCAACAATGGGGATAACTGTGTTCGAGTTCTTCTTCGTGTACCAATAATCCCTTTTCCTTCAGCAGAGTCACTATCTTGGGATTTGCCTCAAAGATATTCAATCCATGAAATCTATCTACTTCCTCAGTGAATCTGCCAGTATCATCCACTGGAGAATAGACCTCTAGGTTGTATTTCCTGCTGCTGTCATAGTCTTCAGCGCCATGTCCTGGAGCAATATGGACACAGCCAGTCCCGGAATCCAAGGTAACGTAGGTGGCGTTTATCACAGGGCCATTTCTGTCGATGAAGGGGTGGCGAACAGTCATGTTTTCCAGTTCGCTTCCCTTGAATTCGGCCACTATGGCCACATCTGTTTGATCAATACCAAGGGCAGTGATTACTGGCATGACCCTTTCTGAAGCCATGATCCACAATTCAAACTCTTCCTCTTCATTGGTCCTGACGCCAGCCTTCTTCAGGGCTTCAGAGGGGATCTTGACAACTTCATATTCAAAATCTGGGTGGACAGCCACAGCCCTGTTGGCAGGTAGTGTCCAAGGGGTGGTGGTCCAGATGAGTATGTAGGCATTTCCACCAATCGCCATGCCAGTCTTTTCTGCAAGCCAAGATCTCAGGTCTTCTTCACAAGGGAACCTTACAGTTATCGAGTGCGATTTGTGCGGCGCATATTCCACCTCGGCCTCAGCGAGGGCTGTAATACATGTGGGGCACCAGTAGACCGGCTTGGTGCTTTTTACTACGTGGCCATCCAGGAATATCCTGCAAAATTCCCTTGCAATGGATGCCTCGTATTCATAGTTCATGGTCAGATATGGATTGTCCCAATCGCCTAATACGCCAAGGCGTTCAAACTCCTGTCTCTGTATCTTTACAAACTTTTCAGCATACTTTCTGCAAGCCTTCCTTATGGACAATTTGGACATCTCCCTCTTTTTGGGGCCAAGTTGTTTTTCCACATTGTGCTCTATGGGAAGGCCATGGCAATCCCAGCCAGGAACAAAGGGCGCATTATGCCCTGTCATGAGCCTGGACTTGACTATTATATCCTTAAGCACCTTGTTGACCGTATGGCCGAGATGCAGATGACCATTGGCATAAGGAGGTCCATCGTGCAGGATGAAGCCGGGTTCATCAGCCTTTTTCCTCTTGAGTCTTTCATACAGGTCCATCTTGCTCCAGCGTTTGAGCATCTGCGGCTCGCGCTGGTTAAGGTTGGCCTTCATGGGAAATTTTGTCTTTGGAAGATTCAGGGTCTTTTTATAGTCCATTTATGCCTCGTCTGTCTTGGTAAGTGGCTGTCAAAATTTACGCCCGCCTTCTCATAGCCCATTTTTGTCAATCACTCAAGGAGCTTTTTGTAAAATTTGATTCAACAACTCTCTTAATGAATCGGCCTTTAAAGACGATAAGGTCTATGAATGCATATAGAAAAATTATGACAAAAAAACATTGTTGAGGACATCTTTATGAAGGCATTAGTGGTGGATGACTCCAAATCCATGCGCAATATCGTCAGATCAGGCCTTAAACAGATGAAACATTTTGATCAGATCGTGGAGGCTGAAAATGGACTTGATGCCTTGGAAAAGCTTAAGGAAAACGGGCCATTCGACATAGTGCTCCTGGATTGGTACATGCCCAAGATGGAAGGGTATGACTGCCTTTTGGAGATCAGAAAAAAGACTGAATGGAATGATACCAAGGTCATGATGGTCACCACAGAGAATCAGCAGCAAAATGTTATCAAAGCGGTCATGGCAGGGGCTAACGAGTATTTGATGAAGCCTTTTACGCCTGAAATGCTCGAAGAAAAGGTGAGAATGGTACTCGGTTTATGACAAGGGTTCTGATTGTCGACGATTCAGTTGTTTTCAGAAAGATACTCGGGGAGGCGCTGGGAAAACATCCTGGTATCTCTGTCGTAGGGACTGCTTGCAACGGCAAGGAGGCCGTACGAAAGGCGCGTCTGCTGAAACCAGATCTCATGATACTGGATGTGGAGATGCCTGAGATGGATGGCCTGGCCACCCTGGATGAATTGAGAAAACAACGGTTGAAGCCAGGGGTGATCATGTTTTCCACCCTGACTTCCGCTGGGGCCAAAACCACCATAGAAGCCCTTTCCAAAGGGGCGTTTGATTTTGTGCCAAAACCTACTGGCACTGGTGCATTTGCACAAAGTGTCAAACGCATCCAACAAGAACTCATACCCAAGATAGAGGCCTTTGGACAAAACAGAAATGGCAATCGGAAGATTGCTTCAAATAGAGGCCCGGCTAGACCAATGCCTGCAGCAAAGGCCCGGAGAAGACCTTCTGCATCACTCAGGAATAACCATCAGGTGCAGAGGAACATCAGGAAGTTCGCAGGCAAGGCACTCAACTTTAAGGCAGAGGCTGTGGCCATCGGAGTTTCAACCGGCGGCCCCAATGCCTTGAACCAAGTGATTCCCAGATTTCCCTCAACCTTCAGGCTGCCAGTGTTCTTGGTGCAGCATATGCCACCTGTATTCACCTCTCAATTGGCTTCGAGGCTGAACCAGAAATCCAAGATCAGAGTTGTGGAGGCGCAAGATGGTATGCAAGTACGTCCTGGAACGGTCTATGTGGCGCCAGGCGATTATCACATGGAGGTGACCAGGAAAAACAAGGCAAAGATCATCCGTCTTAACCAAGACCCACCAGTAAATAGTTGCAGGCCTGCAGTAGATGTCTTGTTCAGGTCGGTGGCAGAAGTTTATGGGGAAAGAGTTGTGGCTGCAGTGCTTACAGGTATGGGTCAAGATGGTTTTGAGGGCGCAAAGCTTTTGAAGAAGAAGGGTGCCCGTATAATTGCACAGGACAGACAAACCAGTGTGGTGTGGGGCATGCCCAAGTTGATCGTCGAGGCTGGCATTGCCGACAGGGTCGTACCCCTGGCAGTAGTAACCTCAACGATCATGGAACTTTCGGGACAGAGATATTGAATAGATTTTTAGCGAGGTAACAGGGACGATGATTAATCCGGAACAGTTCCGGTTCTTTTCGGAAATGGTCAGACAGAATAGCGGTATATCTCTCCAGAAGGGAAAGGAATACCTGCTTGAGAGCCGGTTAAACGAACTGGCCAGGGTCCTTGGGCTCAAAAACATAGATGAACTGTACAGAAAGATCAAATTTCAGCCCAATCCAAAACTCAAGGAACAGATAGTTGAGGCCATGACTACCAATGAGACATACTTTTTCAGGGATCAACATCCTTTCGATGCCCTGAAAAATCATGTCATTCCAGAACTCATGCAAGCCAAGAAGGACGTGAAAAGGTTGAAGTTCTGGAGTGCGGCATGCTCCACTGGCCAGGAACCGTACAGCATAGCCATGATCCTGAGAGAGCATTTTCAGGCATTAAACAACTGGCGTGTGGAGATCATCGCCTCTGATATTTCCCAACAGGCCATCAACAAAGGAAAGGAAGGGCGTTTTACTCAGGTCGAGGTGAACAGGGGCCTGCCTATCCAACTGCTCATCAAATATTTTAAGCAGAACGGTGCCTTCTGGATAGTTGATTCCAAGCTGAAGAACATGATCAGGTTCAAGAAGGTTAATCTCATGGGGCCTTTTATAGGGATATCTGGCATTGATGTAATCATGTGCAGATATGTTCTCATATATTTCGACCAGAAGACCAAAAAAGGGATACTTGAAAAGCTGGTCAAGACCTTAAATCCAGGGGGATATCTCTTCCTTGGCGCCACAGAGACGCCTGTGGGTCTGCCTCCCAGCATGAAGAGGAAGACCTTTGGCAGGGCAACCTGTTGGCAGAAGAGCGCATGATTTTGAAAGTGATCACAAAAAGGAGAAATTGATATGGGTATGGAAGACGACATTCTAAAAGATTTTTTGGCAGAATCCAAAGAAAACCTGGAATTACTGGACCAGCAATTTGTGGAGTTGGAACAGGAGCCAGACAACGAAGAGCTTATCAAAAGCATATTCAGGACCATTCATACCATAAAAGGCACTTCTGGTTTCTTCGGCTTCACCACTCTTGAGGGAATAGCCCACTTTGCCGAGGATATCCTGTCGAAATTGCGAGATGGTATTGTACAGGTAAACGAAGAGATCACTACAATTCTGCTTCAGTCAGTTGATTATATCAAGGCCATACTGGCTGAACTAGAAAACACAGGGCAGGAACCTGTTGATACCGAGTATCTCGATTTCATAGTTGATCTGCGTAATTTCTCTGAAAAGATCGCAAAGAACGCACCAGCAGATACAGAAGAAGCCAACGAGCAGCAAGCCCCTAAAGAGGGGGAAGAGACCGAGGAAGCCGAGGCCAAGGAAGAGGTTCAGGAAAAGGCTGAGAAAGACCAAGAAGAAGCACCATCAGAACCTCGAAAGGAAGAAAAGGCTGCTCAAGCCTCTGAAAAGGAAAAGGCACCAGCTGCCGAGAAGAAAAAACAGCCAAAATCCAAACCAGCTGCCAAGAAGCGGGTTGCTCAGCCGCCTTCCGCGCATCTTGCCGAAACACATGTGAGGATAGATGTACATCTTCTGGATCAACTGATGACCCTTGCTGGCGAATTAGTCCTTTCGAGGAACAGGATGACGCAGTTGGCCAGTAAGCTCAATGATCCCGATTTTGTTACTGCCAACCAGCGAATGAGCCTGGTGGTTACCGAACTGCAGGAACAGATAATGAAGACCAGGATGCAGCCTATAGGGAATGTCTTCAACAAATTTCCTAGGATAGTGAGGGATCTTGCAAAAACAGCGGAAAAAAAGGTCCAGTTGAAGATTGTAGGTGCAGAAACGGAACTGGATCGTTCCATCATAGAGAGCATCAAAGACCCATTGACCCATATGGTCAGAAACTCCATAGATCATGGTATAGAGCCTCCAGACATCCGTGTCCAGAAAGACAAGCCCCCAGTCGGCAGCCTCACCATGAAGGCATACCACGAAGGAGGTCAGGTAATAATTGAGATCACAGACGACGGTGCTGGGATAGATCCTGACAAGCTTCGCGCAAAGGCCGTGGAAAAGGGTATTATTACAGAAGAACAGGCCAGGAGCTTGAGTAACCGCGAGGCACTCATGCTCATATTCCAGCCTGGTTTCTCTACTGCGGAAAAGGTCACCAATATTTCTGGCAGGGGTGTTGGCATGGACGTTGTCAAGACCAATATAGAGAAACTCGGAGGCACTGTTGAGCTCGAAAGCGAAATAGGCACTGGCACCACAGTCAAGATCAAGATACCCCTCACCCTGGCCATCATACCTGCCCTCATAGTTACTAGTGCAGGACAGCGTTACGCGATTCCACAGGTCAACCTGGTCGAACTTGTACATCTCAATCCCCAGGCCTCCAAAAAGGACGTTCAGATTATAGGAAATTCTGAATTTTACCGTTTGAGGGGTGAGATTTTGCCGTTAATCAGGCTCAGAAAGGCACTATCTGTGCCTGAGGATGAAGAAAGCCAAGAGGAAACAGACACAGGCATGAATATAGTGGTGTTGAATGCAGGCGGTAGGCTCTTTGGCCTGGTGGTTGATGCCATTAGCGATTCAGAGGAAATCGTTGTCAAACCCCTTGGCAGCCATCTCAAGAACATACCTGTCTTTGCTGGCACCACCCTTATGGGGGATGGGCGTGTTGCGCTTATTCTCGACATAGTCGGCATCACCTCTTCTATTGCAAGCTCTGGAGATGATTCCATGAAACAGGCCGCATCCATTTCAGGTACAGGAATGGAGGATGAGCACCAGTTTCTCCTTCTGTGTTCTGTTGATCCGCAGGAATTTTTCGCACTGCCCCTGGCCTTGGTCAACAGGTTGGACAAGATCAAGGCTTCTGACCTCGAATACGTGGGTGGCAAGGAGGTCATTCAATACAGAGGCCACTCCATGCCAGTGATCCGCCTGGAAAACTACCTGTCTGTATCACCTCTGCCAGAACAGGATGAATATCATCTCATCGTGTTCCATATGAACAACAAGGATATCGCATTCCTGGTCTCTCAGATAGAAGACAGCCTGGATCTTGCCATTGATGTGGAAGAAGGGATCTTCAAGCAGGAAGGCATATTAGGTTCCGCCATAGTCAAGGACAGGACCACCCTGTTTTTGGATGTATATCAGATCATCAACATGCATGACCCAGAATTCTTCATGACGGAAGATCTCCATGCCGAGGAACCTGCGCGGATCCTTCTGGCGGAAGATTCCACATTCTATAGAAACATGCTCACTTCATACCTGACTGCTGCTGGTTATGAGGTTATAGAGGCAGAGGATGGCCTAAAAGGCTGGCAGCTCTTCCAGTCAGAGCCAGTCGATCTTGTGATCACAGATATAGAGATGCCTCACATGGACGGCCTGGAATTCACCAGAAAGATCAGGAGCCAGAACAGCGACATCCCGATAATCGCTGTCACATCACTTTCAGGCGAGGAAAACAGGCAGAAGGGTGCAGAGGCTGGAATAAGTGATTACCAGGCCAAGCTCGATAGGGATCAAGTGCTTCAGGCGGTAAGCAGGCTCCTTAGTGAAAGGTCCCTGGAAAATGCAGCTTGATGAATCTCATGACAGGAGAAAAGGACAATGAATAAAACAGGAGAAAACAATCTGCCATCTGTTTCCGAAAATTCCAAGGTGACTGACATAAGGGTTGGCGAGACAAAACAGTTTGTCACATTCTATTTTGGCAGGCATTTCTTTGGCCTTCCCATAGACGAAGTGATAGAGATAAATAAGGCCTTAGACATCACACCTGTCCCTCTAGCCCCCAGTTATGTTTCAGGGGTCATAAACCTCAGGGGCCAGATACTCACTGCCATAAATCTGGCTGCCAGGATTGGGCTCATATCCCAAAGGGACAGCAATGAAGAGGGACACCTTAACAACGTGATAATGGGGAATCGGGAAGAGCCAGTGAGTCTTCTTGTGGAAAGGATTGGCGATGTCATGTCGATTCCAGTGGAAAAGATCGAATCAGTGCCTGACATGATCCATGGAATAGACATAAAATATGTGAATCAGGTCTGTAAGCTCAAGGATCAGCTCCTTATTATACTCAACAGCCAAGCATTGGAGGAGGCTGGTTCCTCTGGGAACGGGCCCAATTGACGGCCAGAGGGGAAGCTGGCCGATTGGTGAGTTGTATTTCCTGAGCTAGGCCCTTGGAACCGTCTCACTAGGCCCTATGAACTTCAAAGACAAGGACCCGTATACCCTGCTTCAAATCTCAAAGGATGCGGGTCCATCTGAGATTAAGAGGGCTTACCGTAGATTGGTCAGAAGGCTTCATCCTGACGTTTGCGGGATGAGCATGGCCAATATCAAGAGATTTCTGGATATAAAAGATGCCTATTCTTACCTGATCCAAAAGCATTCCACTCCATCAGCATCGTGTGCCGAATCGGGCAGAAAGATTGATGATGACAAAAACCACCTCAAAGATGGCCTGTTTATCTTCAAGACCCTTTCTCTCAAGGAGGCCCTTCACGGGACTAAACTTTCCCTGAACATCACGAAACGGGAAGACTTTTGCCCTAGATGCAGAGGACTCGGCAAGTTTCCGGCTCACACCAAGGGCTCCTGCAGCAAATGTTCAGGCAACGGGTACGTATTCATACCTTGGGCAGGAGAGAGGCTCAAGGTGGTCTGTTCGAGGTGCAGTGGAACAGGGGCCAGGGGGCTTGAGACATGTCCTGTGTGCAAAGGGCGTGGGAAGGTGTTTAAAGAACAGGTGGTGACTGTTTCTATTCCAGGAGGCGTTAAAGATGGTCAGACCATAAGATTTCCTGGGGCAGGACCCATTGACCCTGCCACCAAGAAGCGCACCCCCCTTTTTGTCACAATAGAGGTCAAGCTGCCAGAGGGTTGGCAGATTCGTGAAAGAGATATCGTCTCTGTTCTCGAAGTAGATTGCTGGACATGTCTTGGGGGCGGCAATGTCTGTGTGAAGACCATGGACGGTGAGACGACCGTCTGGATAAGGCCAGGCACAGTGCATGGAGATACAGTCGTTCTACCAGGATGCGGTTGGATTGGTGAAGATGGATCACGTGGGGATCATATCTGCAAAATCAAGGTAAAAAGTCCCGTAGGGCCCTGCCCTCCCCTGGCAAAGACATATTTAAACATCCTAAAATCACTATGGCCTGCAAAGGGTTTTGAATACAAGAGCCTTGCGGACGATCGTAAAAAACGTGATGATCGATTCAAGTGAAAAAAATAATATATCGACGTCAACTATAGAAATATTTTGGGAAAATCATGTAGTTACCGATAAAGAGTTCTAAAAGGGGCTGTTTTTTGAAAACCCGGAAATTTATTAGGAGGGCCTAGGAGTTGATCAAGAAAGCGTTGAAAAGGTTTACAGATACTACTTTGATATTTCGTATACTCGTTGGAATAAGTTTCATCGTTTTTGCCCTTACTGCCTTACAGATAATCATCTTGAAGTCTTCTGCCTCGTCTGAGAAAGATAAGATTGTCCAGCAGGCACTTGCCAACAAAGACGCACTTATCAGGGAGGCGGACCTTATTGCAGACAGAAACATGGAACTAGCGTACCTGTTTGCCAGTATGGACAAGGTAAAGGCGGCGATGGCATCAGGAGACAGGCAACTACTCTTGTCCACTGTCAAGCCAGTAGTGGACAGGTTGAATCAGGGCAGGGACATAGCCATGAAGGTACATTTTCATGTGCCGCCTGGCAGATCCTTTTTGAGGGTTTGGAAACCCAAGAAAAATGGAGACGATATATCTGGCTTCAGAAAGACAGTGGTAGATGTGCTTACGAGTGGAAAAGCTGTTAAAGGCATTGAGGCAGGCAGGGTGGGCCTTGCCATAAGGGGAGTTGCCCCAATCTATGTTGAAGGGAGCCAGAAGCCAGTAGGAAGTGTTGAGGTAGCCACAAGCCTGTCTGCAGTAGCAAAGGGCGTCCAAAAATCCATCCATGGAAAGATACAGCTCTTTGCATTACAAAAAGTAAAGGCTACTGCCGCGAGCTCCAAACTTCAACATCTTGGGCGGTTTACCATACTTACAAGTAATCCTCTGGACAAGATGGTATTGGATGACGCCTTTCTGGAAGAGGCCTTTTCCAAGGGCCAAGCGGTTAAGGACCTTGGAAATCTACTGGTTGCTGCAGTCAAGATCCCCGACTACAACGATGTGCCCACAGGTGTTTGTGTACAGTACATTGATCTGACAGCCCTACAAAAACAAGTGGAGTCACAGGTCATCCAGTCGAGCGGCATAGCTGTGCTGGCAGGACTTATTGCCATAGTGATCACTATATTTGGCCTGAAGATGAATCTTCAGCGCCCACTTTACAACACAGTCGCTGCCTTGGAAAAGGCCACACATGGTGATCTCACCAAGTATGTGGAGCCCCAAGGCGCCTTTGAGATCAAAAACATAGGGAAAATGGCAAATAATGTCATATATACTACTGGACATCTGTTAAATCTCTTGAAAAAACAATCTAAGGGATTGAAGGACACCACAAAGGAGTTGAGTGCAGCCACTGATATTGTCAAGGAAGGCTCAAATGATATAGACAAGGCTGCAAAGGAGGTAGCTGATTCCTCCTCTGAGGCTTCGGCTACCCTTGAAAACGTAGCCAACTCCACCCAGGAGTTGGCAGATGCAACAAACGAGATAGCTCAAAACGTTTCGGATACAGCCCGTGCAACCAACGAGGCAAAGGAAAAGGCACAATACACCAATGAGGTCATACAGGAACTTGGTGAAAACTCTGAAAAGATAGGCGGCATCATCCAGGTGATCAATTCTATAGCCGAACAGACGAATCTCCTGGCACTCAATGCCACCATAGAAGCTGCAAGGGCCGGGGATGCAGGTAAGGGCTTTGCAGTGGTGGCAAACGAGGTAAAAGAACTTGCAAAACAGACCTCAGAGGCCACAGAGGAGATCACCAGAATGATTCAGATCATTCAAAAAGGCACATCCGATGCCGTGACATCGGTTCAGGAAATAACTACCAGCGTGTCTGAAGTGAATGATTTTGCAAATACCATTGCAAGTGCTGCTGAGGAACAGACGGCAACCGTATCCGAGATCAATGAAAGTGTCTCCTTTGGAGCAAAAAAGGTCAAGACCCTTGAAAGACAGGCTCACAACCTGGCAGACCAGGCCCAGGATTTCTCACATATTGCCACGACCATTGAAACGGTTCAGAACATAACCGTGGCATTTTCCAACCAGCTATCTGATGTCACCGACCTTTACAAGGTGGACTACGATGTACTGCATGAGGTCTCAAAATATGCCACCCCAAAGGTTCAACTTACAGGCAGTATGCTGGGCCAGTTTGCCTGGCTGGAAAGTATAAGACTTGCCATCATGGAAGACCGTATCCCAGATATCAAATACGACCCTGGCCACTGTTTTATTGGGAAATGGATAAACAAGTACATGAATGACAACGCCGTGCCTTCAGGCATGATGGAGGAGCTGAATTCTGCCCACCTGAAGCTCCACGAACAAGCTGGATTGCTAAAGGAGATGACAGAAAAGGCAGCACCCAGGGAAGAGAGGCTGAAGTTTTATATGGATGAGATCCAGCCTCAGTTTATGACAATGCTTCATATGATAAGGACGCTCTTAGACAGGATAGACGATGAGAAGTTTCTAAAGGCATAGATCAACAGTGGCTTTGAGGCCCTGGCTCCTGGTATCAAATGGGGCAAGGGCCTTTTTTGAAAAAGATCTTATGGTGAAAGTGCAAGCTCCAATTCTTCGCCGCCTATGTCACTTGCAATAAAGGCCTTTCCAATGCCCTTGGTCAATACAAAATGCAACTTTCCGTCCTGAACCTTCTTGTCCCTTTTCATGTGGCCGATGATGGATTGCCTTTCCATCTCTTTTGGAATCACTGTCGGGAGCTTGAACTGCTCAAGAAGCCCTTTCAGCCTGGATAATTCTTCATGTGCCATGAGTCCTCTTGCCACAGAAATCTTCGATATCGCAACCATCCCTATGGCCACCGCTTCTCCATGCGGTATGCTGTAACCTGATACTGCCTCTACGGCATGGCCAATGGTGTGGCCGAAGTTCAAAATCCTTCTAAGCCCCCCTTCTTTTTCGTCCCTTGAGACAACATCCGCCTTTATTTCACAGGAACGCTTCACGAGATAACTTGTGGCTTCAGGTTCAAGATTTACTACATCCCACCATTTTTCCTCTAGAAACTTGAATAGAGAATAATCCATTATCATGCCATACTTGACTATTTCCGCTATACCATTTCTGAGTTCCCGGGCTGGCAGAGTTGTCAATACGCCTATGTCAGCGAACACAGCAAGGGGTTGGGCAAAGGTGCCTATCAGGTTTTTACCTTCTGGGAGATCCACACCTGTCTTTCCTCCAACAGAGCTATCAACTTGTGCCAACAGGCTTGTAGGAAGCTGGATGAAGGGGATGCCACGCATGTAAATAGATGCCAAAAAGCCACAGATATCACCTGTGACCCCGCCTCCCAAGGCCAGTAGAACTGATTTTCTATCTGCCCCAAAACCTATAAGTTTCCTGGCCAGGTCTATGACCGTGTCCATATTCTTCGACTCTTCACCTGCTGGGAAAGAGAGCATTTCTACCTGATAACCAGCACCTTTGAGGATTGGCAGTAGATCCTGCCCAAGGAGATCCTCGACATTGGAGTCTGTTACTACAAAAAGCCTGTTTTTTATGCCGAGCCTTTGAAGCCTTTGGGGAAGCTCGGTCAAAAGTCCTGGTCCAATGAATATGTCATAGGACCGCTGACCAAGGGGCACCTTTACCGTGTTCCAGACATGACTGATATCTTCGGGTCTGCATTTGGAAGTCGTACCAAAACTCGAATTTTTATCCATGGTTCAAACCTTTCCTCCTGTGGCACAACAGTTTAGCACAAGGGCCATCCTTATGAAAATATTCCAGGGAGTTCTTTTGTTGAATAAAGCCGTCACACCTCTTAGTCTTATGGTGTCAAATAGACAACCTTTCACTGTACTTAGATTTTCTTGTCTCTTTCAGATACACTTTTACCGTGAGAACCAATGAAAATTCCGAAGGGGCTAGCTTAAAGGGTGTTATCTTCAATTGGTGCAGGATATGGAGAGAAATGAAAAGGAAGATTTTGGGAATAATGTTATCCCAAGAGAATGAAGAGGGAGGTATTATCCTGTAAATGGCCCAAAATTTACATTGAAGGTCGCAAGTACTATAAAAGTGAATTCAATTTTTCTCGTATCTCTTGTGCCGCAACAGCTCCTACGATGCTATCAACCAATTCCCCATTTTTGAAAAACAGAAGTGTAGGAATGCTTCGTATCTGAAATCTTTGGGCGGTTGAGGGATTTTCATCAACATTCAACTTTCCAATAACAGCCCTGTTTCCAAATTCCCTTGCAAGTTCCTCAATCACAGGTGCTATCACACGGCATGGTCCACACCAAGGTGCCCAGCAGTCCACAAGTATTGGCCTCGAAGATCTGATCAGGTCGTCAAAATTTGCATCTGTGACTATGATAGGCTCGCCTGTGCCTGTGTGTAATGGTGTTTTACATCGTCCACACCTGGGGCTGCTGTTTATGCGGCTCAACGGTACCCGGTTTTTAACACCGCAGTTTGGACATCGCAAAATGATCGTCTGTTCCATGTTTACCTTGCCCTCCTTCCATACAGGGATTAAAAAATTTCAATGGTGCCATCTCCAACAGATGGTTTTAAGGCCGCAAGGCCTCGGAAAAAAAATAATAACTTTTGAAAAAATTTCCAGCGATCAAAAAATATGCCAAGCGCTTTCTGCCCATCACATTTGAAAAGGCCTGTTTATCTGGTCCTTATTCTGCTTCACCTATTTCTTTATGGATGTGCCTATATGGTGAAGACACCCTCTATTATGATTCCCGAGTCTGAAAAGACCGGGGATCTCAAACAAGACCTGCTAAATAGAGCCAAATCCATTGAGAGCCTGAAGATCCAAGGACGACTCAAGATCTCCAATCGGACCAGTAAATTCCCTTCATTTAATTGTGCCATATGGTTTTTTAGCAAAAAGGGAAAGCTGCTGTTGAGGATCAGAGGCTCGGGTCCTTTTGGGGTTACTGTATTTGATCTCCTCGCGGATCGTCGTGAGGTTTGGATATATCTTCCACAGCAGGGTAAGATCCTGAAGGGTAACACCTTCTTCACTGACTATGGCAACATCAGTGTGGACAAAGCAATCAGATTGATGGAGATGTGCCTCAACCCGTGGTCACCAGCAAGATATTGCAGCCCTATGCGATTGCTGAAGAATGGCTCAAACGGCATTGCCAGCCTCGTGTGCTGCCTATTTGGACAGGATATTACTCTCAGTTACCGCCTTCCTGGGCTAACGCCAATCATTTTTGACAGTGGCCTCACTTCGATAACCTTTAGTACCTCACAAGAGCTTGAGGCAGATGCATATCCCCGGGAAATTTCATTTCTTTTAAAAAACGATGGAATCAAGGGCACTCTTTCTATCAGAGAAATAAAATTCAATAATCTGTCCCCCAACAGCCCAATTTTTGACAGGGCTCTGTTTAGCCATTGATCTTCAATGCAGTTTGGGGCCGCCACAACCCTTGCCGGTCTTTTCGTTCAGCATATAGAGCCTGTTTTTATACCGTTTAACGAGATAACCATCTTTCTCCTTCTTCAAAAACAGCGTGATCAGGCCTATCGATTTCCCCAAGGGATGACTGCTTACAATTAGGCAGTTTCCTTGTTTGGTGGGAAGGCTAGTGGGATAAGTGCGGCCACTCGAAATGACAAGAGCGATTTCCGGATGTCTTTGGAGAAAGCCAATCTCAAGCCCCATGGGCATGGAAGAAAGGGCAACTATGAAATCCGCATTCTTCTTTATCTTGGCCATGTACCTGTCAAGGGATGGATCGTTTTCCCTAATCTCTATCTCCTTGTTCTCTACAAGGCCAGGCATCAATATGCGTCCAGAAAGGCCGACAACGGCAACTTTGATTCCCCTGACATCATATATACGAAATGGTGGGAACAAGGGCCTGCCATTGCAGTAGAGGTTGGCTGAGACCAAATGTTCGCCTGCAGGGTCCAAGTCTTTTAGAAATTGGCAGCCTGCAGAAAGGTCCTCGACGCCTATGCCTGCCAATTTATAGCCCATCTTTTTGTATTCATTGAAGATACTTTCAGCCTTTTTCTTAGTCAGCTCGCTGACGTGCCTGCCAGGAGGGAAAAGGAACCTGCCACCGTCCAGCAAGAGGTCTATGTGTTTGTCCTTACTATTTTTCCGGATCCAACTGATCCGCCGGAGGAGCCCTCCGATTTGCCTGCCGCCTCAGGAATGGACAGGCTCGATCTGGCCCCAAGTGTTGGTGGTATATGCAATGGATACTTGAGGTTCATCCGTTTGGGTGGTTTCTGATAGGCCGATGCCAGGAACAAGAAACAAGACAAGGAAAAGCAGGGAAAGATAGTTTTTTTTCATGGTAAATTCTCCTTTTTTGCGCCATCGTGCAACTTGGCAAAAGATTCCATCCACCAACTTGCCCAATGGATATCCTTGATCTTTGAAGCAAGTTCTTTGGCCTGGTTGGTTACAAGCCTCTTTTCCACGAATCGTACCCACGATGCAGCATTGGGATTTCCACAGTCCATCTGTTCCTTGAGCGAAATAAGCATATCTATCTGGTCTGCATCGCGGGCAAGCATTGCCTCAAGGGTCCTGCCTTGTTCATATTCCTCATATAGCTCAATGAGATCTTGTGCAAAGAAGCAGCCATCCACTGCATCTTTAAAAGCCCTCATCTCGTCTCTTTTTACATATAACTTATGAACTGCATTTGCGTCACCTGTCCTTGCCTCTGGTAAGTCGTGTACCAAGGCCATTAGGACAAGTCTTTCTATGTTTGCTCCTGGCACCATCTTTCCAAGGAGCATGGCTATAAAGGCGGTGGAAAAACTGTGGGCTGCACAATTTTCGGCTCCACTGCCTAAGAAGGCGTAACCTGTCCGCATGGTTCGCTTCAACATGGCTGCTTCAAAAATGAGATTGACCATCGGGTTTATCTGCTCAGGATCAATAGACTTAGCCATTTGGGTTTCCTTTAGAGATTTTTCATGAAAAAGTTTTCTATGACTAGCTCAGGTGACACCTTGCCTCCTTTTAAGGAAAGATCCATCTCTGCCATTTCTTCTAACATGTCAAAGAGTTCATGCAATGAATAGTTGCCTGAAGAAGTAATGTTGAGCCAAGCGCCATACGGGTGAAGGTTACCAAGGGGATTCCATCCGTAAGGTTCCAAAACCGATTTCAACGATTGCCAAAACTTGTCTTTGAACAAGGTGTAGCTGCTCTTCTCCACTTGACGTTCAAAACCACTGGCTGCTACAGCAACCTTTAAGGCCAGGATCCTTAAAAGACAATTTCTTACAGCAGACAATACCGCAAGGGGATGTATGCCTTGTTCCAAAAGGAGCCTTGAACTTTTGAGTGCGGCACCTATGTCTCTACGCCTAATGGCGTCTCCAATCTTGAATATCTCTTCTTCCCTGTGGCGAATCACGAGCCCCTTTACATCTTCAAGCCCTATAATTTTTCTTTGTCCACTAAGGCTGATGAGTTTTTCTGCCTCGTTCTTCAATGCAGAAATGGATCGGTCACCAACTAATTCCATTAGATGCTTGAGTGCTTCTGGAGATATCTGCTTGCCCGCTTCTTTTACCCAGTTTTTGACCTGCGTTTGGAGAAAAACCGTCTTTTTCCCATGACCTTCACTGCCTCCGCTAAGATCAGTGAAAGGGCAAAGCTTCAAGAATTGTTTGAGTTCTTTTCGTCTCCTGTCGGGTCTTTCCACAGAAAGGCACAAGAATACGTTTTGCCTGCCTTTTTTTTCTATTCCACTTCTAAGCCACTGGAGAATGCGCTCACCACTGGATTCAAGAGGTTCTTTGCGTAGTTGTTCAAGGCGGTCTTGAAATCTTTCAACCATCTCGAGCAACCCTTTCATGTCAATGCCCTTTGGCAGTGCCAGCCTACCAATGGCTTGTTTAGTAGCGCTTTTGAGCTCTGACACAGAGACATCTTCCCTTGCCATAAGTCTTGCCAGTAACTTGACCACCCTTTCTTCATTGTTGCTCTCAAGGGCCTTTTCGAGTCTTTTGGAAATATCGTCCGCCCTGCCCTTCGCCCTCAAAAAGTCAGGCTCCTGGTAGATCACTATGGTCCTTGAAACAAAAAGACCCTTGGTTCGAAGCGCTTCAACAATATTGGCTTCGGTGACCTCGTCACCATGCAAAATGGAGATCTCATCTTCAGAAAGGCCTGGAAATATTCCAGCCAACATCTTCATACAACGTGGCTTTACCGCCTGCCATTCCCCAAAAAAGATGTGGCAGAATGTGGCCTTGCCATCCTTTGAACGCTTCATAAGGGTCTTTATTTTCGCCCAAGCTCTTTGGAGCGGTTGGAGGCAGCCCTTACAGCATCCATAACAGCACCAAAAAGCCCATTGCCATGCAGGTGATATATCCCGTGAATGGTGGTGCCTCCTGGACTCGTGACCATGGAGACAAGCTCCTCAGGATGCCTGCCTGTCTCCATGCACATCTTTGCCGACCCCAACACTGTCTGGATGGCCAGCTCAGAGGCGATTGGCCTGGGCAAACCCTCCCTTATCCCAGCCTGAATAAGGGCCTCTATAAACAAAAAACAATACGCAGGGCCGCTGCCGCTAAGCCCTGTGACTGCATCCATGAGTGATTCTGGAACCTCCACAGCCTTTCCCATGGCCCCAAAGAGTTTTAGTGCCCATTTTATATCGTCAGACGTGGCGTAGCGTCCCTTACACAGGGCTGCAGCACCCTCCTGGACCAAGGCTGGCGTATTTGGCATGACCCTTATCACCCTTACCCCTTCGTCAAGACCATTTTCTATTTGAGAAAGCCTTATTCCTGCAGCTATGGATATCACAAGTTGCTCTTTGGAAACTACAGATTTTAATTCTGACAAGACAACATCCATGACCTGCGGCTTTACCGCCAGGACGATAACGTCCTTCCCTGCGACAGCCTCTCTGTTGTTGTCAAAGGTGGTAATTTGGTAGGTCTCGTTCAGGTATTTCCGTCTTGTCTCCAAGGGTTCGGAACAAGAAACGGATTCCTTAGGGGTGATTCCCTTGTCAGTTACGGCTCGTATGAGCGCTTCAGCCATCTGGCCTCCACCAACAAAGCAAATGGTTTCCTTGGTGTACGACGGCATAAAAACTCCTTTTTCGTATGAGGGGAATTAACGCAAGAAGGCCTGAACATCAAGCAGAGACAGGCCTGACCATTACCTTTTGGGCAAGTCCTTTTCCAAGGGCTACCCTGGAGCCCTTAACACTTACTATCAGGGGGCCACCTCGGTTCAGTACCTCGATCTCCTGACCAATGGATATTCCCATGTCAGACAGTCTCTTCCTAAGTTGCCCACCTCCGTTGAATTCGATGATCTTCACCTTCTCACCTGGAGAAACCATGCTAAGAGGCAGGTTTTGGCCCTGTTTGTCCCTGCATTCAGGGCAAATCCCATATATGGTGCATTTTTTGGAGATGGGCTCAAAGCCATACTGTCTGGCTGTTTTGGTCATGGTCTTTTCAAGGTCTTCATGCTCAAATTCCACGACCTTACCACATCTCATGCACAGGAGATGGTCATGTCTTTCGCCAAGATGAAGATGTTCGTACCAAGGGCCCCTGCCATTTAGATGGACCTTCTGGGCAAGTCCATAACGGCATAGAAGATCTAACATGCCTTCAACTTCTTCCAAGGATACGTCAAGCTGTCTTTGAGAAAGCCTTTCTTGCAGATAGTCACTGGACAGGTGTCCTTCGGATTGGAGAAATTCGTCAACTATCTGCATCTGAACAGGCGAGAGGCTGGCCCCTGTTTGTTTCAGAAGTCTTAGAAGATCCTGTTTTTCCCTTTGGTGAAGCCTCTGAAAACAGTTTCCATCCTGCTGGTCAGTCGAGGCCTCCTGGTTTAGATCACAGGTCTCGCAATCCCTGCATATGATTGGCTCAGATTTCATCTTTTCAAAAAGCCTTTGAAACACGGTAACTCTCCCTACGACAACAGGATCTCGTCGTGTATATGGATATCTCCTTACAGAGATTGTTTTTCATTGTCAATAAGCCTTGACTCAATATGGTAATAGGGTTAGAAAATTTTGCAAACACTACCGTCTAAGGTGGAAAATAATTTCTCTTTCAGGAACAACATGAAATCAGAGCTTGAAATATTCAGGGAATTCCTCAAAAAAAAGGGGATGCGATATACCCCTGAAAGGGAAATAATTATCAAGGAAATCTTCTCCATACATGACCACTTCGATGTGGACAGCCTCTATATCTCCATGCGGAAAAAGGATGCCAGGGTGTCCAAGGCCTCGATTTACAGGCTCATCCCCTTACTGATTGAAGCAAATCTCATTGAAGAGGTGTTTTTTGACAAGGGCCAGATGTATTATGAACATATATATGGCCATGAACACCATTGCCATCTGCGGTGTGTCAATTGCAGAAAGATCCAGGAGTTCAGCGACCCACGTCTGAAGGAAATAGAACAAGAGTTGGCGGACAGGTTTGACTACAAGATCCTGAGGCACAAGCTGGAAGTAATGGGGCTATGCTCCAAATGCCAGGATGAACAGGACTGAGCCCCAAAACCGTATCCATCTAAACGTGGTCCTGGTCGAGCCTGAGATACCGCCAAACACAGGAAACATAGCAAGGCTCTGTGCTGCCACCTCCTCTACCTTGCATCTCGTTCATCCCCTTGGTTTCAGAACCGATGATAAAAGCCTTAAAAGGGCAGGCCTAGACTATTGGCCACACGTAACAGTAATCCATCACGAAAGCCTGGATGCATTCCTCGAAAAATTCCAGCACGAAAACCTCATTCTGTTTTCGACCAGGGGAAAAAGGCCTTACACTGAGGCCCCCTATATGAATGAAGCCTTTCTACTGTTTGGCAAGGAAACAGCAGGGCTTCCCCAGTGGCTGATTGACGAAAGGCATTTCAGCACTTTCCGTATCCCCATGTGGGGAAAGACCAGGAGCCTCAATCTTTCAACAGCCGCAGGAATTGTGGTATATGAAGGTTACAGGAGGTTAACCAGGGATTTCAGGTGCCCTATTTTTTCTTCTTGAACTCCTTCAGGCACTTTTCACAGCAGAAATAATAGAGCTTCCCGCCCCTGCCATACACGATGGCCTCTTTTTTTGGAACGTACACGCCACAGACTGGATCTTTTACGAGTTCATCTGTAATCGGTGGCTTAGGGGGGCCACTATCCCGGGGACCCTTGGGAAACAGGCCAGCTACATACCTCTTTAAGGCTAGATAGCCAAAGATTATAATGGCCAAAAAGAACAAAAACTTCACGCAAGCGCCCCCTCTGGTTCCCAAGATACACGTTCTAAGACCTCTTTTTGGGATGGCAAGTCCTGAAGCATTTGGCCAACTGTCCTGCCAAGGGATTCTATAAAAAGGTGTGGCGCTATCTCAGCCCAGGGCATTAGCACAAAGGCCCTTTCCTTGATCCTGGGGTGTGGAATGGTTAGATCGCCCCTGCCGTGATCTTTTGTGATGTTGATGCCCTCCATAAACAAGATATCAAGATCTATCGTCCTGTCTGGGCCAGACGCCCTGTCTCTTCCCATCATCCTTTCTATATCCAGTAAGGAGTCGAGAAGTGTTTCGGGCTCGAGGCATGTGCGGACTTCAAGGACAGCATTTATAAAGGTGTTATCAGACTCCATATCCACAGGCTCTGTAATATACGGGGACGAGCTCCTGACAGTTTCTATGCCTGGAGTTTTCGAAAGCATGTCTTTGGCCTTGAGGCAGTTGGCTATCCTGTCGCCAAGGTTTGATCCAAGGGCAATAAACGCCCTTCTGAACCGTTGGCCCTGGGCCATTTCAAAGCACGCCCCTCAGTCTTTCAACTGCCTCGGACAACCTTTCTTCGGAGACGGTAAGGGCCATCCTTACATAGCCTTCTCCTGGCTCTCCAAATCCGTTTCCAGGAGTGCAGACAATGCCAGCCTTTTCAAGAAGCAGTGTACTGAAAGAACTCGAAGTGTACCCCTTGGGTACCTTTATCCAGACATAAAAGGTGGCCTTGGGTCTATGCGCCTTTATTCCAAGAGAAAGAAGACCGTCAACCAATACGTTTCTTCTTTTGGTATAGATCTCCTGCATCGTGGCTACAAAGGATTGGTCACTTTCGAGAGCAGCGGCGGCTGCCTCCTCCACTGCCTCAAACTGTCCAGAATCAACATTTGATTTTACTTGTTTGAGTGCTCCAATAAGTTCTGGATTGCCCGTGGCAAAACCAATCCTCCAGCCAGTCATGTTGTAGGTCTTGGAGAGGGAATGGAACTCGATCCCTATATCCATTGCCCCGGGGGTCTCAAGAAAGCTTGGAGCCTTATATCCGTCAAAACACATCTCACTGTATGCTGCGTCATGGCAGACGATTATTTGATTGGCCTTTGCAAATTCCACTACCTCTTGGAAAAATTCCTTTGTGGCACATGCTGAAGTTGGATTGTTGGGATAGTTGAGCCATATTATCCTTGCCTTTTCCGCCACGTCTTGAGGAATAGCCGACAGATCTGGCAAGAAGGAATTGTCTTCCAATAAGGGCATAAAGTAGGAAATGCCACCACAAAAGAGTGTTCCTATATGGTAGACAGGATAACCAGGAGATGGCACCAAAACTATGTCTTCCGGCTCCACAAAGGCGATGGGGAAATGGGCTATGGCCTCCTTGGACCCGATACAGGCACAAACTTGTGTTTCAGGGTCTGGCTCCAACCCAAACCTCCTCCTTAAGAAGGTTGTGGCCGCTTTCCTGAATGAAAGGCTTCCCTGGGATGAAGGATATCTGTGATTTTTCGGCTTCCTGATAGCTTTCGCCATTGCATCTACGACAAAGTCAGGCGTGGGGAGATCCGGGTCTCCAATGCCTAGATCTATGACATCGACGCCCTTTGCCTGAATCTGGGCCTTTTTCCTATCCAGTTCGACAAAAAGGTAAGGCGGAAGCCTCTTTATCCGCTGACTTTTCTCAAAATTCATCTGTCTTGCCTTTCCTATTCTTGTGATACAGAATTTTCGAGCCTTCCTATGCCCTCTATTTCCACGACAACTTCATCCCCTGCTTCTATCTTGCCAACCCCAAAGGGTGTGCCTGTGGCTATGACATCCCCTGGCTCCAGGGTCATGATATGAGAGATGAAGCTGACCAGTTCAGGTACTTTGTGGATGAGGTTGCTGGTGTTGGAATCCTGACGTTTCCTGCCATTCAGGTATGAACAGATCTTGAGGGAGCTTGGGTCGAGTTCTGTCTCAATATAGGGTCCTATGGGGCAAAAGGTGTCAAAGGACTTGGACCTTGTAAACTGGCCATCCTTTTTTTGAAGATCTCTGGCTGTGACATCGTTAACACATGTAAAACCAAGGATGTGGCCATAGACATCTGATTCGTTTACCTTAGAGGTCTTTTTGCCTATGACTACAGCAAGTTCTGCTTCATATTCCACTTGGTTGCTCATGCTTGGAAGGACTATCTTGTCACCATGGCCTATTACCGCCGATGGCGGTTTCAGGAATATCAGTGGTTCTTCAGGAATGGGCATCCCAAGCTCCCTGGCGTGATCCAGGTAGTTGAGGCCCACAGCCACTATCTTGGTGGGTTCACATGGTGGAAGAAGCCGCACCTTGTCCGTGGCATAGGTCTCACTGGAAGCAACAATGAGTCCTTCAAAGGGTGAAGCCACTATGACAGATATGTTGTCTCCCTCCAAGATACCATAGAGGGGATCCGGAGAACCTGGCCTGTTGAATCTTGCAATTTTCATGAGAGCCCCAGCACATCCTGCATGTTGTACATACCAGCGGGTTTGTCCTTGATCCAGATGGCTGCCCTGACTGCCCCCTTTGCAAAGGTGTCTCGGCTGGATGCCTTGTGGGTGATCTCCACCCGTTCTCCTATGCCACCGAAGAGTACAGTGTGTTCGCCAACTATATCGCCGGCCCGTATGGTCTGAATGCCTATCTCCTCACGGGACCTTTCGCCAATCAAACCATTTCTTTCGAATACCGCCACCTTGTCAAAATCCCTACCGAGGGCCTTGGCCACCACCCTGCCAAGCTGAAGGGCGGTTCCACTCGGAGCGTCTTTCTTCATCCTGTGGTGGGCTTCGACTATCTCCACGTCGTAATCGTCTCCAAGGACCTTTGCCGCAAGGTCCAGAAGCTTGTATAGGAGATTGACACCCACGCTCATATTTGGGGCTAGCACACATGGAAAGGCATTGGACAGCTCTTGGATACGGCTATATTCGTCTGGAGAAAATCCAGTAGTGCCAATGACCATTGCCCTACCTTTTTCTGCTGCTTTTTCAGCATGTTTTACTGTTGCCTCATGAAAAGTGAAATCGATTATCACATCACCTGAATCGATTACACTTTCTAGCGAGTCTGCAATGGTTACACCAAGCTGTCCTACACCAGCCACCACACCAGCATCCTTGCCCACGGCATCGCTGTCTGGTCTCTCAAAGGCAGCGGCAAGTTCAATTCCTTTGGTGCCACTGATGATATTGATTATGCGGCCTCCCATCCTGCCACCAGCTCCTGCTACAATTGCCTTGATCATGTCTATAGGGTCCTCTCGTTTGCTAAAAGGTTTTGGGTTCTACTTCACCAGTTTGAGAGACTTCAAAACTTCCATGAGCCTGGCCTTGTTGGCTTCGCTCATGGATGCAAGGGGAAGCCTCACTTCGTCGGATTCTATTTTACCCATTTCGGCAAGGGCTGTCTTTGCAGGCACGGGATTTGTTTCATAGAATAGTGCTTCGAACAGTGGAAAGAGCTTGTAATGTAGTCTCCTGGCCTTGTCTATGTCGCCCTTCATGAAGGCATTCATCATATTGGCCATCTCCTTTGGCATGAGGTTTGAGGCCACAGAAATGACACCTTTGCCCCCAACTGCCATAGTTGGAAATGCTGTGAAATCGTCCCCGGAAAGAAGTATGAAGTTTCTGGGGCACAACCTGATGACATCGGTTACCTGTTTCAGGCTGCCAGTAGCCTCCTTGATGCCTATCACATAACGATTTTTGGCACAGCGTGCTACTGTCTCAGGAAGCATGTTTACGCTGGTCCTGCCAGGTACATTATAAAGTATCATGGGAAACTTACATTCCTGAGCCACTGCCATAAAATGCTGATATAATCCTTCCTGGCTAGGTTTGTTGTAATAAGGAGTTATCACCAGGGCCGCATCAGCACCGGCTTTTTTGGCATGCTTGGTAAGCATTATGGTTTCAGAGGTGGAGTTTGACCCTGTCCCGGCGATGACTGGGATCTTACCATTGACTGTCTCCACTGTGAGCTCCACAACCCTCATGTGCTCTTCGTGGCTCATGGTAGCAGACTCGCCGGTCGTGCCACAGGGCACGATGCAATGAGTGCCTGCCTTTATGTGCCACTTTATGAGGCTCTTCAATCCCTCCTCATCGATCTTGCCATCCTTAAAAGGGGTCACTATTGCTACTATTGCACCCTTGATGTCCTTTTTAGATGACTGCTTACTGTTCTTGGTCGTTTTGCCAGCCCTGGTTCGGCATGCCATTTTACTAAACCTCCCTTGGTAATTTTTAGAAACCTGAACCCAAGTATCGAGTCCAGTACTATCCCTATCAACTTTTTAGAAATATGGCACATTTTGAGTGCCACGCAGAAGATAATTCACTCTGTAAATGAAATCAAATTTTTATAGTTCAAACAAGCCTGAAACGAGTCTGCAACAAAAAAACTGAGGTCATTGCTCACTTGTATGCCTTATGGCATGCTTTCATTAACATTTCTATTTCGTCTGACAACCTGTTTGCTGCTTCATAATCTCCCTTTTCAGCCAGACCATAGAGCCTTGTAATCATTTCCTTACATGTAGCCCATCTGTTTTCCCAGGCAGGCTCTGCAAAGTCTCCATATCTGTCCAAAAGTGAAAGACATTTCCCCCTTGGGGGCATCGACTGCCGTATCCTTAAGGAATGCCTTATCTCCTTCCAATGGCCAGCAATGGCCTTCTTGAGCCTTTTGACCTCATAGGGACGCCTTTTCCTTGAAGACCTTTTCCCCTTGGAAGAGGCTGAGTCACTATGCCTACGAAACCCTTTGACCGAAAGATCGAGTGTAAATTTTCCATTTTTTTCCCTAACGATCCATTCAAGGCTGAGTTCTTCCGGTATGGGGATTTCGTCTTTTTCGAGGCTTAGGGCTCCATCTGCTATTCTTCCCGCAAGCCTCGTAAGCTCCTGTGCCAGCTCTTCTTTGGAAAGCCCGTGGCTGTCCTTTTTCTTTTTCAATTACATCCCTCTGATCCTATCTGAAACCCCCCTGGTAAGTTCCAATGCCTTGATGGCCAGCTCCTGTTTCAACAAACCAGTGCCACAACTTGGGGTTATGAGGCAACTTTTCCTGATGAGATCCTGGTCGGGACAGAGTCTTGACACCTGGCTTTTCCAAAGTCCCAACAGGGATTCCACTGTCTCTTTTTGGAGATCTGCCTCGTTCAAGGTGGGAACGATGCCCCAGGCAAGTATGCCCCCAGCCTTGAGAAAATCCAGCAGCCTGTCTTTGAAAAGAAATATCTTGTCGAAGTAGCTGTAGGCGTCGAAGCTCAATATGTCCAGGGGTGTTTCGAGGACAAGGGACCAGTCTGTGTTGGCACAGACGTGAATTCCTGAGATACCGCCTGCGTCCCTTATTTCTTTCAATGGTTCGCTTATGTCCGAGATGGCATCCTGCCTGGTGATACCTACCATTTGAGACGAGCCGAAACCAGACAATGCAGGCTCATCGAGAAAACATATCACGTTTGGGCAGAACCTTTTCATCTGTTCAACCTGGTATCTGGCCTTGAGGGCTATTGCCTTGGTGACTGCCTCCCTCAGCGTAGGGTTGAAATATGCCATCTTGCCATCACTATCCTTAATGCCTGTGAGCATGGTAAAGGGGCCGGTAATTTGTCCCTTGAGCGCGACAGGCTTGGTATCCAGTTCAGAAACTGCCTTTAAGAAACTTTCAAAGCCCTTGGCAGTTTCTTTGGAAAAGGCAAAGCGCGACCCTTCGAGTGGCTTTCCTCCTTCTGTGACAGCAAGATAATCCTCAAAAAATTCAAGGACTTCCTGATCAAATTCTGGAGAGGAGGTGTCAAAGAAAACCGAACCTTCCTTATCCCGTACGGCCGGAAGCCCTTCGGAAAACTGTGTCAGGAGCCTTTCCTTTGGATAACAGGGTAACTGGGGCCAAAGAGGGATCTCTTTCATGTATTTGAGAATGAGGGCGGTCGCCTCTGTATGGTCCTTGAGGGGCAAGCTGCCTATTAGAGTAGGCAAGCAATCTGGTTGAAAATTCATATTGAGTTATCCTTACAATTCACTGCTCTTTATGAAAGACCAGCTACTTCTATTTTTATTCCTTTTTATCCAGATGGATATAGGTTATTTCAAACTGCTCCAAATGGAAATCAGGTCTGGGTTCAATGATAATCTCCTTTTCAAACTGCCGTTCCAGTAGTTCTATGAAGGTGGCTTCCTCCTTCAAAAGCATCTCTCCTATGGCAGGATGAACCTGTACTTGAATGCCATTGGTGATATATGAAGACGCATCCCTGCTTATTTTCCGGAAGATTTCATAGCAGACGGTGCGACGCGATTTCAAGCTGCCAGCCCCTTCGCAGTAGAAACACTTTTCAGTGAGTAACCTTCCAAGGCTTTCCCTGTTTCTCTTCCGCGTCATTTGTATGAGTCCGAGTTCAGACATCCTGAGGATATTCGTCTTGCACTTATCCCTTTTCAAGGCCTCCTTGAGGGTCTTGAACACCTCTTCCCTGCTGGAAGAATCTGCCATGTCAATGAAATCTATGATGATCAACCCTCCAATGTTCCTGAGTCTCAACTGATAAGCGATCTCTTTTGCCGCCTCTATGTTGGTCTTAAGAATAGTGTCTTCAAGGTGTCTTTTGCCCACGAATTTTCCGGTATTCACGTCCACTGCCGTTAGGGCCTCGGTGCTTTCGATAACTATGTAACCTCCAGACTTGAGCCAAACCTTTTTCCCTAGTGAACGAGACATCTCTATCTCTATTCCATGGGCATCGAATATAGGCTGGGAATCTTCATAGAGTTCCACCTTTGGTTTAAGTTCAAAGGCAAAGGTGTCTATGAATTGGAGTATCCGATCGTAGGCCTGCCTTGAATCCACAACAAGCCTTTCCACGTCTCCAGTGAAGAGATCCCGCACCGCCCTCAGGGTGATGTCGAGGTCCTCGTATACAAGGCTTGGAATGGGAAGGGTGGAGCTTTGTTGCTGAATATTTTTCCACAGCCTGAGCAGGAAATCCATCTCTGCCTTCAAGTGCTCTTTTTTTATCCCCTCGCTGGCAGTCCTGGCAATAAAACCTGTACCAGCAGGCCTAAGTTCCTCGATCAATTCCTTGAGCCGGATTCTTTCGGCTTCGTCCTCAATGCGCCTTGAAATGCCCACGTGATTCATGGTGGGCATAAGTACAAGATGCCTGCCGGGAAGGGATATATGAGATGTGATCCTTGCCCCTTTGCTTCCCACAGGTTCCTTGGTCACCTGCACAAGGATCTCCTGCCTTTCGTGTAACAGGTCCTCTATGCGAAATGGGGGCGGGACGTAATGCAGGTCTGGCTGGGGCTCTTCATCCTGGTGCCTCATATACGGGTCTGGTTCTTCCACACATTCAGCCCTTCCAAGCATAAGTTCAAATTCTGATAGATGGTCATATACGTCTGTGACATACAGAAAGGCTGTTCTGTCCAGGCCAATGTCCACGAAGGCTGCCTGCATTCCTGGCAACACCCTAACTACCCTGCCCTTGTAAATATTTCCAACGTGGCCTGGCCTTGTGGCGCGCTCCACGTGAAATTCCACTGCCGTTCCATTTTCCAAAAGGGCAACCCTGGTTTCCCAAGGGGCAACGTTTATGATTAGCTCTGCTCCCATGACAACTAAAGAATAAAGGGTGATTTGACAAAGTACAAGTAGGGCATGGGCCTATTTTGCTGGGCTTTTCGTGGTTTCTCATCCACGAATAGAAGCCATCTTTACACATTTGGCCAAGCTGTGGCTGAAAGGCCGGTTGACTCCCTGGCCTGATCCAAGCCGTGGCATAATGGAAGCAAATATTGTATGAAACCAGCCTAACGCAGACGTTAAATGAAAAGGTCGCATACAAAAAAACGTGGGAGATTCAGTTATGCGCGCTGTATGGCAAAGGGTTAAAGAGGCAGAGGTAAGGATCAATGGAAAAGGTTTTGCCCAAATAGGCAAAGGTGCCCTGGTCTTCTGTGGAGTAGAAAAGGGAGATAGCCTTGAAGATGCCCGTTGGATAGCAGAAAAGTGTGTTAATTTAAGACTCTTTGAAGATGAGAAGGGACGTTTTGATAAATCTCTTCTGGATATAAGAGGGCAGATGCTTCTGGTATCCCAGTTCACACTCCTTGGTGATTGTAGAAAGGGAAGACGCCCATCCTTTTCAAAGGCTGCAAGGCCAGAAGAGGCGAAGACACTCTATGAAGACACCGCACGGTTCATGGAGGCCAAGGGCATAGAGGTGAAGACGGGTGTCTTTCAAGCACACATGGAGGTACATTTGGTGAACGATGGGCCGGTTACGGTTTTGCTCGACAGCAAAGACAAAAAAGGCGGGTGAGATTTCTCCACCCGCCTGCTAGCGTTATCTCACATGGGTGTTAACTAGGCGCCAAGGGCCTGAAAGATCTTGTTCTTGATCTCATCTACGGTTCCAACACCTTCAATCCTTACATATTTAGGGGCGTTGGCATCGCCTGAAGCTTCCCATTCCTTGTAGAAGTCCACAAGGGGTTCTGTCTGTGCATGGTAGACTTCAAGGCGTTTTCTCACGGTCTCTTCCTTGTCGTCGTCTCTCTGAATCAGAGGTTCCCCTGTGACGTCATCCTTTCCTTCAACCTTTGGCGGATTGAATACGATGTGATAGGTCCTGCCTGAGGGAAGATGAACACGTCTTCCGCTCATCCTCTTGATGATTTCCTCGTCTGGAACATAGATATCCACGACATAATCAATCTTTACACCAGCTTCCTTCATGGCTTCGGCTTGGGGGATGGTCCTAGGAAAGCCATCAAAGAGGAAGCCCTTTTCACAGTCGGGCTGTTGAATCCTTTCCTTTACTAGACCGATTATTACATCGTCTGGGACAAGCTCACCAGCATCCATGTATTTTTTTGCCTCCATGCCAAGCTTTGTGCCTTCCTTGATGGCCTGTCTCAACATGTCACCAGTTGATATCTGTGGAATCCCAAATTTTTCTGTGATGAATTTGGCCTGAGTACCCTTACCTGCTCCCGGGCCGCCTAACAGGATTAAACGCATTTTTTTGTTCCTCCCTTTACGTTGATTTTTGTGGATTATATATGCCAATATCAAAAAAAAGCAACCTAAATCCTCAATTTGAGTTTCAAGGCAGATATTTATTTTCTTTCACATCTGGTTTACCCTTGTCCCTATGGAAAATGAATCGCGATTCATAAACGGGGTAAAGGGTCTGATCTTCACCATCGACCACGTTAGCGAATTGATGGGGAAGGCGGTCTCCTGGTGTTCCTTGCTATTGGTAATCCTGGTCACATTGAATGTGATACTTCGCTACGCCTTCAATATCAGTTTTGTATTTGCCGAAGAGATGCAGTGGCACCTTTATGCCCTCATATTCCTTTTGGGCGCAGGATACACATTGAGATACAACGGCCACGTAAGAGTTGATGTCTTTTATCAACGCCTTGGCAAAAGGGCACGGGCATTCATAAATGTAATGGGTTGCCTCCTATTCCTCTTTCCAGGTTGCTTTCTTGTGATAAAGACCTCCATTCCGTTTGTGGAATCTTCCTGGGCCATGCAAGAGGGCTCAGCCGACCCTGGTGGCCTGCCTTGCAGATACCTGCTGAAAGCTGTCATCCCCCTTGCCTTTGCCCTCCTTTCCATACAAGGCCTGTCCATGTTTCTGAAAAGCCTTTTTACATTGTTTGGAAGGCCTATCCCTGACCGGAAGAAAGGGGGCATCTAATGGATTATCTAGCCGCATGGATGTTTCTTACCTTAACCATCCTCCTTCTTGCGGGTTTTCCTGTGGCCTTCACCTTACTGGGCACTGCCCTTTGCTTTGGCCTGATAGGATTTGGCTGGGATTTTTTCAACCTTCTACCCATGAGGATTTGGGGTGTAATTACAAACTTTACCCTTGTAGCAGTGCCATTGTTCATATTCATGGGGGTCATGTTGGAACGTTCCGGCATAGCAGGCGACCTGCTGAAAAGCATGGGGATGGCTTTTGGTAGGATAAGAGGCGGGCTTGCAGTATCTGTTGTAGTGGTGGGAGCCCTTCTTGGTGCCTCCACAGGTATAGTTGGTGCTACTGTTGTCACTATGGGCCTGCTTGCTCTGCCCACCATGATAGAATATGGCTACAGAAAGGAACTTGCCACTGGAACCATAGCATCATCAGGAACTCTGGGGCAAATAATCCCACCGAGTATCGTTCTGGTGCTCTTGGGGGACATAATAGGGGTTTCAGTGGGGGATCTCTTTATAGGGGCTGTTATACCCGGCCTCATATTGGTAATTCTATATGTTATCTATATCCTTGTGACTTCCTGTTTGCATCCCGACTGGGCTCCACCAATCAAGGATGACACATTCAAGGAAGAAGGACGGTCTTTTGCACTATATCTCTTGAAGTCATTGATTCCGCCGCTGTCACTGATGGTCGCTGTCCTTGGTTCCATCTTTGCAGGTATTGCCTCGCCCACAGAAGCTGCAGGCGTAGGAGCGACTGGGGCTACTCTTCTTTGTATCTTGAACAAACGCTTCAACATGGATGTACTCAGGACTGTCATGGAGACTACGGTTCAGCTCACAAGCATGGTCTTCATCATATTGGTAGGCGCAACGGCATTTGGGCTGGTCTTCAGAGGGCTCGGAGGTGATATTGTCATAAGGCAGTTTGTCACCCACATCCCTTTTGGGAAATGGGGGGTGCTGGCCACTGTAATGGCTGTTATCTTCATAGCAGGTTTTTTTCTGGACTTCATTGAAATCACCTTCATTCACATACCAGTGCTTGCTCCCCTTATGAAGACAATGGGATTTGACCCTGTATGGTTTGCAATTCTTTTTGCGGTAAATCTGCAAACCTCTTTTCTCACGCCACCCTTTGGTTTCTCGCTATTCTATCTTAAAGGTGTCGCGCCGCCAGAGGTATCCACTGTCCAAATCTATAAGGGGATTATACCCTTTGTGGCCATTCAGCTGATTGGACTGTTTATAGTGGTGCTTTTTCCTGAAACAGCAACTTGGCTGCCACGGCTCATGAACTCCCTGAGATAGTAAGTCCCTTCCATAGATGGCTTTTCATGGTTCTATTGGAGGATGTTCTGGCCTGCACTTTCTCAGACATCTCCTGTAGTCGTCCATGGCAGAAGTTGTTGCTTCCATCAATTTTGCATCAGAAAGGCCAGTTTCCTACAGGTCCATTATCATAAACATGTTCACAGTCGTGGTCTGAAGGATGAGGGGCCCGGCGAAGAGAAGGTCATTTACGAGAAAGGTTTGAGATGTCGAAGAGTTGGGATTCAAAAACGTCGCTCGTCTTCTAAAGGGCATTCGTCTTGTCTACCATGGGAAACATGTAGTCCGGCATCAAATTTCGAGCAAACAGAAGGCATGGAACATATTTCCCCAGAGGTTTTGTTACCTACAGGAGCCTTGGACAAGCTCCTGTAGGTAAAAGACAGTCTCAAGGTCTACCTTTCCTTGTTGTTTTCCAATTTTTCATCTGTTATCACATTTCTGTTCCTTTTTGTGGCATCTACCTCAAGCTGTGGCACCTGGCTGTAATGGCCGTGTCTCAGGGAGGCACGCACTTTCTGGAGCAGCCTGCGCCGTGAAACACGAGGAGAACGCCTTAAGTGTTTATTGAAGTAGTAGGTAAATGCCCCGTGAAATCGGCCATTTATATAGGCATCTGCAGATGTCTGATCTGCCCTGCAACCTGCCCATAAAATGTGGTGTTTCCTTTTCCTCCTCTTGGCACCTTCTATGAATCCTCTATATTCCAACTCATCCTCCTCGCCTGAAAAGCGCAATAGCAGATCGGTGGGAGGTGGGAGATAGCGGCTGATAATTTTAGGCTCTTCATCTTCGACAGGAGGTTCAAGTCCTATATTTCTGAGCCCGGTTCCTGAATGACAAGAATCCAGGACTACTTCGAGCAAAGCACCTGCTGGCACATTTTTGAGTATGCTATTTAGTTCGTCGTCTGTGATATAGGTGCCGCTCCAGTCCATGTCATAGGGACAGATGAGCTCATCCAGGTGGTCCACCAGTTCATCACCATCCCTGTCCCTGATCTGGGACCCATGGCCTGAAAAGTGGAAAAAGAGGAAATCCCCTGGTTTGGCATCGTCCACCAACCATCTAAGACGCGCCAAGATATTGTCTTTGGTTGCCCTACTGTCAGTAAGGACCCTGATCTCCTTTGTCTTGAACCCAAATAGGCTTCTGAGGGAAAAGTGCATGTCCAATACATCGTTGATACATCCTCTCAAATCGTTGACCTTTTCGTAATCGTTTATCCCTACGAGCAATGCCTTCCTACCCATTTTTAGTCTCCTTTGGTGTACTGGGACATGCCAGATTTCACTCTTTGGACATGTCTGGCAGTTGCCCTGCCTTTCGTTCGTATATGAAGGCAGGAGTTACGAATATCCAGCGTTGCGGTTCGCCTTCCTTTTTCGTTTGGATTAGCCAGGCCTCACGGCCTGGTGAACCGTCATACACGAATACCGGTTCTTGAAGGGTCTCTCCTTCCTCTATGGGGACTGTCGAAACTACCCGTTCAAGTGCCTCCTTACCTGACAAGCCGGTGACCATTGACGCCCCGTTTAGGGCGCCAATGGCTGCAACTTCACCGGTGCCGGTAATTCTGGCAAACCCCTTCAGCTGACCACTTGGTTTTATGGGCACCAGCCAATAGCCAGGGTTGCCTTGCAGGTCCCTCACAAGTACCGGCTCTCCAATGACGACACTGTTCCACTGGGAAAATTCCAGTTCACCACTCATGCTTAGCATTAAAGCTGCATTAAGCGCCTTCTTCTTTGCCTCTTCCGCAGAAATGAACATCAATGCATTCCTTTAGCTCAATGACACGTTTGAGTACGATGTCTTACATAGATAAAGTTGGTATGGGTTACAGCATTCCAATTTTCCCAATATACCCGTCCACCCTTGCATGGATCCGGGTTCCAAGGCCAAGGGTCATAGATCTTGAGCCATCGCTGGAGAGGCTGCCATATCAAGTGAAAATTCTGCCGCTTCCACCCGGCACAAGCCCTGGCATGGCCTGGGATACCTGATTTTAAGGGTCTGTTTGCATTTATTTCTGCCTGGGCTTCAACCCAGTTGGCGCTTGTATCGAGCGTGGCATCCAGACAGCCCTTTGAAAGGCTCTCATATCCTGTGACCTGTCCATTGAGGGTTGTACCGCCAGGGCCGGTACCCATAGCGTAGGCAATCTGATCCTGACTGAAGTAATACCTGTAAAAGTCAAGGATCATCTGGCCTGTTGCCACTGCGCAATAGACACTTGTCTTTTGCCCCCTGAGTTCGAAACAATCGTGGGGCGTACACCTTGGCGCATACCGCAACACCCTCCAAGAGTAAAAGGGTATGGGTATTGGGGTGGGACTCAAGGGATGGACCGGCTGAATAGATGCAGCTATGGATGCCTTCAGATCCTTCAGTTCCTTAGAGCTAAAACCTCGGTCAAAGGCCCTTGGTATCCTGTCTTTCATGATCTCCAGTTCCTTGTCGGAAAGGTCCCAGAGGTATTCCCTCTTGGCAGCCTCAGGATATGCATATTCATGGTAAAAGGAATAGACGCCCGAGCCTTCTTCTTCGTGGTCGCTGAAGATCTCCACTTCAGATCCGTTTGAGACGTCGAATATGGTTGCCTGTTCAGTGCCGTCAGGCTCGCTGAAAAACACCCTTATCCCTATCCGGGGATAGCAATAGCAAACCACATCCACATCCTTGATCTCTGCCTTGGGATATTTTTCCTTTACCTTTTTTTCAGCTTGTTTGGCCGCCTTGTCTGGATCCCATGACCTTTTTCCAAATTCTACAGTGACTATGGGGCTTCCCAATGCCCGGCTGGCACTCGCCTTGACTGTTCCAGACTCCTTTTTGCCATTGATCACCTTGAACTCGTAGAACAGTATCTCGCCATTCAGGTCATTGATCTCAAGAGGCTCTGGATCTACTTCACAGGCACCCCAAGGTTCCAGATCCCGTACCTGCCCTGCCCATTCTTTCCGTATTGTCATGAGCGCGTGTTCGTATGCACGTCCCTTGTCAACTGGACTCAATGGTTCCTTGTAAACCTTCATGTTTTTCTCCTCCTTCTTTTTTGTCTTACCCTTGGTTAACTTGATATCTGGCCCTGCCTGCTAGGCCCTCTCTATCCTTGCACAGGCAGGGCCGCGCCTACCCTTCGATGGTGTTATTGCCACTTTTGTGCCTTATGGCCGAATTCAAAAAATTTTTTTAAAATCGTTGATTAATTAATGGTTTTTATTGAAAAAACCGATTAAACAAATTCTTTGACCCACATTGTTTCTCGGATTATTTCGTAAACCTTATAGACATTTTTGGTTTTATATGTAAACATTCTTTACATATTCATGAGAATGGAGAATAACCCTTATGAAATCAACGGATAATATCTCCCTGTCTAAAGACGACTTTTCCCTCTTTTATGAGATCTCCACCTCTATCCAGGAAATTTGCGATCTCGATGAAATGCTTCACTCTATCCTTTCAAAGATCAAAAAGGCCTTCCATATAGAAGGGGTGTCTGTCGTGCTCCATGATCCAGAGAACAAGGAGTTTTATTTTTTGAGGGCTGCTGAATCGGAGATGGGTCTTGATCCGCTTCGTATGCATGAGATGAGATTCCCAGATGACGTAGGGGTCGCTGGATGGGTTATGAGGGAGGGCCAAACTGTGGTTATCCAAAACGTGGCCAGGGACGAAAGGTTTTTCAGCGGTCTCGATAACAAAAAGGGCTTTGTGACAAGATCTATGATATGCGTACCCCTCAAGACCAGGAGAGGTTTTACAGGCGTTTTATACGCACTCAACAAGATCCAGGGTAGTTTCTCTGAAAAGGATGCCAAGATCCTGGAGATCCTTTCCACTCCTATTGCAATCTCCATTGAAAACGCTCGTCTTTACGGAGAACTAAAACGGCATGCAGACATCCTTGAAAGGCAAAACCGCCATCTGTGCAGCAAGGCTCAGGAAAGATTCAATAAAGAGGGGATTATTGGCAGGAGCGGTCCCATGCGGCAGCTCTTTTCATTGATCGACAAGGTGATAGACACCCCCACCACAGTGTTGATACAGGGAGAAACAGGTACTGGCAAGGAATTGGTCGCAAGGGTCATTCACTTCAGTGGCCCTTTGAAGGACAGGCCATTTGTTGCAGAAAATTGTGGCGCTCTTCCTGAAAATCTCCTGGAAAGTGAATTATTCGGCCATGTCAAAGGTGCCTTTACCGGTGCAACATCCGACAAGAAGGGACTCTTTGAGATAGCAGACGGCGGCACTATATTTCTTGATGAAATAGGAGAGATGAGTCCGGCTATGCAGGTGAAGCTCCTTAGAGTGCTCCAGGAAGGCCAGATCCGGCCAGTTGGCTCCAACCGTTTCCGCAAAGTCAACGTGCGAGTCATCGCGTGTACCAATAGGGATCTGGAGCATGAAGTAAGGAGGGGAAGATTCAGGCAAGACCTGTTGTACAGAATAAATGTATTCCCAATAACCGTTCCTGCACTCAGGGAAAGAAGGGACGATATACCCCTTCTTGTGGACCACTTCTTGAAAAAGGCAGCGGAAAAATTACACAGGCCTGCACCTACTGTCTCTCCTCTGGCCATGGATTTGCTTCTTAATTTCGACTGGCCTGGAAATATCAGGCAACTCGAAAATGAGATGGAGAGGGCATTGATCCTTGCAGGTAGTTCATTGGAAATCGGGCCTGAACATTTGTCATTGAGATTGCAGCAGGATCTAGGATTCGACGGCCCCAAAGGCAACGAGGGGGCTTCATTGAAAGAGGTGGTTCAAAGATTGGAGGCGGGAATGATCGAAAGGGCCCTATCCAAAACTGGTGGAAACAGGTCAAAGGCAGCTCGTCTCCTTGGGCTTACCCGCCAAGGCTTGATAAACAAGATCAACCGCTACGATTTGAAGATCTGAAGAAAAAATGCAAGGGACGCACCCAAGGAGCTTGCACAAATTTTATAAATGGCGGCTAAACATCAAAAGTGTCGCGATCTTCTCGTTACTGGTGATATCTTCTGGATTTCTTTGTGCCCTCTATCCGCCTTTGTCCCAAAAGGCCCTGGAGGCGGATCTTGCCACGTGGTTCAGGCTCAGGCAATTCAAGCCCAGCCCTGAAGATGTGGTCATAGTAAACCTTGACAGTGAGTCCGGGGCCAGGCTTGGCCTGCCACCAAGTCCTGAAAAATGGCCACGCACCATCTACGCCAAGCTAGTTGAACGCCTTGCAGACCTTGGCGCCCTATCAATCGTGCTTGACGTCCATTTTTCAGATGTAAAAAATCTTGAGGAAGACCTGGTCTTTGCAAAGGCAATCAAACAGGCCGCCAGTGTCGTGCTCTTTGAATATACCAACAGAAGGCTTATCAAGCTTGATGCCGTAAGGGAAAACGGCCTTCCAAAAATCGCAATAGAAACCGCCATCCCGCCACTGCCTGTTCTTGCTTCTGCTGCTGTGGCTACCGCTCCATTTCCCTTGCCAAAGGTACCTGTCCGTCTAAACCGTTTTTGGACCTTCAAGTCTAGCCTTGGAGACGTGCCTAGCCTGCCAGTTGTGGCCCTATATCTCTATGTGTTCAATAAGGAAAAAAGGCTCAAGGATAAGCTTTCTGAATTGTTTCCTGACCTTTTCCAAGAATTTGAAGATATGAGAAACGTGAAGCTGTTGGCACTGAGATTGAGACAGTATCTTCTTCTCAATAAAGGAGCTGCGGAAAGGGCTTTTAATGAGTTGGATCATGATGTGGCCCTCAAGATGGAAGAAAAAAGGCTCTTAAAGGTATTGATCTATACGGCAGCAGGTCCTGAAAGCCCCTTTTTGAACTTTTACGGCCCTCCTGGGACCATCCTTACCATACCATGCAGCACGGTGTTGGCAGAGGAGTCAAGTGAGGAGCTCCTCATTAACAATATCAAGGGTCGTGTAGTCTTTGTGGGAGCTGCAACCAAGAATCCTTCGGAGCAAAAGGATGGCTTCTACACGGTCTACACTCGGCCTGACGGCCTCGATCTCAGCGGGGTAGAGATCGCTGCAACTGCCTTTGCCAATCTCCTGAACCAAGAATCTGTAAGGCCTGCGACAGCCTGGATGCGTGCCTTAATAATCGTGGCTTGGGGGCTATTTGTCACAATGGTCGCCTTTTTCCTGCCTCCAGTATTTTCTGCCCTTACATTCACAATGGGCGCTGCCACTTATGTGTATGGTGGCCTTGTCGCCTTTACAACAAAGACCATATGCCTACCTTTTTGGCTGCCTGTGATATTTCCATGTGTTCCAGCATATGGGTTCATGGTTTTATGGCAATACAGCAGGGTCAGAACAGAAAGAAAAAACATCAGCAAGGCCTTTAGCCACTATTTGCCATCAAAGGTGGTGGATACCCTTGCCAGGGACCGTACATTCATTAATAGGCCGCCTCAGTTACTCTATGGCGTCTGTTTAATGACAGATGCAGAACAATACACGTCCCTTTCAGAGCATATGGAACCTGGGGAATTGGCAAGGTTCATGAATCAATATTACGAGCATATCTTCGAGCCTGTAAAAAAGAATGGGGGGGTAATTTCAGACGTGTTGGGAGACTCCATGCTGGCAATCTGGACAGGAGCTGAACCAAACGTCAGGCTAAATGCATCTGCAATAAAGGCTGCGCTCGAGATCATGGAAAAGGTTCGAGACTTTAACAAAAAAAACAATCAGTCCATACAGCTCCCCACCCGTATAGGCCTCCATTCAGGACACCTTGCCCTTGGGCATCTCGGCACACCTGACCATTTTGAATTTACTCCAATAGGCGATATCGTAAACACGGCCTCCCGCATAGAAGGCCTCAACAAATACTTGGGCACCAGGATCTTATCTTCTGGGGATCTGTTATCTCTGAATAATGGATTCCTCGTAAGAGAACTAGGCAGTTTCCTTTTAGCTGGCAAATCCAAACCAATTGTGATATACGAAATCTTAAGCACAATTGAAGAATCGACACCGTTTCAACGCCAACTGTGCAACTCTTTTGGCCAGGCATTGAGAAAATTCAGGGAGAGGAATTGGGATGAGGCTGCTAGGGGCTTTATGGAATGCGGAATAGATGGACCAGCCCGCTTCTATCTAAAATTGTGCAACGCCTACCTGAAAAATCCGCCCTTGGAAGACTGGACAGCTACTATCAGACTGGATAGAAAATAGCTGCTCCTGCTTTTCGATTTCAAGGCTGGTTTCTATCTCTTGAAAAAAACAAAAGGCCCTCGGATGTGAGGTGTTATGGAGCAAAAGACCAAATTATCCATAAGTATCCTAATCATATTTATTGAAATCATATTCTTCTTTGGCTTTGCAATAGGCCAAGAAAACAGACCAGAAACAGGGATAGGGAAACTGGTATCTCTTAGAGGGGAAGTCCAGATCCAACGAGCGGGAAGTAGGCTATGGCAGCCTGCCAAGCTCCATGAGCAAATTTTTCCAGGAGACATATTACGCACAGGCCCAAATAGCAGGGCCGCACTGCTACTGGCAAATGATTCCGTGGTGCGCCTTGGAGCCAACACATCCTTAGTGGTTTCAGGCAAGCAGAAAGCTTCTACCACCTTCATGAAACTTCTCAAGGGCGTGGCCCATTTTTTCAGCCGCTTTCCTCACAGTCTTGAGATCTCCACACCATTTGTGAATGCTGCCATAGAAGGTACGGAATTTACCATCCACGTCCTTGAAGACAAAACAAATATCACTGTCCTGAATGGACGTGTCAGGGCAAGCAACGATTCTGGAAGTGTGGTTCTTGGCCCGAACCAGGCCGCAGTAGCATCCAAGGGTGCCAGGCCACAGAGTAGAATCGTACTAAACCCAACGGATGCTGTTCAGTGGGCCCTCTATTATCCTTCCGTACTTGATTTGACATGTGAAAGCATGGAAGGCCCAGGAGCAACAGACGTAAAAAGCGCTGTATCACTCTACAGGCAAGGCAATGTCACACAAGCCATCAATGAACTTTCAAAGTTGCAGAATGGCTATCGTCAAGCATGGATTCAGGTGCTTATCGCCAGCATGTACCTTTCTGTGGGCCAGGCAGAAAAGGCCATGGTCCACCTTGACAAGGCCGAAGACATTGAACCGGGATTTGGCCCTGCAATGGCCATTAGGGCCATCATGGCCGTGGCCCAAAACAAGAAACAAGAAGCCCTCTTGCTTTCTGCCAAGGCGATGTCCTTGGCCCCTTCTTCTGCGTCTCCACTGATTGCACGATCTTATGCCCTTCAGGCAGTATTCAGGCCAGAAGATGCCCTTTCAGTGCTCCAAAAGGCAGTTGTACTTGAGCCAAGAAACAGTCTTGCTTGGTCAAGGTTATCGGAATTGTGGCTTTGTGTCGGTGAGGTTTCAAACTCTGTTGAGGCAGCAACAAAGGCCGAGGCCCTGGACCCTTACAATGCCCGATCCAAAACCGTTTTGGGCTTTTCCTTGTTGGCTAGCCTTGATACAGAAAAGGCCATAAGTTCATTCAAAAAGGCCATAGAGATGAATCCTTCGGATCCTCTGCCACGATTGGGCCTTGGCCTTTCAAGGATAAAGGATGGAGATGTGGACGAGGGCTTGGTGCAACTGGAGATAGCTGCTGCCCTTGATCCCGCCAATGCACTTATTAGGAGTTATCTCGGCAAGGCCTACTATGCCAAGTGCCGGCCAGAAAAGGCAGCTGCCCAGTTTGAGATGGCCCGCCGGCTCGATCCCAAAGACCCGACACCCTGGTTCTATGATGCCATACTCAAACAAAGCATAAACAGGCCTGTGGCTGCCCTCAAGGATCTTCAAAAATCCATAGAGCTTAACGACAACAGGGCCGTATACAGGTCTCGTCTCCTTCTGGACCAGGATCTGGGAAGTAGAAGCACAAGCCTTGCCAGGATCTACAATGACCTGGGATTCGACCATTTGGCCTTGGTTGAGGGCTGGAAGTCGTTGGATTACGACCCTGGATCCTATTCTGCCCACCGTTTTCTGGCAGATTCTTATACCGCCTTGCCAAGACACGAAATCGCAAGGGTCAGTGAGCTTTTGAAATCTCAGCTGCTCCAGACCCTGAATATTGTACCCGTCCAACCCTATTTAGCAGAGAGCAAGCACTTTTTTTACACGGATACAGGCCCTTCGCTGCCTTCATATAACGAGTACACTCCGCTATTCATGTCAGACAGGCTGGCACTTCAAGCCAATGGCCTTGGCGGAACCAGGGGAACCTGGGGAGACGAGGTGGTGCAGGCCGGCCTTTTCAAAAGATATTCCTATAGCTTGGGTCAATTCCACTACGAGACCAATGGTTTCCGCCAGAATCAAGATCAGCGTCAAAACATATACAACGCATTCGTCCAGTCGGCACTAGGGCCTCAGATAAATGTCCAGGCAGAATATAGACATCTACGGATAAAAAAGGGTGATCTATTCCTGCGTTTTGATCCAGAAAACTATTTCCCAGACTTGAGGGATGATGAAAAGAGAAATTCATTGCGCTTGGGCATGACATACAGATTTGGGCCCGAAAACACGTTCCTGTCGTCCCTTATATTGGCTGAGACAGATTGGCATACCAAGATTTTCCCAGAATATATCATAACAGATGAAGAAAGGGGCTTTCTCGCAGAAATTCAACACCTTTACAACGGGCCCAAGTTCAGTCTCATAACAGGGGCTGGCTGGTTTAAGACCAATCAGGAAATATCCCATGTTTTTGCGCCCTTTCAAGAGATTTCAGAAAGAGACACAATCCATCAGACAAACCTCTACACTTATCCCCGGATCCGTTTGGGACATGGCTTGGTCCTTACCATTGGAGCCAGCGCAGATTTCTATGAGGGTACTGCAGGTAGCAGGGAACAGTTCAATCCAAAACTTGGACTTGTTTGGAATCCTTCTCCAGATACCACTATACGAATCGCAGGTTTCAGGGTCTTAAAGCGCATGCTCCTTACTGACCAGACCGTGGAGCCCACAGAAGTCGCAGGCTTCAACCAGTTCTTTGACGACTATGAAGGCACCAGGAGCTGGCGTTATGGGTTTGGTGTGGACCAGCGCATCTTTTCCAATATCTATGGAGGCTTCGAGCTCAGTAGAAGAGACCTCGATGTTCCATACTTGGATTTTGAACTCGACAAGGTACTATATGCAGACTGGCGAGAAGATCTTGTCAGTACCTACCTCTACTGGATAGCCTCCAACCATCTTGTGACCTCTGTCCAGTACCAATATGAAAGATTCAAAAGAAAGGACTACCAGCCTGGAGAAGAGGATATTGTATCTTTGAAGACCCACAGGTTGCCACTGTCTATAGGCCTTTTCCTTCCAGCTGGTTATGGAGCAAAGCTTACCACTACCGGAGTGTGGCAGTCTGGTCTCTTTGGCAACAAGAAAACAGGTATCTATCCAGGAGAGGACCATTTCTGGATAGTGGATCTTTCCCTGCGCTATAGGTTGCCTAAAAGATATGGAATGTTGGAGTTTAAGGCCAAAAATCTCCTGGATCATCACTTCAGGTTTCAGGACACTGATCCGTCAAATCCGAGCATATGTCCCAAACGTCTATTGTTTGCTAGAATCACACTCTGGTTCTGACAAGATCCAGGGATAAGAAAAGGAGGAGACTAGTATGAGCGAAAAAAGACACAACAAGGCGTATTTCAAGGTATTGTACGACAAGGAGGGGGAAGTGATAGGGGTAGAGCCCCCAAAAGGAAAAGAGGTGAGAATACTAAACGAATGTGATCTATACAGAGAGCCCCTAAAAGACATAAATGGCATCAAGGCCACACTTATAATCTCGCGACCGGGAAACACCCCATGCTGTGTCAAGGCTGGCAGATGGCTTTGGTGCTGGTGCCTGTAATGTACCTGGATATCAACAACGGACCAGGGGCGGCTCAAAGCCCCTGGACATCAAGAGCTTGTCTTAAGGCTGCCTCAGACTCGAAGCTGATTTGTTCAAAACGGCTGATATAACGAGCCATGACAGTTTTTGGAAGATACCCATAAGGCCCAGGAGGAGTCAGGGCTGCCCCTCATGCCTTTGAGCTGCCTGAAAAATCCGTATCGACAGGATAACTACGGTTATTCTTTTCTTGGGCCTTGTGCCTGAATTGAAATTACAGATTGCACACTGAAAGAAGATACCTATCTCGTGGGTAGCTCAGGAGTGGGTTGGGCGTTGTCCATCTGCTCATCCTTTCCCGCGATGCCATGACACTTCTGATAAAAGGGGCAATTTTTGCATTCATGGATCTTTTCGGCGTAAGTGCCCATCACCCTGCCTTCGCACATTGTCCCTGCTATGGCCCAGCATATGCGTCCAAAATATGGATAGGCTGGGCACCGACGCGTAGGATCCTTTTCAATGCCGCACTTGATATATTGCCAGCACTGGGTCTTTTTGTCCTCTTCTTCGCTTTGATAGGGGAAGTGGAGGGTAAAGGTGGTTCCTGTGTCCTCGTCACTCTTGACTTCTATAAAGCCCCTGTGCTCTTCCAGGATCTTTTGCACAATGGCCAGTCCCAGGCCAGTTCCTACCCCAATCTTCTTGGTTGAATAAAAAGGCTGAAAGATGAGAGCCAGCTTTTCCTTGGGTATGGGCCTTCCAGTATTGTTTATGGAGACGATGACCCAGAGGACCTCGTTTTGCATCTTTGTCCCTGTAGTTACCGATATGGTGCCTCCTTCGTGGCTCACTGCATCTATTGCATTGGTTATGAGGTTTCCAATGGCCTGTTTTATTTGGTCGTAATCAAAATAGACCCTTGGAAGATCTGGCATATAATTTTCAATCAGACGTATCTTTTCTGTTTGGCAAAGATCACAGAAAAATTCCACTGCATCCCTGACAGGCTCATTTATGTCACCACGTTTGAGTTCAAAGCGAAATTGTTCGGAGGACAATATCATGACATCCTTGAGTATTGCCTCAAGCCTTTCCGCCTCGGCGAGAATGACCCTTAGATATTCCTTTTCTTTTGTGCCTTCTTTGATGTGTTTATCCAGACGCCTGGCCATGCCTCCGAGTGCCGATAACGGATTTCTTATCTCGTGGGCAATGTCGTAGGTGAGCCTGCCCATAGCTGCCAGTTTTTCCGCCTCGATGAGCCTCGACTGCATGCGTTTGAGATATTCTATGGACTCTTCAAGGCGTCTGTTCAATTCCTCAATCCTTTTCTTGTCTCGCCTGAGCTTTTCTGAAAGAAGACCGAGAGGTATTGCGATAAGATATAAGAAAGCGATCCTGAGAGCCTGGTCTGTCCAGTGGATGGTGCCCAAGTAGGGTATGATGTTCACCAGATACATTATGCCAGAAATGGTGGCCACAAGGGCACCGAACTTGGGTCCAAAATAAAAGGTGTGAAGCGCTGTGAGCAGGTAATATCCAAGAAAGAAGCTATTGTTGAGATCCCTGTGGAAACTCACAAGGAAGAACACGAAAACCATGTCAAGGAAGAGGGAAGCTATATAGGCATATCTTATCTTCTCAGGCCGTTTGAATATGTAGATATATAGGAGACTGCTGTAGATAGAGAAGGCCACAAGGGCCTTGGCAAGATCTCCCCTTTCCTTGTTTGAAAGGGGGGCCAGTAGCAACCAGGCGATCCCACCAAGCACTGTGACAATCCTGAGCACGAGAAAACCCAGATCTATGACGCCAAGGGGTCCACATGCCCTTTTGATGGTCTCTTTCAGGTGTTCGCTCAGGGTCCTCTTTGCCATATATTCGCCTGGAAGCCTTTTGGGCCTCCAGGTCCTCCTTCAGGTTTCACCAGATGGAGCCCTCTTGCCCCATGACAAAAAGGCCCCAGCTTCTGTATTTGCTTAAAAAGCAGTTAAGGAAAGAATTAGAGCATGGAATCATAATAGGATTTCTCAGAAATCTCGTTCCAGGCTGCCAACTTCTTCTTGAAGGCCATGAAATCCTCATTCACCTTTTTTGCCAGGGGGTCCTTGGCGGCAGTTTCCGAAATGGTCTCTGCGGCAAGCCTTTTGAGGCCTTCCATGACCTCATCTGGAAATCGCAATAGCTGAATCTTGTGGGACCTTTTTAACTCGGCCAAGGCCTTTGCGTTTTCTGTTTCAAATTCCGATAGCATGGTCACGTTGAGTTCAGCCGCTGCAGTTTCCACAGCCGCCTTGATATCGGCTGGTAAGGCTTCATATGCCTTCTTGTTCATGATGAATTCCAAGGTGCTGCCAGGTTCATGCCATCCTGGATAATAATAGTACTTGGCAACCTTGTAAAAACCCATTCTTATATCGTGGCATGGGCCGATCCATTCGGTGGCATCGATAACACCCCGTTCAAGAGATGTATAGATCTCCCCTGCAGGCAGAAGCACCACTGCGCCTCCAGCCTTGGCAAGCACCTTTCCCCCAAGGCCAGGGATCCTCATCTTGAGTCCCTTGAAATCCGCCATGGAATTTATCTTCTTGTTGAACCATCCACCCATCTGAAAGCCAGTGTTGCCAGCCGGCCGAGGCACCAGATTGAAGGGCTTGTATACCTCTTCCCAGAGCTTAAGACCATTTCCAAAATAGAACCAGGCATTCATGCCCTGGGCATCCATCCCAAAGGGGACACAGGTGAACCACTGGGCAGCATTGCATTTGCCAGCCCAGTAGTATGCCGCACTGTGGCCACAGTGCACAGAGCCAGATGAAACTGCATCAAACACACCAAGGGGAGGAACGAGTTCTCCTCCTGCATAGACCTGAATGGTAAGCCTGCCATTTGTGAGTTCCTCAACCCGTTTTGCAAAACGTTCCACTCCAGTCTGAAGTATAGGGAAGGCAGGAGGCCATGAGGTCACCATTCTCCATCTTATCTTCTCACTGGATGTGGCTTGTGCAGATCCTGCGCCTAAGGCTGACGCTGCAACCGCTGCTCCTGCAATAGCTCCCTTTTTGAGCAAATTTCGCCTGTCCATAAAAAACCTCCTTATCTGTTCTTGTGTGAAAAAAGTATTTCTTACCTGTCCCCTTATCCTGTTTTTGAAGAAATCGAGCAAATTTCATGGCACAGGTTATGGACCTTATACGTCTGTCGTATGGGGAACGCAATACGAAATGGTTCAAAACCGCAAATCAATGCCACCTGTGCCTGTTTTTTTACTTTTCTCTTTTTTTAAGTTGCGCGCTCCTTTTTTTCACCTAAAATATCTTGAATCTTAGCATTAATACCAAGCCTTAAATTTGATGGCCAAAAACAAGCGATGAAAGGATGCTCCAACCAAATGAATACCAGTGTGAAAACTTTACTGCTGATCTTACTTCTACTCTTCCTGACTGTTCCCGCCATAGAAGTCTTCGCATCCAGTCTCTACGTAGCGCCATCGAGCGAGGTGCCCCTTAGGACTGGCAAGAGCACCTCCAGAAAGATAGTGGCTGTGTTGGCCGATGGGACGCAGGTTGAACTTCTCAAACAAGAAGATGCATGGGCCCTGGTCCGGACACAAGGCGGGAAGGAGGGATGGATCCTCAGGCGCTATCTTACAGAAAACCCACCTCCCAAGATGCAGCTAGCTGCCTTGAGAAAAAAGAACCAGGCGCTGCTAGAAAGGTATCAGAAACTGAAGCAGGAGATCGAGCAGCTATCTGAAACAGGTTCAGATTTCAAGAAACAGCTCACGAAATGTATTTCAGAAAGGGATACCATCAGGACCCAGTATGAAAAGCTGAAAAGGGATGCGGCGAACGTGGTGCAGACCAAAAAGATGCTGTCTGAGACCCAAAAAAGGTTGAGCCAAGCAAATGCACAACTTATCTCTTTAAAACAAAAGGTCAACAACCTGGAGGCCAATTCCAATGTGAAATGGTTCCTGGCTGGAGGCGGGGTGCTTCTGGCAGGTTGGTTGTTAGGTTTGTTCTCTGGAAGAAAAAGGAGGAGGAAACCCTCACTCTTGTAACTGATAGCCATAAAATGGACACTGTTAGAGTTTATGTTCAAATGAATAACGATGAAACTAAGGTGACGAAATGCCCTGGGTGCGGGCACCTGGTTGATCTTGATTCCAACCCATACAGGCCATTTTGTTCCAAGAGGTGTAAGATGGCAGATCTTGGTTCATGGCTAAAGGAGGAATACCGAATTTCCTCATCCCTTTATTTCATGGAATCGAACATGGACCAAGAGGAAGAAAAGAGGCACTGAGGAACTGGCCTCTTGAGGATTTTTGAGGCACATATACCCTATGAAAGAGGCTTAGCAATATGATACTCAAGGAATATACCGTAGGCCCTTTGCAGGTAAGGGCCTACATAATAGGCTGCTCCAACACAAAGGATGCCATCGTCATAGATCCAGCGGGCAGTGAAGAACATCTTGCCGCAACCCTAAAAGAAGAAGGGCTGAAGCTCACAGCAATCGTAAATACCCATGGCCATCCAGACCATACTTGTGGAAACCAACGGATGAAGGCCCTGACAGGTGCCCCTGTGCTAATGCACCAGGAAGATGACCAACTTTTCAGACAACCTGAGATAGTGTCCATGTTCAGATCTTGGGGGTTTGAGCCAGCGCCACCGGCTGATGGATATCTCGAAGAGGGCCAAGTGCTCCAAATCGGAAATCTCAAATTCCAGGTAATCCACACCCCTGGCCACTCTCCAGGCTCAGTTTGTCTGTATGGTCACGGATATCTCGTCACAGGAGATACTCTATTCATCGATGCAGTAGGCCGCACAGATCTTCCAGGCGGGGACATGAAGGTCCTGATGGATTCTCTAAGAAACAAAATCCTGTCGCTGCCTGATGAGACCATAGTGCTTCCAGGGCATGATTATGGCCCAAGGCCCACTGATACTCTTGGAAACCAAAAGAAGACCAATCCCTATTTGAACAGTCTGATCTGAAATAGTCCAAATTGAGTTTCACCAGGGTCAAATGTCAGCCAGGCCTGCCCATCTGTAGATTCTGGGACAGGCTCGTCAGTCATATAAAAAAAAGTCAGGTCGTAATAGTCACTGGGGAAACAGGCTCTGGAAAATCTACGCAGCTTCCAAAGATATGCCTTGCGGCAGGAAGGGGAAAGACCAAGCAGATAGTCTGTACCCAGCCTAGGCGGATAGCTGCAATCTCTGTTTCTAAACGCGTGTCAGAAGAGCTCCAAGATTCCTTTTCTAATAGAGCCATAGTCGGATACAAGATACGCTTCCAGGATAACACCAGTGAAAATACCAAGGTAAAATTCGTTACAGACGGCCTGCTCCTATCTGAGATGCAGGCAGACAGAAATCTTTCAGCCTATGACACCGTAATACTTGACGAGGCACACGAAAGAAGCCTCAACATCGATCTTTTGGCTGGCATGATCAAGCGCCTTCTTCGAAGGCGAAGGGATCTCAAGGTCATTATCACCTCAGCCACCATGGAGGTGGAAAAATTCAAGGAATTCTTCAACAACCCCCCTGTTATCAAAGTAGAGGGCAGGGCCTATCCGGTAAAAATATTTTATACAGATCCCTTGGAAGACACAGATGAAGGCACGCCTGACATCCAGGCACTAGTGAAGACTTCGGTGGAGCGAATAAGGCAAATAGATCCATTGGGCCACATCCTAGTCTTCCTGCCCACTGAACGTGACATCCTCGAGGCAAAAAAGATCCTGTCTGCCAAGGCAGGGAAAGAGTGTCTCATACTCCCCCTATTTGCAAGGCTGTCTGCAAGGGATCAGGCACGGATCTTTGCCCCTTCCAACAATCAAAAGATCGTCCTTGCCACGAATATCGCTGAAACCTCCATCACGGTACCTGGCATCAAATACATAGTGGATTCAGGCCTTGCCCGCATATCCAGATACAATGTCAATACACACACCAAGGCCTTGCCTGTTTCAAAGATATCCAAGGCCAGTGCGGATCAGCGTGCTGGAAGGGCTGGTCGGGTGGAAGAAGGTGTATGCATCAGGCTTTATTCCAAGGAGGACTATGTGTCCAGACCAGACTTCACCCTGCCAGAAATCTTGCGGTGCAATCTCGCAGAGGTGATTCTTAGAATCGTGTATCTGGGCCAGGGGCCTGTGGATAGATTTCCCTTTGTGGATCCACCGCCACGAAGTGCGGTAAGGGAAGGCATCCATACACTCAAGGAATTGGGAGCCCTCGATGCCAGGGAACGGCTTACTGGCCTGGGGAGAAAGATGGCGAGGTTTCCACTGGATCCAAGGCTTTCAAGGATGCTCATCCAGGCAATAAGAGAGGGTTGCCTGAGACAGATCCTCATAATCGTATCTGCCATTTCCATCCAAGATCCCAGGCAAAGGCCGGCAGACAAGGAGGCTGAGGCCTCGATGGCCCACAAGGTTTTTGAGGACCAGCAAAGCGATTTCATCACCTGGTTAAATCTGTGGGATAGATGGTTGGGTCTGAAAAGCCGAGGCGCCAGCAATAGCGTACTGCGAAGGTTCTGCAAGCAACATTTTCTATCGTTTCCTCGAATGAGGGAATGGGAGGATATTTTCGATCAGCTTTTGTCTACTGTTTATGAGATGAAACTATCGAATCAAAAGGTGGTTAAAGTTCATTCTGAAAGTTCTTCTAAAGGTCTTGAACAGGCCACCAGGGATGCGATTCACAGGTGCGTTCTCGCTGGCTTTCTAGGTAACATTGCCTCATTAAAGGGTAAAAACCAATATGCCGGGGCAAAAGGCAAGAAGCTATACATATTCCCTGGCTCCTGTCTTTTTAAGAAGCAGCCCCAATGGATAGTGTCGGCAGAACAGGTGGTAACCTCCAGACTTTTTGCCCGTACTGTCGCTCCTGTGGAACCACAGTGGATAGAAGAGATAGGGGGGCATCTTTGTAAATATTCATATCTTGAACCCAGATGGTCTGAATCCAGAGGTGAGGCCGTCTGTACCGAAAAGGTTACCCTTTATGGCCTCACAGTAGTACCAGGCAGGCCAAGATCCCTTAAAGGGGTTGATCCTCAACTAGCCCAGGAATTCCTGATAAATGAAGGGCTGTCGAAGTGCAGACTCAAAAACAGATTCAAGTTCAATGAGCAAAACAGAATGCTTCTTCAAAAAATCAAGGATATGGAGGAAAGGTTGAGGACCTCCATGCCTCTCGTGGAATCAGAGGTCATTGAGGGATTTTTTCAAAGAGCAATCTCCGCACTTGAAAAAGACACTGGTCACAGAATCTTGGATGAGGCAGACCTAAAAAGGGTGTTAAGGAAGTTTCCTGGCAGCCAAGACAAGTTGATGCTCGATGAAAAAACCCTATTAAAAGAGTTGCTCGGCAAATCCACAACACTTCTATATCCTGGCCATCTTCAGATTCGAGACCACAAGCTGCCGTTGACCTACAGGTTCTGCCCTGGCCTTGAAGAAGATGGAATAACAATAGGCATCCCTTTGCTGCTTCTTGGGCAAATCCACACAGACGACCTGGAATGGCTTGTTCCAGGGTTTCTTGAGGAAAAGGTGGAATTTATACTGCGACATCTTCCGAAACAGTTGCGTTCCAGGATCTTTGACTATAGGCGCCTGGCTTCGAGGGTTTGCCGCATGTTACTGGAGGAAAGGTCTTGCCACTTTCAACAATCTCTTGCTAACGCCCTTGAAAAGGAGCTTGGCACTAAGGTGAACCAAAAAGATCTGGACCTTGTCCCTGAACTGCCTGTCCATCTTAGGATGAGAATAGAACTTATAGACAAAAGGGATAACGTATTGGAGGTAAGTCGAGATCTGGATGCACTGAAGAAAAAATACCTTCACAGGGCCAAGGCGCAGCTTATCAGTCATCCCCTTTGGAAAGGTACATGTAAGAAATGGGAAAGAAGAATAGATGCCAAAGATCTCGACACCCTTCCCTCCTTCCTGGATATTGGCATGATAAATGGCGCGATGGTTGAGGCGTTTCCTGCCTTGGTCCCAGAAGACCATGGGCAAGGTGAGGAAGTATGGCTCAGACTTTATGCAAACAGGCAAACGGCCCTTAAACAGACCAGAAATGGGCTCATCTGTCTGTTAAAAAGAGAATTCAAACAGGAACTCGCCTTTCTTTCCAAGAAAATCAGGAAGACCCTCGGAATTAACCCGCTGAAAAAGGGGCAGAGGCTGCCCCAAAGGTCGCTTCCCTTATTTCTGGATACTGAGCAGTTGGTGGAGAATGCACTCAACTTTATATGTCAAGAAATCCTTTCACCTTGGGAAAACATCCCATCTACCAACGATTTCTTTGTTAAATCAAGGCGAATACGACAGACATTCATCGCAGATTCTCAGGCGCTCATTGATCAAATACTAAAGGTGGTATCAAGCTATCTCGCATATGCCCAACGAAGAAACAGGATTATGACCAAGGGGCTGCCAGGTGGATATGCCTCAAGTGCCATCCAAGACATAGATGGATTAGCCAAGCTTCTGATGACCGAGCAATTCCCAGCTGACAGAAGCCTGGCATTCATCAACCAGATGGATAGATTCGTAAGGGCCCTTGATTTGAGGCTGCAACGCGCCATCGAAAACCCATGGCGAGACATGGAGAAACAAAAAAGATTCCGTCAGCTCGCCCCCTTGTTGGAGAAGTTGAAGGACGCCCATTGCCAGACTGATGATGAAATGGTCAAGAAGCACATGGAGCTTGAACTTTGCCTATGGGAGTTCATGGTTTCCATATTTGCCCCAGAACTGTCGGTAAGGGGCAGAATCTCGATAAAAAAACTCAATACCCTCCTTAATAGTTACAAATAAACCCTTATCAATAATCCATAATCTTCCGATTAGGAGAAAAGAAAACGCGTATGATCTGATAAAAAATCAAAGGGGGATCCTTATACTTTTATGGATATCGGAACTGTAATCGGCCTTGTCGCCGGAATGGTTCTCATTGTCAGTGCTATTCTCCTGGGCGGTTCGCTTACGGCCTTCATAGACGTCCCCTCGATATTGATCGTGGTTGGAGGGGCAACTGCAGCCACCTTCATCCGTTTCACCCTTCCAGATATCCTCAATAGCATGAGTGTTGCAATGAAGGCCTTCTTCGCAAAGGCCCGTCCTCCAGAAGAGATCATCCAGGAACTAGTTACCCTTTCCAATATCGCAAGGAAAGAAGGGCTTCTTAAGCTGGAAAAACAACCCATAGACGACCCTTTTCTCAAAAAGGCTATCATGTACTGCGTGGATGGGCATGAGGCCGAATTCATTCAAGACGTTCTGGAAAAGGAGATAGACCTTACCCTCGAAAGGCACGGCCTTGGAAAAGGCATATTCGACGCAATAGGCGATGCAGCACCTGCCTTTGGAATGATCGGAACGTTGGTGGGGCTTGTCAACATGCTTGGAAACATGTCTGATCCCTCGAGTATTGGCCCTGCCATGGCCGTTGCTCTCCTCACCACACTCTATGGGGCCATCATGGCAAACCTCATTGCCTTGCCCATTGCAGATAAGCTCAAGAGAAGGAGTCAGGAAGAGGAGCTTAACAAAAGACTCGTACTTGAAGGGGTTCTGGGCCTTCAGAAAGGGCTGAACCCAAGGGTCCTGGAGGAACTTCTCAAGACCTTTTTGCCACCTAAGGCCCGGGGTTCCAGCGAGGAGGCAGGCTAAAAATGGGAAAGAAGTGTGAATGCCCCAAGGGCGCTCCCATGTGGATGGTCACCTTTGGTGACCTGATGTCCTTGCTTCTGTGCTTTTTCGTCCTTTTGCTGTCATTTTCAACTACTGATCCAGCCATGTACAAGGAGGTTTCTGGCTCCCTAGAGAAGGCGTTCGGGGTCCAAAAACAGGAAATCACCCTGGATATTCCCAAGGGCATAGACATCGTATCAAGGGACTTCAATCCGGTCTTTTCCGTAGATGTGATACTTGAGAAGATCAAATCTGCCATCAAGCTTGAGCTCATCAAGGGAGAGGTCCAGGTCGAGGCCTTGAACGACAGGGTTGTGCTTCGTATGAACGATGAGATCACCTTTGACCCAGGAAGCGATCAGTTAAAAGAGGAATCAAAGCCCATACTGGATAAAATAAGGAGCATCATAGAGACTGTTCCAGGTGACATTGTGGTATCAGGCCATACGGATGATTCTCCTGTTTCTGGTACATTCGAGTCCAACTGGCATCTTTCAGCTGCAAGGGCAGCATCTGTGGTTGTCTATCTGTTGAGAAGACACTCAATAGATCCGAGCAGAATGGCCGCAGTGGGATATGGAGCCAGCCAGCCCTTGGTGCTAAACGATACTCCAGAACACAGGGCGAGAAACAGAAGGGTTGAGATCATTTTCCTGCAACCAAGAAATCCTGACAATTTTGAGGTTCGCCCCCTCGATGAGAAAGGGATTCTCGAGCAGGAGCCTCTCCCTCTGGATTAAAGATTTTACGATATGGACAAGTGCAAAGACAACGCAAAGGAAAAAAGAGAGTGCATCAGGATCAAAGATAGGGTCCTTTTGAGCTTCAAGGAGATCTCAAAGGAGACCTACAAGGAAAAGGTCGCCGAATACATGGATGGTCTTCGGGACCCTTGGATAGAGTCTTGTCATCCATCGGTGAGAAAGGGAATAAAAAAACATCTCAAGCGGCTCAAAGAAAAGGACCCAGATCTTGCTGGCATACTGGAGATCCTGGATGAAAAATTGAATCTACTCCTTAGCCTTGCCAGCTCGCAGGACGATTCTGGCCAAAAGGAAAGATTATACAAGGTAGACCTGAGCGCAAAGGGAATAGGTTTTTTCTCAAAGGCGTCCTTGTCGCCGGGCACTTTGCTAGACCTTAGGATAGGTTTATTGCCAGAGCACTACTTCTTTAACTGTTTCGGCAAGGTAATAAGGATAGATAAGAAAAAGGGGCAAAATTTCATAGCTGTGAAATTTCTTTGGATTACTGAGGACGATCAGGAAAAGCTTATAGAGCACATCTTCAGCCGCCAAGTGCTCCAACTCAGGATGAGAAGAAAGAAAAAGGAACAGGCCAAGGGTAAATAGCGTACCTATTCCTTCAAACCATGTAGCCCTGCATGCCGTATCCATCAAGGGACAATACCAATAACGATGTGGAATGGCAGAGACCTTCTGCTATTACATATTGGATTGGTGTGTAATAACTGGTCTCCATTCGTGTCTATTTTCAGGGGCAAATCCAAATTCTAACTCAGGTGGTCTTTTGCCAAAAGCACTTGCTGGTTCAACTAGTCCTTGTTGATGAAATAGGGACCATTTTGAGGATCATATCTCATGATTACATGAAAATTTTCCGCTGATGCATTCTTGAGAATGAACTTCTTCTCCCTGCCATCACACCTTATGATAACCTGGCCTGCAGATGCCATTCTGCCCTTTATGTCCACCATCAACCCATTTATGGCAGCTTCTATCTGCTCCTTTTGATTCAAGAGGGATTCCTTTTTTTCCGTGATGTCAGAATATTTTTCCTGAATTTCCACCATGAGCTTCAGGTGTTTGATTATTCCTCTAAAATCAGCTCCATAAGAATCCTCGAATTTTTTAACCCTGTCTTTAATCTTGCCAATGGGTATCTTGCCCAGAAGTATCATGGTGGCAAACTGTTTGATGACAGGAATGAATTTCTTTTGCTCGTCTGACAAGATGGAACAGGCAAGCTTCAGCTTCTGGCCCATGACTGCCCCCCTGTCTCTTAAGTTTGCAGCAGTGCGTGACGCCTCTTCTTCTAATTCAACGTACTGTTTTTCCAGTTGGGCGCGAGTCTTGAAGAGCCTCTTTCCGATCTCTATCTCAAATATATTTCTCACATTTACTGGCCCGCCCTTTACCACATCTGCTTCAGCGATGGTCCTGCCAATCATTACCTCTGGATTTCCGTGGGGCTCAAAGAAGATAAATGGCGCCTTGATCTGGCATTCGGCAAGCTCCCTTTTTATCTTGGCTGTCTGGTTGGCGATAAGGGTGGCATTTCGTGCAGATCCTATTTCCATATCGCTGCCAGATCGCAGGAAATTTCTAACAAAGGAGGCCACCACCGGGCCTGTTGCATCGACCGTAGCCCCCTCTACAGCGCCTTTAACGTTTAATGCCCCGTCTATAACCACTGAAAAATGGCCCCTTATGTCCCCTTCCACCACTACATTTGCCTTGCACCTCAGCTCTCCTGACTGCCCCTTGAGGCTTCCGGTGGTGAAATCTATATCTTTTACCACTATCTCATTCTTTATTGATATGGCGCGGATATTGGAAGGATCCGGCGGACCTTCAAATTCGCAAACTATTATTCCAGGCTTTTTGCAGAAAAAATCTTGATAGTGCTCCTTTCTTACTTCATCGTAGCCATTTTCAACCTCAAAGCCTTCGCCAGGCTTTATAGGAAATGGTGAGCCAGCCTTAGGAGCTATTGGGAGGCCATAGGCGTCGGTTCCTTCTGTCCCAGGAGTTGGCTGGTAGATGCGGAAAACATGTTCCCCTTCACATGCCTGAGGGAAACGGTTGATCTCGGTGAAATCTATACTTCCATCTGGAAGGTATTTGCCTGGCTGGATATGAAAATCGAAATACACCTCTATGGAGCCGTCATTGCCATCAACTGGCTCGGTTCCCCTGATGGTCAGTGTGGATATCTCTGGAAAGGTATTGATCTCAACGTGTCGCGGCTGGAGATGTTTTTCCCTGGCTGGCGAGATGAACTCGAAATTGTCCATACCTCGCTGAAGGATGCTTTCTTTGACCTCATCTGGGAATTTATTTATGCCAAAATCCCTGAGTACCATATTAATGGCAGACAGGAAGTTTTCAGGGCTGACCCTGTTCACTGGAGGCAGATCCATGGTTACGGCGAGGATATCGGAGCCATGCTTAAGTGCCTCCCTGGATTCCAGGATCCACTTGGCTATGTTCTCAGGTGGGGTGTCCTGGGAGAATGTTTCTTCAAACTCCTCTTCGTCCTGGAAGTCCCCGTTGTCTTCAGCATCGATACTGGTGTATGAATCCAGGTCATCGACTGATATCATATCTTCCAGCTTTTCCTGAGCCATTCATCAACTCTCCACTCATCTGCAGGCTCCACACCTCTTGCACTTGCCAAGGTCACAGAAAGAGGTCTCCATACACCTTTGGGCCTTGATCCATTGTGAATATAGAAAATCCCTTTTCACCCTGTGTGTAAGGATTTCCCATGGAAAGAGCTCGTCCTTGGCCCTTTCCCTAAGATATTTTTCGGCCATTGGTGAAATTTTCTTGACCATCTTTCTGGTGCCAACGCCTTGAAGCCTCAAGAAGAGAAGATCCCTGCAAAGGTTCCTGTCTCCTCTGCTCAAGACAGCCTGCAAAAGGGCCTTGTCTGGAGAATCGAGCCTCAGCTTGCAATTGGAAAGCCCTCTCAAGCCCTTTTCGATGATCAAACGCCTTCTCAGGAGTAATTTCATGTCTATGAAACCTGCCCACTGAAAAGGGGTCCACGCCTTTGGCACAAAGGTTGAGACTGACACCGTGAGGGAGCCAAGGCTCCTGGTTTTCCTGCCGGCACTTTTCATAAGGGAAAGTATCCTTTTAGAAAGCCTTACCAGTTCCTCCACGTCTTCATCCTCTTCAAACGGGAGCCCCAACATGAAATAGAGCTTCAAGTTCCTGATGCCTGCCTGGAGCAAGAGTTCGCAACAACCCAGCAGCTGATCTTGGGAAAGGTTCTTGTTGATGATTTTCCGTAGCCGTTCAGAGCCAGCCTCAGCAGCAATGGTTGCAGTCTTGGAGCCAGACGTCGCAACAAGCTTTGCAAAATCCGGTGTTATCGCATCTGCCCTTAGGGACGAAAAACCCAGTCTGTAACCACTTTCGAGAAGGGTTTGTGACAGCTGGTATATCCCTTGATCGTCCACGAATTCAAGTCCAACAAGCCCGATCTTCTTGGTACCTTTCACAAGGGAAAGGGTATTGCAAATGCTTTCCATGGGCCAGGGTCTGGGCGGTCTGTATACGAATCCTGCTGCACAAAACCGGCATCCTCTGCCACAGCCCCTGGCGACCTCTATGAGAAAAGTACGGGCAAAGGCAGCGCTTTCAGAAAGCACGATCGTGTGTGGCAATATGGCAGGTGGTGTTTCTTCAATGGCTGGAAGAATGGTACGAGAACGTACAGGGGGATCATTTTGGCCTATTTCAGGGGTAAAAAGGGGTACATATACACCTTGGCAGCAGTCAAGTAGGCCCTTTAAAAGTCCCCTTCTGTCATTTTCCATTAGGAGTAGGTGATTATTAAGAAATCTGGCAAAATCTTGGTATATAGCCTCAAAATCTCCAAGAATAAAGGCGTCTATGAGGGGAGCAATTGGTTCTGGATTTATCTGACAGGCTATGCCTCCTGCCAGGACAAGGGGGCAACTGCCATTTCTTTTTGAACTGAGCAGTGGGATCCCTGCCATTTGCAAGATGAGAGGGATATTAAAGTAACTGAATTCAAAACTTACAGAAAAGATTATAAGATCAAATTCATCAAGGGACCTTTCAGACTCCACTGATCTCAGGGAGCCCCGATTTGTATCAGGCAGGAAAAAACGCTCGGCGACAATCTCGTCGAAATTGTTTAAGAGTTCGTAAACCCTCTGAAAGCCAAGATTCGACATTCCGAGGGCATAGGTGTCTGGAAAAACCAGTGCCACTGTTATGCGGTTGTGCCAGCGCTTCTTGATGGCGCCAGACTCCTGGAATTTCCAGCCTCGGCTCTTTTTCAATACCTTAATCGATTTTTAGATGGAACCAAAAGAAGGCTGAGGCCTGGCCTATGTCCATAAGGGCAGGCCTCTTCCATTCTATTCATTGTTTTCACCATCCATCTTTGCAAGGTCTTCAAAACGGATATCTATTCCAAGGACTCCCACTATCTCATCGTTTTCGTTTCTGATGGGACCAGAAACAGTTATACACAGTGCATTTGTGATCCTTGATGTGTAGAAGTCGGTTACGTGGATCTTGCCATCCTTGATGGGGGCAATAAACCAAGGCCTGCCAGAAAAATCACTGTCCAGTTGGAAGGATGCGTACTTGCTCCTGTCTTCGATGTGGGTGATATTGTGGGTGATCTTTTCTCCCTCGGCATTTACCACGTAAAGAAATTGGATGAAGGGATTTTCGTCAAGGACCTTCTTGAGCATGGGCTCCATGCGCTCTGGATCCATGGAACGTATCTCTGGATTTTCCACAAGCTCTTCCACAAGGTGAAAGGCTAGGCTGTGCGCCCTCTTTTTCAGCCTGTCGAAGTCAGATGTGAAAAGCTCTGGCAGGTATTTTCTCGCAAGGGATTCCATCTCAGACTTTGACATAGATGTCACCCTGCCATCTTCATACTGCTTCATTATCTGCTTGTATATCTTTACTATTCCAGGATGTCTCTTGTCTATCTGGCCAGCCCCCTTGAGCCCCAGATGGGAGTTTATCCAATGTGCAATACCGGCTGTGCCTGACGTATCTGAGATGATGACAGAGACCGGCCTGTTGAGGATCTTTGCAGTATCAAAGATGTTGTATATCTCCTCATTCTTGAGAAGTCCGTCTGCATGCACGCCAGCGCTTGTGGCATTGAAATCTTCACCCACCAGGGGATAATTGGCCGGAATGTGAACCTTGAGTTCCTTCACAAAATACTCAGCCATCTCGGTAATCACTCTGGTGTCAATGCCGTCTGTTTCCCCTCTGAGTGCTATTCTTTCGATTAGCAACGCCTCGAGGGGGGTGTTGCCTGTCCGTTCTCCAAAGCCGAGAAGGGTGCCATTTATGACTCCGCATCCATAAAGCCATGCTGTGGTGGCGTTTATCACTACCTTGTGAAAATCGTTGTGGCCATGCCACTCAAGAAGCTCACCAGGCACTCCTGCATCGTCTATCATGGCACGCACCACCTTGGGCACACTTCTTGGAAGAGCTGCTCCAGGGTATGTGATGCCATAGCCCATGGTATCGCACATCCTTATCTTGACATCTATGCCCGTCTCTTCCCTGAGCTTCATGAGTTCTATTGCAAAGGGAACGCAAAAACCATATATATCCGCCCTTGTGATGTCCTCAAAATGGCACCTGGGCCTGATCCCAAGCTCAAGGGCTGCCCGCACAATGGAAAGATAACCATCCATTGCCTCTTTCCTGCTCTTTTTGAGCTTGAGGAAGATGTGGTAATCAGAGGCAGATGTGAGGATGCCTGTTTCTTCAAGCTCCATTTCCTTCACAAGCTGAAGATCATCCTTTTTGGCCCTGATCCAGCCTGTTACCTCAGGGAATCGGTACCCCTTCTCCTTGCAGACCTCTACCGCCTTCTTGTCCTTGTCAGTATAGAGAAAGAATTCAGACTGCCGGATAATCCCCCTGGGGCCGCTCATTTTATGGAGAAAATCAAAGATCTTGCTTATCTGCTCCACTGTATAAGGAGGTCTGGCCTGTTGGCCATCCCTGAAGGTGGTATCAGTAATAAGCATTTCCCTGCAGGGCTGGGGTACCAAGTACTTGTTGTCAAAGGCGATACGACAGACCTCCTCGTAAGGGAACAGGTCCCTCATGAGATCCGGCTCCTCAACGTCTGCCAGTTTATATTCCTTTGTATAGGTGAGTAAGCCTTTGTCAGGGTTCCATTTGATCATTTCCTTCTCCTGTTTTGTTCTTGTGTTATGAGGTGCCCTCTTGCCGCTGCCAGTCTGGCCTGAGATATAACTCCGCAAGTTGTGCCATGCTTACTTCGGCAGGGGCGTGGGTCATAAGGCATTGGGCCTTTTGGGTCTTTGGAAAGGCTATTACATCCCTAATGGTGTCTCTTCCTGCCATTAGCATGACCAGCCTGTCAAGGCCAAAGGCAATACCTCCGTGAGGTGGCGCACCAAGGGTGAGGGCCTCCAAAAGAAAGCCAAATTTTTCTTCAGCCTCCTTATCATCAATATTCAGGGCCTTGAAGACCCGCTTCTGCACTGCCTCCTGATGGATACGGATACTGCCTCCTCCTATTTCTATTCCATTTAGCACAAGATCATAGGCTCGGGAGCGTACCTTGGCTGGATCGGTTTCAAGAAGATCCAAATCCTCTTTGCTAGGCGCCGTAAAGGGATGATGCAGGGCCTTGAAGCGTCCTTCGTCCTCATCGAACTCAAGAAGTGGAAAGTGTGTTACCCAGACGAAATTAAAACCCCTTTCAGGGATGAGGTTACGCCTTCTTGCAAGCTCTAACCTCAGCTCGCCAAGCACCCTGTATACTGTATTTAAGGTGTCTGCACCGAAAAAGAGTATGTCTCCAGGAACAGCGCCAAGCCTTTCCTTGATGGCCTCTTGCTCTCGAGCTTTAAAAAATTTCGCTATGGGAGATTGCCAACTGCCGTCTTCCTTTATCTTTACCCATGCAAGGCCCTTGGCACCAAAAGACTGGGCGAATTCTGTCAGAACGTCCAGGTCTTTCCTGGAAAGATCTGCCATGCCTTTTCCGTTAATGGCCTTGACTACTCCACCAGTGTCCACAATGGTATTGAACACCTTTAGACCACAACCAGCTGCTATATCTGTAATGTCTACAAGCTCAAGATCAAACCTCGTATCAGGTCTGTCTGTGCCAAACCTTTCCATGGCCTCCTGATAGGTGAGCCTTGCAAATGGTGGCTTAAGCTCCACTCCAAGGGCCTCTGAAAAGATATGCTTCATGAGTCCTTCTATAAGGCCCATGATGTCTTCTTCGTTTATAAACGACATCTCCATGTCGAGCTGAGTAAACTCAGGTTGCCTGTCAGCCCTCAAGTCCTCGTCCCTGAAACAGCGAACTATCTGATAGTATCTTTCCATGCCAGCAATCATCAGTATCTGCTTAAAAAGCTGTGGCGACTGTGGAAGCGCGTAAAATCTTCCAGGGTTCACCCTGCTTGGCACCAAATAATCCCTGGCGCCTTCGGGAGTGCTTCTGGTGAGCATGGGGGTTTCTATCTCCAAAAAATCCTGCTGATTCAGATACTGCCTCATAGCCTGGCAAACCTGATGCCTCAAAGCGAGGTTTGCCACCATGTGTGCCTTTCTAAGATCAATATAACGGTATCTTAGGCGTACACTCTCTGAAACCTCTTTTTCCTCGTCCAGGGGAAAGGGAGGAGTCTTGGAGGTGTTCAAGATCCGAAGTTCTTGGCAGGCAACTTCCACCATGCCTGTTTTTATTTTGGGATTTTCCATGCCCTCAGGACGCCTTCTCACCTTGCCCCGTACGGCTATTACGTACTCGCTCCTCAAGGAATGGGCCTTTTCGTGGGCTCCTGCATCCACCTCTGGGGCGAAAACCACCTGGGTGATGCCCTTTCTATCTCTCAAATCGACGAATATCAGCCCGCCATGATCACGCCTGCGATGCACCCAACCCATGAGAACCACTTCGGTCTCAAGGCTCTGTTCGGTAATGCTATAACAGTCATGGGTGCGTTTCAGCCCTCCCATTGATTCCATAATCTTATTCTCCTGGTTTCTGGTTCCTAATTTTTTCAATGAGCACTTCTGGAAGATCGTCGAGATCTATCTCTTCCTGCTTCTTGGTATTCATGTCCCTGAAGATGGCTGCCTCGTTTTCAAGCTCTTGCTCGCCAATTATAAGGCAGTAGCGGGCATTGGCCTTGTCTGCCTGTTTCATTTGTGCCTTGAGGCTCTTGTCTTCAAAGGAAAATTCTACACTTATTCCCTGGCGTCTCAGATAACCTATCCAGTAGTAAGCCTCGTCCCTGGCGTCCCTGCCAAGGGCAGCTATGAAAAGGTCTATGGCCTTTTCTGGCACGGATTCCTCCATGAGAAGAACAAGACGCTCCACACCCACTGCCATGCCCACGCCTGGCAAATCTGGCCCTCCCATCAGTTTAACGAGTCCGTCATAGCGGCCACCTGCTGCAACAGTGCTCTGGGCGCCAAGCCTTTTCGAGGTTATCTCAAAGGTTGTCCTGACGTAATAATCGAGCCCCCTCACCAAATAGGGATTTTGCACAAAGGGCACTCCATATGCCTCGAGTATGTCGAGAACAAGCCCTAGATGGCCTGCACAATCAGGGCACAGATAATGTTTCATCACAGGCGCCAGCATGAGATTGCGCCTGCATTCTTCGTTCTTGCAATCGAAGATCCTCAGGGGATTGACCTTCATCCTGCGCTGACAATCTTCACAAAGGTCTTCCTTGTTGTTTTCCAGATAGACCTTTAGATCTGCCCTGTGAAGTGGACGGCACTTTTCACAGCCCAGGGAGTTCATCTCCACCAGCAGGTCTTCAGAACCTGCAATACTGGTTACTATCTCCCAGGCAAGCCATACAATTTCTGCATCTGCTGCAGGTTCCTGCGAGCCTATATATTCCACGTTTATCTGGTGAAATTGTCTAAGCCTGCCCTTCTGGGGTCTTTCGTGTCGGAACATGGGCCCCATGGTGAAAAGCTTAAGAAGAGGGCTTTTCCCGTACAGCTTATGCTCTACTACGGCCCTTACGATCCCAGCGGTTGCCTCAGGACGGAGTGTGAGGGATTCCCCATTCCTGTCCTGAAAAGTGTACATCTCCTTTTCGACTATATCTGTATGCTCGCCTATCCCGCGTTTAAATACCTCTGTCTTTTCGAGTACAGGTGTCCTGATCTCCTTAAGCCCACACCTACCGAAAACCTGCCTTGCCGTATCCTCTATCCTCACCCTGGCAGGAGCTTCACTTGGAAGTATGTCTTTGAACCCTCTGACTGCCTTAATAGCCACAGATTTCACCTCAAATCCCGTTTCCGTTTTGGTAAAAGAATCAAAAAATTCCCCACAGGCCCTTTGCAACTGTCTATCGACCCTGGAGCGTATTGTGCACACACTTGTCCAGGCTGCGCCACTAACCTAAATTGTCTGGGGATTGTAACGATTTATAGCGTTTCGTGGGCAGGGCTGCAGGCAATAAACATCTATGATATAAAAACAATTTCATATTTAATTCAACATTTGCCCAAATTCAAGTTTTCAGGCAAAATTATTGCCTCCATCCCATCTATATTCTAACCTATGCCGGTTATGTCCTCCTGCGGAAAATACATCAAACCCATGCACTGTTTTGCCTGCTGGAGCCCCATATCCCCATGAAAGCCAGAGCAAAATGCATAATGTTTCAGGGCACGGGCTCAGGCGTTGGAAAAAGCATTATTTGTGCAGCCTTTTGCCGGATTCTAAAAAGAAGGGGCATAAAAGTTGCGCCATTCAAGGCCCAAAACATGGCGCTAAATTCCTTTGTGACACCAGACGGCCGTGAGATGGGACGAGCCCAGGTATTTCAGGCAGAAGCATGTGGGCTTTTGCCAGATGTGCGCATGAATCCAGTACTCCTGAAGCCCTCTAACGATGCCAAGAGCCAGGTCATCCTCATGGGCAATCCCCATGAACATATGGCCGCTTCAGATTATTACGAAAGGTCCAGAAAACATTGGCAGGTGGTGAAAAAGGCATTTGAAAGCCTTGCTGCAGAGTATGATGTGCTGGTACTCGAAGGCGCAGGAAGCCCAGCAGAGATCAACCTTCAGGAAACGGACATAGTCAACATGAAGATGGCTGCTTATGCCAAGGCATCTGTTGTGATAGTCGCAGACATAGACAGAGGCGGAGTATTTGCCGCCCTTAAAGGCACCTTTGATCTCGTGCACCCGGAACACAGGGAACTAATAAAGGGCTTTCTCATCAATAAGTTCAGAGGAGATGTTAGGCTTCTGGAACCTGGCATCGCGATGTTCTCTACCATAGTTCCAGTTCCAGTATTAGGTGTGCTTCCTTGGTTTTCAGACATACACGTAGACGAAGAAGATGGGGTATTTGTTGAGAATCTCAACAGCAAGGGCAGGACTGAAGCCAAACTTCTGATATCTGTGGTGAGACTACCAAGGATAAGTAACTTCACAGACTTCTCACCCCTTTCCTTCGAGCCAGACGTTTGTCTCAAGCTCGTTGAAGAGCCTGAAGAGGCTGATGGAAGCCACATGATAATTATCCCAGGCACCAAGGCCACCGTGCATGACCTTCACTTTCTGAAGGAAAGAGGCTGGCAGGAATCACTCGAAGGATTTGTAGGGCAGGGAGGCTTTCTAATGGGCATTTGCGGGGGATATCAAATCCTTGGAGAAGAAATAGTAGACGACTTTGGCACCGATGGGACAGCCGGTTCCTACAAAGGCCTTGGTTTTTTGCCCGTGGTTACGCGCATGGCACGGGAAAAGACCCTGAAACAGGTTCATCTCACACTTTCTAACCCGATGCTTTCTGAAAAAGACCTTGAAATAAAGGGCTACGAAATCCATATGGGCCAGACCAAGTCCGTTGATGGACATGGAGGGCTTGGCAAGGGCCTTGGGCCACAAGTAGGCTATTTCGATGCCAAAAGGTCCATAATGGGTACGTATATTCATGGTATCTTTGAAAATGACCAATTCAGGACTGCCATCTTGAATCTAATCAGAAAGAGACAAGACATGGCTGAACATGCCCATTGCTACAATTACAGACGGTTTAGAACTGCTCAGTTCGATCATCTCGCAGACTGGCTAGAACGCTCCAGCAGTATTGAACAGCTCTTGAGTTTGGTAGATGGCGGTTGAACTATCATCTATCCCGCACCTTTTTTTTCTGAGCTCGAATGGAGCACTGTGCCTGTTAATAGGGGTGCTACTTGACCTTTTGCTTGGTGACCGTGAAAATCTTCCTCATCTGGTAAGATTCATGGGGGCAACGATAAATTGGGCAGAAAAACAGACCAGGGCGCTGCTTCTGCCCGAGTTTGTCGCAGGGTCTGCCATGACCATATTTTTGATAGGCGCAACCTATGTGTCGTCGGATCTTTTCTTTACCCTGGCTAAAAGCACGTGGTTGCCTGCCTATATAGCCCTTGGAGCAGTGGCTATCTATTTCAGCGTAAGTCTCAAATGCCTTGGAGATGAGGCGCAAAAGGTCTTAGAGGCTCTCGAAGCCAAGGACTTGCCACTTGCCAGAAAAAGGATAGCCATGCTTGTAAGCAGGGATACAGCCAAAATGACAGAAGAAGATATAACAAAGGCTGCGGTAGAAACAGTGGCTGAAAACCTGGTGGACGGCATAATATCTCCCTTTTTTTATGCCGCCCTTGGAGGGCCTCCATTGTGTCTTTGTTTCAAGATGATCAGTACACTGGATTCCATGATAGGCTACAAGAATAAAAAATATCTCTTTTTTGGAAGGCTTGCCGCTCGAATAGACGATGTAGCCAATTTTATTCCTGCAAGGCTTTCGGTTCCGATAATTGCAGCATGTGCCCCATTGACAGGCATGCCTCCCACAAGGATCTTTTCTTGCGCCCTCAGGCATGGATGGCGCCACGAAAGTCCAAATTCAGGTTACCCAGAATCGGCCTTCGCAGCGGCACTCGATATCAAGCTTGGCGGCAGGGTTTCTTATTTTGGAGAGACAAAGGAAAGCCCCATTATCAATGGGCAAGGTGAAGCTCCATCTGCAATCCACATAAAAAAGGCGGTTTTGTTGCTTTATGCCAGCAGCTTGTTATTCTTTTCCATTTTTCTTGTTCCTGGCCTCATTAATGCGCTCTTATTAAGATAAAAAACCATCAAGACATTTAAGATACATTTGTTATATTCAAAAGGTCATGGCCAAAAAGAAACGAATTAAGTCCAAAAGAGGAAATGCCCTGTCAGTAAAGCGCCTTTCCTTTCCTGAAGAAGCATCAATCTCCTGGTTGCCCATGTTGCTTGACGCCTATTTTATAGCAGACAAGGGCATTGCATCCGCTATTCAAAAACGCATTCTGCACGGTGAGAAGCTGGCCTGTGCCAAGGGCTGCTCCACATGCTGTTCCACCCACGTCACCATACCAGTCTATCCCTTGGAAGTGGTTGGGATATATTGGTATGTGATAGAAAAGATGGTTGGTCCTGAACGAGATGTGCTCAAGAAGCAGCTGGCCCAATTCCAAAAGGGCAAACCCTGCCCTTTCCTCATAGGCGGTGCCTGCTCCATCCATCCAATGAGGCCGCTTGCATGCAGACATTTCAATGTCTTTAACCGTCCATGCCAGCCTGGAGAAGACCCCTACTACACAAGGAGGCAGGATGTCTTGACCCCTGATGAGAAATTCAAAAACAGGGCTATCGCCGCCATGTTGCCCTTTCATGGCATCAGGGACCGTGCAAAAAGAAAACTGGCAGCGAGATCAGGCTATCTAAACAACCAAGTTCAAAACCTCCATGAAATAGATTGGCAGAACCTCGCCATGAGAATGGAAGGTGCAAGGCCTCCACTAAGGGCCTGACTTCAATCCCTTAGACAGCCTTCCTTCAAACCTTGAAGCCATGCATACTCTCCCCTTCAGGCCAAATTGAATGGCGCAAAAACGATGTGGACGTGGCAGAGACCTCCTGTCATTCGATGGGAGCATATCTCACTCAGGTACTCTTTTGATGAAGGAACCCCTTAATTCTTATGGGCAAGTGGTTCGATGTGGAAATATTTATTCAGGATGATTGCCATGGGACAGTACCCTGTAAAGGCAAATATAATCATATTGAACCCTGCAAGCATTGGCAGGGCAAACCAATAAGGGTTAACAAGGATTCCAAGGGTGATACCACCAAGAACCACGATTCCTGCGATTAGCCAAATAATCCTTTCCAGGTACCATCTATGTGTCGGTGCTCGATACATCTTTTATCTCCATTAAATCTCTTTCAAATTAGGCCCAATCAAAGGGCTATCTTGTAGCTCCTTCTTGTAAGATCATATTTTGAAGCCATCCTATATGAAAATTCGTGATTATTGAAGAATCTGCCCAAAAATCACATGTTACTTCAATCAGTTTTAAGACCAAGGAGCACGTAAGAGGATCTGCCTTCCTCTCAAAAAAAAGGCTGCACTAAAAAAAGTGCAGCCCTTTGATTAATTGATGGATTTATCAGTTTTTTTATTTCAGTACCATCCTGGCATTAAGTGGCTGTACCGGGCGATTGTTTGGGCCTTTCATGGCCTTTAAAAGCTTATCAGCCTGCTCTTGTGATACAGTGGGAGTTTCTTTCATGACTATCCATACCACACCTTCGCTGCATGGTGGGGTGGTCAGAGAGCCATTGAACCTGTAATAATCATGACTTGCCGGTAAAAGGCCAGCTGCGCTTACAGATGCACCCTTAACCTCTTGTTCAGGACCAGGATTCATAGGCATGTGTTTCCACACAGACTCTATGGTCTTATTTGGCTCGCCCTTCTTGTAAAGGACAGCAACAACAGCGAGGTTGCCCTGGCTGTCAGCATGGACCAGATGGGCCTCCATCAGGTATGACTTGCCATTGATGTTATTTTCACTGGGTGAATGGAAATGAAACTGTTTCAGTGCATAAGTGTGGCCATCAATGGTAAGAGTGCTACCAGGTTCGTACACCACTTCGATGGTATGACCATTGTTCAACACCTTCATGGGTGTCGCCTTGTAATTCATGGTGATAGGCGTAAGCTGAGCCTCAACCATATTGGCAAGATCTACAGGAGACTGATTCTTGCCAATGCCACACATGAGGTAATCCTTATCCAAATTTCCCCAATGTGCAGGACCGGTATCACCCTTATAGCTCCAATGCCCACCGGCAAAAGCCATAGAAGCTGTCAAAAGAAACAAGCCACAGAACATCAAAAATCTCTTCATCATAGAACCCTCCTTAATAAAAGATTAATGTGAAACACCTATCCGGGAAGACGGCGATGGCCCTACCCGGTTCCTCCAATAAAACTTTTATATGTGATTAGTAGCACAATCCGTTCATTTTTCAACCAATAATAAAATCAATGATCCAAAAAAAATTGGGTTTGCCCAGATTTGTTTGCCAAGAATTAGGCCTATCCAGGCCTGGCACCATGCAGGATTATGGTTTTTGACAAGAAAATGCAGAAAAAGTTTCGACACACCACTGTGTGACAGCTCATGCCTTTTCTTCATCCTTGGGAACTTGTTTTCAAATGCGGAATACGCAATATTTTTGTGGTAGGATCAAGTAAGGCTCTACTCTGCCTGTAAAGTGATTTATAGGAGGGATTATTGCACATTTACCTATGGTAAGGTTCATTAGGATCATTTGTATTTCAAACAATGATATTGGCTTGCTTTGGAAATAGCATTACTGAAGGTTATATGGTGCCAAGGGACAAGTCTTGGCCGGCCATTTTGGAGCAGATTTCAGAAATAAAGACCCTGAATTTTGGTATTTCTGGAGATACCACCTTTGATGCCCTTGGCAGGTTGGAAACAGTGTTAAACGCGCAACATGATGCTGTCTTTGTAGAATTGGGGATAAACGACTTTTTTATGGGTATTCCCATGGAAAGCACCAAGAAGAATCTGGGCCGTATATGCCAGACCTTTTTAGACAGACAAAAGGAGGTATTCTTGGCAGGTTTTTCCTTTAAGGGCCAAGGCAGTAAAAATTGGGAGGTGATGTACAGGGAGCTCTCGGCAGATTTTGCTATTAACTTGTACCCCAATATCTTTAAAGGCATTAGCGGAAACAGCCGTTTTTTTCTGCCTGACGGACTTCATCCAAATAGTGAAGGATACAATATAATAGCCCAAAATATCGCCGATTTTTTACAGGAAAACTTGCCACACAGCCTAGTGGCAGCACACCATATCATCTAAAAATTGAAGGCCAGCCCTGGTAGCTCCACGTAGTCTCTGCATTCGGTCTCAAAACCTTGGTCCAGCCAGGCGGCCAGCTCTTCGCCATCTTTCCAATAGGGCATAACGTCTGACTTGTAAAACTTGCACTCGAATTGGTTTCCATCTATGTGGACAAACTCTGAGGGCAAATTAGGCAGGGGCAAGCCCGATGCATTGGCATAAAAAATACCGCCTTCAGACCCCTGCTGGTAAACATAAATGTGGCTTTGACTGTTTCCGAACTTGTAGCCATAGGTTTCGGCAAGGGGTCCGTTCAACACGAATCGCAAGTATATATAGGTTTCATCCTGTGCCAAATAGACCTCTCTCAGGTCCAGGCCAGGAGAGTCTGAACAGTCTGGACCATCTGAATCGGCATATATCCTATATTCTGGGGCCCAGTCATCGTAGTCTCCGTCAATAGTAATTGTGCCGCAATGCACCATGCCAGGTTTGTCAGACATTTCCTCGCATGTTTGTTTTTCTGGAGATTCCTGTCCATGCTCATTTAACTGGAATCTTACCAGGTTCAGTGTTGTCGTCTGGTCAATAATTGCCACTGCCCTGGAAGGGCTCTGAAACGTCAAATTTATGCTACCGACACTTGTCAATTCTTGTGGCTTCCTATAAGGGCCTCCAGGCGTTTGGCCATTCTGCCAAGAAGACAAAGATCCATTGTAGGTTAGCGCACCATCAGGGAAACTTCCAGTTGACGTCAACCATTGAGCAGAGCCGTCCCCACGGTAGTTATACCAAGCCATAAAAAGGGTGCCACCTCTCGCCTCAATGAAGAAACCCATGCCGTTATATGAGGGATCATACCACCAACCGGTTATGTTTCGAGAATCCGAACGCCCAGCCACGTTATCCTTCATGAAGTTTGTAAGGTTTAAGGTGCCAGAACCAATATTGTCTATATTCCAGTCCAAGACGATTTTTTTTGTTTCCCCTTGTAGCAAGATCCCGTCAACTGACCCAATTCGTTTGGCTGAAGGAGGCTGGTATTCTTCCCCCCAAGGCCATCCTGTCCACTGGAACATGTCACCACTAAACTTTGAAGAATCGACAACTTCTCCGTTAGCCGTATACCATAAGGTCGCCCCATTGGTATTATAAACATACCATGCCATAAACCAGTGATTTTCATCGTCGAATTCTATAGAAATTCCTGTTCCAGGCATTGAGCTCTCATACCACCAACCGCTAAATAACGTATTGGAATCACAAGGAGTCGATGAAACATAACTGCCACATTCTAGTACTTGTGGACAACTGCCAACGCATAATTGTTCACAGTCATTAACTCCTATAGGCATGGATGTGCCATTAGCCGATGCTTTATATATCTCCGTAAAAGAACATGATTGGCACCTGCACAGGCAACACAAATTACTTGAGGTTGATATTGCCACTTGGGGGCTTATTACAAAACCAAGGCTCATAAAGAACAAGATCAACTTCGCAAATCGCATTACAGATTATCCCTCCTGCCGGTAACTGTAACGGTCCTTGACATTTTTTCAGGAAATGTGATCCAAAAGACCTTTGGCGCCATAGGCTACAAAAAGACCAAAAAGAAAACTCATCAAGGTACCTATTATTATATATTCCGCCTCCATGCGGTTTTCCCTGTCTTTGATTTCTCCAAAGCGCAGTATTGATTTAGCAGCAATCAAAAAACCTATTGCCCCAGGCTGTCCGGCCATAATGAACAAAAAA
>CAZOMT010000011.1:0-8892 GCA_964581255.1 uncultured Thermodesulfatator sp.
AATAAATGCAGGAATCAGAAAGATCTATTACCAGGATGGCTATCCAGACGACCTTTCAAGGCAAATGCTCGATGAGGCGGGAATCGAGCTTGTACAGCTTGATGAAAACGGTATTGCTAGACAGCCTGGGCCTTAAATAGAAACAACACCTCTGATTATACCAACAGGTTGTGACTGCCTGGTGAGATCTTTATTTAAATAGTTAGTTTGCTAATTTTTTTACAAAAAAACGATAGAACCTGTAAGCCTACTCATATTGTCTCTTATTCCCAAAAAGACCCATAAAGCGGCCTGGAGAGATTTCGCCATGTCTGGAAAGAGGATTTTTCATATAGATAGACGGCCTCCAGCCTCATTCATGAGTAGAGGAGAAATTTATACTGGAAGTCTTACAGCCTTTTGGCAATGGGGATTGGAAATTCACTTGGATGTCCATTGTCCGATTGAGCCTGGAATGGAGATAGAAAATATAAATTTGGGCAATGATGCAACTGTTGTCCCTATAAGCCAGATGAAGGTCGTTCAGGTGGATTGCCGTAACAATATCATGCGCCTCCATGCATATTGTTCCAATATAGAGGAGAGGGCCGAGTTGGCAGAGGCGCTTCAAATCCTTAGACAGCCAAGCCAGGCTCAAGATGCCTTGGAAGTGGACCAGAGCCGGATCCCAAGGTTTTCCAAAAAGGGCCACTATTCCAAGCTGGCAGTAGATACAAGGCTTCAATGGGCAAGGCAGGTTTCAGGTGCAAGGCTTGAAAATATAGCCCGTTCCATCCTCAAGCCAGAATCCCTGGCAGGAAACATAGAAAATTACATAGGCGCTGTGCAGATTCCGGTAGGCCTTGCAGGTCCGCTACTGGTCAGGGGTACCTATGTAGATGGTTATGTGCCGCTTCCCATTGCCACAACAGAGGGTGCCCTTGTCAGCTCTATAAGCCGGGGCGCAAAGGCGTGCAGCCTTTCTGGAGGAGTCCATGTCCATATTGCAAGGCAGCATATGGTAAGGGCCCCTGTCTTTTTCTGTAAGAGCCTGGCGGGGGCGGTGAACCTGGAAAGATGGGTTCTGAGCCACATGGAGCAGATAAAAGAAAGGTCTGAAAGCGTCTCATCTGTTGCAAAGTTAGAAAAGATTCAACCCCTGGTGGTGGGGACAGCACTTCATCTGAGGTTTTACTTTACCACAGGGGATGCAGCAGGCCAGAATATGACATCTGCCTGTACGTGGGTGGCATGCGATTGGATAGCAGACAGGATAAAGGCCGATCCATTCATAGATTATATGTGGCACAATATCGAGGCCAACATGTCTGGAGACAAGAAGGCGAACTACCAGAATTTTATTGAGGGTCGGGGTTTGGCCGTGACAGCCACTTGCTTTGTACCAGGTAAGATATTGAGAAGGATCTTGCGTGTAAGGCCAGAACAATTTGTAAGGATATGGTCTGAAGCGGAATTTAGCTCACAACATATTGGCATGATGGGTTCGAATATCAATTTCGCCAATGTGATTGCTGCCATTTTTGCTGCGACCGGTCAGGACATAGCATGTGTGCATGAGTCTTCTGGTGGGATCTTCAAGGCAAATCTTCAGGATGACGGTTTAGTCTTCACGGTATTTTTGCCCTCATTGGTAGCCGGCACTGTAGGGGGAGGCACTAAACTGCCTGTCCAGAAAGAGTGCCTTGAGATCATGGGCTGCTACGGCCAGGGAGGACTCTTCAGGTTTGCCGAGATAGTTGCAGCAGCCTGTCTCGCCTTGGATGTGTCAACGGGGGCAGCCATTGTCACCAACGATTTCGTGAGTGCCCATGAACGCCTTGGAAGAAATAGGCCAACTAATACCGTCACATGGTCTGATATAAATGAGAGATTTTTTACTGATATTTTTGATGAGCCAGGGCTCCTTGTCACCAAGGTGCAGAAGATGCCCCGCCTAAGCTGTTCTGGGATCATCTCAACCATTACTGGCAAAAATGCGAGCGTTCATGGTCTGCACCGCTTTCTGCTCACTGCGAAAACAGCTGAGGGTGAAAAGAAAATCCCTGTGTTCTTGAAGCTAAAGGCTTCTAACAGGGAGCTTTCAGAAATAGGGCTCAAGGTTGCGAAACTTACAGGAGAAGATCGCATTCCAGGTCTTTATGAATCGCAGTCACATATTTTTTGCCTTGAAGATAGCCATTTGAGAGAGATAGGCCTCTATGGCAATGTGGATGAGAGGCTCCTGGAATTTTGTCCCAGGATCTATGGTACCAAGGTGGATCGCAAACGGGAGCTCTATGCGATATTGATGGAGGACCTGACAGGAAGCCATTACTATGATTCAATTCATGAAGGGAAGGTCTGGAAGCCAGATGCCATAAAGACGGTCCTGTCTGATATGGCATCCATGCACGCCATCTATTTCGACAAGTACCAAGGGCTCAGGCAGATGAGCATTCAAAGACTGGACACAGATTTCGTCTGCAGCTCTTTGGAGCTTTTGAAAGAACTGACCCAGTTCAACGGGGCAAGATATCCCACCCTTATTCCAAGGCAACTGAAAAGGATATATGAAGTATTTCTGGACAATCTTGAGGAAAATGTGGCAAGGATGCTCTCCTTCCCTCTCACCCTCACCCACAACGACTTCAATCCGAGAAACTTGTGCCTTAGAAGAGGTGACAAAAAGCCAGTGACTGTACTCTACGATTGGGAGTTGGCCTTTTTTCAAAATCCCCAGCACGATCTCATAGAATTCCTGGTATTTGTCATGAAAAGGGGTTCCTTGAGACAGGATTATATAGACTATGTGGATTTCTATCTAGAAAGGTTTCAGCAAGCCTTGAAAAGGAGGTTTCACCGGGACCATTTCATTGAGATACTTGATCTTAATGCAGTCTTTTTCGCCCTTGTTAGGATGAATCTCTATCTGCTTGGACACAATATCTTGAAACTCGAATTCCTGGAAAGGGTATATGCAAACCTGACAGCATATATAAGCGAGGCATATCCAGATGGTTTCAGAATATATGGAGAGGCTGCCTGATGCAGGCTATCCTGCCCCTTGTTGATTGCAAGAGTGCGCCCATAGAGGAAGTGGGCTCCAAGGCCAAAAGGCTGGCTGAATTGCTAAGCAGAGATTTTCCTGTCCCTCTAGGGCTAGTCGTAACAGAACGAGCCTTTAGGTCCTTCTGTTCTTACAACGATCTGGATGGAGACAAACCATCCACAAATCCAGAACAGATATTAGAAGGGAACTTTCCTCCAGGCATGGAAAGGGCAATCTTGGATGCTGTAAAGACGAGTGTAGGAGAGGGTTTCTTTGCTGTGCGCTCTTCGTCAAGCATGGAGGATGGCACTGATTTTTCCATGGCAGGCCAGTTTGAAACCCTATTGGACGTATCCCTTCTCCGTGTCCCCGACGCCATAAAGCGATGTTGGGCCAGCAGGCTTGGAAGGCCTGTTTCTGCCTATCTGAAAAAGGCTGGTACCCATTCGGTACCTTCAATGGGTGTCATAGTGCAGAATCAAGTCAAGCCCCTGTTTTCAGGTGTCGTGTTTACTCTGGATCCAGTGACAAAGTCCACGGATTATCTGGTAGTGGAATGGGTAGAAGGAATGGGGGAAAAGCTCGTCTCTGGCAGGATAGTTCCAGGTCGGATACATTTGAGACGTGTCTCCGGTGCCATGCCCAAGGGCCTTCCAGAAGCCTTGGCCCACAATATCTCCCAGCTTAGAAGGTTTGCACTGGATGCAGAAAAGATATTTCATCAGCCTGTGGACATGGAGTGGTGTTGCGATAGAGAAAGTCTCTATGTCCTTCAGGCACGCCCCATCACCGCCATTTCGAGCCCCAGCGCTGTGGCGTGGACCAATGTCAACATGGCGGAGAACTTTCCAAAGGTCCTTGCCCCATTGGCCTGGTCGGCAGTAGATATCTTTTACACCCACTATATGAGGTGCGCCCTTAAACTCTTCGGCTGGTCCGAATCTGGTCTATCCAGGGCCAAGGGTACGCTTACGTCCTTGAATGGTGTCCATTGCGGACGGATATATTACAACCTGAACAGCTGGTATGACGTTATGCATCTGTTCCCCATTGGCAGATGGCTGACAAGGTTTCTGGACACCTATATAGGCCAGAAGAGCGAGATTGCCCTTGATGGTAAGAGGCGGGGACAAGGGCCTATTGGCCTTCCTGCAAGGGCCAGTCAGCTTCTCCTTTTTTGGCCCCGCTTTTTATGGGTCCTTTTTTCGGCAAAGAGGTATCTGGATGGACTTGAAGTCCAATTTCACCATATGCGGTCAGGGTGGAGACAGGTTTCAGGCAATGGGGCAAGCATTAAGGTTGTTTTCGACACTATCCAAGACATATTCCAAAGGGTGGATACTTCGTGGCAGGGGCCAGTTTGCGCTGATCTTAAGGTGATGGTTGCAACCGGCCTTCTTGAGACGCTGATAGGTCGCTGGATTTCCAAAGATACAGATCCAGTGATGGCAAAGTTGATGCAAGGGATAGAAGTAAAAAGCACAGAACCCGCCAAGCTCATTTGGCAGATGTCCCAGGAGGTTAAAGGAAATGCCAAGCTCAGAAAGTTGATAGAGGCTAAAGACTATGAAGGCCTTGAGAAAAACTTGGATCAGAGGCAGCGTCAACTGCTCGATTTCTTTATGGAAGAGTTTGGGGCGCGTTGCTATCATGATTGTATGCTCATATATCCAACGTTTGAGGAACGTCACCATCTGTATTGGGATCTTGTAAGGGGCTATATTGCGTCAGAGGGGCATGCCTCCAGGCTCGAAAAAGAGGACGAGACAAAGATAGATCAAGCCCTTAATTCTGTAATTAAATCGTTGCCTTTTCATAAAAGATTAATCTTGAAAGGGGCACTTGCCCTGTCGCGTGATGCCACTGTTCTTAGGGAAAGAGGCAGGTTGTTCCAGAGCCTTCTCTTTGGTGAGTTGAGGCGCTTGGTGCTTGTTCTTGGAAGGCTCCTAAAAAAGATGGGACATCTGAACAGGGCAGACGATATATTTTATCTTCATCTTCCAGAGATTAGAGACTTGGTAGAAGGCAAGTTTCTTTTTCCAGAACTTTTGTCCAAGATCATCAAACTTAGAAAAAAGGCCCATGAAGAAAATTCGGCCATTGAGCCCCCGGAATTTTTTATTTCTGAAAAGGCCGAATATTTTATGCCAGTGGCTGAAGATGTTCGTCATAATGATTCTTATAGCTTGGTAGGCCTTGGGGTGTCAGGAGGCAGAAAGGTCGGAAGGGTAAAAATTGTCTTGGATCCCGCCTCAGGTCATGGGCTTAGGAAGGGGGATATACTCGTTGCCAAGACGACAGATCCTGGCTGGACCCCTCTTTTTTTCATGGCTGGAGGACTCGTGCTTGAAAAGGGTGGCATGTTGTCTCATGGCGCCATTGTGGCCAGGGAGTTCGGGATTCCAGCCATTGTAGCCATGGAGGGAGCAACGAAAATATTGAAGGACGGCCAAATGATAGAAATGGATGGAACCTCTGGAACCGTTGTGCTCCTCTCAGGCAGACAAAGGGAATGAGTAAATGTTAAAGGCTCTGAGATCATTCCTAGATGAAAGATTTCCCCTCAAGGTGGGTATCCCTGTTGCCCTGGTACTTTTTGGCGCGCCTGCTTCCTTGTTGGGACTCGATAAACTGAGGTTAGGTGTTGGCCTTATCTCCTGCTTCCTTGCTCTTCTGTCTCTCAGGATAGTGGATGATATTTCAGACATGGTCTTGGATGTAGTAGCCCACCCTGAACGTGGCCTTGTGTCTGGCAAAATTCCTGTCAAAAGGCTTGAGGCCTTTGTGGCAGTGAGCCTTATATTGATTCTTGTTCTAAATTCTGTCTTTGCATCCTTTTGGCTCATCTGTTTTGGAGCAAGTTTATATTTAGCGTTCTACAAGCAAAAAAAAAGGGTGCCGTTAGTGCTTCAACCCTTTTTGGTCAATCTAGTCTTTTTATTGATTCCTATCTATTCAGGGCTTTTAAAGGGTGAAAGTGATCTAAAAAACCTGCTGCTTATGGGCCTGTTTGTATGGACAGGGGCTGTTGCACACGATTTTGCCCATAGTGTGCATGGTCTGGACGAGGCTGTTTTCAAGGTAGAAACCTTCTCTAGTGTCCTGGGGCCCAAAAGATCTGCCCGCTGGGCAATATTCCTCTATGGCTTCTCAGTTATCTTTGGGATTTTGTTTTGGATATTGGCAGATGCAGGATCTGTTTTTGTGGTGAGCCTTGCCATTATGTCTTTTATAATCTCGTTTCAATGCACGAGGCTTTACTTCAACCCGAAAAGGTTTATGGCTAGGCGGCTTTACGTGTCTGGATTCTTGTTTTTTCTGATTCCCTTGCTTTCCTTGACCGCGAAAGCCGTTTTCCTGGGTCATGGATAGCCTGCAATGAAGATGGATTTTATAGGTATCTATAACTTGCCATTTGGGGTCACTATCTTGGGGCTCTGGTTCGCCCTTTGGGCATGTATACTGTCATACCAGGATAGATTTGAACTTTCGGTAATATGCTTCGTCCTAGCCGGACTTTGCGATCTTTTCGATGGTGTCGTGGCACGAAGGTCAAAGAGAAGTGATGAAGAGGAAAGATTTGGTCTGTATATCGATTCAACTGTGGATGCAATTAGCTTTGGGTTCGTGCCAATAATGATCCTCCTTCATTCAGGGTTCGACACCACATCAGATTATTTCCTTTATGCCTTTTATTGTTTCAGTGCAGTGATACGGCTTTCATATTTCAATCTCCTAAATGACAGGAGACAAGGGGTTTCAGGCTATTATACAGGTCTGCCAGTTACCTATTCGGCCCTGGTTCTTCCTTTGGTGTGGACCATTGGCCTATTTATCCCTAAGACGCTCTCTGATGTCCTGGTGCGGCTGGCCTTGTTTCTGCTAGCCTTTTTCTTTGTCCTTAAGGTGCCCATCAAGAAACCAGGAGGAGTTTTTTATATCATTTTTCCACTCCTTGGCCTGTTACTCATAGGTTTTTGGATTGCCAGGGTTTTTCGTCTGATATGAGCTTTTTTGAACAGGCAAGGGCCGACGACAACGTGCTTTTGGTCTACAACAGGGAAACTGGCCACCTTGAAGAGGAAAAGGTCTTTGAGAAGTGGTTCATGGACCTATTTTATGGAACCAGGCTTGGAAGGCTTTTTGCCAGAGCAATCCTGAGTACAAAGACCTTCTCCAGGATCTATGGATGGCTTCAGAACAGGCCTGGAAGCACATGGAAGATTTTAGATTTTGTAAATAAATATCAAATAGATATAAACGAGATCGAAAAACCCTTGTCCTATTTCAAAAGCTTCAATGAGTTTTTTATCAGGAGACTCAAACCAGGGGCACGGCCCATAGAAATGGCTCCAGATGTCCTGATTTCACCAGCAGATGGAAGGCTTCAGGTGTACAAGACGGAAATGGAGAGGGTTCTGCCTGTAAAAGGCCAGGGCTTTGGCCTTGAAGAGCTGCTCGGAGGAAGTAGGGCTGTGGAGCCGTGGGTTAATGGCCTTTGTGTCAAGGTACGCTTGGCGCCCTTTGACTATCACAGGTTTTGTTATGTTGATTATGGCCATCACGGGCCAGCCGTTCATGTAGGCGGCAGATTTCATTCGGTAAGCCCCTTGGCATTGAGGCAGGGTTTGAGGATATTCCAAGGAAACGATAGGGAATACATGGTGCTCAAAACCAACAATTTTGGACAGGTGCTCCACCTTGACATAGGTGCCATGGCTGTAGGCCGGATACACCAGCATTTCAGGGATGGAACCCGTTTTAGCAAGGGCCAGGAAAAGGGTTACTTCGAATTTGGCGGCTCTACAATCATTCTTCTTTTCCAGCCAGGCATGGTAAAGATGGACGCCGACATAATTCATTATTCGGACCAGGATATAGAGTGTCTGGTAAAATACGGCTCAAGGATCGGCAAGAAGGCGTAGGTATGATGTCTTACATACTTAGAATCGTCTATACCCTTTTGCCTGTGATCCTTGCTGGTGTTTGTAACATGATCCTGGTAAAGCTGCCGGTTCTCGATTCCCTCAAGCGTCCCATGGATGGCGGGGCCTTGTGCAGTGACGGGAAGCGGCTTTTTGGTGCCAACAAGACCTGGAAAGGATTTGTTGGCATGATCTTTTTAACTGGATTCTGGATGTATGTTTTGGGTTATTTGGACCAGCATCTTTCTTGGGCACGAGGGCTTTCCCTCATGGATTACCAATCCTTTTCTCCTGCAATGGAATGGCTGTATGGAGCGATTTGGGGCCTTGGCTACGTACTTTTCGAACTGCCCAACAGCTATATCAAAAGACGCCTGGACATTCCCCCAGGCCAGAATAAAAAGGGAACAATAGGGTATCTGTTCATGTTTATTGACCAGGCAGACTCGGTCCTCGGCTGCATGCTTTTCATGCTGGTATTTTATGTACCATCTATAAAGGATGCTGTAGCCATATTTGGGTTAGGTGTGATAATCCATTATCTTACAAACGTTGCACTCTATCTTGTGGGCCTTAAGAAACAGGCAGGTTAAGGATGGCTTTTTCAGGGCCCAGTGTGCCCTTGGGGCTTCAAGGGGAAATAATGGTTGAGTCTATTAGCTTCTTATCCTGTCTGGCCGGTGGAACACGTTCAATCTGTCTGGGCGCGCATAGGCGGCAAGGGTCACCCCGGCCCTTCTTGCTATGGCAAGGCCTAAGGAGGAAGGGGCCGTGCGTGACATTACGATGGGGATGCCAATCCTTGCACATTTCAACACCATGTCAGAGGTGAGCCTTCCTGTGGTGTAAATGGCTCCCTTTGGTGTGAATCTGCCAAGGAGTATGGCCCCTATGATCTTGTCAACGGCATTGTGTCTGCCCACATCCTCAAAGAAGGCC
>CAZOMT010000012.1:0-55699 GCA_964581255.1 uncultured Thermodesulfatator sp.
AATTCCAAGTCCTGTTAACAATTCGTTTATCAAGAGAGTGGCCTCGTCCGGTTTTAACCATAAATTGCTCGTAATTTTACCGGATTTACCGATTATCAGTTGGTTAAACATCCAGCGTGATGTGCATTTAATCGCCTTCCATCTCCAGTAAACTTGCATCCGCATATCTAGGATAACTTTTTTCCATTTATCTAGCTGACAGATCAAAGATCCGAACCATATCAAGCGTCCTATCTAAAGCGTTTTATTCACGGGTTGATCAGCTTCCTTTTTTCTTTATTGTGGCAAATCCTATGTGGATAATTCTGCTAATATTCGGCAACTGCACATACTTGAAAAGAGAGTTCTGAAAAACTTTTTTTAATTATTGAAAAGTAGGAGAAGCAATTTCAATTAATTGCCCCGTCCTTTGTTCCTTGTCCAAGCTATAAGAAAATAATTTTATTAAAAACCGTCTATTATTTCAGGCGTCAATTCAGGCAAGGCATTTTTTAGTTTTTCTTTATCAAAACTGCCATCCGGTTTGACTTGAAGTGTCCGGTGTACGCGTGCCGAAGAATATTTTCCTGCCTTGGAATCATGCTCCCACCAGATCACCTGCTCAACATTCATGCTGCCTTCAGGCCTGGCTGATGAGGCATCGCCTTCAAACATTCTCGGCAACACGTTTTTGATTATTTCGGCATCATCATTACTGAAGCCGGTGCGCTCGGCAAGCTGGGGCGACATGGCACCAAAGGCCACATAAATCGCCTTGTCCACCCGGTGTTTCATGCCCATGGTATCAGAGCCTTTTTTACTTCCATCTCCTTCACCGCTAACGCTTTTTGTAATCTGAATACTGGTGACACTGACCGGCTCAACACTGAAGGCGGACTGGATGGTAACCGGACCTCGGATGGGGATGGAAACGCCGTCTTTACCACTTCCTTTGAAGGCAAACAGCTGGCCAAAGGCTCGCACATCAAACCATTTTTCACAAGCCATTTGCGCGGTTTTCTCCGGAGAAGTCTTTTTACTGTTGAAAGCATCTTTGCCAAGGCCAAACTCATCTGATTCAGCTCTTGCCTTCAGGCTTACCATATTGTCAATTTTATTGTCATCCGACTGAACAAAAATAGGGATACCATCGGCCAGCAAACGGTTACGAATTTTTCTTTTCAGGCAGACATCGGAAATTTCTCCGAAGCCTTCATAATCGGTCCGGGGACGATTGCCGTTGAGAGGATCACCGTTGGGATTGGCCCTGTTGACGGAAATAATAACAGCAAAATCAATCTTATTTTCGAGACTCATGATTTTCCTCCTTGGTTGTATGATCATTTTCCGTTTTGTTCTCTTTCCAGAATTGCCGCTGACAATGGTAACCAAGCAGAAATTCTCCGGTCAGTGATTTGTCGCTAATAAAATCATCTGCATCAAAACTATTCAGAATCAAATCCAGTTCTTTTTGCCGATTGACCAGGAATCCGGCTCGGTTTCCTTTTAACCGCTGCATATAAGGCTGCAGGGCCAACTCAATAATTCTCCAGGTCGAAAAAGGCCGGTCGGCAAATTTCTGCATCAACCGTGCAGCAGTGGTCGGGCGCTCCTCCCTTAAGGCTTTCTCCTCAATATACTCGGCAACAGCGAGCAATCGTCCATACAGGTAATCACGTGTTGTTTTGTCCTCTTCCAATGCCATGGCATACTCTCTCCTTTTTGTTTTATTTGGATGACGCCGGTAATATCCTTTGAACAGGGCACAGGCCACGCCGAGATTTTTTTCCCATTCCCATTTTTCACAATTGTTTCTATTACACGTCCGCCGCACAGCCGATTCCACTAGATCACGGGGAAAAGAACGACCATCAACGATACATGGCAGGATACGCTCGATGGTGCTTTTTTTGAGGGCATCATTACTTTTGATGATATCACCGTAGGCAGTTTCCACGATGCTTCGTGGAGCCGGGCTGCTTGGCGGCCAGATGGTTTTTCTGGTGATCTTTTTCCGTGATTTTCCAGAGGAATTATCCGGCACATCAATATTGTAGCGCTGTGGCCAGGCAAACTGCTCATGCCACCGCTCGACTCTCTCCAGGAATTCGGAAGCAAGCAGCTCCCGGTAATAGATGATGGACATCCGACCCGGTGTTGCCGAATCCAGTCCCATGATCACGATCTGCTCGGTGGGTTCCAGCCTGGCATGATAACCGGCCAGATATTTTCTGAACTTATGGGCAAAGGAACTGCCAAGATCAATGGAATGATCAATCTCCCGTTTAGCCTCCGGCTCGGGATTTTCCTGAAAAACGGGATCATTTTTGAGCATTTCCCAGGAATTTTTCATGGGATCCGGGATTTTCTTTCCGGATACCGCCCAGGCCACATAGACTTGGGAGTCATTGCGAAATCCCTGCCTGGATATCAGCCAGCGCAGGGCATTATGGGCTTTCTGGCTTACTTCAAAGCTGACTGCCACAGCTTGGAGCCCGTGAGCTTTTATACTCTTTTTGGAATCAGTAAATCTGCCTCGAAACGTAAAACCGCTGCTATCATTTGAAGAAACAAGTTTCGCACCGTCACCCGGCCAGCGCAAAAAACGGGGATGGTTTGATGCAATGCGAGATTTTTTTCCGCTGACATAGCAAAAATCCTCTGTTGAATTTTTGTATTTATCATAAGCAATCCACGCCTTAACAAGATCATCATCAAGCCAAGTTCCGGCGACCGGATTACCGGCTTCCTCAACACACCACCTTATGAAGACTTTTTCAGCCGCAATTTTTTGACTGGTGCCATTTTCTTTCTTCACCTTGAGGGGAAATTCAAACTCATCTATCAGATCATGCCAAAGTGTTTGCTTACTGAGATATTTGAAAACAGCCTGAACCTTGGGGTGAGTCATATTAGATCGTGCCCAGTCACCAAGCTGTGCCAAAAAGGCTTCTACTTTTGCTTTTTTTGCCTTTGGGTAGTCAGCAGCGCAATAGCCTATTTCATCGCTCAGAGGATGCGGGGCGATTTTTGCCCCTGAACGGCCGGCGGATGACTCTGTCGCCGGGATCAAGGTTGGACTATCACGGCCATTTAGGACCTTGGCTCGTCCTTTTAAAAAATTTCCGTCAATATCGATGACTACTTCTAGGTGAGCATTTTTCACGACGTGGGAAACCGGCCACATTGCGCCGTTTTCACTAAGACCTTGTCGTACACCATTTTCATAACTTTCATACAGCTTCACCATCCAACTCATGCTAAGGCCTCCTGCTCAACAGGTTTACAATTTTTGTTCAAGCTGAACTGTTTCGGTTCCATTTTTCGGACAAACCGCCTGTGCGGACATTCCTCCGGCCGGGGGAATTCAAGGATTCCCTCCCGCATCACAGCCGACCAGAACCTGGTTGCCAGCTCGTTGATTCCGGTTTCATCGGGATATTCAAAACTGTGAAACATGAGACCAAAACCAAGCTCGTCGAGATCATCATAAGCGCTTTCGCCGGAACCGAACTCACATGGTTCCACATATCCCTGGCAATCCCGAACTCCGAGAAAAATGTCCTGCCTGCCTCCCTTCTCCAGCATCCGCAGGGCAATGTTGTAATGCTTGCCGTCAATGCGGTCACGCTTCAGTTCTGACCGATGCTCGTTCCATTCAAAATGGGCCTCCACCTGGTATTCCACCTCATGCAGAAAGGTATAGATGGCAAGGTCACTTTTCTTTTTCCCGCCGCCCCAGACCAGCGGTTTGGTTCCCTTGGTCTGGGTTCTGATGGGTTTCATGATCCGGACCCGATCCACGTACCAGATAATGGTGGGTTTCCAGTAGATGGATTTCAACACTCCCTTGACGGCCTCATAGGTCGGCACGTGGTAGGAGCATTTTTCACCGCCAACCCTTGTCAACGGGTCGGTGAACAGGGCATACCTGCCCCAAAGTCTGAAACTGATGCTGTTTTTCATAATCATGTTCCTCACATGATGGTTGTTTCCATCTTGCTGACGATTTCGGTGGAGAGCCCGAAATCATCACTGTAAAATTGTTCATTCAGATACCAGATATCCTCCCCAGCCTGAACCGGTATGACGGCGTCCGCCTTCCACAGTTTTTCCCAGATATTGGGGAAAACATTGACCGAGTATTGCTGGGCCTTTCGAAGCAAATTATAAGCCTTGGCAGGTTCAAACGAGGCGCAAAGTCCGCTTATAATCTCCCGCCCCTGGTCATACGGGACGATAACACTCTTTGTAGGCGCATCAATGGTCTGAAAAAGGCGGCCTGCAGTTCTGAAAGACTGCTGCAAACACGCCACATCAGGCCTTCTGCCAATATTCAATGGATTATCAGACAACAGGTTCAGCAGTGAATCTCCATCCCTACCAATCTGCTTTGCAGTCAGTGGATAAGTCATGTCGTTAGCCCTGGCATAAAAATAATAGGAGAAATAGCGCTTCATTATTTCCGGGCTTAAATAGTCATCGTGTCCTCTTTCTGAAAAAATCCGAAGGGCATTGTCGCGTCCGATGCGAATATCATCAAGCATTTCAATACGTTCATCAGTCGGATTCACCACATGTACATCAGCAGTTGGCAACCTGCCATTTCTGTTACAGCGTCCGGCTGCCTGGGCAATGGAATCAAGCCCAGCAAAAAAACGGATGACTGAGTTGAAATCAACATCAACTCCAGCCTCGATTAATTGAGTGGAAATACAAAGCACAGGCTTTTTATCATTAAGCTGATCTTTGATTTTTTGTAAGATGTTTTTACGGTGAGCAGGGCATAAGTGGGTAGAAAGATAAAATAGCGTGTCATTTTCGCCATAAAGTTGTTTTTTGCAAATTTGAAAAAGTTTTTTCGCCCAATCTTTGGTATTGACAATAACCAGACAGTTGCCCTTTTCTTTTAATTCAGCCAGTGCCAGGTTTGCGATTTCATCTTCAGACCAACCCCTTGGCCGGTATCTATTTTTTACTTCCACTCTGTGCAACTGATCAAACAGATGCCGCACATCGGGAACCAGTTCATTTTCAGGGGGAATGTAAAGCTGCCCCTTGTCAGGATTTCTGAGGTTGTCAAGAAGCGGCCGGGTTGCCGTGCACAGCAAGGCTGTGGTATTGGCATGATCCACAAGAAACTGCAAACCATTACAGAAAAGATGAACACATTTGACCGGCAGGCACTGGATTTCATCAAAAATTAGCACCGATCGGGCCAAGGCATGCATCCGCCTGGCACCTCTGGTACCGCCTCCAAACAGGGTTTCAAGAAATTGCACCATTGTAGTAAAGATGATTGGCGCATCCCAGTTTTCACAACTCAGTTTGGAATGCCACGTTTGCAGTTTCGGTTCAAGGCTGGAATGGTGCTCTAGGACCCAAGGATGCTCATCTTCATTTCTTTCGAGTATTTTCCTCAGATCCCCCGCATTCTGCTCAATAATGGAAGTAAACGGAATCACATAAATGATCCGGTCAAGGCCATGTTTATAAGCATGATACAAGGCCCAGCGCATGGAAGAGAGAGTTTTGCCGCCTCCAGTAGGTACTGATAGTGTATAAATACCCTGCCGATCATTAGCACGATTACGGCAATCCTCAGATATTTTCTTTCGTATTGAATCAACAGGGTGTTTCTCTTTAAATCTATCCAGTTTTGCCTCTAGTCGATTTATGGCAACCTGCCACTTAGGTTGACGGCTAAAACGGAACTCTTGATTTTCAGGGCGTTCAAAATCTGCGGAATCAATCCTATCCGCATCAATCAGACAACTAAACAAAAAACGAGTGAGTATTCCAATCCGGAAAGATTTTAATAGACAAGCCTCATTTTTAGTTGGCTGAACAACGGAAATTATATGGTCCAAAAATTGTTTCAAAAAATCTTCGGAGGCTATTTTTTCCAATTGCTCCAACAAATCATTATCCGCTAGATTTGCACATTCGTTCAGGTGGGTCTGCTCAATGTCTTTATTAATCCGTTTTGCAAACCCGTCTGTACCATCCGGCATAAGACAATCAAGTAAACCACCATGATGTGAAGCAAGGCAGACAGCAAGTATCTGACCAGCAAGTCTGCCTTCCATTCCATAGTCCTTGAACCGTTGCCAAATCCATTGGGCGCCGGCAGTAGAGTGGTCAATTCTGCCTTTCATACTTGATACATTGACATCATCAATGTCATAATCCGCTATGCCAGTTTCAGAGCAGATATAGTTTTGAAATGCTGAACTATACTTACCAAAGTCATGCAGCAAACCCAGAAGTCTTCCAACATCTTGCATATTAATTTTTGCAGATAAGTGACAGCTTATTTCTGACACATTTTTCAAATGTTCAATTAGATATTGAACCGCCCGATCATAATTTCGCACATGGGCTATCGCATTAGATCCCATAAATCTGATCCTTTGAGATTAAAATCTTGTTTCAAGAGCCCGGCCAAATACGCCCACTTCTCCCCTCCAAACTCGGACGCAAAACTTGCTGCCTGCTCGGCAACATTCTTTAGGTGCTCCTCAAGGGGCTGCCACTTCTCAGGGGGCTGTCCTTTGAGGCTATGGGCGTAAAAGTTAGAATCTTTTTTCATGTGCAATTAGCATCCGAACACGGCAACAAAATATTTGTTAATAATAACACAAAACACGGATTAATAGTGCCTTACATGAAAAAACTTGGATTTTTTTGTAATGGTTGGCTTAAAATCCCGTGGTACGATGTCATCTGGAGTTATTGATGGCTGACAGTACGAAAAAAACATAAAGGAAGAAGAACCGGCAATCTTTTTACCATTCCCTCCACCGAGCCATACTGAAAACCGGCCAGGGTCTTTGCCCTGCCTCTTTCCCCCAAGCCCTCTTTATCCCCCCTTTATCCTTGGGGCACCACCAAAAACTGTCATTGCTGTTCTTGTATGCCACACCCAAAAAATGAAAGTATAATTTTGCATGAATTTTCAGGGTAAGTAGTCCTTTTGTCCGATAACATATACCTTCGTACCTTGTAGCTCTGGACGCCATCTCCCTCAAGCTAAATACATCACGGCACAACAAGAATGGGGGGGTGGCAGAGAGCTCAAGCAATTCGTTCACAAGTCAAGGCGGCCAGGATACTCATGGCCTGATTGCACAAGGCTGATGGTGGGAAATTTTATCGTGTTTTGTGTGTGTAAGGATGTGCAAAGCACATGGTTTTCAATAAAAGACTAGTAGAGGCGACATGCCCTTACAAGTGAGCCAATCTGCCGCATCTTAGATGGTTAAATGGAGGCTTTCAGGGTCTATTAATATTGCCTCAAGTCTTATAGAGGACAATGCCAACCTGAAACCGAGAAAAAGGCCCAGGAGACAACATCTTGAAAAGGGTAAGGATAGGATAGGTAAAAGAAAAAGGGTCGTGGCTTTTTAGCCGCAACCCTTTAATTTTGTGGCGGGGCCGACGAGACTCGAACTCGCGACCTCTGGCGTGACAGGCCAGCGTTCTAACCGGACTGAACTACGACCCCGTCTTTTTTCTTTAGGCAGCTGGTAGGCGGAACAGGGCTTGAACCTGTGACCCCCGGCTTGTAAGGCCGGTGCTCTCCCAACTGAGCTATCCGCCCTTTTTTTAAAGCTCGTAAGCTATAACATTATAACAAAATAGTGTCAAGGTCTCAAAAATTGTGTAAAAGAGCTGTTTATCTCCCATTTTTATTGCACAAAGAAATGCCTGGCCCATTGTAATGTGTTAGTTTGAATAAACATGGCGGCCCAGTCACTGTTGGAATCCGGTTGCAGGTCATGAGATAAAATGAATGCCGGATCCTGATCTTTACTCAAAATGTGGTAATTTCAAATGGAAAAGTCAGCAGTTACGGCATCGTCTTATTCCTCTGCATGTTTATTCCCACTACTTTCTGCCATCTTCATGGCCATTACATTTTTCTTGTTGGCTGCCAAGCCCTTTATGGCCCAGGCAAGGGCTGATGAAGAAGCAAAAGATGCTGCAGTGATCTTGAATAGGGACATCGACCATTATGTCTTAGGTCCTTATCTGTACTATCTCAAAGATCCCAAGGGCGAGCTGTCCATATCACAGGTGAACACAAGGGGTATGCGCAATCGTTTTAAGCGTTCAAATGCACCTGCTCCAGGATTCGGCTTTACATCCTCGACCTATTGGTTCAAGTTTTCCTTGAAAAATCCCTCATATAAGCAGGTAAGCCGTTATCTGGAGATAGAGTACCCCCTTCTTGATCATGTGGAACTGTATGAGCCTACTCCTGCAGGCACGTACAGGATCTATAAGGAGGGAGACCATCAGGAATTTTCACACAGGCCTGTGCTTTACAGAAATTTTGTATTCATCCTCACTTTGCCCCCACAGGCCAGCCTGACATACTTCATAAGAGTCAAGACTTCCAGCTCCTTAAATCTTCCTGCCAAACTCTATACACCAGCAGCCTTTATCAACAAGGTGGAAAACGAGGAGATGGCTTTGGGGATGTATTTCGGTATCCTGTTTGCCATGCTCGCATACAACATGATCCTCTATATTTCCATAAGGGAATCCATCTACTTGCATTATGTGCTCTTTGTCCTTTTGAACTTTCTGTTCCAGCTCGACCTTACAGGTGTCTCGTTCAAATACTTATGGCCTTCTTACCCCTACTGGGCAAATATCAGCCTCCCATTTTTCATATTTACGGCCTTTTTCTTTGGCACTCAATTTACGCGCGGGATATTGAATACCAAGAAGAACATATGGATAATAGACGTCATACTGAAGGTATTTCTATACCTTGCAGCAATAGGCGCGGTGGTAACCCTTGTCACTCCTTATAATATCAGTATCAGGCTTGCCACCCTTTTTACCATCACGGTTATGGTGCATATCGCGGCTGGTTTCATATGCCTTTTCAGGGGGTACCGCCCGGCAAGGTATTACGTGTTTGCCTGGACAGTCTCACTGGCGGGAATGGCCATATTTGCCCTCAAGTCCTTTGGCACGCTTCCCAACAACTTTTTCACCATATGGGGGATACAGATAGGTTCTGCATGGGAGGTGATACTGTTATCCATTGCCCTTGCTGACAGGATAAATATCCTAAGCAGAGAGAAGGAACGGATTCAGGCAGAATATACGAGCAAACTGGAGGCAGCCAATCTGAGGCTCGAAGAATTTACCAGGAATCTGGAGGAAAAGGTTGCCCAGAGGACAAAGGAACTGGAAAAGTCCAATATCCTCCTGAAAAAACAGGCTCAAGAGATGCGCCTCGCTGAGGAACAGGCCGCAAAGGCCAGCAAGGCCAAATCTGAATTTCTGGCCAATATGAGTCATGAGATCAGGACCCCCTTGAATGCCATTACTGGCGTGACTGGCTTGGCCCTCGATATGGATGGCCTACCGCCAAAACTTCGGGAATATCTTGAAATAATAAAGACCTCTGCGTATTCACTGCTGGGTTTGGTGAACGACATCCTCGATTTTTCAAAGATCGAGGCAGGCAGGATGGAGCTTGAAAAGACTGTTTTCAGCCTCGATGAGGTAATCGAAAACATTGCAGATATGTTTTCTGAACAGGCATCTGGAAGAGGGGCTGAACTGATAATCGATATGGATCCAGGTGTGCCAGATGGTTTGATAGGTGATCCAATGAGGCTGACTCAGCTCTTAACAAATCTTATCTCAAACGCTTTGAAATTCACGCCTGAAGGGGAGGTTATCTTAAGTTGTAGCTGTCGGGCAAAGGAGGAATCTGTTGCGAGACTGGAATTCTGTGTGGAGGATACAGGTATCGGCATCGACCCCGACAGGCTCGATATCCTTTTTGATATGTTTACCCAGGCGGATACTTCCACCACCAGGAAGTTTGGAGGGACAGGCCTTGGGCTTGCTATATGTAAAAAGATAGCCGATTTGATGGAGGGGAATATCACAGTAAGCAGCTGGCCTGGCAAGGGTACCCGTTTTACCTTTTCTGTGGCCATGGAGCTTGCCCGTGTGCCACAAGGCAAGAGAGTGTTGGATGTTGACATTCCACGTGAAACAGAGGTCCTTCTCTGTTTTGACAGCAGCAGGCTTTCAAGAGCCATAGAAAACATACTGATATCCCTGGGAGTATCCAACGTGCGATATTTAAGGGAAGATGAAATAGAACGCCACCTGGAAGCACAAAGATCATGTTGTCTCTTATGTATTGAGGCGGATCACAAAAGCCAGGTGGAAAGGGCACAAGTGCTTTTGGACAGATTTGGAACACTTTCCATTGTTGTTTGTCATCATTTCGATTTTGAGCCGTCGGGTAGCGTTTCGGGTTCGAATCAGAGGTTGTTTTTCATCCTAAAGCCAGTGAAAAAGAGCATGCTTGCCAAGATCCTCCACACAGTGGCGGCATTCAAGGATGTTGAGGAGGTCCCCCCTCATCTCCATGAATTAAAGGACAAAAAAGGTTTCTTAAGGGGTATCAAGGTGCTCTTGGTGGAGGACAATGAGATCAATCAGATGGTGGCCAAGGATATAATCTCACGGACTGGGGCAGAGGTTACCACTGCAGAAAATGGCAAAGCTGCCCTTTTGGTGGCAGATCGAGGTTTTGACATAATCTTGATGGACATTCAGATGCCCGAAATGGACGGCTACCAGACAGCCAGGGCCTTGAGAGCCAGAAAAGAGACCCGGGACATCCCGATCATTGCAATGACTGCGGGTGTTTTTGAAGACGACAGACAAAGATGTTTTCAGGCAGGCATGAACGATTTTTTGATGAAGCCCGTTACTCCAGAAGCAGTCGTAGGGATGTTGAAGAAGTGGGCCAATGTGAATCGGCAAGAAGCCAGGAGCAGTGAGGAATCAGCGGTCGAGGTAGGTCCTGCATCCCCTTTTCGTGAGATATTTAAGTCAATGGAAGGTATAGATCTCGAAGATGCCGAAAAAAGATTCAGGGGGAATAGCAGCCTTTTTTCAGATATCCTAGCCAAATTTGTCATCCAGTACAGTGATTTCATCGAGAACATTGTGGAACGACTCCACGATGGAGAAGTCTCAGAGGCCTTGTCAGGAGTTCATACACTCAAGGGTGTAGCTGCAAATCTTTCTGCTGTAGCCTTGAAGAAGGCCTGCGAGGAACTAGAATCTGCTATCAAAGAGGCCAATATGGAGAAAGCCAGAAAAATGCTCAACAAAGTGGATGATGAGATCCAAGGCATAATCTCCTCTTTCAAATCTTACAGGGGTAAAGAGGGCTTTCATCCAGAAAACACGCATGTGTCAATGACGGCAGACAGGGAAGATTTCAGTGATCATGATGAAGCATCTGTTGAAAATCTCTTTGTCCAGCTTGACGAACTTCTGGGATTGAACGATATTGATTCTGACTTGGTCTGGGAGAACTTGAAATCAAAGCTTAAAGATAAAATCTCTGATGAAAGGCTTGAAGCCTTTGAAGGCCTGTTGAAGGATATGGATTTTGAAGAAGCAAAGGAGTTGCTTGAGGAGATCAGGATGTCCTGGTCCGGACAGGGCACATAGACCCATCTCGTTGGCCCTGCAATGAAAATGAAGGAAAACCCGTCTGATACAAGATCAAAATTTTCCATCCACTCGTTGGTCGTTGATCTTCGCCATGAGATACGCTCCCCTCTAAACAGCATTATCAACATGGCAGAACTGGCCTTGAAAATGCGGCCTGAAAAGGCTGTGACAGATCATCTCCAGTCTATAGAAAGCTGTGCAAGCAGGCTCCTGTCCCTTCTCGACGACATAATGGACGTGGCTGAAGACCAGAAGTCTGTTACCGACAGCAGCATTTTTTATCTGACGTCCCTTTTGGAAGAGGTGAGGGAGAGTATAGAGGATCTCAGACATGCAAACGGGGTCGTCATGGCCTTGAATATTGACGACGAGATGCCAGAGTGTTTCAAGGCTCCAAGAGCCCTGATGCGCTATGTGCTCACACAGCTTTTGGATCTTGCCATACGGCAACTTGGTTCAAAGTATATAACCCTGAAGTTGCAATGGTCACCTCGCAACAAAGGTCTTGTCTTCACCATGGAAATGCTCCTTTCATCAGATGATGCAGAAATAGATAGGGAAATCTTAAAGGGGCACAAGTTCGCCCTTTGCAGCAGCCTTCTAAAAGAAGTTGGCTCTGGTCTTGATGTGTATAAGGAGGCTTCCGGCGTTGTCTTTACTTTTGCAGTCGATGCCGAGAGGATGTCCCAGGAGGCCCCAAGGTATTTCCCCCAAGGCCTTATTGGAGGGCCTTTTCATATAGCCATGGTGAATAGCGATGGCTTTTCATCTGAAATGATATGTCGGAGGTTGGCCAGGGAGGGATTTTCCGTCAGGACCGAGGTGTCAGTAAAAGGGGCAGCCGGCTTTTTGGCAAAAAAGGCTAGCACCCAAGGTGGCGGGTTGCTTTGTATCTTGAATTGTCAGGATCTAAAAGAAAGAGAAGATAAAGAGATCGAATTTTTGCGCAAAGCAACTGGGATTTCCGACCTGCCTGTAATTATAGTGGGGATTCCTGCAACCAGGATGATGGAAATGTCCATGGCTGGCAGCGAGATTTCGAGGAAGCAGGTGGGGCTTGTGATGAAGCCTTTTGGCGGGGACAAGATCCTTGCAGAAATTTCAAGGATTATGGGTTGGGCTGGCCAGGAGGCCACCACCACCTTGCCGCAAGCTTCAGATGGCCAGGAAGAGGATCAAAGGGCCAGATTTCAAGGCCTCAAGGTCCTGGTGGTGGAAGATGACAGGATAAATCAGCAGATCCTCCTTGGCATCTTAAAGGATAAAGGTATCAAACCAGTGATTGCATCAACTGGCAGTGCTGCAAAGAAGGCCATACAAAGAAGAAAATTTCATGCCATATTCATGGACATCAAGCTGCCAGACGACAATGGCTATGAACTTACCCTGTTCATAAGAGAAAACAAACTGAATCAGGATACACCAGTCATTGCCTTGACTGCCAGCACCTCCGACCGCAAGAAGTGTTTAGATGCCGGAATGAATGATTTTCTGACAAAACCTTACTCGGAAGTCAATATCCTCAAAACCTTGGCCAAATGGACAGGCCCTGATCTAGATTAACCATTCCTGTTACATGACCTTGTTCCCTTTGATAGCCGGGACCCGAAAAGATGTCGGTCAAGCGTTCTTTTTGTTCCTTTTTACGGCACCTGAAACCTTTGCAAATGGAGAGTGATGTCTCCCACTAAGGCCTCTGCGTGGTCTCCGTCTGTGAAAGTGATGGAAATGGTGCCACCTGCTCCAGGCTCAATTGTTGGAGGGCTGCTATAAGGGCAAGTTGCACATGGTCCGCCGCGCCAGCCATCCATGTTTCCAAGGTAAACTGAAGAACCATCTGCCAGAATATTGTTGGAAGTCCACCATCTGGCTGAATGGTCATCCCTGTAATTGTACCAGGCAAGGGCCATCTTGCCCCCTTGGGCATCCAGGAAAAATCCCATGCCATTGTAGGCTGGGTCATACCACCAGCCAGTCAGATGGCGAGAATCCTCTGGGCCTGGAGAAAAGTCGTCCATGAAAGGGCTAAAAGTCTTGGTAATAACTTGGCCATGCAAAAGTGCCGTGAATGTCAACTGTTCCGAAGGGGCCTGGCTGAAATTTACCACTATTGTGCCGATGATACTTGGTACAGGTGGCTGATAATTGTCTCCCCATGGCCATCCTGTCCAGGAATAGAGATCTCCAGAGAAATTATTCTGATCCGTCATCTGTCCGCCTGCAGAATACCAAGTGGTCCTGCCTTGGCCGTCAAATACAAACCATGCCAGGTAGATCTTATTGTCCTTGACTTCAGTAGCAAGCCCAGTGCCTGGCTCGTCTGGATCATACCACCATCCAGTAAGTTGCCTGCGGGAATCAGACAGTTCTGCATAATAAACAGCCCGTCCGTCATCGGTTTTGGCCGACCACAAAATGGCGCGGCCATTGAAGTCCAGGGATCCAATGTTTTGGTAGCACGCATCAGTGATCTGGGTAATGGCCTTGCCATCCCATGAATATATGTCTTCACATTGGTCCTTTCTCTTGACCCATACTATCTTGCCATTTTTCAGTACAGGTGCAGTATCATCATGATTGTCGTGGGTTATCTGGATGTTTTCCGCACCAGCCCAATACAGGATTTCATAATCGTTCCCGTCCCATTCAACCCAGGCGATTGCACCATGATCCAGGCTCGGTGTCAGATCATCTCCGTCTGAGTCTGTTAGTTTATGCTGTTGTTCCCCATCCCAGTAGAAAAGATCGAAGTTGTCATCTTCTTCACCTACCCAGGCAACCTTGTTCTCAAATACAGATGGTTGGGCGTCATCATAATTGTTGTCGGAGATCTGGGTCTTTTCCCCTGGAGTTCTCAAGAATATCTCCGAGTCTTTCTTCCAGAAGTCTTCGGTGTCGATCTCCACAAATGCGAGATTGTCTCCATAAAGGGAGATGGTGTCGAGGACATCGTCTTCCATCTCTTGGATGGACATCCCGTCCCATAGTTGTACGTCATCGCTGCCATCGATCCAAGCCAGCCTATTTCCAGAGGCAGAAAGGACCATGACCTGGTCATCGTCAGAAATTTTTTGGGTCGAATCTACGGTTTCAGAGGTTTGCCACATGTATATTCCCTTGGAATAATGGCTCCAGAATGCATACCCATCACCAAGGGCGACTTTGAAAAATTCACTTTCAGAATCGGTTTGAGCCAGTTTTTTAATGTCAAGGCTTGCGTATACATCTGTAGAAATAGTGGCAAGGATTGCCGAAGACAACAAAAATGTGATCAACAAGCTGATGGTTGGTTTCATCATTGAGGCTCCATTAACGAGTAGTCTGTATAATTTTAGGGAAAGAATAAGAAAGATTAGCTTCACATAGGCACCACTTCAAGCCATGTCTTCCATTTTCCCCTCCGTAATCGTTGATGAGCCTATCCTGCAAATTTTTTTGTGTCAATATTGAGGGGTCTGATCACCTAAGCCCAAACCTCTCTCAGAAGAAAAAGGGCCAATAGCTTCTGAGGGTTGGCTGGACTGGATTTCTATTAGCTCCGCCTGGCCCAAGGATCGCTATGGCCTGTTTCCAAGGCCCCCTTAAGCCCCCTGCTCGCCCTTCTCCTTAAGGCCAACTCAAAAAGCCAATTATAGCAGTCTTCTGTATCTGCCACTGCATGCATGGAAATTGAATTTTTAGCGCGCACTTTCCTTCATAACTTCGTTCGTTGATTTACTTCTTGCAAACCTTGTATGTAGCCTTACTTGTCGTATCCCTCAGAGCAAAAGCATGGGGCACAATAACGATGTGGACACGGCAGAGACATGGCAAAGCCCCCGGTTATTCCATTGGTCTCGAATAACCTGTTTCTGTCCATGTCCATTTTTATGGCAATATCTCCTTCAGATACTCTTTTGCGGAGAGAAGCTTTTTAAGACATGCTAAATTGTCAATTTTCTCCGTAAGTTAAAGAGGAACAGGCATTTTGATAAATTTTTCATTTGTTCATTTGAATAAATTTATGAATAAATTAGTTTGACTCGAATTTGTCCTTTGGTTATATTTGAGAAAAGTAAGTAATTTTCATAACAACAAAAACGATAAAAACTTTTTGTATATTAATAAAAGTGGCAGTTCCTCGAAAACCCAGTTTCCTATGAAGGCATATCGTGTTTTGAAGTACATAAACAAGGGGTGTTTTTGATGAAAAGCAGAATGAAAAGAAATTACAGGCTGATAGTTGTTCTTGTATCTTTTTTCATGGCTGTTCAGAGTACCTTTCTTTTCAATGCGGCTTGGGCAGTCAGTGATGACGATTGTTACAGTTGCCACGGATCTTCCGACATACTCGAGATGAGCGAGGCGGACAGACTCGACATGGTGATCCCTGTAAAGGGGATCAAGAAGGTATCTCCAGGGGTCACGAGTCTATATGTCGAGCAGGACAAGTATTCGTCCTCTGTGCACGGAGATCTTAGCTGCACCGATTGCCACACGGATATTTCCCAGCTTCCCCACAAGCAATATCTAGCGCCTGTGGATTGCAGCATGTGCCATTCTGAAGTCGCAGAACAATACAAGAAGAGCCGCCATTTCAAGATAAGCCGCAAACCCTGCTGGGCTTGTCATAACCCCCACGAAGAGGCCCCAATTGACAGCTTGAGCCAGAAAGAGAGGATTTCCATATGTCTGCGTTGCCATAAGGGCACTCCCCACGACTGGCTACCCCAGCCAGAGACCCATTTCAAATATTTGGAATGCACGGTGTGCCATGCTCCAAAGGCAACCAAGGGAATGTTTCTTCAGTTTTACAAATCGAAGGATGGGAACCAGGTGCCCCTCACCTATACTGAAATGGCGCAGGCTCTGGGCGTCCAGAAAGACGATCTGTTTGAGACGATTGATATAAACAAGAACGGCAAGCTGGAACCCTTCGAGATAAAGGCTGTCTTGCACCAGTTGCGGGAAAATGGGATCAAGTCTTGTGAACTCAAGGAGGAGATTCTTGTTACAAGCCCTTATCACAATTTCACCTATAAGGTGAAAAACATAAAAGATTGTGCCATGTGCCACACCTCTGTCTCTCCATTTTACAAGACGGTTCAGGCAGAGATACCGACAAAAGGTGGCGGCGTAAAAAAATACCCAGTAAGCAGGGACTATTTGGCCAAGATGCCTCCTATTCCCAATCAGCATGCGTATCTTAAATCGGTTCATGCAGAGAATGGGGTCACGTGCCTTGACTGCCATTCAGAATTCAAGGTGTTAAAGCAACTGGGAAAAACCGTGGTGAAGTCTCCCGGCATTGTGGTTTGCGCCGAATGTCATGAAGACATAATGGAGAAGTATAAGAAGAGCCTTCATTACAAGGTGAGCAAGAAGATATGTTACAACTGCCACAATCCCCATGCCGTAGTGCCTTTCAACCAGTTGACAGCTGAACAGAGAAAGCAGATTTGCCAGAAGTGCCATACCGATGCACCCCAGAAACACAAATGGCTTTCCCAGGCCAATGTCCACTTCAAATATCTGGAATGCACGATGTGCCACAGCCCCAATGCCAGTAAAGGCATCGTCTATTATTTCCGGGGCATAACCTCGGATGGCAGGGCGGTACGGCTAAAATACAAAGACCTTGCAGCCATTCTTGGAAAACCCAAGGTCGATATTGCAGAATATATCAACAAAGGGCAACCTGGCAGGGTAAGCGCTTTTGAGCTGGCAGCGTTTCTGAAGGATTTGAACAAGAACATAAAACAGGCACCTGATCTCAAATACATAGATGTGGGCGTCCATTTAATAGTGCTCAAGCCTGTTCACAACTTTACAGACAAGGGCCTAAAGGCCAAAGAGTGCGTTGTTTGCCATTCTGCAGACGCTTCCTTTTATTCCAAGGTGCTGCTTGAGATACCCCAGCTTAATGGAGGAGTACAGACTCTGCCCCTTGATAAGAGCGTGCTGACAGGAGTACACGGGATCAGCGGCGTAAGCGATTTCTATTTGCTGGGAGAGCACAGGCTCACAAAACAGGATCTCGAAGATCTTTGGTATACCATCAAGTCTATTGGTTACAGGTGGATAGATATCATCGGCATGGTGATAGTGTTGGGAGGTCTGGGTTTTGTAGGGCTCCATACGTTGTTCAGGATAATCACAATGAAAAATCGCCGCAGACGTGGCAAACATGACAGATAATAAAACCTGCTAAGGGCAGGGTAGATTAATCAGGGGGAAACAATGACAGAGAACAGAATCTATCTTCATCCTCTTCCTGTAAGGATCTGGCACTGGGTTCACGCAGTAGGTATCGTTCTTCTGGTCCTGACTGGCATACAGCTTCACTTTCCAGGCCTCATAAGCCTTTTTGGAAATTTCAAGACGGCTGTGACAATCCATAACTTTTGCGGTTTTATGGTGCTTGCCGATTATTTTCTGTGGTTGGGCTACTACGTGATAACCGGGAAGTTGATAAAGATGTATGTGCCACCCAAGACCGATATCACCAAGGGATTGCCACAACAGGCTGCATTCTATCTCTATAAATATTTCAAGGGGGATGAACCCCCGTTTGAACCATGTGCAGACGAAAAGTTCAACTCCCTACAAAAATGTGCCTACTGTTTCATCATGTTCGTGCTGGTGCCTTTGCAGATGGCTACCGGGGTGATGCTATATAACATCAGGTTGTTCAAGCCCTTGATGGATGTCTTTGGTGGGGTGCAGGTGGTCGATGCGATTCACCTGATCTCTTCCTACTGTTTTGTTTCATTTCTGTTTGTGCATCTTTACCTCTGTACTCTTGGCCATACGTTTTGGGCACACTTCAAGGCCATGGTCTATGGATATGAAGAAATACACCATCCGGGTTGAGAAGGTATAAAGAGCTGAACCCATCCAGGCTTGATCTATTCCTATCCCATCCCATCCAAGGGCCTGGATGGGGTTTCAGCCGCCCAAGTGAAATATCAATCAGGATGTTATTCAGGTGTTTGGGGTCGTCCTTAGGTACTCATGTGTGGGACACATATCGATAAATGGAAATTGTGCCCCCTTCTATTCGCCTTGGTCAGCGGCTGGCCTTGAAGGAAGCTCAAGGATTACAAGGGGCCTTCCAGCCTTGTTTCCTATTCGCAGATCTCCTCCATGATCGAACATTATCTTGCGACAGAGGGCCATCCAGAGACTAGAATGTTTAGAGGGAGATGCAGAAGATTCATCTGGTTCAAAACGTCCATGTAGATCTCCTGGGCATGGATCCTTTGCTGTGCCATCTTGTTCCACTACAATCAGAATCTCATCCATGCACAGTCGGGCTTGTATCAGCAGGGCATGACTGCGGCTGTCCATAGAGTCCATTACATATTCCACTACATGCCATAGGACCTGGGCTATCAGGGCCTTGTCCATCATTATGATAGGTAGATCGTCTTCAATCATGCATTTTATATGGACATTGTGCCTCGTGCCTTCATAGCGAAGGCCTTTGCACCAGCTCTTCATGGCATTTGCAATGTCTGTGGGCGCAAAATGTGGATTGATGGGCGGAACCTCTTCACAGATGTGCATTATGGCCTTTTCCATTTCCTCTACGCAAGACAGCACCTGCTCCATCTGTCTTCTTATGCTGTAAGGGGTTTCAGGGTCCAAAACGATGTGTCTTGTCAATCCGCCAATGGCCATCAAGGGGTTTCTGAGCTCATGAGTTAACCTGTACACGATTTGGGCGATGGCTATAATCTTTTCTGCTGCACCGAGCCGCTCCTCCAGGATGAGCTTATCCTCCTGGATCTCTATGATTTCCCAGAGCAACCTTGCACCCACATGGTCCAGGACCTTTACCTTTTTGGGTTTCTTGGCAAGGATATCTTCTAAGATTTCGTCTACTCCTGTGAGTTCAATGATGAGGTCCAGGTTCGAAAGTTTGAAAAATTCCGTATAATCCTCAGCCGTCCTGATGCCAAGTTCTTCGGCAAGCACCTTGCCAGGAGCATCTGGTTTAGGGTCAGCAACACCTAAAACGTTCAGCTTGAGGCTTCTCAGTGGGTAAGTGGTAAGAAGGCGGAGGATGTCTCTGCATCCCTTCCCTCCTCCTACGAACACAACGTTTAATGTGTGTATGTGTTCAGGTGAGTAAGAATCGTTTTTCAAGAATTCTCCCCTGCCTGCTATGTTGATGGAGCGTGGTTTGGAGATATTGAGGCAAAAAGTTCTTTACCATAAAAATCCTTTCCAATGAGATTATTAGATTATATCAGGAATTAGCCTGAGATGAAAATAGTGAAGGAGGGTTGCGGAGCGCCCTGAGGTTATTGCTATTCCTTTTCGGGTTTGATTTCCTCTACAGGTATCACAAAGCTGAACGTACTTCCTTTGCCTGGCTCGCTTTCCACCCATATTATGCCGTTATGCATTTCGACGAAGTTTTTGCAAAGAGCAAGGCCTAGGCCAGTGCCTTTGTATCTTTTTGCGCGCGATGAATCTACCTGTTCAAAGGCGTCAAAGATCTTACTCAGGTGTTCCCTTTTAATCCCTATTCCGGTGTCAGAGACAGATATCTTGAGGAAGGCCCGATCGTTGTTATAGAGATTTGACAGGTTTTTCTTGAAAATAGTCGGGAGGTTCTGTTCAAGCCAGTTCCTTGAGACAGTCTCTGCTCGAAGCTCTATACTGCCTCCGTCTGGTGTGAATTTAACAGCGTTTGAGACGAGATTGTAAAGTATCTGTTTGAGTTTTTGTTCGTCGGCTTTGATGGTTTCAGGAATCTCGCCCACGTTTACTGATAATTGGATGTTGTGCTTCATGGTCTTGTGGCGAATCATATTAAGGCTGGACTGTAGTACATCTTCAACCATGATATCTACGGGGTTCAGCTCCACCTTGCCAGCCTCGATCTTAGACAGATCCAAGATATCATTTATAAGGGCGAGAAGGTGTCTGCCGCTTTCCAAGACATCTGATAGATAGTCTTGTTGGATTTCATTCAATTCGCCAAAATGTTGGTCCAGCAGCAATTCTGAGAATCCGATTATAGCATTTAAGGGTGTGCGAAGCTCGTGGCTCATATTTGCGAGGAAATCACTTTTCATTCGGGAAGCCCTCTGAAGCTCTATTATACTTTCTTTGAGCTGAGCAGATTTCTGACGCAGGTCTTCGAAGGTCATGGCGTTATGTATGGCTACACCAAGCTGTTTCGTAGCGTTTTGAAGAAAGGTGAGGGTGTATTCGTCAGGAGGACGCACCCCTGCAAGCACCAGCACGCCAATACCCTTGTTCTGAAAACTCAGTGGAAACGAAAAGACCTCCAATGACTTGAACAGCCCATTGCCAGGGTCTTCTTTCCACGAAGTGGAGATAGGCTCTCCCTGCTCAAATACCTTGCGGGCCACCTTCTCACTGAGGGTCTCCATTTCCTTGGGGATGAAGGGATTATGGCTGGTCCAATTGTCAAGAGAAGGAGCAGAAAAGGTCTTTTTCACCTTGAGGGTTTGAGAGTCGTGATCCCATAAGAGGATAGCCCCCCATGTGACATTGGCCACCTCTGCGATCTGGGTGAGGCATTTTTCCAGCATTTCGTTTATGTCTATGGAGTTCATGCGGCTGACTAGATCGCCATAGGCCTGCTGGATCTTTTTTTGTATCCAGAGCTTCTTTTTCTGCGCTTCACTCAGTTTTAAAGCTTCAGTGCGCAGGGCAACTTGCCTTTCCAGCTGTTCCCGGTTCATCTCCAGCCTGCGGTCCCGTTCCTGGATCTGTTCAAGCATGTTGTTGAAGCCATCCATGAGCATGCCCAACTCATCCCTGTTATGTGCAGCCTTGACCCTGACTGAAAAGTCCTGTCTTTTCCTCACTGCCTGCATGGTGCTGGCAAGGTTCTCTATGGGTACGGAAATTATGCGTTGAAGCCTAGAGGATATGAAATAGGAAAGGATTATCAAGACAGCCATAATACCTGATATAATCAGGGCAAACAGTTTGATGTGACCGTAGATCCACTTTTGATCAGCCCGGATAAAGACGATTCCAATAGTCTTGCCATTGAGTTCTACGGGTTTAACCATGTCTAGGTAGTCTCGGGCAAAGTCCTTCTGGGGTGACGAGCAAAAGAAAAAGGTGTTGTTCTGGTTCCTCTTTAGCGCCTGTTCCGGTTTGATATGGGCTGGAAGCGAAACCTTGGGATCAGGAGTAAATTCTGCAAACAGTTCACCTTTGGAGTTGTATATTGCAGCTGCCACTATATGGGGTTCCACCTTTAAGGCTTCAAGGAGTTCAGTTGCCGTATCGGGGTCCTGAAAGCTCAGGGCAGCAGTACTGTTAATGGCGGTGATCCCTGCGATTGCCGATATGTTGTTTATCACAGATCTCCGAATGGAAAGGGCCTCGTTCACTACAAAAATAGCGGATATAACAAGGATCATAAGGCCAGATGTGGCCAGGATCATGATGGTCAGCTTGTTTTTTAGGGATAGATCCTTGAAGTTAAACAATCTCATTTGCCCATCCCTCTAATAGACCGAATGATCTTTGCTACCTTGAGAAGCTTTGAATTGAACGATATGCCGGCATTCCGTGCAGCATCTACGTTGATTACGATCTGGATACGTTTGCCTTTTGGCAAAAGGCCTACCATGCCGCCGTTTTTGAGAAAGTCTGGACTGTCGCCAATGGTGAGCACACCTTGCCTTGCCAGATCCCTGAGCATTTCTCCAAGGGGTGCCTCCATGGATTTATCTAGAAAAAGGATTTGGCAATCGCCTATTTCTGACAGGGACTGGATGAATTTGATATAAAAGGGCCTGCCTTTCAGCGTTTCCCCTTTTGTCAATAGCAACAGGTTGTGGGCGATGGCTTGACTGCCCACGACAGCGATTACTATGGGTCTTTCCGGCCCAAGGGATTGTGAGTCAGGCCATGTCACGAAGTTTGTAAGGTTATATATAAAGGCGGCTTTTACTTGGTCTGGTTTGAATGTTGCCGCATAGAGGCAAGGTTTTGTGAAAACCAGCACAATAAGGCAAAGAAGGCAGCAACTGGTACAGGCAGAGGCTGAGCATTTCCATTTCAAGTTGGCTGCTAAAAGCTCCACGATATCTTTCCGTAAAAGCTGCGAGGGATTTGTGACGCCACGATACTGCCAATATTGGTATATTCTGGATGGCGGTTGTCTAGCATATTTTGTACTTTGAAGCTAATGGACAAATTTCTGATGGGGCTCCATCCCAGGCGTAGGTCCAACCGGTTGTAGCCGGGAATGCCCATCTGTGGAAGTTCATCAACATGAAACAGAAACGTATCCAGTTGTAAATTATGGGGAAGGTCCATGTAGCTCCTGAAAGAGACCTGGTTACGGGGGATGTTCCCTTCTCCAAGCTCCATGTCAAAAACCTGTTTCTCGGTGTGGAGGCGCAGCTTGAGCCATGAATAGGCCATGCTTATTTTCCACCATCTTGCAAGTTCAAGTGTCCCTGAGATTTCTATTCCGTAGCCGTCCTCATGGTATTGATTTAATATATTCAATGGAATTATGCGCTTATCCGGTGGCGGCATTACGAAAAGAGGCGGCTCTGGCGCACCTTCCCTGCTGGTGCGAAGGTTTCTGTAAACGTTGTAGAAGGTGGCTATGTCAAAGGAGAATCGCTGTTCTGGCACAAAACGGTAGCCTGCTTCATAAGCAACGAGTTCTTCTGAATCAAAATCATCGTTGCCCTTCATGACCACATAGTTTTCAGTAGGGCCAGTTCTGAAGGAGTAAAGGACGATATTCATGTCTCGATCGGCTCTTGAAGGCGTTCGCACTGCCCTGGAAACTGCGGCCCAAAAGGTTTGGTGCGCATCGGGCTTGAAACGAATCCTGGCGCTTGGCTGTATTTCAAAACCGCTGTAGTCATTGTGCTCGAGTTTGGTGCCAAGAGTTATGTCGAGCCTGTCCTTAACTATGGAGATCTGATCCTGGAAAAAGGCTGAAAACAGGTTGTGGAGCCTGCTTTTAGGCTCGAAATCAAATACATCTGTCTTGGGGATATTGTCATGTACCAACCTGTAGCCCAACCCCCATATTATCCCATGTCTTTGTTTTGCCCGAAACGAATGTTGAAAATCAAGATCCAGGGTGTCTATCGTGTCCTTCATATATGCTGAATCACGGACTGTCCTGTCGTAATACCACTGAAAGGTCATATCAGAGGTAGAAGAGAGTCTGTGTGACCATCTGCCAAGGATATTGCCACCATTCAAGTCTGTGCTCTGGGAGCCAAACACAGCAGCACGGCCAAATGGCGCAAATTGAACCAAGTCGTGTGCCTGTCCAATATAAATATCCCCTTGGAGGGTCAAGTCGGTCTGGTCTGAGGCATTCCAGTCAATCCTGAACCCACTGCGTCCCATGTTCCAATCATCATTGGAGTCCTGACCGTTTCGAAGCTCAAATGGGCCTCTATTGAAATATTTGGTATAAGCACGGTACCAGCCTTTCTGCCCAATTTTCCCGCCATATCTCAGGGAGCCGAAACCTTGTTCAATGTTTCCTCCTCCAGCGGTAATCAGGCCGCCCTGCGTGTCCCTTGCCTTTTTAGTAATGATATTTATGACACCGTTTACGGCATTGGCCCCCCACAGTGTTGCACCTGGGCCCCGGATGACCTCGATTCTGTCGATATCTTCCAGCAAAGTGTCCTGTACATCCCAGTTGACGCCTGAAAAAAGTGATGTATATACGCTCCTGCCATCTATAAGGACAAGTAGCTTGTCGGCAAACCACGCATTGAATCCCCTGGAGCTAATGGCCCACTTGTTGCCGTCTATCTGGGCCACCTGCATTCCAGGCACCATCCTGAGGATCTCTGGGATGGAAGTGAATCCGCTCCTCCTTATATCTTCTGAGGTTATCACATACACGGCCGCATCGGCATTGGATAGTCGTTCTTCCTTTTTTGAAACCGTGGTGACCTCTAAAGATGCCAGCTGTTCGATGCTCAAGTTCTTGAGGTATATTAAGGCCTCTTCTGGGGTTTCGTCTTCGGCTCTAAGTGGCCGAGCCACCAGTAACAGGCATATGATAACAGCCACGATGCGGGACATATGAAGCAATTTACAACCGATCATTTCTAGACTCCAACCTTCCTGGTTAACCAAGATATTGGGATAGGTCAGCCAGAAAAGTTCTGGTATTTATAGGCTTGCTTATGTAACCGTTGCATCCTGCATCCCTGGCCTTTTTTTCATCACCCTGCATGGCATAAGAGGTAAGGGCCACTATTGGTATGTCTTTGGTGCGTCGATCGTTCTTGAGGATGCTTGTGGCTTCAAGCCCATCCATGCCAGGTAGCTGAATATCCATAAGTATCAAATCTGGTAGATTGGTCCTTGCCAGCTCGATTCCAGTCTCTGCATCAACTGCCTCAAATATGCGAAACTGTCCCAGGGTCAGGAGTGTGCGGACCAGCTTCATATTGGTTTTGTTGTCTTCTATGACCAAAATGGTCTTTTGCCCCATTTAGCTAAGTATCCTCTCCAATAGATGTTGAGTTCTTATGCGGGTACCATTCAGAATCATCCTGTGCAAGCCCAAAAGGTTTAACCAGTACTAGTGGCAGCATTGGCAAAAAGGCCCGGTTTTCCAAAAACATGCTATATAAACATATCGGAATAAACATGCCTGTATCAAAACCTCCTGCCCCATTTTTTTTGTGCCTGTAGTTTTTTCCTTACAACTGCAAAGGTAAGATGTTGCAATTGAATCCCACAGACTGAGGAAAAATCTCAAATATTATGCCTGAAACTAGGCATGCAAAGGGCATGGCTTTATTTCTTTTTTTTGTTTTTCAGACGACCCATGCCTGACAGATGTCAGGCTCGAAATATTTTTTTAACTACCCTTTGAAGAGCTGGACGTCATGCGGCCTTGTGATCTTTGAACATGAAAGCCAAGGACATCCAGCATTCCCAAGGCTTAATTCTTCATTTCTCCCATTGGGTAAGATCCTAGCCATTTCAGGAAGGTACAGCCACCCCTTATGGATTCTACTCCTTCTTTCACGTGCTCATCCTCGATGTGGCCAGCTATGTCGACATAGAAGAGATAGCGCCACGGTTCATCCTTTACTGGCCTCGATTGGATCTTCGTCAAGTTTATCCCCTTGGTGGCCAGTGGTTCCAACAACCTGAAGAGGGAACCTGGCCGGTCTTCTAAGCTTAGAAGCAGGGATGTCTTGTCTTTTCCGCTGGGTCTTGGACATTCGTGGCCAAGGATTAAAAACCTGGTGGTGTTTCCTGCATAGTCTTCGATCCTTTTGGCCACGGTATAAAGATTGTAAGTCCTTGCGGCAAGAGGGCTTGCTATTGCAGCCACGGATTCATCCACTGCTGCCCATCTGGCAGCCTGTGCCGTGCTTACCACCTCTTCCGTTGGCACAGCCGGTAGGTTTCTCTGGAGCCAGAGCCTGCACTGAGCCAGCGCATGGGGGTGGGATAAAATGCGCCTGATCTTGTCTATCCTGCCGCTTTTGCTTATGAGGTCGTGCGATATAGGCATGTAGAGTTCTCCGCACACCTTGATTTGATAATCGTTTAGTCCATCAAGGGTGAGGGCCACAGTGCCTTCTACAGAATTTTCCACAGGCACGACTCCAAAATCTATACGCTTTCTCTCCACCTCCTCAAAGACTTCCGTGATGTTGCCTTTTGGTATGAAATCAGGGGCATGACCAAAGAATTCCGCAGCGGCCATATGAGTGAATGTGGTTTCAGGGCCAAGATACCCCACCCTAGCAGGTCTTTGTGCGTTTCTGCATGCCGAGATTATTTCGCTGAAGATGACCTGTAGCCCATCAGGGGGAAACCTTCCCTGGTTGTATTCCAGGATGTGGTCGATTACTTCCTTTTCCCTGACCGCATCCAAGGGCTGGGCCAATGATTTAGCCTTGGTCTTGCCTATTTCCTCTGCTACAGAGAGTCTCTCCTGGAGTAGTGCCACAAGATCCCTGTCAATGGCATCGATTCGCGATCTAAGCTCCTGTAGCCTTTCTATCTGTTTTTCGTCGAGTTTCTGCATTGTGGTATTCCCGGGTATTATCTTGAAAGGATTTTCCTGATCTCTTTGAGTTCTTTTTTTATTTCATGCAAAATACGGTGGTGGTTTTTGGGCGCAAGATTGGGCGTCTGAGCAGCTTCACCACTTCGTTGAAGCAGCTCCAGCCTCTTTCTTGCCCCGGCTATAGTGAAGCCTTCATGGTAGAGCAGCCTTTTTATGAGCTTTATGGTTTCTAGATCCTGTTTACGGTATAGGCGCTGTCTCGATACCCTTCTAGGCTGTATCTGACGAAATTCCCGTTCCCAGAACCTCAGCACATGAGGCTCAACTCCCACTATCCTGCTGACTTCTCCTATCCGATAGTATTTGCGGTCTTTTTTCAGCATTGACCATCTTTTTCAGTAGAGGACTCGGCCGAAATGAAACAGTTTTTCTAGCAGGGATAATAATGGATTCCCCTGTAGATGGATTTATACCCTTTCTGGCATTTTTGAAAAGGGGGCAAAATGTTCCAAAACGAACAATTTTCAAGGGCTCGCCAGATTCCAGAATATCTGTCATGTGGTTGAAGACAGCATCCACGATCTTTTTACTGGATCTGACGGAAAAGCCCATTTCCTCACTGATTTTCTCTGCCAGTTTCAGCTTGGTAAGGGTGGACTTATCCATCTCAACTTCTCATTTCAGCCTTGAATTTCTCGAGCAGATTATCAACCAGCGGGCTGTGAACAGCCAGCACTTCAGTTTCAGTAAGGGTGTGATCCTTGGCCCGGTAAATGAATCTAAAGGCCAGACTTTTCTTGCCCTTGGGCACCGGACGTCCTCTGTAGACATCGAAAATGAATATGTTTTCCAGAAGCTTGGGTTTGGTTTTGTATATGAAGTCGAAGATCTCTTGTGCCCTGACCGAATCGTCGAGGATTATTGACAGATCGAGATCAAGGGCAGGAAAACGGGCTAGAGGCTTGAATCTGATACCTTCCGATGCCTCGTTTATGAGTTCTGGAATAGAGAAATCAGCAAGAAATACCTTGGAAGCTATATCAAACGAAGATAAAATCTTTGGAGCAATTTGTCCCAGGGTCCCCAGTCGGGCACCTTCCCGTGAAATCAAGTCCATGGAGATGCCAGGTATGTAAAAGGGTTCCGGGTCGGAAGAGACCCTGAATAAGATGCCATTTATTCCCAAATGGCATAACAGGTTTTCTGTAAGACCCTTGATGTCGAAGAAATCCACCTCTTGTTCTGGCCATGCCCAGGTCTGCTGAAACCTCTGTCCTGTCATGGCGCAACAAAGTCTTTGGTGTTCGTCTGGAAGTACACCAGGACCTTTGTCAATGAATACGGCTCCCACTTCATAAAGGGACAAATCCAAGTTGCGCTTCTTCAGGTTTCTGGAGATGGCAGAGAGCATGGAACAGATCAAATTCGTTCTCATGATGGACTGGTCTTCTGCCAAGGGGTTTTTGAGTCTTACGGCCCGGTTGCGCTGGTCTTCTGGATCGAGCCTTAGGGCATCGAGTTCTTTAGGGGAAATAAAACTGTATGATATGATCTCGCAGAGACCCTGTCCTGTCAGGAATTGTCTTATCTTGTCTGTAAAGGCTTTTTGGGATAGCGCAGGCTCAACTATCAGTTCCCCAACAGGAGAAGCAGTAGGGATCGAGGCGAAACCGTGAAGTCTTGCCACTTCTTCCACCAGATCTATCTCTTCCTTGAGGTCTGGCCTGAAGGAGGGAACTTTCACCTGTATAGCGTTGCTGTCTTGGTCCACCACCTCGATCTCTATGGAATTCAGGATCTTAGCCATCTCAGCATGGCCAAGATCTGTACCAATGAGGCTGTTTGCCCGCTGTGGCCTAAGGACTATATTCTGGGGGACATAGGGCCTTGGGTTTTGATCGAGGATTCCCTGGTATGTTCCACCTGCCAGGTCGAGAAAAAGGCCGGTTGCCCTGTGGGCAGCAGTGAGTTGTCCATCAAAGTCGACTCCCCTTTCAAAACGGTAAGAGGCCTCTGAGGGCAGCTTCAACATCTTGGCAGTCCTTCTGATGCTCCAAGGGGCGAACCACGCACTTTCAAGGAGGATGGAGTTTGTCTTGTCTGTCACTTCTGTCTCAAGGCCGCCCATGACACCTGCCACTGCAACAGGGCGTTCCAAATCGCAGATAAGAAGCACCCCCTGCGGAAGCTTTCGTTCTTTTCCATCGAGAGTGACAATTCTCTCTCCTTCTTTTGATGGCCTCACAATGATCCCTCTGCCCTTGAGGGTATCCAGGTCAAAGGCGTGAAGTGGCTGGCCAAGCTCCAAGAGCACATAATTAGTAATGTCCACAATGTTGTTGATGGGGCGGATCCCGCAGGCTGCAAGCCTTCTTGCCATCCAGCCAGGTGAAGGGCCTATATTCACACCGGTTATTACGGCGCCCACATATCTTCGGCAAAGTTTTTCGTCTTCTATTTCGATGGTAATTCCTGGATTCAAGGCTTCTGGGAGTTTTTTGTCGTTACGAGGGGGGGTGAATGGTACGCCAAAAAGTGCCGATACTTCCCTTGCGACACCTGTTATGCTCAGACAATCGGGCCGGTTGGGAGTAATGCCTATTTCGAAGACTAGGTCATCGAGGTTTGCCAGGGAGGAAAGGTTTTGCCCAACCTTGGCTGTAGGAAATTCAGTGGTGACGTCAAAAAGTCCGCTAGCATCTCCTTCGAGCATCACTTCCATACGGGAACAGAGCATGCCTTTGGAGACGTGTCCATAGACTATGCTCTCCTTGATTTCCTTGCCATCTGGCATCTCTGTGCCTGGAGGAACGTAGATCGTAAGCATGCCTTCTGCCACATTGGGCGCGCCGCATATCACGCTGACTTCCCCGCCGCCTGTTTCTATGGTGCAGAGGGTTACGTCCTTCTCTTCTCTGACAGGCTCTACCTTGGCTATGCGTACCACTTCGGCCTTATCCAGCCAAGGATATGCAGGTTCGATGGCTTCGACTTCCAGCCCTGCAAGTGTAAGCCTTTCGGCAACCTCCATATAATCAGCCTCAAAAGGCGCTATCTCTCTGAGCCAAGATGCCAATACCAACATGATGCTTATCTCAAAATTGAGTCAAAAATCTCAGGTCGTTGTCGTAAAAGAGCCTGATATCGTTAATGCCATAGCGGAGCATGGCAATCCTTTCGATGCCTAATCCAAAGGCAAAGCCGCTGTAGACCTGGGGGTCGATGTCCACGTGCCGGAATACAGCAGGATGAACGAGACCTGCACCAAGCACTTCCAGCCAGCCAGTCTGGGAGCAGACCCTGCACCCCTTTCCTCTGCACATGACACACTGGATGTCTATCTCCGCGCTTGGTTCAGTAAATGGGAAGAAGCTGGGACGGAATCTGACAGATGTTTCACGGTCGAAGATCTCCTGGGCAAAATGGGTCAGAATGCCCTTAAGGTGGGCGAACGACACATCTTTGTCTACCATGAGGCCTTCGACTTGATGAAACATGGGTGTATGAGTCACATCAGAATCACATCTATAGACCTTGCCTGGTGCAATGATCCGGACAGGCGGGGACATCTTCTCCATGGTGCGGATCTGAATTGGAGAAGTATGCGTTCTTAGAAGCACCTTGTCATCCACATAGAATGTGTCCTGCATGTCCCTGGCCGGGTGATCAGGTGGGATGTTTAGTGCCTCGAAATTGTAAAAATCAAGTTCTATCTCAGGGCCTTCTGCTACTGTAAACCCCATTTTTTCAAATACGTCGCATACCTCGTTTAGGACCTTGGTAATAGGGTGCAGATGGCCAAGGGGCAATCTCCTTCCAGGTAAAGTAGGATCAAAACCCTTGATCAGCTCAGGGCCAGCCGCTCTGCTCTGTACGGTTTTGAGCCGCTGGTTGATTGCCTGTTCTATTCTGGTCTTTATCTGATTAGAAAGCTTCCCAATAACAGGGCGCTCTTCTTTCGGGAGGCTGCCAACTTTTTTTAAGATGGAAGTCAGTTGGCCTTTTCTGCCAAGAAATCTTATCTTCAGCTCTTCGAGGCCCTTCTTGTCGGAGGCATTTTCTATGGCCTCGATCGCCTCTTTTTCAATATCCCTGAGCTGTCTTTCCATTGGCTTAAAGGTTAGATGGCTGCCTTTGCCTTTTCCACAAGGCTTGAAAATACAACTGGCTCAGTAACAGCCAGATCAGCGAGTATCTTTCTGTCAACGCCTATTTTGGCCTTGTTGAGCCCGCCCATGAACTTGCTGTAGGAGATGCCGTTCAAGCGGCATGCGGCGTTTATTCTGGTTATCCAAAGGCGCCTGTAAGAGCGTTTTTTTGCCCTTCTATCCCTGTAGGCATAACAAAGGGCCTTTTCCACGCTGTCTTTGGCCTGGCGATAGCACCGGCTCCTTGAACCCCTGAAGCCCTTGGCAAGCTTCAGGAGCTTTTTTCTTCTCCTTCTTGCCTTGAATCCTCTTTTTACCCTGGGCATATCTATTTACTCCTTGAAAGACTTAAGCATATGGGAGCATACGCTTTATATGTGTAATCATGGTTTCTGAGATAACCTTGTCCTTTTTCATATTCCTCTTGCGTTTCCTGGTCTTCTTAGTGAGGATATGACTGTGGCCTGGTTTGTTGAACATGAATTTGCCGCTGCCGGTCTTTTTGAACCGCTTTGCAGCAGACCTTTTGGTTTTTAACTTTGGCATGGTAAATAACCCCGCATAAAAATTTTTCAACAGTGGCCGAATCCATAAAGGGATTGCCCTGTCTTGTTGATAAACCTTAAGACGCACAAAAGGGAATTATTAACCCCAAAAGACCTCGAGGTCAATTGTTGATGCCAATAAAATTAAAGAAAAATTCCCTGATACTCAGGCCTTTTTCGGAGCAAGGATCATGCTCATGGCCCGGCCCTCCATGTTCGGCATGTGCTCTACTGCAGCAATGTCCGCCATTTCGTTGGCGATCTTCTTGAGCATTTCAAAACCGATTTCAGGATGGACGATCTCCCTGCCCCTGAAGGTCACAGTGACCTTGACTTTATTGCCCTGATTCAGGAATTTGACGATCTTCTTCCTCTTGACGTTAAGGTCGTGGACATCGGTCCTGGGACGCATCTTGATCTCCTTGACCTGGATGACAGTTTGCCGTTTTTTTGCCTCCTGCGCCTTTTTACTCTGTTCGTAACGGTACTTACCGTAATCCATGAGCCTGCATACAGGCGGTCTGGCATTTGGTGCAACCTCCACCAGGTCAAGGCCGGCATCCCTGGCCTTGTTGAGTGCCTCGTCCAAAGGCACAACCCCCAATTGTGTTCCATCTTCGGCAATAAGGCGTACTTCAGACGCCCGAATCCTGTCGTTAACCCTTACTCTCTGCTCTCTGGCGATACTGCACCTCCCGTTTTTCCTCTCTCCGCCTCTGCCAGCATGATTTCCATAAAGGAATCAACTGGCATGGCATCCATCTTTTCTCCCCCCCTGGTTCTGGGACTCACTGTTTTGTCAGCAACCTCCTGGTCTCCTAGAACCAGCATATAGGGCACTTTTTCCATCTGGGCTTCACGGACCTTCTTGCCCAGTTTTTCATTTCTGAGGTCGAGCTCCGCCCTGATCCCTCTATTTCTGAGTGCATCGAACACCTCTCTGGCCCAGTCGTCTTGCCGGTCTGTAATAGTGAGTACACGGACCTGCACTGGTGCCAGCCATAAAGGAAAGGCCCCGGCATAATGTTCTATGAGTACTCCAAAGAAGCGCTCCAATGAGCCAAGAAGGGCCCTATGAACCATAATAGGAACATGGGGCTGACTGTCCTTGCCCGTGTAGTTTACATTGAAACGTTCAGGAAGATTGAAATCCACCTGTATGGTGGAACACTGCCATGAGCGGTCGAGGCAGTCCTTTATCTTTATGTCTATCTTTGGGCCGTAGAAAACCCCTTCACCAGGATCTATCTCATATTCCAGACCTTGTTCTTCAAGGGCCTTTTTCAGGGCGTTTGTCGATAGTTCCCAATTTTCATCGCTACCCACATATTTATCAGGCCTTGTAGAAAGGTATATATCATAGCGGCTAAATCCAAACACCCTTAACATGTAAAGGGTCATGTCTAATATTTCGTTTATCTCCTTATGGAGCTGATCCGGCCTGCAGAATATGTGGGCATCGTCCTGAGTAAAGCCCCTTACCCTCATGAGGCCGTGGAGTGTGCCTGTTCTTTCGTATCGGTAGACAGTGCCTAGTTCACACCACCTCAAAGGCAGCTCCCTATAGCTCCTCTTCCTAGAGTTGTATATGGCTATATGAAAGGGGCAATTCATGGGTTTGATCTGATAACTCACCTCGTCGATCTCCATGGGTGAGTACATGTTCTCAGAGTAAAAATCCAGGTGCCCGCTGGTCTTCCATAGCTCCCTTTTGGCAATGTGGGGTGTAAAGAGCAAGTCATAGCCCCTTTTCAGGTGTTCATTGCGCCAAAAGTCCTCCATGAGTTTTCTGACCATGGCCCCCTTGGGATGCCACAGGATAAGGCCTGGGCCAATCTCATCTTGTATGGAAAACAGGTCCAACTGCTTGCCCAATTTCCTGTGGTCTCGTTTCTTGGCCTCTTCCAATCTCTGGAGGTGCTGCGCTAGCTCTTTTTTGGTAAAAAAAGCAGTGCCATAAATCCGCTGGAGCATGGGACGGTTCTCATCCCCTTTCCAAAAAGCGCCAGCCACATTTATCAATTTGAAAGCGGGGATCTTGCCAGTATCTGGGAGATGGGGGCCTCGGCAGAGGTCAACGAAGTCGTCCTGCCTGTAAAGCGAAACGATATTTTCGCCCTGCTCCTCCAGGTCCTCGAGTAGCTCCACCTTGTATTCTTCCCCCATTTCCCTGAACATATCTTTTGCCTCGTTCAGGGCCACCTCCTGCCTTTCAATGGGAATGGCTTTCTGGGAAAGCTCCCGCATCCTGGCCTCGATGCGTTCGAGGTCTTCTGGTGAAAATGACGTGGGTGTATCAAAATCGTAGTAGAAACCACTTTCTATTGCAGGGCCTATGGCCACCTTAGCCTGGGGATAGAGCTGTTTGACAGCCTGTGCCATCAAATGAGCCGTAGAATGGCGCAACACTTCGAGGGCATCTGGATCTCCAGTGAATATAGGTTCCACCTCGCTGTCTTCGCTCAGGGGGAACGACAGGTCCCTTAGCTCACCGTTTACCTTTGCAAGTATGAGTTTCTTGCGCTTCTTTTTACCCAGGAGCTGCGACAGTAGCTCTCCGACCTTGGTGCCAGGCTCTGTTTCAAAAACTTCCCCGTTTTTTATCTGTATCTTAATCATGTTTTCAAGGTTTCCTGAAGATGTGGATTTCTCATCATACTTTACGGCCGTTGCACCTTTTAATTAAAAATAAAAAAGGCATCTGCCGCCAGTCTTGTGGCCTCTCAGATGCCTTCTTTCATACATTTAATATTGGACAAAGTAAATTAAAAAAGCAAAAATGGTAGGCGCGGGCGGGATCGAACCGCCGACTTCTACCGCGTCAAGGTAGCGCTCTCCCCCTGAGCTACGCGCCTGTCCAGTAGAATTTAAAAAGTAATGACGGAATTGTTCAGATAACAGGATTTGGGTTTTCTGTCAAGGTGAGGGCAAAATAGATGATAAGAGCAAGCCTTATTTCAAAGATATTCGAGGCAGCAAGTATCCAGCGATGGAATGATCATGTCAGGCCAGTTGAGTTAACAGAGCTTGATAAACAGGCCCACAAGATGTTGATTGCCTATGTACTGGGCAGATTTCAAGAGCATGTCCATCCTGTCAACTGGACGAGACTCATGGAGGGTGGCCTTTTTGAGTTCCTTCAAAGGGTAGTGCTCACTGACCTGAAGCCACCGGTGTTTCATTACCTCATGAAAAAGGCTGGCCCCAGCCTGAACAGGTACGTGCTTTCACAGGTTGAAGAGGATCTGTCAGGCCTGAAAAGCCTTGACAGCGGCAGGCCCCTAGTTGGTGAGATGGAGGATTTTTTAGAAGATCAATGGGAGGGCAAGGCTGAAAAGCGCATATTGAACGCGGCCCACTATCTGGCCACAAAGTGGGAATTTGAGCTGGTGTATCACGCATTTCCCAAGATGTATGGCATAGATGAGACCAAAAAGGAGATAGAAGACAAGATCGAGGATTATTTTGAACTGATCGGGGTACAAAAGATATTACTGGGAGGCAAGTCACATCATTTCATCGACCTTTGCAGTCAACTCAAATTTCAGAAACGCTGGTCCAGAACACCCCGTATTCCCCAGACCAGTGTGCTTGGCCATATGTTAGTGGTGGCAATCTTTGTTTATCTGCTAACTGGGAAACTTGTTTCAGGGCCGTGTAACAAAAGGCTTTACAATAATTTTTTCTCAGCCCTCTTCCATGATCTGCCAGAAGTTTATACAAGGGATATCATATCTCCTATAAAGAGGCAGGTACCTGGCCTCGATACGGTGATCCAAGAATATGAAAGGAGAAAGATAGAGGAAAAGGTCTTGCCACTGCTGCCAGAAAGCTGGCATAAGGAATTGATATACTTCCTGGAAGATCAGTTTGAGGACAGGGTGCTGATGGAAGGCTCCGTGAAGATCGTCTCTGAGATAGATGAGGCATACAACCAGGATGCCTTTTCCCCTATCGATGGGTCAATCGTTAAGGTGGCAGATGAGCTTGCAGCCTTTTGGGAGGCTGGTCTTTCCCTTTCTCATGGTATAAGGTCTCCAAACCTTGCACAGGCCATAGCAGGCCTTGAGGAAAAGTATTCCCAGCGTAATAGGCTGTCTCCTCTTTTCTCATCTAGGCAGTTTGAGCCAGTGGTCGGATGACCTGTCTTTTGAAGGGGCAGGCCTTTCTATTTTTCGTAACGTTCCCCCTTCACTTTCCAGATTTGATAGTATGGGGTATGCAGGCTGACTGGTTCAAAATAGGCTGGCGTAAACATATGGCGCAGGTAAAGCTTGTTGAATACGGATTTTGCCAGATTGGCATCCATTGCAGCTGCAAATTCCTTTTCTACTAAGGCTTCGAAATAGAGGCCTTTTGTCCGATGGTAGTCCCTGGTTTCCACCTTGGTGGCATATCTCAAAAAGACCTTTTTCAGCCAGGCTTGTTTGTTTCCAAATCGTATCAAGCCCTTTTTCAGGTCCACTACCATCTTCTCCCCATCTGTTGTGAATCCAGTCAGGGAATCGCCCTGCTTTTTGACCTCATAGAACGAAGCGTATCCAGGATGGATTCCATTGTGTTGGGCTGGATCCCAGGAGCCGAGCCAGAACCACCAATAGTTTGTGACTGTGAGGCGCCAATCAAGAAATAGAAAAATTGGACGGGATTTTTCTGGAAAGAAGAAGCGGAGCCAGTCATCAATGGTTTTTTTGCCGCCTTGGGGCTCAAGTTCTGCCTGCTGAATAATTTGTCTGGCCTTTTCTGGGCCTGCGGCCATCACGGCTTTTATCAAATGAAAGCCCTTGGACACATCACCGCCGCATGCCTTGTAAACATCGTGGGTTCCGTGGTTGATCCCCCTCGTGACGAAAAAACGCATGATATTGGCAGCAAGCCTTTCGTTACTGACTGTCATGGGGATGCCGTTGAAGACAGATCTTTCGCCTCCGTGCACCTGTCCATCGTTGATGGTAGCCCTTTTGGACCAATAGATCATGGGATAGCCGTGATCCCACCAGGCCCAGATCACAGCATCTTTTGGGGTGACGCGAGATGCCTCGTCCATGCCGGCGACCACGTAAGGGGGTTCTTTGGGCCAGAATGTCTTGTGCATATCTTTTTGGAACGAGGGAAATACAAAGATCAGTGCAATAAGAGGAGCAGCAATGGCGCTGACCCTGTAACGCCTTTTGAGTAGCCAGATTTCATTGATTATAAACCCTGCCCCAAGGGCCAGGGTCGGCGCCAGAAAGATCATGAATCTTTTGGCGAAGAAAAAGGAAAGGCCAGCAAGCAAGGCTGGTACCGCTAGGTATAAGCCCTTGGCCTTGAAACGGAAGAACAAGAAACAAAGTCCAGCAATGGACAAGGTGAAAGTGAAGATATTATCGGTGGTTTTGGCAACGATCTCAGTGAGGGAAGGGATAACTTGTTCCGAGATGGTTATGCCAATATTGGGGAAATCGCCCTGGACCTGTTTGGAGATGTATTTGTATGAATCGATAATTCCCTGAACTGTCTTTATGGGAAGGTTCATGCCCTTTAGAGCGAGTATGCACAAGATACCTGCGGCAATCAGGCTGCCAAAGATAATACCTTCCTTTTTGTCAGGGCGGTAGAAAAAGACTATGGCTGCTGCCAGGGGAAGCAGCGATACTGCCGTAGTAACCTGGGAGGTTTGATCCCACCACCAGAGAAACAAGATGTAATTGGCTATGGCCCCTGCAAACCACAAGTAACGCCTCAAATTTTTCGTTTCTCCAAATTTCAGGGCAAAAAATACTGCAGACATAGCAAAGGTCACATTCATGCAATCAGTGTCGAACCAGCCAAGACTGCTCCTGTATACGTAGTAGAAAGACATGATTGCAAAGAGCCCGGCAGAGCAGCCCATGACGGCTCCACCATAGAATCTGCCTATGCCATAAATGGGGAAAAAAAGCAGGATGCCCAGAAAGGCAGGTGTCAGGGCGCCAATCCAATTGAAGGAAAGAGTTGTTAAGCCCTTTATAAAATTTCCAGTCTCTGCAAGTAACGGAGGAGGTTGCGGCCTTGGTGGGCAGTCGGGAACTGCCCGTTTTTCGTCAATAGGGTTATAGGTGCGTTGGTTGAGGTCCCTCGAAAGGGTGAGGTAATAGTATCCATCAAAGGTGGTTAAGAGTGGTTCTCCATGATAGAGAGCCCTGTCTGGATGGCGTTGCCATTCGGTTAAGTCCTCTACGCGTACCAGGAGTCCGAGAGCCAGAATTATCAAGATAACTATTGCTTCTATCCATCTTTCCCTGCCCTTCAATTTATTTCTCCTTTTGAACAGTTTCCCAAGACCTGCTGAAATATGTCTGAGATCTGTTGCCGCTCTGCCTTGAAAAGATCAACTGGAACCTTTGGCTCTTTCAGGTCTAGAGTCAGGTGGTTAACTGTTTTCATATAAAGGCTGTATGTCCTTTTAAGGATATCCACCTGTTTGGAAGCCAACAAGCCTGTGGTGCCAAGAAGGTGCAAAATTGTTTTGCATCCTGTGGCCTCGGTGAGCTTTTGATATTCGTGAGCATGAAGCAAGACCAGATACTGAATGATGAATTCTATGTCCACTATGCCTCCACGGTCTTTTTTGAGGTGAAATCCGGTTCCCTTTTGGCCCTTTGGGATGTTGTCCACCATCTTTTTTCTCATTTGGAGTATGTCTTTACAAAGAATACCCTTATTCCTTTTCGTCATAAGAACGTCTTTTCTTATCTTATCGAAAATGGCGCCAGTAGTTTGATCCCCAGCGACAAAACGCGCCCTTATCAGTGCTTGATGCTCCCATGTCCACGCCCTTTTTTTCTGATATTCTGAAAAGCTGTCTATGCTGCTCACGAGTATGCCTTGGGAACCATTGGGCCTGAGGCGGGTGTCGATTTGGTACAACACCCCTTGACTCGTCCTGGTAGTCAACAAAAATATCAGTCTTTGGACAAGGCGTGAAAAGAAATAGGTAGTTTTCCCAGCATGATCCCGTTGTCTAATGGCTGGCGCATCAGGATTATATAAGAAAACCAGATCCAGGTCTGAAGAATAGCCCATCTCTCTGCCACCCATCTTGCCGTAGGCGATTACTGCCATGCCGCTTTCATTAACGGTGACGTTGGAACGGTAAAATGAAGCCTCCTTGGAACACATGTAATCCAGTGCATACTTAAAGCATGTTTCCACAAGGACCTGGGCTAGATTGGTCAGTCTGTTTCCCACTTCATCCATCTCAATGAGATTATCCAAGTCGCATGCAGCCACCTTGAGTACATTTGCCTTTTTAATGCGTCTTAGTTCATCGAGAAGGAGTTCCAAGTCGGAATCCGCAATGGCCCCGGTGACAGAATCGATCTGATTGATAAGTTCGTGGCGAGACAATGGCCTGAAGAGGTTGGAGGCATCTATCAATTCGTCCAGGAGTATAGGCTGCCTGGAAAGCAGGTCTGAAATCCATCTGCTTTCTGAACATAGCCTTGCAAGGTGGGTAAGGGCCTGAGGATATTCCAAGAGGAGCATTAGATAAATGCTTCTTTTTAATACAGCCTCAATAATCCTTAGACAGCCTTCAAGGCCTTTATCGGGATCTTTGGTCTTGGAGCACGCCTCAATGAGTCGGGGCATGAGTTCATCTACTATTTCCCTGGTACTTCCTGGAAGAAGCTGCAATTTCTTTGAATCTTTAAATCCCTTTAGCAGTGGGGATGCCCTTGAAAAACCAAGGCCTTTAAGGATGTCTATGCTTGCGTCGTCAATGGGGTCTTCCCAAACGAGGAGGCATTGTTTCAAAAGGTCTTTTGATCCGTCAGGTTCTGGCTGGCTCTTTGAACTGGAACTATCTTTCACGGAATTAGAGGGGGAAAGGGATTGTTGACGTCTTTCTGCAAACAGTCCAACAAAGATCGCATGGACCTTTGACATGTGGTCTGCAAGACTTGAGCGGAATTCGTCCCAGGATGAAAAACCAGTAGATACAGCAAGCTTCAACTGTCGTTTATGGTCTGAGGGCAGATTATGGATCTGCTGGTCTGAAAATTCTTGGATCCTGTTTTCGACTATTCGCAGAAATATGTAGGCCTGCCTCAATGTGGAGCAGGTTTCATGGTCTAGTAGGGTCAGTTGATCTATATGGTTCAATACCTTGAGCAGGTTTCTTTCCTGGAGCAGAGGAATCCTGCCACCCTTTAAGAGTTGAAAGGTTTGGCAGATGAATTCCACATCTCTTATTCCGCCTGGCCCTAGCTTGATGTCATCTTTTAGAGATTCCTTGTCTTGTTCAGCAAGTATCATAGCCTTCATCTGTCTCAAGGCTTCTATGGTGGAATAATCGAGATATTTTTTATAGACAAAGGGCCTGAGGCGTTTCAGGAGCCTGTTGCCAGCATCGATATCTCCAACAGCGGCCCGTGCCTTCACCATGGCATAGCGTTCCCATTGTCTGCCGTAGTTTTCATAGTATTCTTCCACTGCTTCTGAACACAGGACCAGGGGGCCAGAATCTCCAAAGGGTCGGAGTCTGGTATCGACCCTGAATGCCAGGCCGTTTTCTGTGGATTGAGAAAGAACCTTTATGAGGCTTCTTGCAAGGCGCAAGAAAAAATCTTCGTTTGATATGGGGCTATTGGTCCCCGATGTGACCCCTGTTTGAGGATAGGCAAATATGAGGTCTATGTCAGAAGAAAAATTTAGCTCCCTGGCGCCAAGTTTTCCCATGGCCAGAACTATGAGGTTTTGGGCCTTGCCATTGGGATATAGGGGGCTGCCAAATCGGGTGCTCAAATTCCGATAGAGCCATTGAAGGCAGATATTCATACATATTTCGGCAAGATTTGTAAGGTCTGATAGGGTTTCATCAAGACTAGCCAGGCCGGCAATATCCCTCCAAGCAATGCGAAACATATGCCGGTTCCTAAAGAGCCTTACAGCTGCCATGAGTTGATTTTCATCCTCTGCATCCCCTGCCTCTTGGTGAGCTTGTCGGTAAAGCTCTTCCCTGTTGAGGGGGCTAAAGAGCCAATTAGAGCCTGTAAGCTCCAGAAGAGTTTCTGGATTTCGCTTGAGGTGATAGACCATGAACTGACTAAACGGCAGTATCTTTTCTGCCATCTCCACAAAGTGGGGATCTATGCTATCCCTCCTTTTTCTGTCGATTAGTTCCTCCACGATCCGCCTTCCTTCTTTCCGAAGTTCAGAAGGGTATTGTGGAAGGGTCCAGAAGACATAAATAGATGAATTATTATTCATGCTTTATCTTTTTAATATCAATAAGTTAAAATTTTTTGTGTTGCTTGGGAGTCTCATTTTTTTTATAGTTGCGTAGTAATGCACAAGTTCTGCCTCAACTTATTCAGTCGGGAGAATACAGGTGTATAAGAAATCCGTCCTACTCGCCCTTGCCCTGCTTTTTGCATCGGCTCCGTCTGAGGCCAATATCCAGGGCAAGGAGGCCCTCCTCTTTCAAGACATCCCAAGGGTTATTTCTGCATCGAGGCACGTATTGACTGTTCTTGAAAGCCCAGCTACGGCCACGATAATTACAAGACAGGACATTGTCCACAGCGGATATAACTGTGTGGGGCAACTTCTTAGATACGTGGCTGGAGTGGATTTTTTCCAGACCAGTGACGCCTGTTACAGTATAGGAATGAGGGGCGTAAATGGCCTTCAAGCCAACAATGTACTCATACTGGTGGATGGAAGGCCCATCTATTCCCCTGTCAGAAACACGAACCAGTGTGCGCTCATCCCTGAAGTCCCTGACGATATAGAGAGGATAGAAGTGGTCAAGGGGCCAGGATCTGTCCTCTATGGCTCCAATGCCTTTTCTGGCGTGATCAATATTATCACCAGGTCGCCAGAGGCCATTCATGGCGTCCAGCTTACAGGTTCTGGGGGCACTTTCAGCGATTATCTTTATAGTCTCACCTCTGGTGACAGATTCGGTAAGTGGTCCTATAAACTGGTGAGTGCCTGGACCCAGAGAAATTCTACCCAAGAACACGACAGACAGGTTAGGGGCATATGGAAGATGTCAGGGGAGCTCAATTATGAGGCCAAGCCAGGCACCGATTACAATGTTTCTTTTGGCTTTTCAAAGGGGAAGCTGTTGGTCGCCTCTTCGACAGTCCTTAATCCCTTTGACCAGGATGGTTTCGATGGTTTTTTAAGGGCCCGGTTCAACAGGAATGATCTGAAGTTCGATTTGTGGTGGCGCCATTTCGACACGACAGGAGATGATGTAATCGACTCTGAACACATGAAATGGCGATTTGATCATGTAGATCTTCTGATACAAGACAGATTTGTACTTGGGTCTCACACCCTGGCAAGCGGTGTTGAGGGGCGTCTTTCAAGCCTTGGCGCCACCACTTACGACCACTGGCACAACCAATTCATTGGAAGCGTTTTTGCCGAAGACCATTGGGAATATGGCTCAAACCTCGATGTCTTTACAGGGCTCAGGGTCGATTACCATACCGAGGCCCATGAGGCCCTGTCTCCCAGACTGAGTGTCGTTTATTCCTTGAAGGGTAATCAGTCTGTAAGATTCTCTGCCGCACAGGCATTTAATTATCCTTCCTATCTGCAAGACTATGCCCAGTTGCAGACAGACTATTTGATTCATCGTGGCAACAAGGACCTTAAACCAGAGAAACTGACGAGCATAGAACTGGCCTACCAGAACTACGACCCAGACGGCTTGACCCTTTCGGGATCTATTTTTTATAATTATTACAGCGACATAATAGATATGGAGTGTAGTTCCGAGGATGATGACCTCTATCTGACATATAAAAACCTCTACGACATTTATCAGTACGGGTTGGAGTTGGGATTTCAGTATCGATATACCCAAAATCTGCTTTTAAGGGCGAATTACAGTTACGTGTGGAAACAGAAAAAGAAGGACATCACCTTTGGTCCGGTTCCCACAAATCAGATAAACGGCGAGGCCCGCTATGATTTTGCCAAGGGATTTTGGATAGATATGAGATTCCATTGGCAGGACAAGTCGGATTATTCAACAGGGGTAATACCAGGAGCATTCAACGAGCCGCTGCCAGATGCCTGGGCATCCAATGACAACGGATTGCTACCTTCAAACCTTCTTGAATCAAGATGGCGCAGGACAGAAGGGTTTTTCCTGGCAGATTTATCCGCTGGATTCATCTCTCCTGACCGTAGGTGGAATCTTGCAGCTGCAGTACATAACCTCTTTCACAGTAATCATAAGGAATTTCCTGGCGGATGGAAGGCGGATACTACCTACACAGTAAAGCTATCTGTGTCATTTTAGTGAGAATATGAAAGGGATCATCTCAAAAACACATCTCCTATTTTGGCTGATAGCTTTGGCTCTGGCACCTCAATTGCCCGAGGCTGGGGCAGCCTGTCCTGAAAAGGAGGTGTTGATCGTGGTTTCAAACCACTTTGGCCCCTATATCACTGCCTCCAATGCCCTGGAAAAAGAGCTTGAGACAAACTGCCCCCGCCTGTTGGTGAAGAAAATCTTTCTGGACCAGGATAAGACGATAGCGAGAAGGTTCAAGAAGCAAAGTATTGCCCTGATCTTGCCTGTAGGCACAGAGGCCGCCATGGTGGTGCACCGGCTTTTTCCAGGGATACCAGCAGTTTTTTCCATGGTTCTAGACCCGTCACCTGTGCTTACAAACGATCCAAACGATTTTGGCGTGGTACTCGATATCCCTTACAAACAGGTGGTGAAACGGCTTTGCATGCTTGCTCCCTATATTTCAACGATTGGCATTCTCTATACCAATGAATCAGAGTCTATGGTGCACAGGATAACAGATGAACTTTCGGATACTAGGCTCCAGGTGGTCAAGATAAAGTTGAAGTCGACTGAGCACCTTGAGGAAAGGCTGGATGAGGTCTTGCGCCTTGCAGACGCCCTGGTGGCCATTCCCGACATGAATATCTATAACAGCATAGTGGCTCCCAGGATAATCTTCGAGGCCATACGCCATAAGAAGCCTTTCGTGGGCTTGTCGAAAAATTTTACCCTTTCAGGGGCATTGTTCTCCTTGGATTGTGACTACAAAGATATAGGTATGCAGGCGGCTGAAATGGGGCTTGATATACTTGCCGGCCACATACCAGACACGAGGATAAGATATCCCAGAAAGTTTACTGCATATCTCAACCTCTATACGGCACGGCTTATAGGGTTGTCTCCCAACAGCAAAGTTTTGGAGGCCTTTAAGGTGGTTGTCTATTGATCAAATGAGTCTATTCAACCTTCAAAACCGCATGAAGGCACGGCTTGCATTAAAATTCGCAGTGTTCACTACAGCCATATTGGCAGTGAGCTTCATTACCCTTGGGGTATTTTTTGTGGAAAAGCAAAGAAAGGTGGTGCTCCACGATTTGGAACAGCTTTCCACAGCATTGGCCACGAATCTGGCAGCAAATAGTGCCTTTGGTTTGGTCACGAGGAACCGCAACCAGTTGAAAAATCTTTTGAGATCCCTGGCAAACGTTAGAGACATAGAATTTTCATGGATAGAGGATCAGGCTGGAAATCTCATGGCCCGTTTCGGGAATATTCCCCAGGCGCTCTTTGAGGAGATAAAGTTGAGGCTGCGGCGCAAGAAGGCCCACCAGGGGCAAATGGGCAGGGAATCATGCGGGGCTACGGGACATGGTGAACGGATTTTGTTTCTTCACCCAAATGGTTTCCCTGAGCTTCTATTGGCCTGTGCGCCGGTTGTAGGTCCTGAACCTGTGAGCAGAGAAGCACTAATACTCGATTCCCACGGCAAGAAGGGACGAAGGGTCATACTTGGAACTGTGTACGTGGCAATGTCCTTAAAAAGGGTGGATAAAGACATCTTGTCTGCCAAACAACAGTCCTTGGCAATAATATCCGTGGTGGGGTTCATTTCCCTTTTGCTGACTGTTTTTGTGGTCCATGTAATAACAAGTCCGCTGTACAGGTTGAAAACAGCGGCGGAACAGGTGATGGAGGGCATTAATCCACCCTTTGTCACAGTCAAATCAAGGGATGAGATAAGGGACCTTGCAGAGGCATTCAACAAGATGGTCAGCCAGTTGATGTCTGGCAAGGAGGCACTGGAAAAGGCGTATGGCGAGCTTGAGCGGGTAAATGCCAGCCTTGAGGAAAAGGTGGCCCAGAGGACCAGGGTGCTTCAAAATACTGTGGAAGAACTTACTGAGGCAAGGGATGAGTTGGAAAAGGCCTACAACGAGATGAAGGCCATGTACGATGCAAAGGCCGCATTCCTGCGCACCGCTTCTCACGAGCTTCGCACCCCTCTTACTGCCATAAAGGCCAATATCGACTATATGCGTACATACTTGTGGAACGAACTTGGAGAAGAGGCCAGGGAGATAGTTGAGGCTGTCCACAAGAATTGCAACAATATGAGGTCCATGGTGGAGCACATGCTCGCCATGTTACGTATCGATTCGGATTCCATGCCCTTGACCCTTGAATCAGTGAACTTGGGGGAACTGGTAAGGGAGGCTGTTTCCCAGTTGAAAGGTCTTCAAAAAGGCAGACAGACGATCATAGACATCCCCGATGACCTGTATCTGGAGTGTGACAGCGTAAAGATTCACGATCTGTGCTTTAATATCTTGAGCAACGCCTATAAATTTACTGCCGAAGATGGGATTGTAGAAATAAGGGCATGGCAACAGGACGATATGATATTTCTCGAATTCAAGGACAATGGCGAGGGTATTCCTGAGGAACACCTGGCAAACATATTTGAACCATTTTATCAGGCCCATTCTGGCAGAGAAGGTTCAGGGCTTGGTCTCGCCATAGCCAGGGCGATAATTGAAAAACACGGGGGTAGAATCGAAGCAGGCTCTGAGCAAGGCCAGGGCACTACATTTACCATAAAAATTCCAAGATTTTTTCAAGCATCTTGAGAAGAGGGGAAAGGTAAAGACAAAGATGGATCCGCAGGGAAATGGGGTTGGCTCCCGGAAGGATGAAAAAGATAGTTGGCGGTTCGAGCTACTCGAAGCAAAGGACCGGATACTACTAATAGAAGATTTCGAGGATACGGTAAAGATCATAAAACGGCTGTTGGAGAGAAACGGCTACCAGGTGGAGACCGCCCTCACCCTCAACGAGGCAAGACAATTACTCCACGCCATGATCCCAGATGCAATCATACTGGATATCAACCTGCCTGACGGAAGCGGTCTGGATTTCTTGAAGGACTTGAGAAGTACCTATCCAGATACCCCGGTCATCATGCTAACGGCCTATACCGAACTTGAAAATGCCGTACGCTCGCTGAGAGAAGGTGTGGACGACTTTATTCCAAAACCCTTTGACAACAACTACTTGATTCATTCCATCGCCAAGGCAGTGGAAAAAAGGCGCATGAAGGAGAGACTCAGGAGTTCTGAAAAATTTAGAGTCCTGGCCGAGATGGCTGCTGGTGTCGCCCACGATTTCAATAACCTCCTCCATACGATGTCTACCCACATCTATCTTTTGATGAAAAAGATGGAGGTGGATAAGGGGTCCAAAGAGCATATAGAAGCCCTGAGAACAGCCATTGATGATGCAGCAGAGATAGTAAAGAGGCTGAATGCCCTCGGAAAATCAAACAGCAATGACTTGCAAATCATTGATCTTTCATCCATGATCAAAGACACGCTGCTCATGACAAGGCCCAAGTGGCATCATGCTCCAAGAAAAAACGGAAGAAAGATAGAGCTAATAACCCGGCTTGCCAAGGATATTTATGTGAGAGTTAATCCTTCAGAGATCAGGGAGGTATTCACCAATTTGGTATTCAATGCAGTTGAGGCAATGCCTGCGGGAGGAAAGCTGATCATTGAAACAGTTCGGGAGGAAGACAGCGTCTTGTGTTCCTTCAAGGATACGGGAGTGGGGATCGTTCCAGAGCTCATGGGAAGGATATTCGACCCGTTCTTTACCACAAAGGGCAGTGGCTCTGGTCTAGGGCTTTCCATCTCGTATGCCATCATAGAAAAGCATGGGGGAGAGATGTCGGTGAAAAGCGTGCCTGGCAAAGGCACGGCCTTTATCATAAGCCTTCCCCTTGTAGAGGAAATAGCCAAGTGACCTAGGCCATTGAGGGCCTTAACATTCCTTCTGCCTGAGTAACTCTTCTATCATCTTGTTGTGGATGTCCACTATGGACATGCCAGTTTCATGAACAGTCATCCAGACACATCTTCTAAATGCCCTGTAAAGGTCGGGTCTGACCTGAATACTCAAGACCTCGTACTCACTCTCTTGGCCTTGGAGTCCCCTGTTGTCATTTTTATTGTCCATTTATGTTGCTATTCCCATTCATTTTTCTTAAAAAGTCTCGTTGAGTCTGGGCAAACATCTGACGAGCTTGACAGCCATTATCATTTACAGCCACAGTCTGGGAAAATCAATGGTGCAAAAGATATTGATAAGAGGCACGAACTGGATAGGAGATGCAATAATGACATTTCCTGCACTATCGTATTTAAAACAGCTCTATCCCCAGGCCCAGTTGGATTTGATGGCAAGGCCCTGGGTTTCTCCTGTCTATAGATGCCATCCAGACGTTCATCAGGTATTGGAGTGCCCTGCAGGATCCAGCCTTATTGAAAGGCTTTTTCATCTATTGAGGTTTGCTTCCAAGGCAAAGGGCAAAGGATACGAAATGGGTGTAGCGCTGCCAAACTCTTTTGAGTCGGCCCTGGTCTTGAGGTTGGCTGGTATTGGAGATATCTGTGGTTATGCTACGGATTTCCGCAGCATACTCTTAAAAAAAGCGGTCCCGGTTCCTAGAGACAAGGAAGAAAGACATCATGTTTTCTATTATCTCGGCCTTGTGAGAGCCTTGGCACGAAGTGATATAGAGCCTGATCCTTCAGTCCTGAAGTTAAAGCTGCGCCTGCCCAGAAAAGAGCAGGAAAAGGCGAGGACCTTTCTGAACATGATCAGGCTTAGGAACAACTTAGGCGCTGATTCGTTCTTTGCCGGATTCAATCCAGGTGCCGCCTTTGGGCCTGCCAAATGTTGGCCTTCCTCCAGATTCTCAGAACTTGCCAGTCTTTTGTTGAAGGAATTTCCCAATCTTCATATCCTGGTCTTTGGCACGGAAAAGGAACAGGAAATTGCAGAAGAGATCAAAAAGGAGGCTCCAGGCAGGATATCGAACCTCTGTGGGGCTACCACACTTCTTGAGGCAGTGGCACTCATAAATCAGCTTCATCTTCTTGTGACCAATGATTCTGGGCTCATGCACGTGGGAGCAGCGTGTGCCATTCCTTTGGTCGCCATATTTGGATCCACAAATCCAACAGCCACGGGACCCTGGTCTGATAAGGCCAGGGTAATCAGCCTGGACCTTGAATGTGCGCCATGTATGAGTCGGAAGTGTACGCGGGATTTTAAATGTATGCTGGGTATAAGCGCAGAAAATGTCTTTTCTGCTTGCAAGGAGATGCTTCTTGGCCATTCTAGGTGAAAGGGGATGACAAAGGCGGTTTTCCTCGACAGGGACGGGACAATAAATCAGGAAGTGGAGTATCTGGACAACCTGTCTGATCTTAGCCTCATACAAGGCGTCCATGAAGGTATAAGGACGTTGAACCAGGCGGATTTTATGGTGGTGGTGATAACAAATCAGTCTGGTGTGGCCCGAGGATATTTTGACGAAGGCTTTGTGGATACTGTGCACAGAGAACTTGGAAAGCAATTGGAAAGGGCTGGGGCCAGAGTGGACAAGTGGTATTTTTGCCCTCACCATCCAGAAGCAGGCCGGGCTCCGTACAGGCAGATATGCACATGCAGAAAACCAGCTACAGGCATGTTGGAACAGGCAGTCCAGGAATTTGACATAGATTTGACGCATTCCTATATGGTGGGAGATTCATTGTCGGATTTACAAACTGCATGGAATGCTGGCATTAGTAGCATACTCGTTCTCACTGGTCATGGCAGAAAGACTGTTGCTGCCCTTTCAAAAGCAGAGCTTCAACGCATCGACTATATAGCCAAGGATCTCTTGGATGCGTGCAGGTGGATAACAAGGGGGTAGAGATCGTACCTGAACGTATTCTCATAATAAAGCTCAGTGCCCTTGGAGATGTGGTGCAGGCCCTGCCTGTTCTGAGCGCATTAAAAGACACTTGGCATTCTTGTCAGATCGATTGGATAACAGGGGAAGTAGGCGCAGGCCTCCTGCATGGCCATCCCCTTATAAGGAGGCTGATCGTATATCAAAGGAATAGGCTAGGAAGGCTGGCTGCAAACCCTGTCAAATGGCCACTTCTCGCGCAAGAGCTCTATGGCCTCAGGCATTACCTGAGAGAGGGCAGATACGATATGGCCCTGGATCTCCAGGGGCTTTTCAAAAGTGGCCTTATCACGTGGTTGTCAGGAGCAAGGCAAAGGGTTGGTTATGCAGGGGGCAGAGAAGCCAGCTCCTTGTTTTTAAACAGGAAGCTGCCTAAATATGATCCTGACCGGCATGCGGTCTTGAGATATTTGGACGTGGCAAGATATTTGGGGGCCGAGGTCGACAAGATACGTTTTCCCTTGGGGCTTTCTGCCCAGGACATGGAGCAGGCAAAGTCATTTATCCATCAGATGGGCCTTGAGCCCAATGAGTTTATCATCATAGTGCCAGGAACCATATGGCCAACCAAGCACTGGACCATTGAGGGTTTTTCCAGGGTTGCAGACCTGATATTCCAGCGGACGGGTTTGAAGAGCCTGATTGCAGGTTCAGGTGCAGATACTCCTCTTGCCAGCCAAATAGAGGCGGGATCGCACGGTGGTGCAATTGACATCACTGGCAAGACATCACTGAAGCTCTTTGCCGCTTTGAGCTCCTTGGCGACAGCCGGAATCACTACTGATACTGGCCCTATGCATCTTGCTGCAGCAGCAGGCCTAAGGGTAGTCGCACTTTTCGGGCCCACTGCACCCTGGCGTACCGGGCCATTTGGACGCGGCCACATAGTTTTGAGAAAGGGGCTTGAGTGCAGTCCGTGTTTCAAAAGACAATGCACCAAAGTGGACTGCATGAAAGCTATTTCACCCCAGGAAGTAGTAGAATCCGTGGAAAGGCTTCTTGCATCCAGACAGTCTCACAATTGACCCATGCAATTTCTGATTTAGGAACTTACCCAAAAAGGGCTTCTTCGGGCAAAAGGTACCTGAAGGAGATGTGGCCCTGAAAATGGACATGAAGATAGAAGGTACTCTTTATCAAGATGATCCTAAAAAGAGTTGTTTTTATTCCGCTCTCTTAACTATAATCCCCTTTTGACTAAGAAGGTTTTTGTGCAACTCTGAATCAAGGGAGTCGATTATGGCTGAACCAATAAGTAAAGAACTTCTGGACATCCTGGCATGTCCCAAATGCAAAGGCGAGGTCTACCTCAGTGAAAATGGGCAAGGGCTTATATGCCGCAGCTGCAAACTTGTTTACGAGATAAGACAGGGAATTCCCATAATGTTGATAGATGAGGCCAAAGCCCTGGAGGATATGGACGGATCAAATGGGAAGTGATCTGGCGCTGAGGCAAAGGCTCAAGGAAGCAGTTGATGCCTTTTCCTCCTCTTCCATATTGGTGGTTGGAGACATCATGCTGGACCAGTTCGTCTGGGGAGAAGTGTCCAGGATTTCGCCAGAGGCCCCTGTCCCAGTTGTGAATGTCCAGGATGAGACGTTTCTTCTCGGCGGAGCGGCGAATGTGGCCAACAATCTAAAGACCCTGGGTGCAGGCACTTCGCTTTCAGGCATCATAGGAGACGATTCCTTTGGCCATGTCCTGAGAGGCCTTGCCGTGCAAAACAGGATCGATGTCAGGGCAGTGATTGAGACTAGACGTCCCACCACTTTGAAAACCAGGATTGTAGCAAGAGGTCAGCAGGTGGTGCGCGTGGACAGGGAAAGAAACGGTCCACCTTCTCGTTCCACTATAGAGGCCCTTATAACCAGACTGCGAAACGCGATCCAGGAATGCCAGTGCGTAATCGTGTCTGACTACGACAAGGGGGTGATATCGTCTGAAATCATGACTTTCCTGTCAAGTTTTGCAAGGCAACACGATATTGCGTTGCTTGTTGACCCAAAGCCTTCGAATTTCAAGCTGTATAAGGGAGTGACAGTCATTACCCCAAACGAGAAGGAGGCCCAGGCAATGTCTGGGCTGGAGATGAGTGGTGCCAAGGAGATAGAGAGGGCAGCTTCGAAAATCGCAAGAAGCCTTGGGGTGAAAGGTGTATTGATTACGAGGGGCGCTCATGGCATGGCGCTTTGGCAGGAAGAAAGAGGGATGTTTTCCATACCTACGATGGCTAAAGAGGTCTTTGACGTGACTGGGGCAGGAGACACTGTCATATCTGTGCTTGCTCTAGGGCTTGCAACCGGGCTCAAGATGTGCGAAGCTGCTTATCTGGCAAATATTGCGGCTGGAATAGTTGTTGGTAAAATTGGCACTGCAGCAGTGGAAAGGCAGGAACTTTTATCTGCCATAGACAAGGCGCCATGCAAGCAACTGGAAGTTTCCTAAGGGCTTTTCACAAGGGTTATCTCCTTTTTTTAATCATGGAGATTTCAATGGGGTCAACGCCTTTTACGGCCTTTGCAGACGTTTGAGCGTTCTTGGATAGTTCAATGTTTGGATGGCACAAAAGGGGAGCATCTGGCAATCTGGCTCCTGCAAAATTGGTTTCAGGTCTCATCTTTTCTTGTAACGTGGCATTGGATGAGATAAGGCAAGAGCTTGAGGCAAGATTTTGCCCCATTTCGTCCGTGAGTGAGTGCAAACCGTTTTCGTGGACTTCTTATTACCAAAAGGAGATGGGGCAGAAGTTGAATAGGGTGTTTTTGGCCTTTGACTGCTTGGTCCAGCAGGAATGCCTGGTGGACGCGAAGCATATGTCAATTGCCCTTGAGTCAAAGTGGCGTGTTGGAGGCAACAGGCAGGTGAACGTAGATCCTGGGATCCTTACAGCTGAAAGGTTGGTGCTGGCAACCACCAAGAATTTCACCCATAGGATATATCTGGCCAAGGGGATATTCGCCGATCTCACCTTGATATATCGTAAAGGCGGTTTTAGGCCCCTGGAATGGACGTATCCAGACTATAGGGAACCGTGGTCTCTGGCATTTTGGAACAAGGTGAGGCAGATGTACCTGGAACAGCTGAGGGCTGATAGAGTTGGCCAAAGGCCACAGGGAGAATAGATATGCTCAGAAGCATGACGACCTTTGCAAGGAGGTCCTTTTCAGGGGAAGACTGGTCTGTGCTGATGGAACTCAGATCGGTGAATTCCCGTTTTTTTGATGCCCATATCCGTATCCCACGGGAATTTTCTGCCCTTGAAGACAGGATTCGGAAGTTGTTAAAAGAACGTCTTGGCCGGGGCCGTGTGGATTTTTCTCTCCAGTATGAATGCCAGGAGGAGATCTCAACAGTCTTTTCCCCAAAGATCGAACTTGCCAGAAATTATCTTGAGGCAGTGAAAGAGCTTGGCGAAGGTGTGGGCCAACCTGGCGAGGTGGAGATAAAGGATCTGCTCTTTCTGCTAAAGGACGTGATAAGCGCCAAGGAAGAAGAGGTAGATACCCAAGTCATTTGGGAGAGGATCAGGCCATTGCTCGAAGAGTTGATTTCTTCTGCCTTGGAGATGGCCCGCAGGGAAGGAGCTGCCACTGAAGAGGATATTCGCAGGCGCTTAGCCAGGATACAGGAACTTGTAGGTGAGATTTCCAAGAGGACAGGCAAGAATTTTGAAAAGCAGGCTGCTTCCATGCGTGAACGAATAGAGGCATTATTGAAGGGTATGCCCATAGACGAGGCACGGATAGCACAGGAGGCAGCCATTTTGGCAGACCGTCTGGACATAAACGAAGAGCTGGTGAGATTGGAGAGTCACATCAGCCAGTTCTACAGGTATCTCGAGATGCCAGACGATGTTGGCAGAAAGCTCGATTTTCTTGTCCAGGAGATCTTTAGGGAGGCCAACACTATGACTTCCAAGTCGGCAGATACCGTCATCTCCCATCATGTAGTGGAAATCAAGGCAGAACTGGAAAAGATAAGAGAGCAGCTTCAGAATGTTGTATAGTTCGAAAAACAGGTTATTATCACGGATGTTGAGGAGCCGTTGCCCTCTGTTTTATTTGCCGCCCCGCCGGTGTGCGTATATCTTTAAGGGGGATTTTAGAAAATTGTCCCCAATTTCACCGCAGCGGGTTGGTTTTTTATACGAGTATAGATTCTGACGAGGTAAACAAAACATGAGCTGTAGATGCAAGCTGTTGAATATAGGTTTTGGCAATACTGTGGTAGCTGATAGGGTTGTGGCAATAGTGAATCCATCCTCTGCCCCAATGAAAAGACTCAGGGAAGAGGCAAAGAACAACAGCAAGTTGATAGATGCCACCCAAGGACGCCGGACCCGTTCTATAGTGATCACTGATAGCAATCACGTGATTTTGTCTGCAATTCAGGCCGAGACGATCTCCCAACGTCTTAGTGCAGATTTGTTGACAAAGACAGAGGAAAAGGACCCCAGATAGGAAAAGGAAACCGTGGATCATGGACCGGGGAGACCTCTTTGTCATTTCTGCCCCTTCCGGGGCTGGGAAAAGCACACTCTGTAACATGTTGATGAAGAGGCTGCCAGGTTTGGCATTTTCTGTCTCTCATACCACACGCCCTCCAAGGAATGACGAAGTGGATGGTAGAGACTATTTCTTTGTGTCAGAGGAGGAGTTTGAGAGACTTGCCTCCAAGGGCGCATTCCTGGAATGGGCAAGGGTACATGGACATTTCTATGGTACTTCCCGGGATCATGTCATGGAGTATCTATCCAAGGGAGTGGATGTGATTCTGGATATTGATGTGCAGGGAGCCCGGCAGGTCAGGGAGAAATTCCCTGGTGCTGTGACCATCTTCATTCTTCCTCCTTCGTGGAAGATATTGGAGGAAAGGCTGTTAAGACGAGGCAGCGAAGATGCGGAGGCGGTAAGGCTCAGGCTTCAGAATGCCCTCAAGGAAATGGATGAGGTTACGAGTTACAGGTATACGATAGTAAATGATCGTCTTGAAGAGGCATCAAACGAGCTGGTCTCTGTGGTTACTGCCACCAGATCCAGGACACCTAGAGTCCTTGCCACAAAGGTAGACATGGCAAGCCTCCATCCCGCTCCTGATTCCTGGTTTCTGACATGACATCCTTAGGGAGTGTTTTGTAAGGGTGCCTTTCCTCTTTTATATTTAAGCCGGGCATGATGCCAGATAATGAAAAGAGGCCGCCAGTCTGATAACAGGGGCAAACTCAACAGCCCTGTGACCATATGGGGGCTACATCCTGTTGAAGAATGTCTCAGGGTAAGGCCTTCTGCCTGCGAAAAAGTGTTGTTCCTTCCCTCCTTTGGCAGGAAAAGGGGGCAGGTGCTGTTGAAGAGACTTCTGATTGAGACAGGGGTCTCATCTTCTGAGGTGTCGGACTTCAGGGGCCTGTCTCTCCCTGAACAGGCAGTACATCAGGGCGTCGTAGCAACCGTAAAGCCTTTTTGGATGGTTGAGCTCGGTTTTCTTGTCAATTTAGCTCTCAAAGGCGGCAATCCTGTTGTGGTGTGCGATCAGATATCTGACCCCCAGAATCTCGGTGCCATCATCAGGGCATCGGCAGCCCTTGGAGCTGCGGGCGTCGTGATATCCAAGAGGCACGGTTCAGGGATCACCGGAACAGTCGTCAAGGCATCTGCCGGCGCTGTATTTCACGCGCAGGTCGCCTTTGTATCCAGCATCCCCGGCGTGCTGAAAAGGATGAAACAGGCAGGTCTTTGGATTTTCGGCCTTGATTCCAAGGCAGAGGCAGACATTTTTCAGGCCGATTTGTCCTCCATTCCCCTGGCCCTTGTGGCTGGTTCGGAGCAAAGAGGCCTGAGGAAAACAGTCCGAAAGGAATTGGATTTTCGAGTTAGGATTCCAATGGTGCCTGGAGTGGAATCATTGAATGTTTCCAGTGCCGTTTCCATTGCCCTGTACGAGTGTAAGAGGCAGAAAGCAGGAGTATCGAATTGAAAACAAATATTGTTTACCGGGCCTTTTCTTCTTTTGGGGAATTTATAGCCAGCCCCGTACTTAAGCGTCTTTCCTCCATCGGAGGCAGGGCGGGTGAAATATGGGAGCAGCGTCTTGGCCACTTGCCACCTTGGATCATCCGGGCAGCCCCATTCGATTTGTGGATACATGGCGTGTCTGTAGGAGAGATCTCGGTCGTGCAGGCAGTGGTGGAAAGGGTTAAGCGAAAGGCCCCAGATACTAGTATCGTGGTCTCGTCGTTTACAGAGAGCGGTGTCGAAAGGGCTGAAAGTGTACTTGGTGAAACCTGTAAGATCATTGCATATCCCTTGGACTTGCCTAAGGTAGTGGAGAGGACGGTTTCTGTCTTGAAGCCAAAGGTATATGCATGTGTGGAAACAGAATTGTGGCCCAATCTCATTTCATGCATCAAGGCGCACGGTTCCAGCTCCTTACTGCTCAATGCGCGTATTTCCCCAAAATCATTTCGGATTTACAAGAGGATAAAGGCCTTTATATCCCCGGTGCTCAGGCAGTTCGATCAGATCTGTGCCATTTCACCAGTTCATGCCAAAAGGTTGGAAGATCTCGGGGCAGACAAAGACCGCCTTGAAGTAACTGGAAATGCAAAATACGAGCTTCTTCTTGAAAGACCAGATCCAGAAAAGGCCGGTATGCTGAGAAGGCGCCTTGGCATACCTGGTACAATGAAGGTGATGGTCTTTGGCAGCCTCAGGGGCAGAGAACATCAGATGATAATGCCGGTTTTGAAGGCCTTGTGCCATAATAGACGAGATATCCTTTGCATCGTTGCCCCAAGGCATTTGGGGAGGATAGAAGATGTGGAAAGGTCTCTGGGCACAAGTGGCCTCAAGTCCCAACTACTCAGTAAGATATTGGAACATGGCGAACGGCCCGATCCATACTCCACAGATGTTTTGCTGGTGGACCGGATTGGCTATCTCTTCGATCTTTATGGCTTGGCCTTTTGTACTTTTGTGGGCGGGTCGCTGGTGCCACTTGGCGGACAGAATATCATGGAGCCTGCCGCATGGGAAAAGCCTGTTATCTTTGGTCCTTATATGTACAACTTTGAGGAGGCAGCCTCTCTTCTCATCAAGCAGGGAGGAGGCATGGAGGTCAAGAATCCAGATGCCCTTCTGTCAGGGATCAAAACTTTTTTGAACGATCATGAAGAATGTGTGAGAAAAGGGGCGCTGGCACGAAAAACTCTGGAACAACTTGCAGGCACTGCTGCCACTATTCAGGCTGAACGAATTCTAGAGTTTCTGTAGAGTGATCGAAAAATCGTCCTTTTGTCCAATAGGTGCGTGCGCCCTAGAAATAATCGCTGAAAAATCAATACCATGTCTGCTATTGTTTTTCTCATGCGTCTTGTCCTCAAATCAAAGTTCCTGCGTTTCAGGGGTAGCCAGTGTCACATT
>CAZOMT010000013.1:0-23604 GCA_964581255.1 uncultured Thermodesulfatator sp.
TTCAGATGTCGAGTGGGTGTTTAGAAGAGAAACAGGTGTTACAACTAAAAAATCCTTTTATATTAAAGAGTTATAGCAGCTTGTTTCTGAATGAAACAAGCTCATTGTTATTTTTTGCACAGAGTTCTGGCTATATACTGCTATTTATAGAAATAAATTTTTTAATAACAGTAGCTTATATGACGTGGCATTTCCTTTGCAGTTATATTTCATTAAGATAGTGCTGAACGTATGTCTGCGTAATAAAAGGGAATAATATTTATCATAAGGCAGGCTTGAGGGTGGCGATTCAGGGAATGGGGAAAAGGGTAGCTCTTCTGGCAGATGGTAGTAATTCTGATTTGTATGCAAGTTTTTGCGCAGTAAAGCTTGCCAAAAGGATGGAAGCAAAGCTCTTGTCTGTTCTCTTGATGCCTGACAAACAGCACCAGGCAGAGATAGACGGTTCAGACCGGTGGCAGACTTGCTCCCCTGCAGAATTTTTGTATTTGATATCGAGTTTGGGAAATTTTGAAGGGGTACAGGTTTCCTATCATTTGATAGACGAGGAAGATGAAGAAAATCTGGTCGAGTTTCTGGTTTCCAACAAGATCACGTGTCTCATAATGGGGACCATGGACCAAAAAGATTTTGATAAAAAACAGAAATGGTTGCCAGGCCTGGTGAAAAAGATTTGCACAAGCAGACATTGGTATCTTGGCGACGACTTGACTGTGTTTCTAGCAAGACCATGGAGCGAACGGGATTTCAAAAAGGTGCTGAAGCAGATCAGTTCAGATTGCAGCTTATACCCCATTGAAATGGTCTTTGCATGATAACTGTTTCAGGAAGGAGAAGTGTCCCGGAATATATACCACAGGCATTGTCCTGAATGGGCAGGACGCCTGTAACTCGAAGGGATAAAAGAATAATTAGGAGGGTTTGATAATGTATGTCTATTTGCCAATTGCACTAACCAGTGTAAGTCTTTGGCTCGTCGTGGGCCTTGGCTTGCTGGTCGGGCTCTTATCCGGCCTCTTCGGGGTAGGCGGGGGGTTTTTGATGACCCCTCTTCTCATGATGATTGGGATACCACCGACAGTAGCTGCTGCCACAGATGCCAATCAGATTGTTGCAGCGTCTGCCTCAGGTACTCTGGCCCACTGGCGCCTTGGTAATGTGGATTTCAAGATGGGGCTTTTGCTCCTTGTAGGCGGTTTTACTGGCGGTGCCCTAGGTGTTCACGTGATCAAGGTCTTGAGAGCCACAGGGGGAGCGGATTTTCTCATTAAGATGACCTATGTAATCATGTTAGGTGTTGTGGGTACCTTCATGTTTTTTGAGAGCCTCAACGCCCTAAAGAAACAAAAGGCTGCAGCTTCTATGTCTGAGGCCGAGTTAAAGGCCGCTGAGGACAAGAAAAAAGAGAAGGCCAAGAAGAAAGGGATGTTATCTTCCTTGCCTTTTCAGGTCCATTTTGAAAAGTCAGGTGTGACACATTCTGCAATTCTTCCTATTGGACTTGGAATCTTTGTGGGTGTGCTTGCTGCCATTATGGGTGTTGGTGGTGGCTTTCTCATGGTTCCAGTTATGATCTATCTCCTTCGCATGCCCATGCACGTGGTTGTTGGGACAAGCCTGTTTCAGATCATGTTTACATGTGTTGAGGTAACTTTTCTTCAGTCATATCAAAACCATACAGTCGATATCATTCTCGCCATCCTGTTGCTTGCTGGTTCTACAATAGGTGCTCAAGTGGGCACTACACTTGGCAAAAAGCTCCACGGCGACCAGCTCAAGATATTGCTGGCAATGATAGTCCTTGGTGTAACAGTGAAGATGATTCTTGGCCTGGTGCTTGAACCATCCTTGTTACTGGCACACGGAGGAGGGCATTGATCATGAAACAACAGATCAAAACATATACATGGTTATTGATGGCAGTGTTTTGCCTTGGGACATTTTTGAGCAGTCAGGCCCTGGCCCTGACATGTAAGGTTACACCAGGAAAGATTCCTATCAGCCTTGGTTATCATGGCACTAAGGTGACCATCAACGGGGAGGGGCTGAATACGGAAGACGTCATTATTCAGATATATTCGCCTCCGTCCGAGGAACATCTCAAATACAAGGGTAAGGCAGGCGGTATATTCTGGATGAAGCTTGGCACGATGGTTTTTGAAAATGTCCCTAAGGTCTATCTGGTCTATTCTACAAAGGACACACACGAACTCCTTTCTCCAGAGACATGTGAAGAGCTTTCCATCGGCTTTGATTCCCTAAAGAAAAAGGCTGTAATAAAGAGCAAACTCAAGAATCTAGATAGGGACAAATGGCTTAAGGAGTTCATGAAGTTTAAAAAGGTGGAGCATCTCTATCTGGAACAATCTGGCATAGTCACGGTCGATCCAGCGACCCACACCTATCGTGTTGAGATAGATTGGCCCTTTGAGGCCCCACCAGGAGAGTATATTGTAGAGGTCTTTGCCATCAAGGATGGCAAGGTTATGGATAAGGCCCAGGCAAAGATCAGGGATGAAAGGGTAGGTATTGAAGAGCTCCTTTCACATATGGCCTTCGAAAAACCTGCAGTTTATGGTATTATCGCTATTGTGGTGGCGATAATTGCAGGTTTTGGCGTCGGCATGGTATTCAAGGGAGGTGGCGGACATTAAATAAGTTTATTGAACGAGCAGCACCTTCCATTAATAGCTAATCAGCCCCTGCCTTGCCGTATGGACCAAAAGGCTGGGGCTTTCTTTTTCTCAGGAGAGATGATTTAGTGGAATTTTTTCAGGAAATACTTGATAAGATAAAGGGTTCTTTAGGGTTACAGCGAACACGCCCTGATGTACCCATAAAGGCCAAGTTTGAACAGTTCAAAAAGGTACTTCGTTCAAATCAAGCTGCCCTTGAGATAATTGCCGATATGGGTGAAAAGCTTAGCGGTGATTACATCTTTGACAGGCGATATATAGAGGAATCCTATGAGAAACTGTCCCAGGCCGTTCTAAGAAGCGTTCATGCCTTGAATGCATTGTGTGACAACAGATACAAAGACCTCTATGAGGTCTACGACAGGGTTACCAGCCATCTCCTTGAAATTCTGAAACAGCGGGAGGATAGAAACGGCCCTCCAGTGATCCTTTTAAGGCAGATCACAAGGGTCCACAGTGCCATTGTAGGTGGAAAGGCTAGGCATCTTGCCAAGATAATCAGAGACCTGGAATTACCAGTGCCTGATGGGTTTGTGATCACCACCAGGGCCTACCATGATGTCATTGCATATAGTGGACTGGCTAATATGATCGACAGGTTGGAAGGACTAATTGCCTCACCTGTGGTGAATCATGACGAAATAGAGACGCTTCGGCGCCAAGTGAGGGAAAAGATTGTAAGGATTGAACCCCCTCCTCGTTTGTTGGACGATATCGCAGCTGCTCTTTCTCAAATGGAGCTTGATCGCATTGGCAGGCCGTATCTGGCAGTAAGGAGCAGCGCCCAGGAAGAGGATATGGATTTTTCCTTTGCAGGCCAGTTTGACACGGTCCTCAATGTGAGGGCAACGGCACAAGATATCTTTCTTGCATATAGAAAGGTGATGGCCAGCCTTTTTGGAAAACACGTTATAGAATACAGGCGTACAGTTCTCGAAGGAGAAGGCCAGATGTCCATTGCTGCTCTATGCCAGGTTATGATTGATGCCAGGAGCAGCGGGGTTCTCTATACAGTGGACCCCCTTGATTCTCTTTCAGAGGATATGGTGATTGTGGGTAACTGGGGGCAGGGGGAGGCTGTCGTGGATGGCAAGATGCCCACTGACACCTTTCGTGTTTCCAAGAAGGGTGGCCTAAAGATAGTAGAAAGGGAGATAGGAAAGAAGAAAGAAGCCCTTTATCTGAGCCGGGCAGGAGGCCTCGAGAAGAAAGAAGTGCCTTTAAGTCTTCAGGAACAACCATGTCTTAAGGATGAAGAGGTGTTGGCCCTTGCTGGAATGGGAATCAGGCTTGAAAACTACTTCAATCGTCCACAAGATGTGGAATGGGCGGTTGATACCAATGACAACCTATTGATACTTCAGTCCAGGGAGCTTCTAGTCAAGCAAGATGAGTACATAGAACGGGCGTTGCTGGATCTTGAAGATAAATATGAAGTCATTTCCAGCGGAGAGGGCCTTACAGCGCAGCAGGGTATTGGTTATGGGCCAGTCAAGATTGTCAGGACCCTCAAAGACCTTGATAACATTCCAGAAGGGGCGGTGCTCGTTAGCCCTAGGGACATGTCAAATTTTGTTCAGGTGATGAAAAAGGTCTCTGCCATAGTTACAGAGGTCGGGACACCTGTTAGCCACATGGCCACTATCTGCAGAGAGTTGGGTGTGCCTTGTTTGGTGAACGTAAAGGGGATCCTGGACAAGGTTCATGATGGCATGGAAGTGACAGTGGATGCTGAAGATCAAAAGATTTACAAGGGCAAGGTGCGAGAGCTTCTCGTCTATAGGAACTCGCGTGCAATAAATGTTTTTGAGTCCAGGGATTTTCGGCTTTTGAGGAGGTTGTTGAATGCAGTGGCCCCATTGAATCTCGTGGATCCTCTTATAGAGGAGTTCAGGATGGAAAATTGTGAGACCTATCACGACATCTTGCGCTTTATCCATGAAAAGGCGGTTCAAGAACTCATAGAACTTGGCAAGGATGAAAAACAGCTCATAAAGGGGAACATAACAAAACGATTGGATTTGCCAATCCCTGCGGGTATCCTCTGTATTGATCTTGGTGGAGGCATTTCTGACGATGCACCAGAAGACCACTGTGAACTTCAACATATAAGGTCCATACCTTTCAAGGCCCTTCTGGAAGGAATGACAGCTCCTGGGGTCTGGCATACCACGGTCATGGATGTGAGCTTCAGGGATATGGTTACGAGCATGATTAATGCACCAACTGATGCCCTTGATGGACAATATTCTGGCCACAATATAGCAATAATTACACGAGAATACGTAAATTTGAGTTTAAGGTTTGGATATCACTTCAATATAGTGGATGCATACTGTAGTGATTTCCCTAGGGACAACCATATATATTTCAGGTTCCTTGGAGGAGCCACAGACATCACAAAGCGGTCAAGGCGGGCCAAACTCATATCGGAGATATTAAAGGCATACGATCTGAATGTTAAGACAAAAGGAGATGTGGTAACTGCACGCATGGGCAATATGCAGCGAAAGGACATGGAGTATATATTAGGTATACTTGGTAGACTTATTGGCTTTACCAGACAGCTCGATGTGCATATGGAAAGTGATGCACAAATAAAGCGGTACCTGGAAGCCTTTTTGAGAGGAGAGTACGATGTGGCTCTCCATTGATGGATTCCTATCATGAACACTATTGCCCTGATAGTATTTTTTCTGTAAACATGTTAGAAGCCAGTTTGTGATCTCGAAGGGGAGTGCGATCTTTCAAAATCCTTCTTAGCCTTAACTGAAAAGGCCATAAGGATACTATATCGAGTAGGGGAGTATTTCATGACAGAATCAAAGGCAGGGCCTATTCGTTTGATAATTATAGATGATGAGCCTATTGTTGGAAGAAGGCTGAAACAGATTTTTGGTAAGATGGGGTTTGATGTGGAAATATTCACCAATTCCCTTGCTGCTGTGCAATTTATGGAAAAGAACCCCTTTGACATAGTGGTGACAGATTTCAAGATGGAAGAACTGGATGGTATGGAGGTTCTTAGAGAGGCCAAACGGATCAATCCAGGTGCCAGGGTTATAATCATTACTGGTTATGCCAAGCCAGAAACCGCAAAAGAAGCCTTTAAGAACGGGGTCTTCGATTTTATGGTCAAGCCTTTCCGTCTGGATGAGCTGAAGGAAGCCGTATTGAGGGCAGCAAAGTCAAAGAGCTGATTGGAATGGAAGCAATGACGTCAGCTTCGCTTTTTATCTTCTCCCCGGACCCTGGAATTTATGTTCATCTGGCGTAGTTTGCGCCACAAAGTGGTCCTTGAGATGCCAAGTATCCTGGCAGTTTCAGTCTGGTTGAAGCCGGTCTTTTTATAAACGTCATAGATATAGTCAAGCTCCATGTTCTTCAAAGGGGCTGCGGCCTTGCTTTTAGTCTCTGGTTCCTGGATCAACCACAGATCAGGGGGAAGATCTTGGGCTGAGAGCCTTTTTTTGTGCGAAAGGGCAACAGCCCGTTCCACCATGTGTTCGAGTTCTCTGCAATTGCCGGGAAATGGGTAGGTCATGAGGGCTTCCACAAAATCGCTCCCAACAGTGGGGGCGGCCTTCCCAAATTTTTTGGCGGCCTTCTTGGCAAAATGGCTTGCCAGTGCAGGTATGTCGGCCCTTCTTTTTCTAAGGGGTGGAATCTCAAGGGTTACCACCTTGAGCCTGTAATAGAGATCCTGCCTGAAGGCCCCCTCCTTCACCATTTTATCAAGATCCCGGTTTGTGGCAGCTATAAAGCGGCAATCTATTTCTACAGGGGTGGTACCGCCTACCCTGAAGATGGTATTCTCCTGGAGGACCCTCAGAAGTTTCACCTGCATGGACAGGGGCATTTCTCCAATTTCATCCAACAACACCGTGCCCCTCGACGCTGTCTCAAGAAGGCCGAGTTTTGTGGTTGTAGCACCTGTAAAGGCTCCTTTTTCATGGCCAAAAAGTTCATTGGCGATGAGCTCTTGAGTGAAGGCCCCACAATTAAATGACATGAAAGGTCCGGCACTCCTCTTGCTGTGGGTATGAAGGGCTCTTGCCACTAGTTCCTTGCCAGTACCGGTCTCTCCCTTGATCAGTACGTTACAATCGAGTGGGGCGATCTGCTTGATGGTCTTAAAGATCTTGAGCATCTCAGGAGTAGTGCCAATTATTTCTCCTAACCGTCCATCTTTTCTAATTTTTTCAAGGAGTAGGTCCTTTTGTTTTTGGCTTGTCAAGAATCTTTTGGCATCTGAAACCGTTTTCCTTAGTTCCGATAATGAAAATGGTTTTGCCAGATAGTAGAAGGCCCCTCTTTTAGTGGCCTGAACTGCCTGGTCAATGGAGGGATACCCCGTTATGAGGATTATGGCGGTGTGGGGGGCAAGGGCCTTGATCTTGTTCATGAGGTCTATGCCGTCTGCATCCTTCAACCGGATATCAGAGATGACGATATCTGGAGGTACCTGTTTGATCTTGTCCAGGGCCTCAGCAGCAAGAATAAACCCTTCTACATCCGAATCTTCTTCAGAGGTCCTTAGGGCCCTGACAAGCCGCTGAACAGTTATGTCTTCGTCGTCAATGACATAGATGCGGAAAGCGGCTATTTCCTTTTTTTTTCGCCCCTTCTTCAATGTGCTTTTTCCTCTTCTTCAATTAGTGGCAGTTCAATGATGACCTTGGTCCCTTTGCCTTCCTTGCTTTCTATGCGGATATTGCCTTTGTGGTCTTTGATTATGCCATAACTGACTGAAAGGCCGAGGCCTGTGCCGTCTTTCTTGGTGGTATAGAAGGGTTCCAAGATATGTTCTAGCACGTCTTTAGGTATGCCCGGCCCGTTGTCAGTGATGGACAAAAGGGCCTTGTGGTCCTTTTTGTCCACTTCAAGCTCTATTTCAAGGCTGCCTCCCTCTCCCATGGCCTGTATTGCATTAAGGATAATATTAACAAGCACCTGTTGCAACTGGTTGGGATTGCCTAGTACAAAGGCCACACCCTTCTGGAAAGAGGACTTCACCCTGGTATGGGTGATCTTGAGCTCATTTTTCAGAAGGGCAAAGGTATTTTGAATGAGATCTGCAAGGTCTACCTTTTCTCTGATGGCAGCCTTTTTCATTCTGGAAAACTGGAGCAGGTTGTGGACTATTTCCCTGGCCCTTTCTGTTTGTACAAGGATATCCTTTATAAATTCCTTTCTTTCCTCAGGGGTCATCTCTTCCATGTCTTCCAGGAGAACTTCTGCCGTTAGATTGATATTGTTCAGGGGGTTGTTGATTTCATGTGCAATTCCAGCAGTTACCTTTCCTATTGCAGCAAGTTTTTCAGACTGGACGAGTTGTTGTTGTTTGGATTCGATGGTGTCGAGCATCTTGTTTATGGAGCGCACCAACCCATCGCATTCAAGACATTTATAGGCCACTGGTTCCAATGGAATTGCCTTTATTTCGCCACTCATTATCTTTATGGCCTTTTTTCTGACATATTCTATGGGTTCCAGGATCCAGTCTGCAAGGAAGAGACAAAGCAGCAGTCCTATGGGAATGGCGATCCACAGCAACAGAAAGGAGATCTCTTTGTATCTCAGCACCTGAGCATCCAGATGATCTTTGAGTTTTTTGGTGGTGTGGAGGATCTCGCCCATGAGCTGATGGCCTTGTTCCCTGAGGGCAAGTTTCAGGTTGTTTTCCATCCTGTCAGGGATGTTTCTGGAGGTTATCTTTTTCAGGAGGGATTTATAGGTTTCTATCTCCTTCGGTGTATTCTGAAAATACTTCATGCTGTCCGGATCGAGCTGGACTATCTGAGATTCAAGGTCTGCCAGGATATTTTGGGCTTCTTCCAATTCCTGGATATTGCCATAGAGGAGAAAATTCTTTTCCTTTTGTCTAACAAGAAGTATCTCTTGCGTGAGCACGTCGAGCAGTTCAGCAAGCTCCATCTTGTCTTCCACCTTGGATATGGAATAGATGGCGGCAAGAGATGATAATGCTGTCACTATGAAGACGATGGCGAAGCTGTAGATAAGTTTTACCTTAAGTGAACGCATATAACACTTGATGGGGTTTTTTTCTTTTCTGCAAGCCTTATAGACAGGACTGCTCATCTTCTAAATCCGTAAGTAATTTTTTTGCATTGTAGCATGTTTTCTCAGTTTGGGGATGTCGAATGTGAAATTTTTTTTATTTACAGGCACGTATCTTTGACTACTGTCTGTAGCGAAACCAGTGGATTTTACACCAACATCTCCAGATGGCTGAGATATTGCTGAGAGGGGATGGAGAGTGTCTAAATGGAGCCAGGCTCGAACCACCTGAATACAGTACGTCCCTCGCTGTCGGTAAACGAGCCTGTGAGAATGAGGATCGTATCTATAAGTACCCAGATGCCAAAGCCTCCAAGTGTCAAGAGCATCAAAAGACCTGTTCCAACCTTGCCTACATAGAACCTGTGAAAGCCCAGGGCACCAAAGATGATACACAGTAGCAGTGCCACTAGGCGGGATTTTGGAGAAATGTCAGACTCATTCATCTTCTTTGGTTTTTTCCCGGTTTGAAGAATCCTTTTGAAATATGTCCACCAATACCTCCCGCAAACTGGAAAGCTTGTAGGGCTTATGAATAAATCCTTTAATATTGAGGTTTGAACTGGCTTTTGTCACCTCGTCTCCATCATAGCCGCTTGAAAGGAGTATACGGGCCCCTTGTTCCATCTGCAGTATGCGGCGGCTGGCCTCGATTCCATCCATTTCTGGCATGGTGAGATCCATGATTATCACATCCAGATCCTCTCTGTGTTTTTCGAAAATCTTGATGGCTTCCTGGCCATTTTTTGCAGTGATAACCGAAAATCCCAAAAATTCAAGCATGTGGGTGCCAACATCCCTTACCGTTGACTCGTCATCCACCAACAAAACAGTGCCCTTGAAAGGTCCGGGATTTGAGGAATTGGCCCTTTTTTCAGGCTCCTTTTCATCACTGTCTTCAACTGCCGGTAGGACAATGGATACAGTGGTTCCATTGTTTTTTCTGCTGTTGATCTTTATTCCTCCATGATGCCCCCTTATGATTCCCAAAACGGCAGCCATACCAAGGCCCCGTCCAGTGAATTTGGTGGTGAAGAAGGGATCGAAGACTTTAAGCCTCGTTTTTTCGTCCATGCCGCATCCTGTGTCTGAAACCTTGATGAAACAATAGCGTCCAGGAGGGAGGCCATTTGAGGCTGTAAAGGATTTCAATTGGCTGGCGTTGAAATAGGATATGCCAGTGGAGACGGTTATCTTTCCGATTTTGTTTTCGAGGGCCTCAGAGGCATTGATGATAAGATTCATAATGACTTGTTGCAGTTGCGAAGGATCTGCCTTCACCAACACGGGCCTGTCTGAAAGATTGAGTTGCAAAGATGCCTTCTTGTTGACGGACATCTTTAACATGTCGTGAGTTTCTCTTATCAACACGTTTAGGTCAACGTCTTTTGTGAGGAACTTGCCCCTGCCCGAAAAGGCAAGCATCTGACGGCAAAGGTCTGAGGCCTTGTGTGCAGCACATATTATGGCCCTGATGTTTTCTGCCGCAGGAGATTTATCTGGCAATTTTTCCATGGCAAGGTCTGCATTGCCAAGTACTGCTACTAAAATGTTATTGAAATCATGGGCAATTCCGCCAGCAAGCACACCAAGACTTTCAAGTTTTTGAACATGCTGCATCTGCCTTTCCATGGCAATGCGTTTGGACATGTCCCTTGCTACTCCGAGAAATCCCAGAAGTTCCCCATCGTCTGATTTGACAGGCCCTCCATTGATATCGACAGGCAGCAGGGAGCCATCCTTTTTCTTGAGTAATGCACTATAGGGCTTTGTGCTGCGGGGGCCATCTGTAGTAAAAAAACGCGATCGTATCCTTTGGTGGTCTTCAGGGTTGACATAAAAATCTTTTGAAGGGCAGCCAAGTACTTCTTCTGCTGTGAATCCTGTGAGTTCCAACGCAGATGGATTTATCTTCAATATTCTTCTGTTCTTGTCCATGAAGACTACTATGTCCCTGATGGAATTGAAGATGGCCTCAAATTCTGCTGCCCTGCGTGCTATTTCCCTTTCGGTGTTCAACCTGTGGGTAAGATCTCTTACTACAGCAATGATTCTATCCCTGCCTGCGATGGTTGCAGGAGAAAGGGAGACTTCGGACCAGAAAAGGCTTCCGTCGCACCGCTTTGAATGCCATCTGAAAGTCAGCGGGCCGTGTTTCATAACCCACTGGATCTTTTTAAACGCTTCCTCCTCAGTATAAGGCGGAATACCACTTGAAAGCTGTCCTGGATTGGATCTGAGGAGTTCCTCTTTGCTCATTCCAAATAACTTGGACGCCGCCTTGTTGGTTTCAAGCACCTTTCCTGTATCGGCATCGTGGATAAAAAGGGCCTCTTGAACCATATTGAATATCCTGGCATAGCGTTCTTCCGTCTCTTTTCTTCTCTGCTGATGGATCTGGCAATGAATGGCGACTGCGGACTGGCACGCTATGGCCTGGAACATGGTTTTATCCAGGGATGAAAAACACCTCTTTTTCTTTGTATGGCCAATCATTACCCCTGCCACTTCACTTTCCATGAGCATTGGAACAGCTATGGCTGAACGGATATGGTGTTGAAATACGAGATCTGGGATCTTGAAGCGCTTTTCTTTATAAAAATCAACGACCGATTGCGGTTTCCCCTGGGAAAAACAATACCAGGCAAGACCTTCACCCTGTTTAAGGTAGTAGGTATCGATTATATCTTCTGGAAATCCAACAGTATCTTTGATCAGGAGGCTTTGTCTTTCGGGAATCCATAAGAGGAGAGTGGCAAAATCGAGTTTGAGATATTCAGCAGCGCAAATATTGCAAAACCGGAATAACTGTTTCTGGTCGGATATGGCAAGAAGACCCCTGGAAAATTTCTCCAGAAATTCCATGGCGGCCCTGCTTCGCCTCAACTGCTCCTTGAGCTTGCTTATTCTGCTGCTAAAGGAAAAGTTTATACAATCCATCTCCATACTCGATTAATATTGCAATCCAGGAAAAATTAGCATAACTAACAGGCAAATGGAAATAAAAAAAATTATAACACATCCAAAAGTAATATTTGAGGATAATCACCTTCTTTTGATAAATAAACCTCCATCAATGCCAGTAGTTCCAGACTCCAGTAAGGACTATTCCCTCTTGGAATGGGGAAAGGACTATTTGAAACACTCACGAAACAAACACGGTAATGTGTTTCTTGCTGTTATTCATAGGATAGACCGGCCAGTTTCAGGACTTGTTTGTTTTGCCACCACTTCTAAGGCTGCCTCTAGATTGTCTGCCCAACTTCGCGAACAAAGGGTAAAAAAGCAGTATCTGGCAATATCCAAAGAGAGGCCAGACGGCTTTTCTGGTATGATAAAAAACTACCTTATGAAGGACAGAAAGAGGAATTTGGCCAGAATATCTGCAAAAGGTGAAGCTGGATCCAAATATTCTGTTACCAAATGGCAGCTGTTAGCATACAAACAAGGATTTGGAGGCTTTTTGTTGAAACCCGTGACAGGAAGGCCACACCAATTACGCATTCATATGGCAATGCTCGGTTGCCCTATCTTTGGAGATTTCAAGTATGGAAGCAAAGAAAAATTTTTGGAGGGTAGGGGGATAGCGCTTCATTCCTACAAAATTACTTTTTCCCATCCGACCAAAAGGGACGTTGTGACATTCACAGCCGTGCCGCCCGATTGCGCCCCCTTTACCCTTTTCGACATCCAGGAATGACGGAGTATTTATCTCTGAAAAACTATTTCAGTAAAAAATTCTATTGACCTATACTTTATTGCCTTGCATATTAGAGACCGGTCCTTAACCCTGACTTAAGTCTTTAACTTGAGGGAAAATTTATGTCTTCTCCACTTCCATTGATATCTGCTGTCCATTGCAGGGATTATCATTTTGAACACTGCCAGATCAAGGTCTCTGGAGATCTGGTGCAAGCCTCCTGGGATGAGTCCATTTCACGGCAAGTAAATATAGCCATGGAGGATCTCTGGGTCCAGATATTTCGTCCTGGAGAAGATTATCCAGTCTTCGAAAAAAAATGTACGGATCTCCATTCAACAGAATTTTACATTCTGCACAGTGGAGAATTTGATTTTAAGCTTGTTATCAGGGAGCATTGCAAGCTCTATATGGCCACTGATTGTCACTATACACCCAAGGTAAACCTGGTATCTGAAAATGAGTTGAGGCATCATCTCACTTGGGCGGATATCGATTGGGAGCGGGTGAGGAATGAGGTGGAAAGGGCAGCAGGGGTGGACTGGGATAGTGAGATCGACCTTTTTGTCCACTGCTTGAGAAATCCAGACCAGCCCATGGACCTTCCAGAAGAGGAATGGATCAGGGTTGGCCCTTCCGATTATACGGTCATCATGGGCTCTTTGCGGAAGATAAATCTTGCCGTTGTCAAAAAGGACACCAGGGACGAAACCGGTCGGCTCCAAGCCAATCTCACAGATCCATCAGTACTCAAGATCATCTTTTCCCTAAATTTTGAACAGCCGGATACCATTACAGAGCTATTTTCTACCAGGATAGAGATTCCAGCCGATGCCCCATATTTTGAACTAAAGCGAGAGATATGGGAGGAAGATACCGTACAGCTTAGGGCCTGGTGGAAAATACCTCAAAGCGACTGGGATAGGATCAGCCAGACAGTCCTTGAACCCGATGGTTATTCGTGGGAAGACACACAACTTGAGATTTCCCTGCTGGAATACCATGACCGTGGCCCCAGTTTAGTTGAAGGTGAGGGAGGCGTCCTGTTGCCAGGGGCCACAGACTGGCTGTTTACAAACCTGAAAGACGGGAGGGCCTACCAGGCCAAGATCTCGCTAAACATTCAGCCAGCCGGGAAAAAATTAGATCTTATCGCATCAACCCTCAGCTCCATCCCTTCGAGGCCAGATACTATCGTCTTAATACCAATTGATGAAACAAGGGCTTATACCTATTGGCACCTGGACAGAGAGAGACTTTCCAGGAGGCTGTCTCAACTGTCTGATTCTGCAGGTGCTGAGGTCAAGACGTATATCAAGATTTATCAAGAATGGGCAGGCAAGCTTTACCATCAGATGCATAAGGATATCGAAGTGCATCTTGGCTTCGTGGACAATTGGTATCTCGATCTGGAGCCAGACAAGGTCTTCAGGGTTCAGCTTATCGCTACTGCCAAAGGTGAGGTAATAGATTTGACAGATGTGTCAAATTCCATTCAGACGCCAAGACTCGTCCACGGCAACAATCCCATTGAATTCAGGGAGGTCCATCCAGGCAGTGGCCATCCTGCCAACAGGAAGCTCGAATCAGTAATGGGGACAGCAGAAAACTCCATTGGTCTTTTGGTCCTTCACCTCCATGCACATCTTCCCTACATAAGAAAAAGGGTATCTTACGGTGAAACCGGTTTCTGGCAGCCTCTGGGATTTCCGCCTGAGTGGTTTCATGAGGCAGTTAAAGATACCTATGTACCCCTGATACTCATGTTTGAAAACCTTGTGAACGAAGGGGTGGATTTTCGTATCTCAATGGATATTTCTCCCACGCTCACTAACATGATGAGGGACTCGCTTCTTCAAGAAGAATTCCTTCGTTACATAGATGCCCACGTGAACCTTGCCAGGGCAGAGGTGGATCGGACCAGGCGCCAGGCCATGCAATATCACAATACTGCCTGGATGCACCTAAACAGGTTTTTGGAAATAAGGGACTGCTTCCTGAAATATGACTGTGACTTGACAAAGGCATTTAGAAGGTTTCAGGATGCAGGCTATATTGAGATCTCAACCTGCGGTGCCACACATGGCTTTTTGCCGTTTCACACCGCATTTCCTGAGGCCATCAGAGGACAGATCGAAACTGCCGTCACAGACTATGAAGAGACCTTTGGTACAAGCCCAAAAGGTATATGGCTTCCCGAGTGTGCATATGTGCCTGGCCTTGAGAAGTTTGTGGAAATGGCGGGCCTGAAGTATTTTTTTACAGAAACCCATGCAGTGACCCTGGCAGATTGTCCGGCAGCCTTTGGGACCCATGCGCCGGTGTACGTCAAAGGAAGCGATGTGGCTGCATTTGCACGTGATCCTGAAACAGGCAAGCAGGTATGGAGCGGTGAGGAGGGTTATCCAGGAGATCCGGATTATCTGGATTTTCATTTTAAAGGGGGTCCGTTACGCTACAACAGGATCACCACCCGGACGAACGATTATAAAGAGCCATATGTGAGGCAGTGGGCCCTTGAGAAGGCGGCGCGTCATGCCCAGCATTTCATGGAGGCAAGAAATTTCAGGTTTCAATACATAAAGAACTGGTTCTGGAAAAAGCCACTTGTCGTGGCCATGTACGATGCTGAACTCTTTGGTCATCACTGGTTCGAAGGGACAGACTTCCTGTATTTTCTCTTTAAGAAGCTTTATTACAATCAAAACGAAACGGAGCTTATCACGCCCAGCAGCTATTTGAGCCGTTATCCCAGAAATCAGGAGGTCTTCTTGAATCCTTCGTCATGGGGGGACAAGGGCACCTTTGACAAATGGATGTATGGTTCGGTTTCTTGGATGCATCGCCACACCCACGAGGCCATAAGGGAACTTGTGGCCATGGCCTCCCACATGAGGGACAATGAACGCAGTAACGAAACCGCAAGACGTATTGTGGCACAGGCTTCAAGGGAAGTTCTTCAGTCCATGAATAGTGATATCCCGTTTGTGATATCAAATGGTCATTTCGTGGATCGGATGAAGGAATACTATTTTGAAGACCTTGAACGATTCTGGATCCTAGCTTCCATCTATTGGGACAAGGACAGGCAGGCCCCTTCAAACTTGTGCAGGTTGGAAAATCTCGAAATGACAAATCCTATATTCCCCAAAATAGACCCGGAAATATTTGCCTTCGGTGGTTAACCTAATGTTTTGACCCCTCGTTTATAAGGGTTCTTTGGGAATACAATTTGCAGTCTTTTTCCCCGTCTTTTCTCTACTGTATTTATCATTGTGTTAATGGGTTGATACTCGATCCCGTGCTTTTTAGGAGTTGTCATTGATGATAGCAAGATCCATATATGTCTCAATTTTGTCAGGTTTATTGACGTTATTTCTCATTACTTCTTTATCCTTTGCCATTGGAATAGACCTGTCAAATGCGTCTTTCAAGGTAAATAATGATGGTGATCTCATGATCATAGGTGTTGCAACGGATAAAGACTCAGGGCCGGATGTCTCCTATAGGGCAAGATTTGTATGGGATGCAGACAAAAACTGTCTGGTTTTAGGTGACATGAAAAGGCTTTATCCCATCCATCGAGATATAACCGTTACTATCTTCTGGATTGGTGAAGAGGCAGGCCCTGATAACCAGGGAATTTCAAATGTATCGAGCGCCTGGGATGAACACTGGGTTACACATTATGGCGGAGTTGATCAACCAAACAATCGATCTGGATATCTTCCAGCCCTTTTCGCTCCCAGGGAGAATCCATTCTATGTAGCACTTCCCTGTAATGACCTCGATGACAATGGTGCCATAAAGCCAGAGGCGATTTCATACATATATTGGGCAGACGTGGCTCAAAAAACATCCCAGGGTAAATCTATCTTGAAGGACAGGTGGGTCAAGATAATCAAAGGAGACCGTACCGCATATGCACAGTGGGAAGATGTTGGACCTTTTGGTGAAGACGACTGGGAATATGTCTTCGGCTCCAGCCGTCCCGGAAACAGTATCAATCAACATGCAGGCATAGACGTCTCCCCTGCCGTAAGGGATTATCTGGGCCTTGGGGATATAGATCAGGTGGATTGGCAGTTCGTTGAGCCTGAAGATGTTCCTGATGGGCCTTGGATGACAGTAACTTCTCCTGGCACCACAGGATGGTACAGGCCAGAGCCTGGAATCACGTGGCAATGGCAGCTACAAGGCAAAATCAATACAAACCACAAGGCTGAACTCTATGATGTGGACCTTTTTGATGCCGACAAAGGACTCATCCAGACCCTTCATGAAAAGGGCAGGAAGGTCATATGCTATTTTTCAGCAGGATCTGGAGAGGAGTGGAGGCCAGATTATCACAGTTTCAAAGAAGAGGATCTTGGGAATGAACTGGACGGTTGGCCTGGAGAGAGATGGTTGGATATACGTTCTTCCAATGTGAGAGACATTATACTCAAGCGGCTGGATCTTGCCGTGGAAAAGGGTTGTGATGGGGTGGAGCCAGACAATGTAGACGGCTGTTTTAACGATACCGGCTTCTATCTCACCGCTTCTGACCAGATCGATTTCAACAGGTTTGTTGCTATGAGCGCCCATGAACGAGGGCTTTCAGTTGGACTTAAAAATGACCTGGATCAGGTCCTTGAGCTCCAAGCCTATTTCGATTTCGCACTTGTAGAACAATGCTTTCAATATGATGAATGTCAGAAGGTTGAGCCCTTTGTCAAAAATGGCAAGCCTGTTCTTGATGCCGAGTACGACACCAAATACGTGAATGATATAACGGCCAGGGAGGTACTGTGCAAACAGGCAGCCCACATGGGTATAAGCCTCCTTATTTTGCCAAAGGACCTAAATGGCGAATTTCGTATAGGCTGCCACTGACTCCTTGCATCTTGGATACCTTGGTGGCAATCTTTGGCATGGATTTTTTTAGGGCCATAGTTGTATTTTGCCTTGCTCTTGTTTTTCTTTCCCAGTCTGCAATTTCAACTGCTGGAGATTTAGTCGTAATATCCAAGATTGCAAGGCGAGGTGCTGTGCATTTAGGTAATTGTATGGCAGAAAGGGAGCTTAAAAGTAGGATGCTTTCTGCTGTCAATGAAGCCAGGGCACAATCGAGGCGGTGCGGTTATCGTTTTTGTCAAAAGGTTAGGCCACTTAGGTGGAACTCCAGGCTTGCCCAGGCCGCTTTAATACATTCTAATGATATGGCCAAGCACGGCCTGTTTAGCCACGAGGGTTCAGACAATTCCTTGATGCTGGACAGAGTCCAGAAGACTGGTTACCAACCACGGGTGCTAGGGGAAAATCTCGCCAAGGGGCAAAAAGATGTGGATGAAGCAGTTGAATCTTGGATAAAGAGTCCTCACCACTGTTTGAATCTGATGTTCCCCGATTTCCAGGAAATGGGCGCTTCGTGCGTGATGGATCAAAGAGGCAAAAGATACTGGACCCTTATTCTTGCAGCGCCTTTTTAGGTGGCGGTCATCTTCCTTGTTTTTCCGAAAGGGATGACTTCAGTGGCAGAGCCAAGATTAGGGCCTTTCAGTTATGGTTATTTCCAGGCAATCAGATGTTACGGTCTCCATGGCCACTAATATGATTGATGACAAGTGCGTCAGATGTGGTGCATGTCTAAGTGTCTGTCCAGTGTATGAGGCAACGTTAAAGGAGCGTTTTTCGCCAAGGGGGAAAAATTATCTTATTCATGCTTCTGGCATCGATAGAGGACAAGGTCTGGTTAGAGAGACCATCAAGGCATGTCTTCAGTGTGGTGCATGCAGTGCGGTTTGCACTTCCGGGGCAGATGTCTGTGCGTTAATCCGTTCGCAAAGGGCTGTGCATCGTTTTTTCCGCACCTTGCCCTATCCGGTGTATAATTTATTTTCCCATCAAAATCTTGCCAAATTTGCCATAAAGGCAGCAGATCTCATACCAAGCAGTGACAAGGTCGGCAAATCCGATACAGGATCATTGAAGACGATTTTTCAAGGCTATAAAAGCGCTACCAAGTTCTTGGGAAGGCACAACCCCCCCTTTCTTGCTTCTCCCAGTGAGTGGACTAGGCGATACCTTGAAAAGGCCCGCCATATTGAATTTAAGGAGCCTGTCCCGCAAATTGCCTTTTTTGTAGGGTGCTCACAAAATATGTTGTTTTCCCAAGTGGCCGCAAAGGTTTCAGCCATATTTAATGGCCAAATTTCAATTCCTGTAGATCAGGTTTGTTGTGGCTTGCCTGCCTTTTCTGCAGGCGCAACAGGATACGTGAAAAGGGCGATTAGTAAGAATCTTGAGGCACTTGAGAACGAAGAGTTCGACATCCTTCTTACCGCATGCGCTTCTTGTGCCTCCATGATAAAGAAATGGCCCCAGGTTTTTGAGAAAGGATCCAAAGAGTGGCATCGTGCTTCTGCCATTTCTGAAAAGGTCATGGAATTTTCCCAGGCAGCCCTTGAGTTCTTGCGGCCGGCAAATTGCACAGCTGGAAGGATCGTCTCTTTTCAAATGCCCTGCCATCAACGCTATGACCTTTCTAAGGGTGATGATCCACTGCGCCTTCTTGAGCGCAATTTGGGCAAGGGATTTCGATATGGTCAATCAGGGTGCTGTGGGCAAGGAGGGTTATTCGGTTTTGCAAGGCCTGACCTTTCAGCTCAAATATTTAAAAAAACCATTGCAAGTATAGGCGAAGACGTGAGGCTTCTGACCACTACATGCTCGGGATGTCTGCTTAGGCTTAAGATAGGCCTTTCTGGGCATATTGCAGATAAACGGAATACATTGGCCTGTCACGTGGTGGACACCATTGTTCCAGACTGAAAAGGTTTTTGTGACCCATTGGTTAAGATATGAAAAAGGTACAAGATCATTATTTTCACAGGGCAAAACAGGAAGGCTATCCCGCACGGAGCGTATACAAGCTTCAAGAGGCGCAACAAAAGTATAGATTTCTGCGTTCAGGCCAATCAGTGTTGGACCTTGGTGCTGCACCTGGTTCATGGACCAAATATGTTTCCAGGATAATAGGCCCCAAGGGAAGGGTTACTGCCCTGGACCTTCACAGGCTCAAAGTGCATGGACCGAATATAGAATTTATCAAGACGGATATCTTCTCCATGAATCCAGAGGAATTTTGTGATCGCTTTGGTAAATTTCACGTGGTGTTGAGTGATATGGCTCCTAGTACCAGCGGCAGGAAGGATCTGGATCATTACCGGTCCATGGAGCTTGCCCGTTATGCCCTTGATATAGCTATCTCCACCCTCAAGGGAAAGGGATTTTTTTTCTGTAAGGTCTTTGAAGGAGAGGATCTCCCCATTTTCAGGAAGGATCTTATTGCTTTATTTGACTCTGTAAAACTATTCAAACCAAAGAGTTCAAGGAGTGAAAGTGTAGAAAAATTTCTTTTCTGCCAGGGGAAGAAGATCTGATAAATTGGCCGGCCTTTATTTTCACATACCCTTTTGCAGGAAGAAATGTGGATATTGTAGTTTTGTTTCCTATACTGTGGGTCAAGACGGGGTAATAAAACGATATTTTGATGCCATGGAAAAGGAGATGCGACTTCGTGCCGCCTCTTGTCAGCTCGCCTCTGTCTCTTTTGACAGCATTTATATTGGTGGAGGCACTCCTTCTTTTGTCCCCCTCGAATATATTGGCACACTCCTGGAGTCGGCATTTCACCTATTCGACATCCAAGATAAAGGCCTTGAGCTGTCAATGGAATGCAATCCCGATTCGGTAACTTTGGATTTGGTGCAGGCATTAAAAGACAAGGGGTTGAACAGGGTGAGTCTTGGGGTTCAATCCATGGACGAACAGGATTTAAGGACGCTTGGTAGGGTGCATGGGGTTAAAGAGGTAGTTGAAGCCGTGCGTGATGTAAGAGAAGCAGGCATATCTAATCTCAGCCTTGATCTTATCTATTCAATACCAGGGCAGGACGAGGCTAGAGTTGCCTACAGTTTGGAAAAGGCCTTGGGCTTTAAGCCTGAACACGTGTCCTGTTATGAATTGAGTTTTGAGGATGGCACCCCCATGAAAAGGGCAGTTGACAGAGGTGAAATTTCTGTCTTGGATCAGGAAACAAGGCTTGCTCTTACAGAGCTAGTGGAAGAAACCCTTTTGGCACACGGATATGAACAATATGAGATCTCCAACTTTTCAAGGCCAGGCTTTCAGTGTCGGCACAATATCGGTTATTGGACAGGGAGGCAATATCTTGGAATAGGCTGCTCAGCCTGTTCATACTTAAGGGGAAAGAGGATCAGAAACGTTTCCAGCCTTGATGGTTATATTCGAGCGTTGCAGAGGGGGCAGTTGCCAGTTGCCGAGATAGAGAAACTCGGCTCAGAAGCAAGATTCAGAGAGGCCTTCGTAATGGCCTTGAGGATGAATCAGGGGGTGGACATTGATGAATTCTCCAATAGGTTCGGCCTGGATTGCTTGAAATATTATGGACAGATCATTTCCCGCATGGAAAGGGATGGGCTCATTAGGCGTTTTCCAGAAAACAAGAGGTTGGCCCTTACAAAAAGGGGGCGCTATATTTCAAACTATGTTCTCAGCTACTTCGTTTAGGTCTAGGATGCATCTTAAAGACATGCTGGCTGCCTGTCTTATGATAATGGTTGTCATTTCTGGATGCACACCAGGCTTTCGAAAGGGTTGCAGAGATGCGGTTTGCGGGCCAGACGTTAAGATAATAGCTTATCACCTTGGCAGATATTATAAGTGTATCGAGGAACTGGTGCAGAGGTTATATGCAAAAAATCCTAGGTATGAGCCAGACCACAAGAGATGGAAAATCAAACTTTCAGCCATATTTGGGCAGGGTGAGATGCTTTATCCAAACCTTCAAGAAATGGCCTCCCATCAGTTGCTCGATGAAGCGTTCTCGCCAAATCCGATAATTCCCGACAGGGTGTTTCTTCTGGGGTTAGGCCTAAAAAGGAGCATAGACGAGGCATATGACACTGGGGGCACCTTTTTTCTCACAGGGTGCCAAATAGACTTGAGGCGTCTCCAGAGGCTATATAGCAATATGGCGCAAGTGAACTGGCGCATGAAGACATACCGGGACGTTTCAGGAAGACTTCTCTTTGTTACTAACGAGGTTGGAGAAGATGGCTATATCAACATGGGTTTTGAGGTTATAATGACCCAGATGTTGACGAGGATAGAGGACGACATTTATCTTAGGGGTGGCCTTGAGAAAAACTTGGCCTTTCGCTTGAGTGCCATTTTCATATCTATAATCTGAATAATCTGAGAAAGCCTTTCGATATTTTTCTTGTGGCTCGAGTATCTGGAGCTGCCAACGCATCGTTTTTGAAGTAGAATAAGGACAATAAAATAACTTTGGAATAAAGGAGTGAGCAATGTCTGAAGGCCCTGAAGCATATATGGATGGATCCAAAAAATTGAAAGATGATGATACCTTCTGTTTTTCATGTACCCCCGAAAAGAAATGTTTTACCAAATGCTGCCACGACTTGAATCTGGTTTTAATGCCCTATGACATAATGGTATTGAAAAACAGGCTCGGTTTGAAGTCAGGGGATTTTCTCAAAAGATATACGTCCGTACATGTGGGTTTTGAGTCTGGCCTTCCGGTAGTCATGCTGAAGATGGAGGGGCCTTATCTGAAATGTCCATTTCTTGAAGAAGGCAAGGGTTGCACCATCTATGAGGCCCGTCCAGGTGCTTGCAGGACATATCCCCTTGCCCGTATGGCGAGGCGCAGCAAGGATATGGAAGGTGTTGAGGAATTCTTTTTCATAGTGAGGGAGCCAGATTGTCTTGGCTTCAGGGACTGTAAGACTTGGACTGTGCGGCAATGGAAGGAAAATGAGGGACTGGATGAATATAACGAGATGAACGATGTTTTTGGCGAGCTTCTTCAGGCCAAAACAGAGGCAGGGATTGAACACCTAACAGCCGACCAGATAGATATATTTTATATGGGTTGTTACGATATCGATTCATTCAAACAAAATTTTCTAGAAGGGCCCAATCTGGAACGTTATATGGAGGATCCCGAGGTTATAGAAAGGATTTCAAGGGATGAAAAAGAACTGTTGAGATACGCTATGGGTTGGGTCAAGAAAAAACTGTTCCTAGGTGGATGTTTGTCGTGCGCAGGTGCTTCTTGCACTACAAACCAATAGGATAGGCCTAAAATGACCTTAAAGAGGAAGAGGTTATTCACGAGGCCGGTCACGTGGATAGCAGCAGGACTTTTGATCAGGTTTGGCATGGATCTCGTGGCTGAGATCATGCTTAAAAAGAAAAGGAGGAAAAAAGATGTCTATCAAGGCCTATATTCTCATAAATACCCAGATAGGAAAGACCACGGACGTGGTTAAAGACCTTAGAAAGATGTCGGAGATCAAACATCTCGATGTGATCATGGGCCCTTATGACATAATAGCTCAAGTTGAGACAGATTCCCACGATTCGCTGTCCCATATAGTGATGCAGAGACTCCAGGGTATAGGAGCCATAAAGCATACCATGACTTGCACAGTGGTGAATCTGGAAGATGCCATTTGAAATAAAAAAAGGCGCCTTAATAAGCGCCTTTTTGGATGTGTTAATCGTGTTTGTTTCTCAGTTAAGCCTTTTGGACGTTTACAGCCTGGGGCCCCCTGCTTGTTTCTTCAATGTCGAAGGTAACTGATTCTCCCTCCCTGAGTGATTTAAAGCCGTCTGTCACTATTCCTGAATAGTGCACAAAGACGTCTGCCTGTCCCTCAATTTCAATGAAACCATAACCCTTCTTGTCATTGAACCATTTTACCTTACCTTCTGCCATTTACCTTGGTACTCCTTTCCATAAAAGCTTGATAATATTCCAAAAGTACAAATGGCCCCGGACAGAATAACCCTGAAATGAATTGACTCATCTCCAAAAGCTTCTGATACCGAATACAATATGTAACCTCTGGAAGGCACTTTGTATTGTAATGTACATGATAAGATTAATAAAGAAAAAAATTCTAATCAGAACTGTTTTGCTTGAAAATCCAAAAATTGACCAGAAAATTTATTCAAGTTTCCGACAAAAATAACTTACTGAAAATAAAGAAACAAAGGCATCCACGATCAAATGTTTTTAGCCCATGGACACAC
>CAZOMT010000014.1:0-2204 GCA_964581255.1 uncultured Thermodesulfatator sp.
AGGCTTGAACATCTTTTCTGTGCAGATGACCACGTATAAGTCCTGGCCAGGATCGATCTTGCCCTTTACCGTAACAGGATTACCGGCCTTGACCCTGTCTCCTGACGTGATGGTTGCCTCGATAGCAAAGGAACTGACAGCTGAAAATGCCAGCACTACAAGGACAGATAGGAATTGCAAAAAAAACTTTCTCTTCATGACTTTCTCCTCTCTCTTTATTAAAGATTAAGTGCAACCTTTTTGTTGCACTAACTGCTCAAGCCAACCTCTTGACCATGGATATTGGACTGAACCACTGGCCAGCTGTGCTCTCTGCCCCATTTTGGTTTGCCTGTTTCCGAACTAGTATCCACTGCCTTGCCTCGGTTCCTAGAAATATTGTAGGTCAGGCTGTCCAGCAAAATGGTGAAATCCACATATTGCACGCTGACACCCCTTGGGACCTTTATCCTTGTTGGAGAGAAGTTGAGGATGCCCCTCACTCCGCATTCAACAAGCTTGTCAGCTACCTCTTGAGCCTTGTCAGAGGGGACTGCCAGGACAGCAAGTTGAATGGAGTTCTCCCTGACTATTTCTGGAAGCTTGTCCAGGCCATGTACTTTGAGGCCACCGTCAAATTCCTTGCCAACATTGGATTCGTCTATGTCAAAAACCGCCTCAAAGTGATAACCTTGCTTGGCAAACTGCGGATGCCTCAAAAGTGCTTGGCCAATGGGTCCGGTTCCTATGAGAACCACTCTCCATTCATCCACCAGACCCAAGATGCCGGAGATGGTTCTTGAAAGAGAGGCAACGTCATAGCCAACCCCCCTCACACCGAACCTACCGAAATAAGAGAGATCTTTCCTCAGTTGTGCCGGATTGACACTCGCCTCCATGGCAAGTTCATTCGATGATACCACCTTGACACCTCTGTTAAGAAGTCTCTTGAGGTAACGCTGGTAAACCGACAACCTGATTATTGTGGCCGCCGGTATCTTGTCCTTTTTCATAAAAAACACCTCCGGGTTGATTTTAATTGAGAAAATACACGCAATTCCCATGCCTGATTCAGTACATGTTTTGATTTCAAAAAATTTATGTAAAATCATTAACTTGTAAAAACATAAAAAAATTGAAGAAATTACAATAAGAACAAAGTGCAACTTTTGGGTTGCACTTCAAATAGGGATTTATTTATTTGGATTTTGATAGCGGGCAAAGGTTTTCTTTGTTAAAAGGAATAGGAAAAGTTTACATTATCAATTAGTTAATCAAGATATCCCTTAAAATATTTCCAATGATAACCATTAATAAATCTTGAAAAAAGAAGTGCCATCTAAATGATGCACCTGTACCTTTTTTGCTTCACTGAAAGTTGTGCTATTTTTGAGAATACTTAGAAAGGGCAGAAAGATCTATCTTGGGCTTTTTCCTAAACTTGAAATAGCCTGCTATCAAAAGGAGATATACTGTCAGAAATAGTAGCGGAATGGAAATTCCCGGAATACCAAAACTGTTGGGTGGCAGATCGATGGCAAAGGGAGAGCCTGTCTGAGCTTCCAGCAGCCATGCTGGCCTTACGGAATCCAGCCAAAAAAGCACCAGAAATACAGGCATGAGATAGGTCAGGCCATATCTTGCGAAACGCTGTGCAAGATAGGTATTGAATTCTTCGTCTAGTTGTTTGTCGCTGGCATCGTATAGGACTGCTTGTTTTTTCCAGTCGTCTATGTCTTTAATAAGTTCTTGGGCCTGTTTTCTTGCCAGAAACGCCTCTTGGAAGGCTGCTTCCTTTTCATCTATTTTGAGAAGCCTTCTTATGAACAGGGATAGAAGTGCTGTTAAAGAGGCAATCACTACGATTTCCAGCCAGAACGGAAAATGCATTGCGTCCATTGGTCTCAAGATGGCCAACTCCAAGATGCGGGAGGCTGTAGAGAATAGAGGTACTACTATTCCTGCAAAGATCCAGTCGAATATGGCATTGATCTGGGTAAGTAAGAAATCCATGGGGCACAAAATAAAGCCGCCCGCCATCTTTTGCAAGCTTGATGGCAGGCGGGTTACCTGGAGGGTCAATAAAAGGTTTTCTTATCTCATGAATGGAAGGAGCTTTGTGTATTTCATGAAGACGATGATAAGGGCAAGAGCCAGCATCCTCTTCAGGAATATCTCAGGAAGCTTCTTCTGGATCTTTGGGCCAACCATTCCACCGCCAATGG